>CAYFPO010000005.1:0-26248 GCA_964345035.1 uncultured bacterium
TTACACAAAATGGCGGTCGTCTTGATTATCACCATGAAAACAATTTGATTATCCACGACAGAATTGGGGGAGATGGATTTTACGATGTTTTTATTATGAATGCCGACGGTACAGACGACCGTTGTGTCACATGTAATCATCCAGATATCCCGGCAAATGTTCACATCGGCCAACCGGAATGGCATCCGGGTATGCGTTATTTTGTATTTCAAGTATCCAAGAAGGGAGCGTTTATTCAAAAATTATCGTGGCTATCATCTCCGGGGATTGGTGTGTATAACGACATTTGGTTATTTGACTTGAAAAACGATCGCGCGGAGATTTTACGGAAAGTTCCGAAAGGAATGAAATACGGCGTACTCCATCCCCATTTCAACAGACAGGGAACACAGTTGAGTTGGAGTGAAATGAAAAAAATATTTATTCCTTTTTGGACAGGGCGGGAATTGGGCGG
The DNA here is from genome assembly GCA_964345035.1 of uncultured bacterium. GTDB lineage: Bacteria > Fidelibacterota > Marinisomatia > SCGC-AAA003-L08 > CAYFPO01. The sequence goes on from CAYFPO010000005.1 coordinate 455, forward strand.
CTGGGAATTAATGATTGCAGATTTCAATATCAATTCAGATTTCCCGAGTTTAACAAATATCAGCAGTCATACCCCGGGAGATGAGGGTGTTTGGTATGAAAATCACGGATTTGACCCTGATGGAAAGAAGCTCATTTTCACCAGCAATTTCCGAAGGGGTAGTTCAGCGCTTCTTGCAGATATTTATACATTGGATATTGAATCCGGCAAAACAGTCCAGCTGACGAATACAGGATACAATGAACATGCTGCAATATCTCCGGACGGGAAGAAAATTGTGTGGATGAGTACCCGAGAGCCGGGACCGTCCTACCTGTTACTTTCCAGGGGTACCGATTATTGGATGATGAATTCCGACGGTTCCAATAAACAACGAATCACATTATTGAATAATCCTTTTTTATCTCCCTTTTCCCAATTTGATAAAGAAAACACTCCCGAATTTATAGTGGCAGATTTAGCTTGGGCAGCTGACGCAAAAAGCTTTTTCGGGTATCTGCAAGTTACAGATAATGCCATTACCGGACTCATGAGCTTAAATAAGGATTGGATTATCCGGGTAACCATCCCGGAAACCAGAGAACTACATTCAGGGGATTGATAACATCCGTTCATTCGTCCTACAATATCCATAGATCCGGCGTTTGTGGAATATGCCATAACCTTCCCCACCCCGTCAAAAGCCGGACAGGCAAGACAGGTTCGAACTCCTGTCAAATCAGATAGCCACTGAAACTCAGCGGCTATTTTTGTACTTGCCCGCCGTGGTAAAATGTAGGAGGGTTATAGGGATTTAACTGTCTGCCCTGCCTGCAGGCAGGGCAGCGATACATTCCTTTTTATCCCGCTACACAAGAGTTCGTGTTTCCGTAATGTTTGCCTACAAAACTAACGGAAAATCTGAACTAATGGAGTAGTCTTTTGAGAAAAGCTTGAAAAAGAGAAGGCTCTATATCTATGTCTTGGGGGAGTTTAAAGCTTGGCTATGATTTCACGTTTGCGATGAACTTCCTGAGCCAAATGTTTCAAGTTCTGGTGGATGAGCTTATCCTTGATATCCGCCTTCATATTTTTCCATACATCATGAATAGGACAGGGAACGGAGTCTGAACAGACATCCAAACCAAAAATACACATTTCCTTTTCACCTGGAGGTCCCTCAATGGCATGAATGACATCTATCACCCGGATATCAGAAGCTTTTTTATTCAGCTGGATTCCACCATTCCTTCCGCGGGTGGATTTCACCAGGTGATGTTTTGAGAGAGTCTGGACAATTTTCGCAAGATAATATTTGGGGATGTTGTAATCCTCAGCAATTTGGTTGACCATCACTAACTTCCCATCATGCACTGCAAGATAAATCATTGCCTGAATGGCGTGTTTCACAGATTCGGAAAACATATTAAGGTTAAAATTTATCACCATTAGACTGTTTTAGAATAGAGTGATTTATCTGTTATTAAATATTTATCAAATTTCATGGCAATATTTCGAATAAAAAGTCTTCCTGTATTGGGTATTACAAAGCCGTTATCAGTAAGATTCACCAAGTCATCAAAAGTAAAAATTTCCTTAATTTCACCGAATTGACTGATAGAGGTTAGCCCGAAACCAAAAAGGTCAGGTTCTCTTTGGATTGAATTTCCCTGGAGAATCCTTTTCCTAAATAAGTTTTCTAACTTCTTTAACAAGTTTTTTTGCATCTTGTATTGACTGCATATTGTAGATTCCTCTGATTATTCCATTTTGATCTACTATAAACGCATTTTCATATCGACGGTTTTGATATTGTTGGATATATTCAAAATCTGATTCGGGTGTATGTAAAAATTTCCATTTTTCAGGTTTTATTAGATATTCTGATTTTATTGCATTTATTATGGCTGAGTCACCATTGATAAATGAAATCATAGTTACATCATCATTATCTTTTAATGATTCATGTATTGATGCATACATTTCTACATATGATTCACATTCTTCACTTTTAATACACTCAGACGCTAACCCATGACCTATCCATACTTTTCCAGATAATTTTTCAGACGAAAATATATCTCCATTTTCTGATACATAATTAAAATCAAAAGTAGGACCAAAAGTTACCGTCCCGAATCCATTGTTAAAATCTCTAAATATAATGGAGATACCAACAAATCCACCTATCATAATTGTAACGAACCACATCAATGCAACTTGAGTATTTTTTGAAATTAAACTATGATTTTTCAGTTATTTTCTCCTTCAATTCATCTAAAGAATTATAAAGTTGTTCTATGGAATCAAGTATAAATAATTCTTCCTGCATTTTATCGATTCTAAATTCATGATTTATTATATGGTCAATATCGAATGGATGAACTATAGGCTTATCGCTTAGTGCATATTCACATTCACCTACGGAAGATGCAATTCCAGCCCCAAAAATTCTCTTACCTTTAGAAGTATTAATAAGTCCAAATTCTATGGTAAACCAAAAAAAGCGTTCATACATCCTCAGTTTTTCAGGATTATCCACTACCTGGCATGTTTGTTCACCATATTTTTGACAAAAATCAGCATATTCTGAATTAACAAAGAATGGGATATGTCCGTATAAATCGTGGACCATATCTGGTGCAGGCGTGTAATTTAAGTCTTCATCACTTCTTACAAAGTTTCCGATGGGAAATACTCTCTCCGACAACATTTTATAGAAACTATTTCCATCCTCAAGACCGGTCACATACTGACCTTTAAATCCGGTGAGAGATTCAAGTGTATCATTTACTTCCCAAAGTTGAGGTATATATTCAGAAGAAATCTCCAACTTTTCAACACCGTCAGTAAAAATATCAACTATTTGATTTTGCCTCTTGGTTTCTTGGATTGATAAAATCTTATTCCAGATAGATTTTTCATCGGGAGTAAATACTCTTTCAGTTTTTGTATGCATTTAAATCACACCTCGCTTCATTTGATCCAATTCAATAGAATCAAATAATGCCTGAAAATTTCCTTCTCCAAATCCATTATCACCTTCTCGTTGAATAAGTTCAATGAAAATAGGACCAAATAAATTTTTGGTAAATATTTGCAGTAGATAAGTATTATCAGCTTGACTGTCTACCAAAATTTGATGATTTATTATTTTTTCCCTATCTTCCTTTACCCAGGGAACTCGATCAAAAATATTTTCATAATAATCATCATAAATGTCAAGAGTTTGAATATTTGTGCTGGATAACAAATCACAAGATTTAACCAAATCATTAGTTAAAAATGCTAAATGCTGAACACCAGGACCATTATAATCAACTAAATATTCATCAATTTGATTATTATTATCGTCTTTACCTTCATTGATAGGAATACAAAATGAACCGTCAGGACTTCGAAGTGCATAAGACAATAAAGCAGTTTTAGTTCCTTTGATGTCAAAATATCTTACTTCTTCAAAACCAAAAACCTCTTTATAGAATTTTGCCCATGTTTCCATGGTACCTTTTTCTACATTATTGGTCAAATGATCAATAGTTAAAAATCCCTTTGACTCAACTACGCAGGGATTGTCTAATTCTACAAAATCAGTTTGCCATAAGGTATTATGTGATTCAAAATTATCGATAAAATAGATGAGGCTATCACCAATTCCAAATATGGCAGGATATGGTAAATCTTTATCATTATCATCAACTGAAACTGCACCTCTTCTGACGGCTTCAATTAATGCAAATTCTGCGTCATCAACTCTCCATCCCATAGAGCAAATGGCGGGGCCATGCTCATTGGCGAAATTTCTTGCAAATCCACTTTTTTCATGGTTCAATAAAAAATGGATATCATTTTGATTAAAATAATGAATATCCTTTTCATTATGTTTTTTAAGTTTTGAAAAACCAAACTCAGTGAATATTTTCTCCATATAAGAGTTATCTGGAGATGCAAATTCAGTAAATTCAATACCACGCATTTTCAATGGATTATTCATTTTCTACTCCTTCAAATTCTTTTTGGTGAAGCCACGCATTTTGTCGAGGTGGTCTTTTGGTTTTGCTCCATTCCTCTAACATTTCCCCTGCATTATTCATCAAAATTTTCATCTTATCTTTTTCAATTGGTGTATTTACTGCCAATTCTAACCGATGTCCATTTGGATCAAAAAAGTAAATAGACTTAAACAAAGTATGATCAGTAGGGCCAAGGACATCAAATCCATCTGATTTTACGGTTTCCATTACTTTCTCTAGCTCATCCATCGATTCAACTTCAAATGCAATATGCTGTACCCATTCTGGCGTATTTTCGTCACGTCCCATTTTTGGAGATTTGGGTAGTTCGAAAAATGCCAATACATTTCCCATGCCGGCATCTAAAAAAATATGCATATATGGATTATCTTCTTTTGTGGAAGGTACCCTGTCTTCTGCGAAGATAAGCATTAAATCCATGTTTAAATATTTCTTGTAGAATTCAGCAGTTTCTTTCGCATCATGACACCGATACGCTACATGATGGATTTTTTTTACGTTTATCATATTTATTATCTCGATTTATTTCTATTTAAATAAATAATGAGGGTTATTGAACCCATAATGACAAATGGCGATAGCAGTAAAGCACCGATGGGGATGATTACTTGCTGAATATAACTTTCACCACTTTGCCCAGCACAATAGGGGCAAGCCCAGGTTGCTGTAAAAAATATTGATAATAATATCCAATATCTAATGTTCATTAATTAAACAACCCACCTAAATGGAATATCATACATTAAGGCAACTGTAAATAATATTCCAGCTGGAATTGGGATAAATAGAATCTGTTTTAATACTTTGGTTTCATACCTCAAATGCATATATATCATCGCCACTAACATCATCTTGGTCACAGCAAAGGCAAGTAATAATACAATTTGACTCGTTCTGGAAATTGCTAAATAGGTAATTCCGACTTCTAAGATTGTTAATATTGCAAGCCATATAGCATTTTTTAAATAAGTTGACTTATGATCATTCATAATTAATTTCTCCTTTTATATTAAATAAATAATAGTAAAGACCAATATCCAGACTAAATCTACAAAATGCCAGAATAGCCCTAATATTTCTATACGATCCCAATTATCTGCTGAAAATACACCAAGATTTGCCAATCGTAAAATACATGCTATATAAATAACACCAGTCAATACATGAAGTCCATGGAAACAGGTAGTCACGTAGAAAACTGCTGAATAAATACTTGTGGAGATTACAAATCCTTCTGCAATAAAATGGTAATACTCCCAAACCTGGATACCCAGGAAAATAATACCTCCTGCCATGGTCAATCCCAAATACTTCTTTAATCCTGCTTGATTTCCCCTTTGGATGGCGTTCAAAGCCATGACCATGGTAAAACTGGTACAGATAAGTAGAAATGTATTGAAGGCAGTCAGTGGAATATCCAATATTTCACCCGCAACAGGCCATGAGGAATAAGAAGCCCGTAAAGCTACTCCTGCAATCAATAAACCTGCAAATGATAATCCATCAATAATTATAAAGAGCCACATCCCCAATTTACCTGTCGTAGCTTTACCAAATGGATCATTTAATGTCAATGTAACTGTTTGATTTTGATTCATATTCTTCTTTCTATTAATGTGTTAAATAATTATTACTGTTATGAAGATAATTAACCAAACAACTGTCAGGAAATGCCAGAACATTCCCACTAACCTAACTTGTGATTGGTAATTATCAATTAGATGAATTTTCCTGTTTAACCATATCTGAATAATTAATCCGCCTAGGATATGAATTCCATGAAGACCTGATAATAAATAAAAAACTCCGCTGATCTGACTGGAAGTCATAATAAATCCATTATTTGTGAGGAGAAACCATAGGACTATTTGGAATATAAGAAATATAATCCCGAGAATTATTGTCGTATTTATCCATTTTAGAGTTAATTCCTTACATTTGTATTTTATTGATTGCAATCCCTTAATGTGCGTAAAACTACTTAGTAGAATTACTCCAGTATTTATATAAGCAAGTAATGTTGGAATGATTTCAAAAGAATATTCACCCCAAAATCCTGACCGTGCCCTTAGAATGCTATAACTTATTAAAAGGGTTATAAAAAACATGGTCAGCGATCCGATTACAATAACCATCCCCAACTTAGAAGTGAAATAATCCTCTTCTTTTTGTGGGATTTTTCTTAGTGTGGATAAGGTCTGCATCATACTTTATGAAGGTATTGGTTCAGATTGAGCAATCCAGTCCCGATCCTTTAATGAGGGATGACTATATTCATGGGGACCATTTACTACGGTTGGTATTGCTGCAAAATTTCCATGGGGAATAGGGGAATCAACCGTCCATTCAAGAGTAGCTGCCTGCCATGGATTTTTTTCTGATTTCCGTCCTTTGACTAAGCTTAATACGAAATTAATAGCAAAAACAATCTGAGCAATTCCAAGTATAAAGGCTGTTATAGTCATGAAATTGTTTAATCCCAATACAGGTGCTAAAAAATCATATTCTGATGGATCAAAGATTCTGCGATGATGTCCGGCATATCCCATGACCATCATATTAAAGAAAACTAAATTCAAAGGTATAAATGAAAACCAAAAGTGGATTTTCCCCAATCTGCTATCCATTTTCCTACCGAACATTTTTGGGAACCAAAAGTAAATCGCAGCAAACCCACCAAATAAAACAGAGGCTGCCATGGTGTAATGGAAATGACCGACTACGAAATAGGTATCATGTAAATAGATATCAGATGTAATGGTTGCATTATACAGCCCAGTAAGTCCTCCCAAACCAAAAACCCACATCACAGATATTGCAAACAGCATTGGGACTTCAAATCGTAAAGATCCCCGCCATAAAGTGCCGAGCCAATTGAGGAAAAATATAGATGATGGAATACTTATGAGTAATGTTAAGAACATAAATGCTTTACCCAACAGTGGGCTCATTCCTGTTGTGTACATGTGGTGTCCCCAAACAACTGCACTTAAAGTAGTAATGGTACACATGCAAATTGCAGTCATTTTATATCCAAATGCTGGTTTTCTTGAAAAAACCGATAACAAATCAGATACAATTCCCCATGCCGGTAGGATCAATATATAAACTTCAGGATGTCCAAAAATCCAGAAGACATGTTGGTATAAAAGTGGATCTCCTCCGGGAATTGTTGCTTTTTGCCCCGCAATTAAAAACTGTGTTCCTGCTACATTATCCAATAAAAGTATAATAAGTCCTGCAGCAATAATTGGAACAAAAAGTGCATTGAGTATGCTTGTTAGAAATAACCCCCAGGTAGTAAGTGGCATTTTGAAATATCCCATTCCCGGGGCACGAAGTCTGACAATGGTAGTAATATAATTTATAGCTCCCATTAATGTTGAGGTACCCGCTAGAGTTAATGATAATGTCCATAAAGTCTGCCCCTGCCCCGGTATTCCTCCAACAGGTGTACTTAGGGGTGGATAGGATGTCCATCCTCCGGCTGCTGTCCCTTCCGGTAACAAATATGAGAGTAATAATACCACCGAAGCTAAGAACATTGTCCAGAATGAGATCATATTCAATTTTGGGAAAACCATATCGGGAGCACCAATTTGTAATGGAATACAGAAATTCCCGAATGCTCCGATTAATATAGGTGTAATAGCCCAAAATATCATGATGGTTCCATGCATGGTGAAGAGTTGATTATAGGCATCAGGTCCTATGATTCCTGCACCAACCGGTGAAGCCTGATAAAGGAATTTCCCTAGTAGCCACCAGGGCAGGGGTTCCATATTATTTGAGAGAGACCAGCGAATCAACATTGCCTGGAATCCTCCAAAGAGAAGGAAAAAGATTCCTAACCATAGGAATTGTTTACCAATTACTTTGTGGTCTGTTGAAAAAATATATTTTGTCCAAAATGTCTCGTTATTACTTTTCATTTAAATTGACTCCTTCCAATTCCACCCCCAACGGGTAGGTATTCCATCTTCTTCATCGCCCCATTCATCCTCAGGGCCTTCTTCTTCAATAGTATTCAACCAATTATTAAATTCTTCATTCGTTTCAACCGTAAGAAATCCTTTCATCCGGTAATGACTGTTGCCACAGAGTTCTGCACAGGCAATTTCAAACTTTCCTGTTTCCGTGGCCTGGAACCACATGGTATTCACCATACCCGGTGTGGCATCCACTTTTACCCTAAAGTTTGGGATAAAAAAGGAATGGATTACATCGTATGGTGCAATTTGAATAATAACGGGTGTGTTTACCGGAATATGCATCTGGTTTTGTGTCGGTATCAAATCATCTTCAGTACCAAATTCACCATCTGTTCCCGCATATCTGAAATTCCAGGCAAACTGCTGTGGCATCACTTCCACTTTTAATACATTTTCACCTTTTGGGAATTTCCAAAATGCTTCTTTTAAATCTCTGAATGACATGCCTTCAATTACTACATCGATTGATAAGAAAACCAACAAACCCATTCCCACAGTAAATCCGATATGTTTCCGTGAATTCCCTTTGTCATACACTGCTTTGTGTCCGGGGCGATTACGATATTTCAATATAAAATACAGGATGAGAAACACAACAATACTGAAGTAAATTGTGATGACCAAGTCTGTATATTGAATGACATTGTCAATCCTGTATCCATCCAGAGAAACATCTTTGGGGGGATCCAGAAACCATATTCCGGTCAATAGTCTGGAAAAATTCAGTCCACCTTTTTTAATAAAGTTATTCATTAAATATTTTGATTCCTTTCTTTTATTATAGTTTTATGTTCATATTTTGACAGCAGCATATATCATCTTTAATTAGTAGAGAATATTTTTTTATCTGACTAACTATGTTTTTAATATCTATATCGAATTCTCCATTACTTAATTGTGATATATTTTCAGTTGCCTTCTTCAACAAATATTCTGCCGCATGTTTTTTACCAAATTCATTATTTAAAATAGCTCCCGATAATTGAATAAACCCTTTAATCTGTTTTCTGGAATTTTCATTTCCATTCTTCCAAATTTTTTCCCAGGTAGTGTGAGCTTCATGAATTTTACCTTCATTGAATAATTTTTTTCCTTTTTGAAAAAATGGGTTCATTTCAAATAGATACTTTGGAGGTGTATTTCCTATTTTTAAAAGTGTATTCTAATTTAATAGAATCCTCCTACTAATAATTAGCTTAACAAATTCCGATTGGTTCGCTTTTAACTTCTTTTAACTCTTTAATAAATTGATTGATGATATCCCAATTAACATGTTCCATAACCACAATTTTCCACCAACTTGGCTTTTCAACATGGGTATCTGGAACCAGTGTGTATTTTTTACAGATGTATTCCGGGATTTGCCCGTTTAGAATAGCAACAACATTCATATTATCGTTTCTGAAATATTTTATCCCCAAACTATTTAGAGCATTGCAAATCTCATCAGTTTTTTCAACAAAATTCCTCATATGCTCTACCATTCCTTCTGAGCCATAGACATTTAAAATCATCCATGTTGCTATTGCATTTGCACCAGACCTTGAACCGCATAATGTATGATCCAATCCTTCTATATAGCTTGCTTCACTGGTTGATATATTGTCGACCATCCCTTTCCGGATGAGAAATATTCCGGTACCATAAGGTGCTTCCAACATTTTATGTGCATCTAATGAAATAGAATCTATTATTGGGTTATTAAATTGAAATTGGTGATTAGGGCAGGTGAAAGGGAATATAAACCCACCAAAAGCAGCGTCAATGTGTATTTTACATTGTAAACTAAAAGAATTGATAATTGTACTGATTTTATCTATGGGGTCAACCGATCCAAACATGGTGCTTCCAAGATTTAAAACAAAAATGAAATATTTAATGCCTAATTGTTTCAATCTTTTTATTGTTCGCTCTAAATGGTCTATATCCAATTGGCGGTTGTCATTATTAACATTGATTTTATGAAATTGTAACTGTAGAATATTACACGCCTTATAAACCGAATAGTGGGAATCCTCTGAAAATAAGACAGCAATTTCTGCTGATTCAACTTTGTATTTTTTCCTAAAATATTCTCTAAATATCCATAATGCCTGAATATTGCACTCAGTCCCCCCGGGAGAGATATAGCCGTCATATGATCCACTGTCAGCATTAAATATTTCTTCAGCACAAATTCGAAGTAAATCTAACTCTATTTTTTGAGTACCTTTAAATGACGGTAAAGATGAATGATAAGTATGTATTCCAATATGATTAGGGTTTTCTATTAAACATTTAATAAAGGGTGAATTTTTAAGGAACTCTGCATCATTTGGAAAGATTTTGGGGTCTAAGTACGTGGCTGGCAGTCCCATTATTTGATGGTTATAAAAACTAGAATTAATTTCCAATGCCTCAAAAATCCTGGATTTAATCTCTTCAAATGATAATGATTCCCAGTACATAATTATTTTATTAGTGATTTAAGAGCATGTTCAACAGCTTTGTCATGTTGTTCGGGTGTCAATGCGTATCCCTCTGGTAAACCCAAATCTTTCTTTAATTTGATTCTGATTTTATCCCAATCATCTGTGTTATAATGCTTATGACAGGCGATACAGACGCCTTCTCGTTCTACTTTATCACGCTCTTCTTTATTTAATGGTCTATCCTCAACATGCGGCATGTTTTGTACTTGTTTACCGGAACGAGTAACCAATTGATCTAATGCATAAGGGTAATCCGGTATTTTAGGGACTTGCCATTTTGCTGTTTCACTTCCTGGAATATCTCCATATAATCCTTCAGCTAAGTTTTGAAACATTGGACGGTCTCCATCAATTTTTCCCACACTTCTTGAATTTGATGTCCCATATCCGATGGTTTTAGGATTTGTATGACAACTTTCACAGGTTCGTGCAGGTATTGAATTAGCGTGTGGTTGAACGGGAGCCATGGTTGGATTAAATGTTCCATCCTCTAATTTATATGCTTTATTTAGGTCATGTATATTTCCTGCTGAATCTACATAGGTAAAAAAGACCTGGCATCCGGGAATAACTGGTGATACTTTTCCTTTTAAATTGATACCAAGCATTGGGTCTTCCCATCGTAAAAAACTCCGGTTTTCAATTGTTACTTTACCCGGTGTTTTTACGATATTTTGTTTTCCAGTATGAGGATCATGATGAGCCCCGGTCATCACCCAATCTGTAGCTAATTCCCTCCGATCATATTTTGTATGACATCCATAACATTGAGGTGCCCAAGTCGAATGGCAGGAGTAACATTCCAGCTTATCAATGTGTTGATTGACAATTGACATAGCTACTTTACCCTGCTCTGTTTTCCAGGTATTGTGAATTTGCTTTTCTTTTAGTAAGGGAATGTCATGTTTTGTTCCGTCATAATAACTCGTTAGAACAGCCTGATCACCATTTTTAATTAAATTTGAACGAGGGTTCCCTCTCGAAGTAAGTAAATAGGAAGCTGTATCAGTGTTGAATAAACCCCGTTCCCCATCCAAAGTTACTGGAGTACCGAAACCAACTGGCAGTTCCCATGGATATTTTTCAGGAGTACCGTGGCAATCTGCACATTGAATCTCAACCTGGTATAAAGTAGTTGGGTAGAGATTACCATCTCCGTGCACATCTATGGATGTATGACAATCAATACATTGCATACCTCGTTCAAAATGCACATCTTCTCTCACTTTCAAGTAATCTTTTGTATAAAGCAAATCTTGGGCATTGCCTTCTTCATCCCATGGTGGTGCTTTTCCATCGGTTTTATAATCAAATTCAAATGCACCTACATAGGTTGTGCCGATACGTTTACCACGTGTATGACAATGATTACATTGAGTTGCGGGAATTTTCAAGGTGATTTCGTGCTTCATTGGGTGAATAGGCTTATCTTTAGGGATAGTAGGATCATTCCCTTCATAAATACCATCATTGGTGTAAAGAACATGGCAGGCTGAACAACCACCAGCGCGCAAATCACCACGCTTTCTTCTGCCTTCCTCCCAAACATGGCACCTGCCACATTCTTTACGATAATAATCAGAAAATGCAGATTTTACTTCATCATTCCAAAGTTTCATTCCTTTATCGAATGTTGGAATACTTTGCGAAGAATCTGCAGGTTTGATGAATTTCTCTAATATTGATTTTCTGATAAATTCTTTATAATCCTCTGTGCCGACCATTGGTACTAACCCATCAGGGTCGTCCATATGGTAATCTGCAAATTTATAATCTCCTTTTGGAACGACTCCATTTGACATGAGGGTATGAGATGCTTTACCAAATTCTGTCGCCATTAACCCACGCTGCATTCTGTAAACATGATTTGAACCGCTTAGTCCACTTGGATCCGTAGCAGTGGAAACAACTTCCATAAGTTCTCCACCAGTAGGATGAGGCATTTGATGGGTTTTTAAAGTCTTTAAATCATTCCGTCCACTATGGCATTTACCACATCCTTTTCCTGTACTAACTACCCACATAGCACCTGGATTTGGGAACATATTTAAATGTGCATCATCTTTTTTGGATGCGTCTGGGTTACCTTCATGGCATACTACACAAGACCTGCCTTCATGACTACCCCCCAAAGCGAAAATATAATCATGCATGGTGTCATTGATTTCTTCAATACCTTCATGGCAGCCAAGACAACTCTTTTCGGGGTTATGTGATATTTTGTAATTATTGGAATTATTAGTTGACCAGTTGTTTTCTTCTGGTGTCTCGATAATCGTATTACTTTCATGGTTTTCAAATTGAGCAATATAAATTTCTTCCCATCTTGTTTTTATATTATGATCAACATTCTTTATATAATCTGATAAATACAAAGCAATACTCCACAAACTCATCTCATCATTTTCGGATACACCTTGGAATGATGGCATGGGAGTTCCTTCTACACCTGTTACCAATACTCTATAAATATCTTCAGGGGTATTCCCTGTTTTAAATGTTTTACTTCCCTTTGTGAAATCAGTGGGGAAAGTTATTCTGCCCCAATCATCCATTAAATTTTGATCATCCTCGTCGTCATCCCAAAAATCATCCATATCTTCAACTGATGATTCTACCAATTCCTGTTTTTCAAAATGGCATTTACGGCAACCAAATTCATCAAATAGTTTTTCCCCTTCTTGTATATTGGATTGATTATTCATTTGATCAGTAGAGGATTGGTAAGACTCATAGGCAGAGAAATTGCGATTGGTTGTATCCAGGCTCATTATGTAATAGACTAATCCCCACCTTTCTTCGATGGATAAATGATAGAATGAAGGCATACCATAATGTTGAATACCATTTGTGATCGTTCTAAAAATGTCAATTGGCTTGGGTGGATTCCCTGGTGAAGTGGTCTTAAATTTAAATTTCCCATATTTAAAGTTTCTGGGTTTTGTGGTCATGTGTTTTGCAACCTTTCCATCACCGTCTCCCGCAGGTCCGTGGCATAGTTGACAATAATTGGTATATGTCTCTTTACCATGATTAATTAAATCATCAGATAGAGGAATTATTTTTTCAGTAGCATCTATCCATGAATTTGGTGCAATAATTTCATTAACAGGTTTCTTCGCCCTTTCACAGGAATATAAAACCAAGCATATTGCAACAACATTTTTTAAAATATTTAAAACCCTGTTTCCCATGATATCATCAAAAATAACAGGGTAAAGCTAATATTATATTATAATAGGATACAAATATCTTATTATAATATTTCTTGGAAATATTTTGCCTGCAAATCCTCCTTGTATGTATCAACTATGATGGAAAACTGGATCATTGCATCATTCCAGTTTTGAATCGCCTTCATTCCTTTTTTGATCGCTATTTAATGAGTCGCATAGGCTTCAGATTCATTCCACAGTCCACACATTTGCCTGGTTTATCTTCATGGATATGGCTGTGAACGAGCATGGGACAGCCGTAAAAATCATGATTTCCTTCGTCTGTCATCACGCCTGCAGCAAGACTCATTCCGCATTTTGAACATGTCCCCGGTTCATCGCTGGACTCGTTACGGTGTTCTTCCATGGGGCAGGTGTAATAGATAAGGGTTTCATCTATTGTCATTTTATCAGCAGGGTCATCGGATGTCTGTTTGTGAACCTGTGCTGATTCTGTTTTATTTCCTCCACATCCAATCAAGATGATGAGAGAAATGACGCTGAGTAGTATTTTCTTCATTTTTGTTTCCTTTATTTATTGTTGTAGTTTCTTTAGTTCTACCCACCCGAATAAGGCAGGTACGATAAAAATACTGGTGATAACAAAGACCATTCCCCCAAACACAGGAATAGCCATTGGTACCATAATATCCGCTCCTTTGCCTGTAGAAGTTAGTACTGGGATTAGTGCTAACAGGGTAGTTGCAATGGTCATGAGAGCTGGTCTTGCACGGCGCTGTCCTGCAAATATAACAGCCTCCATTACTTCCTCTTTTGATTTGGGTTGTACTGCTTTAAACCGTTGTTTCAAATAGGTTGCCATGAGAACACCGTCATCGGTTGCTATGCCAAATAATGCCAAAAAGCCAACCCATACGGCTACGGATAAATTTGTATTTCCAATATGGAATAATTCCCTCAATCCGAAGAAGTTTAAAAACCAGCTTTGATTATACAACCAGATGAGAATGAATCCTCCTGACCAGGCAATAAAGATTCCCGCAAAAATTAATACTACAATTCTACTCTCATTAAATTGCAGGTATAGTATGAGTAAAATGATTGCAAGTACTGCGGGGAAAATAATTGACAACCGTTTGGCTGCCCGAATCTGATTTTCATAAGAGCCTGTAAACCTGTAGTTTATGCCTGCAGGAATGTCAAATTTACCCGACAGAGTTAAGTTCTGCAAATATTCCTGGGCATTTTCTACCACATCCACTTCAGCATAGCCTTCTTCTTTATCAAAAATGACATAACCAATAAGAAAGGTATCCTCAGATTTAATCATTTGCGGTCCTCTCACATAACGAATATCCGCCAATTGAATGAGAGGAATCTGCTGCCCGGCAGGTGTTGGAATCAGGATATTTTCCAAATCTTCAAAATCATCTCTCAATTCTCTGGCATAGCGAACTCTAACGGGGTAGCGTTCTCTGCCTTCCACCGTTGATGTGAGGCGTTTACCACCAATACCGATTTCAATCACATCCTGAACCTGTTTAATATGGAGACCATAGCGAGCAATTTCCTCTCGGTTAATTTCAATTTCCAGATAGGGCTTCCCAATGATACGGTCTGCAAAAACAGTAGCCGGTTTTATTCCGGGAACTTTTTTTAGATGCTGTTCCAACTCCATTGAGAAGGATTCAATCATTTCCAGATTAGGACCTTTCACCTTAATTCCCATAGGTGCCCGCATTCCGGATTGGAGCATAACAATCCGTGTGGCAATAGGCATAAGTTTGGGGGCTGATGTAGTTCCCGGTATCTGAGCCGCCTTTACAATCTCATCCCAGATATCATCCATATTTTGAATTTCTGATCTCCATTGCCTTACTTTTTCGCCATCTATTTCCTGATATTCTGGAATGATGGTAATAATGGATTCCACCATAGAAACTGGAGCAGGGTCAAGTGGGCTTTCTGCTCTGCCGATTTTTCCCACCACATTATTCACTTCAGGGATAGATTTTATGGCTTTATCCAATGTCTGCAAAACATCCATAGCTTCACCGATAGAAGCATGAGGCATTGTGGTAGGCATATACAGAAAGGAGCCTTCATCAAAAAAGGGCATAAATTCTTTACCCAAACCGGGGAAGGTATGATTCAAAGCCACCATGGGTTTACTGCGTAATATCCATTCCGGCATGAAGCTTGACATTTTATCAAAACCCAACCAGATGGTGAGACCTGTAAATACTATAATTAGGGGTGTGATAATCACTACCTTAATATGGGTAAGACAATAATGGAGAATCCTGGAGTAATATTTTAGAATCACCATCATACCTCCCAATATAAGGGAAATGACCAAAGCCGTAAAAAGGAAGTTAATAAGGAATCCCTGAATACTGCCCAGGGGAACCCAGTGGTCTGCCAGGATCAGGGTCATTATTAAAATGATAATACCATTAACAATTATCTGTTTTCGATGCTGAATAAATGGTGGCAGGGCTACGGGAAAAAGAGAGATCAAACTGATGGTTAACAGAAGAATTCCAACGGCAAAGTTCCCTCTAAATACCAGAAACAACGAAACAACCGCATTGGCAATATAGACTATATTTTTCAAATAATTTGCAGGCTTCCGCCGGGACAACAGCCAATGGGCGAGAGGAGGTAAAACGGAGAGACTGATTACCACTGAAGCAATTAGAGCAAAGGTCTTTGTAAAGGCGAGGGGTTTGAACAATTTTCCCTCAGCCCCTTCTAAACTAAACACGGGCAGAAAACTGATGACAGTAGTGGAAATTGCCGTCAGAATTGCCCCACTGACTTCTGCCGCTGCCTCATACACCGTTTGGAATAGACTATCCGCTTTCTTCCTCCCGTCTAAATGTTTCAGAATATTTTCTGACAGTATGATTCCCATATCCACAATAGTACCGATGGCAATGGCAATCCCTGATAGGGCTACCACATTGGCATCCACTCCAAATTGTTTCATGGCAATAAATGCTGAGAGCACTGCAAGAGGCAACAGTCCGGAAATCATGAGTGCCATTCTCATGTTCATCACCATTAACAATACCACAATGATGGTAATTAGTATTTCATCTGTAAGGGCATTTTTCAGTGTATTTAGAGTTTCATGAATCAGTTCAGTTCTGTCATAAAACGGAACGATGGTGATTTTACTGGTTCGACCGTCGTTCAGGTTTTTTTCAGGAAGTCCATCTGATATTTCAACAATTTTTTCATGGAGTCTATTTATAGCCTTAAGAGGATTTTCTCCATAGCGAACCACAGCGACACCTCCCACTGCTTCTGCCCCTTCCTTATCCAAGGCACCTCTGCGAAGGGCAGGACCCAAACCAACTGATGCAACATCTTTAATTTTGATGGGAATATTATCCTTCACCTTCACTACCGTTTCTTCCAGATCGGTGACAGATTCGATAAATCCCAGACCACGGATAACATATTCCACGCTGTTTACTTCAATGGTTCTGGCACCTACATCCCGGTTGGAATGCCTTACCGCTTTAAACACATCAGGCAGGGTTACTCCATGGGCAAAAAGTGCATGGGGATTTACATCAATCTGATATTCCTTCACAAAACCACCGACGGATGCAACTTCAGAAATCCCCTCAACAGACATGAGATTATACTTCACATAGAAATCCTGAATACTGCGCAGTTCCTGTAAATCCCATCCACCGGCAGGATTTCCCATTTCATCTCTGCCTTCCAGGGTGTACCAGAATACCTGCCCCAGGGCAGTGGCATCGGGACCTAACGATGGCTGCACTCCCATTGGGAGGCTGCCTTCAGGAAGGGATGCAAGTTTCTCCAGAATTCTGCTACGGCTCCAGTAAAAATCCACATTTTCTTTAAAAATTACATAGATAGTAGAAAACCCAAACATGGAGTAAGAACGCACGGTTTTCACATTGGCAATTCCCAGAAGACTCACTGTGAGGGGATAGGTAATCTGATCTTCCACATCCCGGGGTGATCTGCCCATCCATTCTGTAAAGACAATCTGCTGGTTTTCCCCAATATCCGGAATAGCATCTACAGGAACCGGGTTTCTTGGCATTCCTCCCAGTTTCCAATCAAAGGGAGCTGTCTGTATTCCCAGAAAAATGAGAAATACAACCGCAGCAAAAACGATGACCTTGTTTTTTAAACAGGCGTGAATGAATCTATTTACCATGGTGAACCCCGAATGAATTAGTCACTACACCACAGCGCAGCATTTTAGAACCGAAATATGGATTTGCAACCTTTGTTGAGCTTTGAAGCCAGGAGGCACCTTTGTTATTAAATGCCATTGGGCAATATACTTCATGCAGCTCGCTGCCGTGATGGTGGTTTTCAGCACCTTTCACCATTGAGAGAGATATTAATTCAAATGCTACTCTGATATCCTCAATGGAATCCTTTCCCATGTGATCAAATTGAAATACTTTTGCCATAATAATATTGTTCATAAAGAATTTAGCTGAAGTTAAATCATCTGCTGCAAGAGCATCCTGCAGTTCCAAATAAAGAGGAAGTACAGCCTCATATTGGTCATGATCTAATGCAAACACTTCTTTCTCTTCCACCAAGGCTTCATCCGCATCCCGGGGACTCATCATAGAGGGTTTTGCTTCAATCTGCAATGCAGAATCTATTTTAAATGCCCCGTTTATAACAACTTCTTCTCCTTCTTCCAACCCCTCGATTACAACATATTCATCTCCGGCTTTAGGTCCAAGGACAATCTCCCGGCCTTCAAAAACCACTTCATCATTTTTACGACTGCGTACATATACCACTGTTCTTTCCCCTGTTCGCAAAACTGCTGTTTTGGGAATGAGTAATGGATCACCCGTGCTCTCACCTGAGACTAATCCCGGAATAGATTCTGCCTTCACTATTTCCATTTCACAGATACTGCAGATTCCGGGTTGTAAATGCACATCATAATGGTGCATGGGGCAGACAAATTTTCCTTTTAATACAGTATGGATGGTCTTACCTTCTGCATCAATTTTTGCAGACACAATTGCGGCAGCAAGCATTTCCGGTTTTAGGGATAAATCCTCATTGGGGATATTCACTCTCACCTTAACAGTGCGGGTAGCAGGATCCAAAACAGGGTCTATGAAGGCAATGGTTCCTGTAAATACTCTGCCCGGGAATGATGTTGTTTCAAATTCTACTTCCTGCCCCAAATACAAATATGCAATGTCAGATTCGAATACATCCAGAATCAACCATAATCCTGAAAGATCAGCCACACTGAACAGATGCTGTCCCTTTTTTACATATTCACCTTCCTGAGCATGTTTCTTTAACACCACACCGGATATGGGAGTATGAATGGTAAGAGATTCTTTCAATTTTCGCTTGGACTCTATTTCACCAATTTGGGTTGGTGAAAGTCCCAACAATCTGAGTTTCTCTCTTGCAGCTTCAATAACTGGTTGAGAATTATTTTGCAAAGCAGAAAGTATTTCTTCCTGTGCTGCTATCAGAGGGGGAGAATATAATTCAAGGAGATGGTCATTTTCCCGTACGGTGGTACCGGTAAAATCAACATAGAGGCGTTCAATTCTGCCATCCATCCAGGAAGCAATTTCCTTCAGTCTGGTTTCATCAATCTGAAGCTTTCCTGTTACTCTTACCTGTGCATGTGCTTCTTTTCTTACCACTTTTATGGTTGAAATATCTGCTAATTGTTCAGCAGTTTTTGAAAGGGAAAGTACTGGTTCAGCGGTATTGCCCATATTTTCTTCAAGGGGAATGAGATCCATAAAACAAATGGGGCATTGACCCGGGTCTGGAAGTTTCACATTGGGATGCATGGAGCAAGTCCACTGCGTATTTTGCGAAACTTCGCTGCTCTCTTCAGATTTGGGTTCCGCAAGAGAGTTTCCTATCCATACTCCAAGCAGAAATACGATTATCAGTACTATATAATTTTTATATTTTTTCATTTATTTGCCCTCCATTTGAGGTGTAAAATAATTTCCGGTAATTTCTAATAGCTTACCCTTTTGAATCAGAAATTTGCGAACTGCTCTCGCAGCCTGCAGTTCGGTATCTAATAAAGTCTGATAGGCAAACATGTATTCAGTAAAAGGGATGGCATCTGCTAAATATGCTGTCTCTGCAACTTCATATCCTAATTGGGAATGAGGAATAAGTTTTTCCTGGTAGAGGTTGTATTCCCTGTAATAATCAGATTCATTATTTACCATTTCCAATAGTCTGGTGTGTAAATCTGAGTCCACATCATGATAATCTGAGAGCGCAGATTCCTTCCTGTAAAATGCAGATTGTTGCAACCCTTTATTTTTCTTAAACCACAAGGGAAGAGTAATTCCCCCTTTGAGCATGAGGGGGTGACTATCAGATTCTTCATCAAGCCTGATATAATCCACACCGAATAAAAAATCAGGGTATGACTTTAATTTATTCACCTTGTACTCAATTTCCCTGATAGCGGCTATGACTTCCTTTTGACGGAAGACCGGATTCTGAGCAATTGATATTTCATCAGTTCCTGTCATATCCGATTGAGTGAATACGGGTTGAGGAGTTATATCAATCCCCATAGCGTTTCGCAGAGCTTCCAGTAGGATGGATTTATCTTCCGATAAATCCTGAATTTTATTTTCCTGTTTCATAATAGCAATTTGAATCTGAATGAGATCAGGATAATCTGCAGCTGCTGTTTTATAGCGGGCATTGATTACCGACTCCATTTGCTGCATCAGTTTTAACTTTTCCTCGGATATTTTTACCTCCTCATAGTAAAAACGGAGGTTTTCATAGGCAGTTATTACCTCCGTCTGAATAGCAAATTTTGTTTTCTGCAATGACAGTTCAGTAAGAGTGATTTTCTTTTCAGCAATTTCCCTTTTTGAGGATAACTTTCCCATAAATGGAATTTTCTGTGAAATACCTACACGCCATTGCTGTGCTCCCTTTGCTGTATAAATCGGCTCTGCAAAAACACCACCGGTAAGTGTAGGATTATCCAGCTTGCCGCTCGCATCCTTCATCTTGACCATAGCGGAAACAGAATGGTTCTGTGATGCAATGGCCGGATGAGAATCAAAAGCAATTTGAATAAGAGTATGTAAATCCTGGCTCATTATCATCGAAAATAAGGAAACCAGAAAAAAGGTAAATTTCATTTTCTACCTCCTGTAGTTTTGAGTAAATATCACTATTCCGGTGGATTGTTACCGGAATCTAAAAAACAGAAAAGTAAATTTTAATTCAGAAGGGGAAGATTCGTTTGCTCAGGACAAACTAAATCAGGGAGAGTATTTTCTCTAACAGGACCCGGAGAATGGTTCTCCAGGATAACAAAGATATATTCCTTTAATGGGTGATATGTTGGTGAAAAGGTAATCCTTTGTATTCTTTCTGCAGGTAGCTCTGAAGAAGAATCTTTCTCAGTAGGATGCATACAACCACAATTTTCAATGCTATCATTACAACAGTTTTTAGACATCTTATTACAACAAATGCTTTCAACTTTTTGACAGCAATTTGGTTTTTTATTACTACATAGGGTTACCCCTAAAATCGGTTGTGCAATAATAAAAAATGTTATTAAAAGTATAGTTATTTTTCTAAAATATTTCATAAGTATTTTACTACTAATTATATTCTATTTAGTTCCCTTATCTTAAAATATTACAAAGTTTATACCATTATATTAGATAATAGGATATCAATATATATTATATGGTAAATTACCACATATTATTTAGAATATAAAAAGCAATTTTTATGATAATCACTATGGTATTTTTTATTTCATGGATGTTAGCAGAATTTTATGGATACTGTTTGCATATCCTTCTGCATCTGGATAAAGTTAAATGGGTATATAAAAACCATATGATTCATCATTTGAAAATATATGGTCCTGAAATGAATCAACGCCCTGATTTTGATTATTTAAGAGGTGAAAAAAGGGCTTATGAACGATATGACATTTAATATCAAAACCATTGATTTTAAATCACCTGGCGCTGGCAGAGAGATTACGGAATCAATGCTTTGCCATACTTCACAATACCCCCGAGGTTTAGATTGTTTTATCCAAAACTTATACTACACGAAGCTTTTTGGATAAACGTTTGGAAGAAATCGGTTTAAAAGTATGTTCAAGCACATTCCACTAAAGCAGAACTTTGTCTCTGCGTCGCGATGGGACTCCAAATCCAAAGTATTGTAATTGAACAAAAGCACTAAACCAAATTGATTATTAACTTGAATATTTTTTACCACTGTAACAGAGCGTCGAGCCAAAGCGTACTCAAACTTATGCTAAACACAATTTGGATAAACAACTTACTGCTTCCAGTCTTTTTTTTGAACGAATTCAAAAATACCACGCCAGTGTTGTGGAACTTCGTTTAGTATCTTCGATTTCACCCAATTAAAAATGCAGTTAAAATTTCATAAAGCTTTATTAGAGAAGTATAATATATCAGGCCCAAGATATACAAGTTATCCAACAGCTCCTCATTTCCATTCCAATATCAACATTTCTGATTGGGAAAATGCTCTACAAAAAAGCAATAATTCACAACACAATCTTTCATTATATATTCACCTTCCATTTTGCCATTCTCTATGCTATTTTTGCGGTTGCACAATGAGAGTAACTAAAAATAAACAGCTAATTGAAAAATATTTAGCTTCAATAATTAATGAAATGAAACTGGTTTCTGAAAAAATAGGTGAACAGAGAAAAGTAACTCAAATTCACTTTGGCGGTGGTACACCCAATTTCCTTTCTCAACGTCAATTGCTAAATTTAGATGATGCTATCAAATCAAAATTTAACTTATCAGAAAATTTAGAATATAGTTGCGAAATTGACCCCAGGAGTTTTTCCAATGATCATTTATATGCTTTTGTTAAAATGGGTATAAACAGAGTATCTATTGGTATACAGGATTTTAATAAAAATGTTCAGGTAAGTATAAATAGAATCAACTCTTTTGAAGTTGTAAAGAAAATTGTAAATGTGTTGCAAAATTACGGAATAGAATCAATTAATTTTGATTTAATATATGGTTTGCCCCTCCAAACAATTGAAACATTTAGTGATACTTTAAATAATATTATAACTCTTACTCCATCTAGATTAGCAGTCTATAACTTTGCTTACGTCCCGTGGGTAAAACCTCATCAAAAAATTATAAACAAAAATGACCTACCTCTTCCAAACAAAAAACTTGCAATTCTCCAAATGACAATTGACAAATTAAGAAGTCATGGATATGAATATATTGGAATGGATCATTTTGCAAAATCAAATGATGAATTAACCCAAGCCCAAAAAAAGGGGATACTCCACAGGAATTTTCAGGGGTATACAACACAATCAAACGTTGATTTACTTGGCTTTGGCATATCAGCTATAAGCACCTTTGGCAATGCTTATTTTCAAAATGAAAAAGGATTCAAAAATTATTTTCATTCTATCCAAAAAAATAAACTGCCAATTGAAAAGGGATTAATACTTTCCCCAGAAGATATTCAGAATGGTATTGTCATAAATAGATTGATGTGTGATATGAAAATAGATTATAAAAAAGTTTCCAAATTAATTGAAAAAGATTTCAAGATCGAGTTCAAAACAGAAATTGAGAAGATACAAGACCGGTATGCTAACGATGGTATCGTTCAATTTCATAGAGATGGATTTGATGTAACTGATATAGGTAGGTTTTTTGTTCGTAACATCGCAATGACTTTTGATAAATACTTAAATAATGAAAATTCCGTCTATTCAAATACAATTTAATTTTGTTAAACTTTGACTGGACTTACTATATATGGGGTTGTAAATATTTTTTGGTTTAGACTTTTTACTATATAGTATTTTGATTCCTTTGTAAATCATGCTCAAATTATTCAAATTAACTATGAAATCGAAAAGTGAATAATGAAGTGAAATCCCCAAATAAGGTTAATTTAGTCAGTCAAGGATCAGTAAGGGTTATTAAGAAATAATAATTAAAAAGAATGTAAGTATTAATTGGTGGCAGTCAGAGATATGCTGTAGATTGTGAAGATGTTAAATTGTTATTTTATTTTAAGGAGCTAATTAATTTGAAACCAATTATAAAAAATATTTTAGCAGTTATCGGTGGGGGATTTATTGGATTAATCGTTAATATGTCTTTAATAATCATCGGTAGTAAACTTATACTTCCTCCAGAAGGGCTGAACCCCATGGATGCGGAAAGCCTGCAAAATAATATCCATTTATTTGAACTAAAACATTTTTTATTTCCATTTCTAGCACATGCAGGAGGAACTCTTGTCGGAGCCTTCTCAGCATCTAAGATCTCTGCAAGTCATCATTTCATTTTTGCATTGGTGATAGGAGCATTTTTCCAAATTGGGGGTATTGCGATGGCATCGAGTCTGGAATATGAACCATTGTTGTACAGTGGGGTTGATTTAATTTTTGCTTATATACCAATGGCTTGGCTGGGCTGGAAATTAAGTGGAAAAAGTAAGTAAATAAAAACAAAAATTATAGACACATATTAAAAATTCTAATTTGCTTTTTATATTTGGGAATTAGTATTACCCAATCAAGTCAAATAAAAAACCACCAAGTAAAGCATCTTTATAGCTATGGATTTAAATGATGATAGTGTTCTTAATATCCTGGATATAATTTTACTGGTTGATTTAATTATTAATTTCCAAGTATAACATTTACAATATTTACAATATCCAGTATATTTATATCAAAATCTGAATTCATATCTGCAGCCCATTCTTCATAATCAGAATAGTCCTCACCTAAAATGATATTTATGACCAAAATAATATCAAGAATATTAGTCATTTCATCCTGATTAACATCACCTTTGCCACCTGGTTCATCTGATACTAATCTGTAGATTCTCCCATTACCCAATGAACAGAAATAAATTTCATTATTCCTGTCCAATCCAAATGAAGAGATATTAAGCCAGGTAGTTAATAGTTCTTCATTTACAGTCGGATTGACCCCATCATATTCCAGAGCCCAGATTCTACCGGTACAATAATCTCCATAGATATACTTTCCGGTGAGGCTAAAGAAATTACTTCCCCTATACACAAAACCTCCGGTTACCGAACAGTCATCGTTTACATATAATGCATATTCCCAGATGGGTAATTCTAATCCTGTTTCATCACAGCCAACAGGAGGATCGTAACAATGAAAACCTTCCATGGTGTTCCATCCGTAATTATTTCCACTTTCTATGATGTCAATCTCTTCCCAGGCATTTTGTCCTACGTCAGCACCATAGAGCAAATTTGTTACCGAATCCCAGCTAAACCGCCACATATTCCGTAGACCATATGCAAAAATCTCATCTCTAGCACCTGGAGTATTAATAAACGGATTATCATCAGGAATTGCATAATTTAATTCATCATCCGTATCATTTACATTAATCCTCAGCATGGATGATAACAGTGTCGACAGATCCTGGCCATTTTCCTGCGGGTCCCCTGCTGAACCACCATCACCCAGAATGATATATAAATATCCATCCGGACCAAATCCAATCTGACCGCCATTGTGATTATTGTATGGCTGGTCAACTTCCAGTAAAATTAGTTCACTGTCCGGATCACCGATTTCAGGATTATCGGCATCTAAAGAAAATTTTGAAATTACAGTGCGTCTGGGCCAGGTAGTTGTGTAATTAACAAAAAACAAACCATTTTCTGAAAAGTTCGGATGAAATGCCAAGCCGAGCAGCCCCATCTCATTTGCACTGTCATCCACCCTGTCCTGAATATCCAAAAATACATCTAAATTATTTACATCACCCGTATTTTCAAACATTTGTATGACACCTTTTTGTTCAAGTACAAATAATTTATTTGAATCATCATCCGGATGGTATAAACCGACGGGTCTGTCCATTGTGGGTAATTGGGGGTAAGCATTTTCTACTTGGTACTCTTGAGCTATCACTGGTACCAATAATAAAACAAAGAAAAGAAATTTAAATTTATTATTCGACATAAAAATTATCCTTTAAAGTATTATTTGTTCCTGATTAACAAGAATTATTATAATTCTACCACAGAAAATTACCAATATTCA
>CAYFPO010000005.1:26348-76677 GCA_964345035.1 uncultured bacterium
GTTCCTGATTAACAAGAATTATTATAATTCTACCACAGAAAATTACCAATATTCATGTTAAAAATATAATGTAATTTTCTTACTCTCAAGAGATACAGGTTTCAGGGAATGACTATCCCTGCCAGGATTTTTAGGATCGGATCTTTTTAGCTTTTTTGGGTCTGTTCCGAACTTGTGGACGTAGTCTTTGTAGACTTCCCACGCCGGTTTGTAAAGAAGTTCGTCGGCGGTTAGGAGTATATCGGATCATCCTGGGAAGTGAGAGGAATTACTGCTTTCCTGAATATAGAACTTATAGCTTCTTTGCTGTCTTATATTAGATATACAAGCACAGACTAATTTCCTGTTTACTCTGTGCCAGATATTATTCTCAACAAAGCTGCAAAAATATTATTATTATTATTATATCCATCAGCTAATTTAGTATCATCATCATTACTGGCTGACAAATTTGCTAAGTATTCCGGATGATTAAAATGATAGCATTTATCATCCATTCCACAGTCCAAGTTTGAAAAATGTCCAATATGCTTATGACTGGATTCACAATATACAGGACAAAAGTAATCATTGTTTTTATACACAGATGTCTCAACAATTTGTCCATTTTCCAACTCATACAACAGTTCAATTGGTTTTTGATCATCCAAATAATTGCCAAGCCCTATTGCCAATATAATTAATATGATAGTTTCTTCCATAATTTCATTTCCTCCCTCAGTTAATATTATTAATAGATAATAGATTTTGATGCGAAGTCAATCACATAATCCAAATCGGTAAATAAAATGAGAGCTATATCACAAAATACATAAATATTTTGTTATAGGAAATGCAAAGTAAATTTGTCAGAGAGTTTTTCAATAAAAACAATATATTGGCGTAAAATTCTATAATAAAAAATAATTATTTCAAATGACTGAAGATCTAACCATCAAAGATATGATCTTTTTGGAATCAGAAATTGCAATTAAATGGAGTGACAATTCTGAATCCTATGTTCCATTAAAAGCATTACGAATTCACTGCCCATGTGCAAATTGTTCTGGTGAAAAGGATGTTTTTGGGAATGTATATAAAGGTCCTGATAAAGAATTAACCGAATTGGCCTATAAAGCGATTAATGTAAAAAGAATTGGACACTATGCTGTACGGCTCTTTTGGAAAGATGGTCATTCGGATGGATTATATACCTATGAAATGTTACAAACACTAAGCAGATAAAAATATCTCAATGAAACTAAAATTAAAAGCTGGGAAAAAATACAGTATTTGTAGCTGCGGACTAAGTGGAACAATTCCATTTTGTGATAATTCTCATCGTGAATTTAACTTAGAGAATGGTACTGAATATAAATCTGTGAAACTTATACCAGAAAAAGAAACAGATTTGGTAGTGACATCCAGCCGTTGGAAAATTGAAGGTGAAGATTAATGCTTGAAAAGTATAACTCTGTAAATGTATTTGGAAAAGAACTTCGAACTTGTTGCAATAATCCCAGGACGGGATTTTTCAGGAATGGGATTTGTGATACTTGTAAAGAAGATCAAGGGGTACATACAGTTTGTATACTGGCAACACAAGAATTTCTGGATTTCAGCAAATCTGTTGGTAATGATTTGTCTACACCACAATCAGAATTTCAGTCTTCGGGTGTTAAATCAGGGGACCGGTGGTGTCTATGTGCAGCCCGGTGGGAAGAAGCATACGATAACGGAATTTCTCCTCCGATATTCTTAGAATCCACTCATATTGAAACCCTTAATCTGGTAGATATTAATTTACTGCAGCAATACACCGTAAATTAGGAATCAACAATCCTGTCAATACCCACTGCAAGATTTACACATTTTGTTGTGACTCCACCCATATCATGGGAAGTAATAGAGATCTTAACTTGACACCAACCAATTTTAATATCAGGGTGGTGATTGAGTTGTTCAGCCAATTCAGCAACATTTTGAACAAATTTAATTCCATCCAAATATTTATCGAATGAATAGGATTTATTGATTTTTTTATCCTTATAAATCCAGGAACGACTTGCCAATGATTTTTGTATCTCGTCAAGGGATATCAGCAATTTCTTTTTCTCCTTAATTATTTATGTTACTAAATCCAGTCTGCAGGTGTTATATTCAGATTCAATTCTTGAGTTAACAACATATTTTCAGTAAAGGGATTCTCACTGATCCAGGATTTGATAGTATGTTCATTTAGCAATACAGGCATTCTGTGATGTAATGATTTTAATTTTTCAATGGGAGATTTTGTGATAATTGTAAACGATTCAATAATTTCCCCTTCTGAAGATTTCCATTTATCCCATAACCCAGCTAATGGCAGAAATCCATCATTTGCTGAATGGACACAATAAGGAACTTTTTTACTGGATTCAGTTTTCCATTCATAATATCCATTGGTAATGACAACGCAGCGATTTCTTTGAACCAAATTTTTAAAGGATGCCTTTTCTTGAATTGTTTCTGCTCTTGCGTTGATCATTTTCGAGGCATATTTTCTGTCTTTGCACCAGAATGGAATTAATCCCCAATGCATGGGCTTTACTGTATTTTTACCATGATCATTTAGGAGGATTGGAGAATATTGTGTTGGGTATACTTGATCCTGTGGAGAATAATCAGCCATGTACCATTCATCAACTTCGATGTTATATTCCTCGATGAGGGATTCAGTCTTTGTTGAGCATCTATATCTGCCGCACATAATTATTCGCCTATTATAGTCATTTGGCTATGCCGGTATTTCTTAATTGGAGTGAATTCCCGGGGGAAGTGAATAATTGATTTAATGACTTTTTTCCTTGTTTGATTTTTTTGATATTATCTGATCTTTGTCTTGTAGATCCAGATAATTTCTGTAAACTGCTCAAATTTTCAATTGTTACTGTAAACACTCCAAATGCCTCTTCAATTTTACCCCGTAATATAAACAGAGTTTCCCAATTCAGCAGGTCACCATATTGTTTAAATGCTTCCGGAAACATCACACCCTCATAGATATCTGTTTCATCTTCAAAGGTAACAAACTCCATAGGTTCTTTTTGGCGTGTAGAAGTGACCTTCCGCGTAATGAGTACTCCTGCCAATCGCACTGTCTGATTCACAAATCTGGGGATATCCTCTGCCTTGATGATTTTTCCTTGCAGTAATGGTTGATATTTATTCAATGGATGTTCCGATATGGGAAATCCGAACGATTCCCGCTCCAACTGAATTAACTCCTGATGGCTTAGATCACCATTGGTGAGTGATGGCGGAATGGCAGTGGTATTATCCGGTGCATCCAGCATTCCGGTTTCAGAACGGGATTCTTCCATACAATATAATGCAACCCGATATGCAATCTCCCGATGGGTAAGATTTGGCTCCAGATCCCTGAAACAGCCGGCATTTGTAAGGGCGATACCATCAGACATATCCGGATTGACCCGTTGTAGAAAATCATCCAGAGATTGAAAATTACCTACTTTTCTTTCTTCTAAAATAGTAACCAGTATTTTCTGCTGCAGGTTGCGGATTGCCATCAATCCCATGCGGATTTTATTCTTCCGGCCTTTATATTCCCGGTTACTCAGATTGATATCCGGGAGGAGAATTGTGATGCCAAACCGGCGGGCTTCACTAAGGTAGGCGTAAGTGGAGTAAAATCCGCCCTGATTGCTAATCACCGATGCCAGGAACTCTGCCGGGTAATGAGCTTTCAGATAGGCACAGGTGAATGACAGCATAGCATAGGATGCGGAATGGGGTTTGCAGAAGGAATATCCGGAAAAGGACTGGATCATTCCCCATAATGCATCTGCAAGTTTCTGTGTGTATCCCCGTTTAAGCGCTCCATTAACAAATTTCTGTTTCCATTTTGGGATTAAATGTTCCAATGCCGGGCGGGATATCACTTTTCGGATATAATCGGATTCTGCATAGCCGAATCCTCCAATTACCCGGGCAGTGGTGGATACCTGCTCTTCATACACCATAATACCGTAACTTTCCCGAAGGAATTCCAGATCAGGATGAAGCAGTTCCCACGGTTTTCCGTGGATTCGTTCCAGCATCAGATTGGTATAGCGGTTTGCTGCCGGGCGAATGATGGATGAGTAGATCACCACATGTTCAAAATCCACCACACCTGCTTTGGCAAGCAACTGTCGGGTAGCAGGACTTTCAATATAGAATATTCCCATGGTTCTCCCGGATTTCATCAATGCTTCAGTTTTATTATCCCCAATGGGTTGGATCTGGTGATAATCCATATACTGATTGCGGTATAATCCAATCTGTTTCAGTGTATCCCGTACCACCGCCAGAGAGCGATTTCCCAGAATATCAATTTTCAGCAGTCCCGAATCTTCTACCTGATCCTTTTCCCACTCTACGATCTGAACCCCCTTCGGGGCAGTCAGTACCGGTACATATTTACGGATTTCATCGGGCACCAGAATGATGCCGCCGGGATGCACTGAAGACATATGAAACGCCCCAATGATCTTCCCGCTGTATTTCAGCACAGTTTCCAAGGTTTCATCCATATCCACATTTTTGAAGCGGCTGTCGGTTTTTACCCATTGAAGCAGATCGGAACGTTTTACATACCAGCCGATTCGTTTGGTAACTGCCAGTATTTCCTCATTGGAAAGTCCATAGACTTTTGCTGTTTCACGGACTGCTGAACGGGGTTTGAGGCAGACCTGATTGGATACCATTGCAGTCCGCTCAATGCCGTATTTTTGGAAGATGAATTCCAGTATGTCATCCCGCTCATCCCATGGAAAATCCACATCAATATCCGGCATATCCACCCGTTCAGGATGGATAAACCTCTCAAATTGAAGGTTGTAACAAATGGGATCCACCTGCGTAATAAACAGGCAGTAACTCACAATTGATGCTGCCCCGGAACCCCGCCCGATAGTAGATTTGGTCTGCTTGACAATATCCTGTACCACCAGGAAATAGGGCGCAAAACCTTTCTGAGTGATGAGGGAGAGTTCGTATTCAATACGGTTTTTAACTTTGTTAATGGGATGGGCTGATAGCTGCTGACTACTGACTTTTGGAATATCTCCATTGCGTATTGCTTGGGAAGCTTGATTCGGTAACCAATTTTTCACTTTTAATTTTTCACTTTTAATTCTCATTTCTCCATATCGTTTTTCTGCACCAGCATACACCAGTTTCCGGAGTTTCTCATTTGCCTGATGCTGATCTTTCAGGGACATTCCCGGAAAAACCGTATTCACAAAACTCCAATCCGTTTTGCAGCGTTCTGCCAGATAATGGGAATTGTCAATGGCATCCAGACTGTTGGGGAAGAGTTGGATCATCTCTCTTTCACTGCGGAAATAATGCTGTTCTCCTTTCACCGTTTCCGGCGGGAGTTGAGAGAGGGTAGAGTTATGGTCAATGGCGCGGAGTATACGGTGCACGGGCTGATCTTCCTGATTAAGAAAATATACATCACCTGTTACCACCATTTCCAGGTTGAATTTCTGTGACATCCGGCGGGCAGTCAATTCTTCCATCCCCGGTCGGAGTTCTACAAACAAATGGGTGTCCGGAATGAATTGTGAGAGAGTATCTAATGCAGTTTCACGGTGCGCCAGAATGAATAATCCACTGCATCGGGATGAGAGTAAATCCGTGAGCGATTGGTGCGCATTATCATGAACCAGTGAAATCACCCGGCAGAGGTTCTCATAACCAATCTGATTTTCTGTCAGCAGAATGATATCATCCGTATCCGTAATGAGGTTCACTCCGCAGATGGGTAGAATGCCGTACTCCTTGGCGGACTGTACAAAGCGGATAAATCCCCAGATACCGTTAACTTCCGTAAGCGCCAGACAGGGCATTTGATAATTCTGTGCCAAAGTCAGAATCTCCCTGGGAGAAGCAGCACCCTGAAGTTTGGAATATGTGGAATGAGTATTGAGATGGGTAAACATACGCTGTTAATAGGATTTATTCATTTAGTTACTTTTAATCTACATTACACTATGATAAATAAATAGTTTGCGGAGATAGGTCATTTGTGAACTGTATTCACGTCATTTAATCTGCAAGCGGATTATTATTTCAAAAGCATCACTTTCTGGGTTTTGGTGTAGTCTTTTGTTACCAGATTTATGAAATAATTACCTGATGAATAATTAGATGCATTCCAATTGTAGAGGTAGCTGCCAATTTCAAGATGTCCATTTAAAATGGTTTCAATTAACCGTCCATTCATATCAAATATTTTTATTGTGACCAAGGTCAGTTGGGAGAGTATCTCTATGTACGATAGTCCATTGATTTTGCACTGTGGAGTTTTTTTCAAGTGAAGCAAACAATGTTTGTTTGATGGTGATATTATTTTGCCTTTCAATCCAAGCAATAACTGCTTGATTAGGATTATTTGGATTAACCGCAATACTGGGTTCCATTTCATTTAATGTTTCTTTGCCAATTTCTATATTATAAAAGTTTTGAGCATTGACTATTATTGGACATATGTATAGGTAGGACAATAGAGTAACTAATATTCTAATATTCATGATCTCCTTTACATTGGACATCTTTTAATTTAATATTACATTTACAATTAAAATAACATCTAAAACATTTATCACACCATCAGTGTTAAAATCAGCTGCCCATAATTGGGCATTGTACCCTTCAAATTCTCCATTTATTATACCCACACATAAAACAACATCATCTAAAACATCAATATTTGTATCAAAATTAGTATCCCCCTTTGTTTCCAGATGAAAATTACCATTTTCGGAGTCAATAAACAATGGGTCTCCTACAATGTAATCCCAAGAATACCAGGATGGATTAGGTACATCAGGTGAAAATAATGAATAATAAGTATGTGGGGCACCTTCTGCATCAGCTGCAAAATCGTCAAAAATAATGGAATTGTACACATAAGCATCAGCCCAACCACCAACACCTATACCTGCCCCATATGGAGCCTCGTTTCCTTTAATTATACAATTATAAAACTTTGGGTCACCAACCATCATAGATACTGCCCCTCCATATTGTGTAGCTATGTTATTGAGAAAAATACAATTTATTATAAACAGAAGATGCATCATTACCATTAAAAATTACCAACATTTTTCCGGGATCATCAATGTCTGTAACCATATGAGAAACACCACCACCTTCTGTACAACCTGCATCTTCCAAAGACATTCCCACATACTCCCAATCTGAATTATCAATTTCTGTATTTAAACTCCATAAACCATCGGGTCCAGTACAGGCAAACAGAAAGGGTGGATATAAAGCTAAATCCCTAATAACTTTATCTTCCATCCCCAAAGAATACCATTGTGGTAGATGTATTATCAAATCTATCATAAGTATTATATCCTGCACATCCGTTTCACAATCTTCATTCATATCAGATGCCCAGAGTTCGTATTCAGTGGGTTCAGGTGGTACTTCCAGAACAATGTTTACTGTGCGGATGATGTCCAGAATGTCAACAGTACCATCCTGATTCAGGTCACCCAGAAGGTCTCTGTCTTGTGAGAGTAGAAAGGATAGACTAAAACCATATAAAAGCAACCGTTTCATAAGCAGAATTTACTATTATTCGGAATATTTTTATAGCGCATAATCAATTCTTCTGTGTATGCTGTTAAATCCATATTTTCTGCGGATGATATCCAGTGCTTCTGCCAGTGCCGGGTTATTTCTTTTAGGCGGGGTGAACAGGTTTAATTGATTGGCGGCATATTGGAGTCCGGATGCGTCAATGATCATTGTTCGGATTCGGTTGCGGCGGGTATTGGCAATGTCAAAGAGCCGGATGCATTCCATAGTAACGGTATGGTCGTCATTCTGTAGGAGTTTCCCGTTACGGCGTCTGCGGAAACCATCAGTGTAATGAATATCCACAGTGATCTTTCGGGCGGTCTGCTGCCGTCTGCGGAGTTGAAATGCCACTTTCTCTGCCAATGTCCGCACAGCAGAATGGAGCAGATCTTCATCATTGGTATCTGTGGGCATTACCATCTGTTCCACAATATGGT
This sequence comes from uncultured bacterium, assembly GCA_964345035.1. Taxonomy (GTDB): domain Bacteria; phylum Fidelibacterota; class Marinisomatia; order SCGC-AAA003-L08; genus CAYFPO01. The sequence goes on from CAYFPO010000005.1 coordinate 34,406, forward strand.
CTCTGAGTCTGGACGGTTTCACCGGTGAAGTGTCAATGCCCCGTGCCTCCATGATCACCTGACGATGGAAGATGCCGAAAAATGTCCGGCAGGTATGTGTATCACCAGCCAGTGCCTGAATATGCATTACCTTCTGCAGTAAGAGAAAATTGATTATCCGCCGCACAGGTTTTTCCCGTGCTACCGGCAGAACCGGCACATTCAGGGGCGCCAGAAAACCGGCTTCTGTGCCGGGGTCAATCCGGTGGATACGCTCCGGGACCACTGCAGTGGATATCCGGCTTACCAGCTTGTTGACACTGATACCAATATGGCTGGGAAGATTCACTTTGGACTGCACATCCCGGGAAATAAGATATCCTGCCTGCATCATATTCCGGTACACCGGTTCAGTGCCGGTCATATCTGCATAATACTGCCCAAAAGATGCCGGCTCAAGTACCGGCGAATATGTAGAAATAGTGCGGTAAATATAATGGTGCATCCGGCTGTAGAGAGTGGAATTATACGGTAGGAGCAGCGTACTGTGAGACATTTTCCGAAGCAGTGATACTTTCATTCCCGGCTGCAGCCCTTCTTTCCGGGCTTCATCCGACAGAGAAACAATACTGCCGTTCCGATGGTGAGAAGAAATAATTGCCACCGCCCGTGTCCGCAGACTGGTATCCAGAAGACGTTCTGCCTGGAGCTCAAAATTATTGAACCGAATATGGAAAACAGCATTGGTCATTATGACCAATGAAAAATGAAAAATGAAAAATGAAAAGTTGAGGCCATAATATATTACTCTTTATTTTTTCTCTTTTTGGATGTAATCAATATTGAAGATAAGATTTTAATGATTTGAGATGTCTCGTCAATCAATCTGGATAGGTGCTCAGTAGGCATTAATGACGACTCTTTAACTAACCGTAACCAGTATGCTGATTCATATGCTTCTTTGTGAGCAATGGATATCTTAGAAATAAAATCTGCTTTACTTTGACCTCCCTGTGCTTCCTGAATGTTTGCGCCAATACTGGTTGCCGAGCGGAGTAATTGTTTCCCAAGGATTCTGCCTACATCATCCCTCTTTAAATTTTGAAATAGCTTTATTATCCTGAGTGAATATATAACACTTCGCTCTCCGATATCGGTTTTATGATTCTTTTCCATTATCCGATTCCTTCCCATGATTTCTTAATTTTTAATTCTACACTTTTCACTTTTAATTCTCAACCGTATTGCCTGAAGACTGCCAAAACAATACCATTGATTTGAAAATCATCTTCCGGATGAATGTGGATAATGTCATACTTCGGATTTCGGGGATGCAGTTCAGCTCCATTGGCACCAGCATAATACCGTTTCAATGTGGCTTCATTATTCACCAGTGCCACTACAGTGTCTCCGGTATTGGCTGTTTCCGTTTTTCGGACAATTATGAAATCGCCATCCTGAATATGGTCATCAATCATGGAATCGCCCTTGACTTTCAGAACATAATTATTGCCATTGAGATAGGAAGGAGGCACTTCTATTTGTTCAGTATCTTCAAATACTTCCAGAGGATTCCCGGCAGTGATCAATCCCAGTAGAGGAAGGGAATTATGCATATGCTGTTCCAGAACTGACAGAGCCCGTTTGCCGTTGTATCCTCTGATTCGTTTCAATACGCCTTCCTTCTCCAGTTCATTCACGTACCAGTTAATGGTACCCAGTGATTTGATTCCAAGACCATCCATAATTTCCACAAAAGTGGGGGGTCTCCCGCTGACAGCAGTGAAACTTTGAATAAAATCTACAAATCGTTGTTTTTTTGGGGAAATCATTTTTTCTCCTTCTTTGTATTAGGATGATGCCGTTGGCTGTTTGTGATTACTTGATAATGTATTTATCATTTTTTATTTCTCCTTTTTAATTGAGACTCAAGCTACAGGCTATAAGCCATAAGCAATTACTACTTGATAGATTCTCTTAATGTTTTAATAAAGTTCTGAAGCATTTTCTGATTTTCCTGTATTAGTCATAGAATCTGAGCTGTTACAGAATTGGGTGCAAGGTGTAGTCTTTGTACGATTAATGTCTGCGTTTCCAGCTCAAATGCAGATCCCAGGGCAATTTCCAAAAAGCGTTTGTAGTTCTTATCGCTGTCACGACTACTGGCTTCAGCAATATTAGATGGGATAGATATACCAGCACGATTCATTTGAGAGATGAGTCCAAATGTTTCATTGTTTGGAAGCATATTAGTTAGTTTATATGTTCCTTCAACCAACTTCATCCCATGCTGCCATATTTTTAAATCCTTAAAGTTTTTCATTGTAATCTCCTATATAAATATTGGTATATGGCTTGCGGCATACAGCTTGTAGTCACTTCTTTTTATAATGGCTAATAATACTCGTATATTACCCGTAAGTAATTTAACACAGATTCATAATATGGAATAGTGTTTTTTGAAGATTGTTAAGAATCAGAATAGATAGTGAAAAATGCCGGGAATATGTTAGTAATTTATGCAACAAGGATTGAAAGTATATTGCACTCTCAATTAATCCGAAAATTCCATAATGACTGCTGATTCATATATTACCGCACTGGGATTAATGTCGGGCACATCGATGGATGGGCTGGATTGCTGTCTCTGCACAATTTCGATTACTGAAAATTATACACTCGATTTTGAAATACTGGACTGGAAAGTATTCTCCTATGATCCTGCAACCAGGCAAATGATTCGGGCAGCAATTGAAAACCCTGATTCCATTCCTGATGCTGACAAAAAGCTGGGAATATTATTTTCAGAGTTTGCAGCAGAATTTCTGCAGGGGAGGGAAGTGGATGTTGTTGGTTCTCACGGTCAGACAATTGCCCATCAAGACGGCATATCCACTTTGCAGATTGGAGCTCCAAAATCTCTGTCCGATAAGATTGGCGCACCTGTTGTATATAATTTCAGGCAGGCGGATATCAATGCAGGCGGAAATGGTGCTCCGCTGATGCCCTTTCTGGATTGGCTGCAATTCCGGAACTCAAAATTTGAAACTATTACACTTAATATTGGCGGAATTGCGAATCTTACACATATCACTCCGGGTACATTGCGGAAAGAGGTTTCAGGGTTTGACACCGGCCCGGGAATGGCATTGATTGATGAATGCGTTCAGCTATATTGGGACAAACCAATGGATGAGAATGGAAAATTTTCTATGAACGGGAGCGTAATCCCCGAGTTATTGACTGATTTGATGAAGATTGAATTCATACAGCAAACACCTCCAAAATCCACAGGCCGTGATGAATTTGGAAGTAGATTGGTTAAAAAAATATTACAAAAATATTCAAATTACAGGAAGAAGGATATTCTCAGGACTTTCATCGCATTTACTGCTAAATCCATAGCATGGAACATACAGAATCATCTTAAATTTTCCCCTCGTAAAACTCGTCTGATAATCAGTGGTGGTGGTTGTCATCATCCTGTAATAATTTCTGATTTGGAAAAATATACTGGAATTAATAATTTTCCAGATTTAGCTGATTTCGGATTACATCCAGATAATAAAGAAGCATTTTTAATGGCTGTATTGGCAGCAGCAAGGGTTCAATCTATTCCCGCAAATATGGCGGGAGCAACCGGTTCATCTGGTGATGTGACATTGGGTGATATTTGGGAATAGGACTTAATACAAATTCATTAATTGGAGAAAATCAATAAGCTAATAGCTAATAATCCGCCATGATTAATATGTAAACTATGAACGAATACATTTTTAGAAAATACGATATAAGAGGAATTGTTGAAGAGGATTTTACACAGGATGTTGTAATAAATCTCGGACGGGCTTTTGGAACATTTGTAATCCGATCCGGTGGAACCAAAGTCTCCATCAGTGGGGATATCAGGCACACTACACCCAAACTAAAGGAGTGGTTCTCAGAAGGACTTATTGAAACCGGTATTACTGTTTTGGATTTAGAGATTATTCCAACACCTGCCAATTATTTCAGTATGTTTCATCTGGATATTGATGGTGCAGTTCAAATTACCGGCAGTCACAATCCACCGGAATACAATGGTTTCAAAATTTCGTATAAACAAAAAGCGTTTTATGGTGAGCAGATTCAGTCATTAAAATCATTGATTGACGATAATGATTTCGAAAAATCAGAAAATGGTTATATACAAAAAGTAGAAATATTGGAAAGTTACAAAGATATGCTGAAGAGTAAGATCCAGATATCCAGACCATTGAAGGCGGTGATGGATTGCGGGAATGCTGCTGGATGTCTTGCAGCACCTCAGATTTTTCCGGAGGTTGGAATTGAAACAACTGAATTATTCTGTGAACCTGATGGCACTTTTCCCAATCATCATCCGGATCCCACAGAAGATGAGAATCTTGTAGAAATCATAAAAACAATTAAAAATGGAAATTATGATTTTGGTGTGGCGTATGATGGTGATGCAGATCGGGTAGTGATCATTGATGAAAAAGGCGGTGTAATTAGATCTGATATTCTGATGGCATTGTTCCTTCCTGAAGTAATGGTTGCAGGCGATGAAATTGTATTTGATGTAAAATGTTCCCAGGCATTGGAGGACGTGATTATCCAACAGGGGGGAGTACCTGTTATGTGGAAGACAGGACATTCTCTGATAAAAGACAAAATGAGAGAGAGGAATGTAAAATTTGCAGGAGAAATGAGCGGACATATCTTTTTTGCAGATGACTACTTTGGATATGATGATGCCATATATGTATCATTAAGACTTGCACAGTTATTGTCCAATCAGGAAAAACCATTATCTCATTTGACGGTTGACATCCCGGTTTACCATTCAACTCCTGAAATGCGTCTGGAATGCTCAGATGATAAAGAGAAATTCAAAATTGCCGAGCAGGCATTTGAACACTTTTCATCCAATTATAACTGTATTACCGTTGATGGAGTCAGGATTCGGTTTGGAGATGGCTGGGGATTGGTGAGAGCATCCAATACTCAACCCGTAATTGTGTGCAGATTTGAAGCCAAATCTCATTCCAGAATGCTGGAAATTCAGAATGTAGTATTGACAAAACTTAAAGAATTTGGACGGATTTCTATTGACTACTGAGCAGAAAATTCAACAATACCAAAGACAGATCAATTCTAATTTGAACGGATTTTATACAACAGGTCCCAAGTCATTAACGGAAACCATTCAGTATGTAATTGATGGTGGGGGTAAACGGGTGAGGCCGCTTCTAACAATGTTGGCTGCTGAAGCATGTGGTGGTAATTCTAAAAATGCACTGCCTGCAGCACTATCTATCGAACTAATGCATAATTTTACTTTGGTGCATGATGATATAATGGACAGAGATAATCTGCGTCATGGGAAGGAAACGGTGCACCATAAATGGAATGTCAGCACTGCAATTCTGACAGGAGACGGAATGCTGTCCATTGCATTGAAACATATCCAAAACAGTTATAATTCCAATACAGAAATTCCCGGGATATTTATAGAAGGACTTCTTGCAGTGTGTGAAGGGCAGGCATTGGATAAGGAGTTTGAAGAATTAGAAGTTGTAAATGAGAAGAATTATTTACGGATGATCGACCTAAAAACAGGCTATCTGCTTGGAATGTCAGCAGAAATTGGTGCTCGGACTGCTGGTATTGATATAGACACCTCAAAACAATTAATGAAATACGGTAGATTGATCGGAAGAGCATTCCAAATACAGGATGATTTAATGGAAATTTATTCTGATTCATCCAATATGGGTAAAAGCTTGAAAAGCGATATAATTCTCGGCAAAAAAACCTACCTGATGGTCCTTGCACTGGAAAAGTATAAGTCTGAAATTAAGCAGGCAGTGAAAATTGCAGAAAGTGATTTTCAATCCGGGATTTTCAAAATTAGGGATTTAATGAATAAATCGATGATCCGGGAACAAGCACAAACTAAAATTCAAGATACTATTTCAAAAGCAAATAATGTGCTGAAGTCATTAAATATTGATATTGATGATCTATTGTATTTCAGTCAATTGATATCAAACCGGGGGAACTGAAAGTGAATGATTTCGAACAATTAAAAATTGAATTTGACAAGGATGATATGTGTAATGCAATCAGTTCATTTCCTGAACAACTGGAATATATGTTGGAAAAATTTTCCAAATGGACCACCAGAAAATCGTATACCGGATTGAACCATATTATTATTCTTGGAATGGGGGGGTCTGCGATAGGAGGTGACCTTGCAAAGATTTTAATTTCGAAAAAGTGCAGGATCCCAACATTTGTGAATAGAAATTATACTATCCCCGGATGGGTGAATGACAAGACATTGGTAATAGCATCCTCCTATTCAGGTAATACTGAAGAAACTCTGGAGGCCTTCTCCGAATGCAAAAAACGGAATGCTCTGTGTATCATCATTTCAACCGGCGGTGAGCTCACAAATCGCGGGGAAGAAGCTAATTGTGATATAATTAAGATTCCATCCGGGTTACAACCACGGGCTGCCTTAGGATATTCTGTGATGGCTGTCCTGTTTGCCTTGAATAAATCGGGATATATTACAGATACAGTTATTAATCAAATTAATGAATCATTGGATGCATTAAAGGCTTTTTCAAAACAATTAAAACAATTAAATAAAAGAAATAAAGCCCAGGAATTAGCAGAACAAATATATAACACAACTCCTGTTTTGTATGGAAGTGCTGGCTTTATGTCAATCATAGCAATGAGATTTAGAGGCCAGTTGGAAGAAAATGCGAAAATGATTTCCTTTCATAATGATATACCAGAAATGAATCATAATGAAATTGAAGGCTGGGGTGGAATCAATAAGCAGAGTAATAGATATTCAATAATTTGGATAACAGATGAGAGAGATCATCCGCAGGTAATGAAAAGAATTGATATTTCAAGGGAACTGTTAAGTAAGAATTGTAGTAATCAATACATACTCAAAACCAATGGGAAAAATTTTATTGAAAGAGTATTAAAATTAATTCATTTTGTAGATTGGGTCAGTCTTTATACAGCATTGTTAAATTCAGTTGACCCAACTCCGGTCGTACAAATACAGAAGTTAAAGAAACATCTTAAATAGAATTAATTAACTGTTCTATATTGTTGTTACAAGAAATAAGAAAGGTGTAAATTTTATTAGAGGAAATCAATATGGTAAATGTAGAAGTAGTTAGAATTTCATATTATCCACCCAGCAAAGGATATGCAGTGTTGCTCAGGGAAATTGATGGTGAACGACAGTTGCCAATCATTGTAGGCAGCTCTGAGGCACAAGCTATTGCGCTGGCGTTAGAAGGAATTAATATGCCGCGACCCATGACTCACGATCTGATATGTGATTTTCTTGATGATCTGCAGGCTGATGTATTAAAAGTGGTTGTAACCCACATATCCAAGGGGACATTTTATGCCAAAGTTGTCATTGATACTCCATATATGGGTACAGTGAAGGTAGATTCCAGACCAAGTGATGCACTTGCTGTGGGATTGAGGGCAATGGCACCTATTTATATTAGTGATGTAGTTATGAAGGAAGCTGCAGTTGAAAATATGGTATTTGAAGAAGGGGATGAACCTTTAATATCTGAAGATCCAATTCAAATGCAGAAAAATACATTGAATAATTTAAAAGCCGCTTTGGATAAAGCTGTGGATGATGAAGATTATGAGGTAGCTGCGAAATTGCGTGATAGAATTAAATTTATCGAAAGTGAATCAAAAACTCCAGAATAGATTATAAATTTAGTTCCTGAACTGCTTTCTTCGCTGCTTTTTGTTCTGCATCTTTTATACTTTTCCCTCCACCATGAAATAAAAGCTTCTCCCCGATTGAAACTTCAACTTCAAACGATTTATTATGGTCAGGTCCCTCTTCTGATTTTATGGAAAATATCGGTGATTCATTAAATTTCTTGTGAGAATATTCTATTAATTTGCCTTTATAGTTGATATTATGCTTTGATAATTCCTCATTCACGATCAATGTCCTTAATACAAATTCCCTGGCATTCAAATAATCACTGTCTAAAAATATAGCTCCAATAACTGCTTCATAGAGATCTGCAGTTATATTTCTTGATACTTTTATATTCCTTGTATTTACACCCTTATCTACAATTAGAAATTCCTGAAGTTTTAACAATGATCCTATTTTGGATAGAAATGACCGATTTACAAGAGTTGCTCTTTTTTTAGTAAGGATTCCTTCATCGCTATCAGGATATTTTTCTGCAAGCCATTGAATGACAATTAAGCTGAGAACTGAATCTCCCAACAGTTCGAGTCTTTCAAAATTCATATTTGGGGAGGAATTAACAGATCGGTGAATAAAGGCTGTTTTCATCAGTGTTTCATTCCTGAACTTGTATTTTAATCTGGTTTCAATTTGTTTTCTATAATCACTCTGTTTGAAAAATCGATCCAGAAATCCCAAATTATCCTCCTTTTTTCAGAACAAGGACTGCATTATGTCCACCAAATCCAAAGGTATTAGACATAGTATATTCGACATCTACATCAATTGTTTGATTGGGAACATATTGTAAATCACATTCAGGATCGGGTGTGGAATAATTGATAGTAGGTGGAAGTTTTCCGGATAATCCTGCTTGAATACAGGCAATTGCTTCAACCCCGCCAGCTGCACCAAGAAGATGTCCTGTCATAGATTTGGTTGACGAAATATGTAGATTTTCAGCATGATCGTCAAAGACTGTTTTAATGGCACTAGTTTCATTTTTATCATTAAATGGAGTTGAGGTACCGTGAGCATTAATATACTGAATATCTAAAGGTTCAATTCCAGCATCTTTAATTGCATACTGCATTGCACGGACAGCACCTTCGCCGCCCGGAGCAGGGGAGGTGACGTGATAGGCATCTCCTGTTGCACCATATCCTGCAATTTCACCTAAAACCTGTGCACCTCTGTTTTGGGCATGAGAAAGTTCTTCCAGTACAAGAATACCCGCACCCTCTCCCAACACGAACCCATTTCTATATAGATCAAATGGTCGACTTGCAGAATTTCGGTCAGGATTTTTTGTAAGTGCTTTCATATTGGCAAATCCTGCGACCGCCAATGGATGGATAGATGCTTCTGTTCCACCTGAAACGATTACATCAGCATCACCATATTGAATCATCCTAAACGCATCACCTATCGCATGAGTTGCTGTAGCACAGGCAGAGACCACTCCATAGTTGGGTCCCTTAAAACCATATTTGATTGAAATATGCCCTGCAGCAATATCAGAGATGAGTGCTGGTATAAAAAAGGGGCTGACACGTCTCGGGCTTTTTAGCATTCTGTGGTACTGTTCTGTTAAGGTAGTAATTCCACCAATTCCGGATCCGATGATCACACCTATTCGATTTCCATCTGATTTTTTGTCATCAAGTTTAGCCTGTTTAACCGCTTCATCAGTTGCAATCATTGCAAATGCGGTGAATCGATCCATTCTGTTCAATTCTTTTTTATCAATATGTGATTCAAAATCCAGATTTTTTACTTCACCAGCGATTTTAACCGAAAAATCAGAAGGATCAAACAGTGTGATGGAATCAATTCCATTTGAGCTTGATATTAGACTATCCCAAAATTCACGGACATTGTTTCCCACAGGAGAAACAACACCCATACCGGTTACTACAACACGTCTGTGGGGCAAGGGTTTATTCGGCTTCTGCTAATTTAGATTCGATATAATCAATTGCTTTTCCAACAGTAGTGATGGTTTCAGCATCTTCATCCGGTATTTCAATATTGAACTCCTCTTCAAACTGCATGATTAATTCAACGGTATCTAATGAATCTGCTCCAAGATCATCAATAAATTTTGCATCTTCTGTGATTTTACTCTCTTCAACACCAAGTTTATCGATTATTATTTCGGTTACTTTATCTTTATTTTCTGACATTCTGTCTCCTGTTTTTTACATTACCATTCCACCGTCTACAGTCACAACCTGCCCTGTAATGTAATCAGCATTATCTGATGCCAGAAACATCACAAGATCTGCCACATTTTGCGGTGTGCCCAAACGGTTAAGCGGAATATTTTCAATATATTTATTTTTTACTTCTTCTGAGAGAGCGGCGGTCATTTCTGTTTCAATATATCCAGGTGCAACTGCATTCACTGTTATATTTCGAGAGGCGAGTTCTTTAGCGGCGGACTTTGTGAGTCCTAAAATTCCTGCTTTGGATGCTGAATAATTAGCTTGACCAGCATTTCCTGTCAATCCAACCACTGATGTAATATTTATTACTCTTCCTTTTCGAGTTTTCATCATTGGTTTGGTTACTGATTTGATACCATTAAAACATCCTTTTAAATTAATATTCATTACCAAATCCCAATCTTCCGGTTTTAATCTCAGCATTAAATTATCCCGGGTGATACCGGCATTATTTACGAGAATATCAACATTCCCGAATTTGTCAATTATTTGTTTTACTGCAGACTGGAAACTATCAAGATTTGATACATCAGTGGAAATACTGATTGCAGATCCGCCATCAGCAGTAATCTCATTTTCAAGTTCTACAAGATCATTCAAGGTTCTGCTCAATAGTGCTACATTTGCTCCTGAATCAGCAAATGACAGGGCAACAGTTTTTCCGATACCTCTTGATGCACCGGTTACAACTACAGTTTGGTTCTGAAAATTAAACTTCAAATGATTCTAAATCTGTAAGGTTACTAATGCCAAAATTTACGGTTTCTTTATTTATTCTACGATTTAATCCTTGTAATATTTTACCTGGTCCGACTTCAATAAACTGAGTAACACCATCAATAATCATTTTTTCAATGGTATCAGTCCATTTTACAGGACTTTCCAGTTGTTTCAGCAAATTACTTTTCAGACTGTTCTTATCTGTTACTGGTTTACCGGTCACATTTTGATATACAGGTAGTTTGCTATCCTTGAAATCAACATTATCCAATACTTCTTTCAGTGGATCTCTTGCAGACGACATAAGTGGTGAATGAAATGCACCGGACACATTTAGGGGTAATGCTCTTCTAATTCCTAATGATTTAGCAGTTTCAATCGCATTCCGGACTGCATTCACTTCGCCGGATATTACCACTTGCCCCGGAGCATTTTCATTGGCGGGTACTACAATCCCGTCCTGCTGACAAATTTCTGCAAGTTGTTCATTATCCGCTCCAAGGATTGCTGCCATCATGCCCGGTTGGATATCCCCTGCTTTTGCCATTTCATTACTACGGACTTTAACTATTTTTAATCCATCATTAAATGATAATACATCTGCGCATACTAAAGCTGAAATTTCACCAAGGCTGTGGCCTGCTGCAGCATCTGGAATTTCACCAGCATCAGCAAGTGTTTTTGAAACAATAACACTATGCACAAAAATTGCTGGTTGTGTATATTGGGTCCTTTTAAGAGTTTCCTCAGGCCCATTAAATGAAATATCACTTAATGAAAATCCAAGTAATTCATTTGCCTCTTCGTAATACGATTTCCCTAGTTTTGACTGATCATAAAAATCCAGCCCCATGCCGACAAACTGAGATCCTTGTCCTGGAAATAAAAATGCAGTTTTCATTAAGTAGGTAATCCCCATTTCATTAAAGTAGCTCCCCAGGTAAAACCTGCTCCAAAAGCCGCCATTAGAATATAATCATTTTTTGAGACTCTTTTCGTCTCAATACTTTCTGCCAACGCTATTGGAATAGTCGCAGCTGTAGTATTTGCATATTTATCAATATTGATTATCACTTTATCCTCTGATAATCCCAATCTACTCGCGGCTGCATCTATGATCCGTTTATTTGCCTGATGGGGGATGAAAAGTGCAATATCCTTCCCGGTCAATCCATTCCTTTTGACTACCTCTTCCGATATATCTGCCATTCCCTTAACCGCATATTTGAATACCGGACGCCCATCCTGATAGGCATAATGAAATCCGTTGTCCAGAGTTTCCTGGGAAGTAGGAAGTCTACTTCCACCCGCTTTCAAATTCAAATATTTTCCTCCCATACCATCAATCCGGAGTTTGGAATCAATTATTCCACAATCAGAATCAGACGGTTCCAGTAGAACTGCACCGGCTCCATCACCAAATAAAATACAAGTATTGCGATCTGAATAGTTGATAATTGAACTCATTGTATCTGCACCGATCACCAAAACTTTTTGATATCTGCCAGTTTCAATAAATTGAGTACCGGTTTGAAGGGCAAACAAAAAACCGGAACATGCAGCTGAAAGGTCAAATCCCCAGGCATTTACAGCACCTATTTTTTCCTGAATAATGCAGGCAGTGGAAGGAAAAAGCGTATCAGGTGTTACTGTACCTACAATGATGACATCCAGCTCTTCAGATGATATTCCCCTATTTGCAAGTAATTGATTTACAGCTTCAATGCATAAGTCCGAAGTCGCCTGATTTTTTGAAGCAATACGTCGTTCACTGATACCGGTACGTTCCAAAATCCACTTATCAGATGTTTCAACCATTTTCTCCAGATCATTATTTGTAAGCCTTTTTTCGGGGAGGTATTTACCTACGGCAGTGATTTTAGCTCTACGCAGAGATGGTATCGTGGTCATAATTTCTTTCTTCCAGGTTTTCAATTGTAATTTCAATTCTCGAAGTGATATCTTCAACCAATTTTTCATCATAGGCTTTTTGAGCAGCCATAAGAGAGTTTTTGATTGCTCTTGATGATGACGATCCATGTGCTTTGATCACAATTCCATTTATGCCTAAAATACTGGTTCCACCATGTTCTTCATAATCCAGAGTTTTTTTCAAATCATTGAATGCCGGTGCCATTAATGGAGCTCCAATCCGGGAAATCGGATGGGCTTTAATATTCTGTTTCAACCATTCAAAAGTATGTTTGACAAGTCCCTCAATTGATTTTAAAATGGAATTTCCTGTAAATCCATCACAGACTACAACATCTACTTTGCCATCCAGAATATAACGTGCTTCAATATTTCCTGCAAATTGTTCCACGTACTCTTCTAACAAGGGATACGCTGCAACGGTCAATTCATTTCCCTTGGATTTCTCAAGACCGATATTCAAAAGCCCGACCTTTGGATTTTTTCTATTTTCCAGATGTTCAAGATATGCTTGTGACATTATGGCAAATTGAACCAGATGTCTGGGGTTTACATTCGCGTTAGCACCTGCATCACAAAGGATGAAACCACCTGATTGTGTGGGAATAAAAGGGGCTAATGCAGGTCTGTTAATTCCCGGAATTTTTCCTAGAATAAAGAGAGCAGATGTGAGCAGTGCTCCGGTGTTTCCGGCACTGATCACAGCATCTGCAAAACCATCTTTGACTAACTGGACAGCTTTAACCAGCGATGATTCCGGTTTTTCACGAAACACCTTAGAAGACCGTTCATCGGCAGTGATTATATCGGGAGCATGTACAAAATGAATCCGTTCCTTCACATTTCTATATGTAGATTCATATATACGAATTCTGGTTTCATCCCCAACAAATACAATTTCACCTGAAGAGTTGCCGCTTTGTTTCAGATAATCAACAGCACCTCTGATGTTGGAGAGGGGGGCATGGTCGCCGCCCATCACATCAATGGCAATTTTCATTGGAATTGGGGATTATACTCCGGTAGCAGAAATTACTGGGCGGCCTTTGTAATAGCCACAGTTAGGACATGCGCGATGGGGTTGTTTGGGTTGGCTGCACTGTGGACATGTGCCAACTTGTGGTGGGGATAGCTTCCAGTGGGTTCTGCGTTTCCGACCACGAGTCTTAGATTGTCTTCGTTTTGGTACTGCCATAAGTTTTTCCTTGTAAATTTACGAATTAATTAAATTGTGCCCTGATGAAAATTCATCAATTTTAAGGTGCGAAAAATACGGAAATATTCAATTTTAAAACAAGGAATTGTTACTTGTAATCATACCCAAATTATTATTTGTCATTATTCTTTAGAGTCAACAGATTGAATCCGCTATCAATTTTCCGTAAGATAATGAATACCATAGTCCTGCCGGTAACTATATTACTCAGAAATATTGATATAAGGTGTAGAAAAATCATTCCTAACGATACAGCAACCAGTAGTGCAGGTATAAACTCTAACATTGAATTAGAATAATCAGTAAAATTCAATGGATTGAGAATATGCAATGCAGAGTGCCAGATTTGTTGAAATGTTTCACCCAAAAGGAATGACTGACTGAAAAAAGTATTAATGAACTGGATCATTCCCCAGTAAACTCCTCCAATAAAACAGGTAAAAAGACAGGTGATAACCACGTTGACAATAGTGTAAACAAACAAACGAAATGGCTGGGACCAGAAAATGGAGTAGGTTTGAAATATTACCGTAAAGGCATCACCTCCCCATGATGTAAATATCATTGGTCCATAGGCTATTGAAAACACACACACAATGCATGTAAATACCAGAAACAATGCTGTAAAGAAATAGAATAGGTAGAGAAAACCAAAAAAGTTTGGTCCAATCCACGGGAGGGAGGAGATTAGTCCAAATACAACCCAGAGCAGCAGAAAAAAACCTATAATGATCAAAATTCCAACTGGAGGGAATAACAATGAAAATTTGTTTTCTTTTAAAAAGGTGAATCCAGCACCAATTGTTACCAATTTATTTCCTTTAAATTCTTCAAACGCAATTTTACTGATTCCGCCAGAAGTGAGCATCAGGATTACCAGAGATAAAGTTATCCCACCACAGAGAATAAAAATTGAATTCAGAGAATCCGGTAATGAATATTGGAATAATACAAACCTGTGATGGTTCCAGTAATCTGTGATGTTTATTCCATTCAGAAGAATTATTAGAAAGTTTGAAAGGAATAATGTGAAATATATTGCAATTACACCAACAAAAGCTATTCCCAGCTTTTTAGCTTTGGTGGCAAGACGGGGGACCTTAAACAGGTCCAGGATATTAAAACGCAGGTTTAGAGGTTGAAAAATTTTAATGTCATTATTCGGCACGGACACGGTCTATCCAGATATCATGTTTCCAGATCGTACTGATTTGTTTTTTGACTTCCTTTGCAATTGTTTTGTCTGAGAAATTACCTACTCGTACACGAAACCAGGTTTGATTTTTATCTTTGAATTCCACTTTCTGAATATATGCATCAAATCCGTTTTCTATGAGGAAATTCTTATCATTTCGGGCAGCATTAATAGATGGTCTGGAGGAGACTTGAACAGTCCAACCTTCCTCCATGGTTTGCTGTTGTTGAATAACAGATTTTTCTGATACTGTCGGCTTTTTTTGTTCAGTTTCAGTAGATGCATTTTCAATGATGGATTCAAGCTCTGGAGCAGGCTCAGGTTCCCTCGGTTCTACCGGTACTTCTCTTTCAGTAACATTCAGTAATGTGTCCGGAACTGCAGTAAAATAAAATTCCAATAATTGAAGTTCTGATTCTTGGGAATCCCTGATAGATGCAAATACATCATAATTACCTTTTATATCCGGGGTCAGAAATGCTTTATCACCATGTACTCGAAACATATAATCACTTTGTTCAGGTGCATTTCCAATCCACCACTGATAAACCACATCCACATCAGTTTGAAATTTTTCGGATTCCTCTATCTTAAATGTTGATCCAACCAAAATTGATTCACGCTCCGTATTACTCCCACATGAAGGGATAACAAGTAAAATACTGATGGTTAGTGTTGCAATTTTCAGGATATAATTCATAAAAATCGGTTTTAATTATTGGTTATAAGTTCACTCTCTGAAAAGAAAAACGCAATCTCTTTTTGTGCATTTTCATCAGAATCTGAACCATGTACTGCATTATTTTGAACATTGGCAGCAAAATCTTTTCGAATTGTACCATCATCTGCATCTTCAGGATTTGTTGCACCTATTGTTTCCCGCCAAGAAGTTACAGCATTTTCTTTTTCTAATGCCAGAACCATACAAATACCGGATGACATAAACTCAACCAATTCACTAAAAAATGGTCTTTCCTGATGTACTGCATAAAACCCTTCCGACTGTTCCCGGGTTAGTTTTATGAGTTTAGCACCTAAAATGTTGAAGCCGGAAGTTATAATTCTGTCATATATCAGTCCTGTATGTTTATTTTTAACTGCGTCAGGTTTTATTATTGCGAGTGTTCTGTTGTTCAATTTATCTCCTTTGAATTTATTAATATATTATTCATAGTATACCCAATATCTGCAGGACTTTCGCACACATGAATTCCTGCTGATTTTAAAACATTCATTTTATCATTTGCAGTACCTTTTCCACCGGAAACAATAGCGCCTGCATGTCCCATTCTTCTTCCGGGCGGTGCTGTTCTGCCGGCTATAAATGCCACTACAGGTTTGTTGAAATTGTTGTCAACAATCCATTGGGCAGCTTCTTCTTCAGCGCTGCCGCCGATTTCACCGATCATAACTACTCCTTCTGTTGCATCATCTTTTGCAAATAAGGATAAAAGATCAATAAAAGTTGTCCCGATTATCGGATCACCCCCAATTCCCACACAGGTGGTCTGACCAATATCCAAAACTGTCAATTGATGGACAGCTTCATATGTAAGTGTTCCCGATCTGGAAATAACACCTACATTTCCGTACGGTTTATGTATGAATCCCGGCATAATGCCGATTTTTGTTTCTCCAGGTGTGATGATACCAGGACAATTTGGACCGATCATTCTTGTATCAGAATGATTCAATGCATGTTTCACCTTTACCATATCTCCAGTTGGTATTCCTTCAGTGATGCAGATTATGAGATCAATTTCAGCATTAATTGCTTCAAGACAGGCATCAGCTGCGAATGGGGGAGGTACAAAAATTACACAGGTATTTGCCTTGGTATTTGATTTTGCTATTTCAACCGTATTGAATATGGGAATACCATTATCATCGGATTGTCCACCCTTACCTGGCGTAACTCCGCCCACTATATTGGTTCCATATTCAATCATTTGGGAGGTATGAAAAGCTCCTTCTTTTCCAGTAATACCCTGTACAATTACTCGTGAATTACAATCTACCAGTACACTCATTTAATTACCCTCTTTTGCAGCAATAACCGCTTTTTCTGCTGCATCAGCCAGACTTTCAGCTACGATGAAGCTGAGTGGAGAATTATTCAATAATTCTGCGGCGACTTTTGCATTTGTACCTTCAAGTCTGATAACCACCGGTATATTTACCTCAACCTGACCCATTGCATCAATGACGCCCTGAGCCACCCTATCACATCGAACAATTCCACCAAAAATATTTATTAGCACTGCTTTAACGTTAGAATCAGCCAGTAATATTTTGAATCCGTTTGCAACTGTTTCTGTATTTGCAACACCGCCTACATCCAGAAAGTTGGCTGGTTCTCCACCATATAATTTGATGATATCCATCGTACCCATTGCTAATCCTGCACCATTGACCATACAACCAACATTCCCATCTAATTTGATATAATTCAGATTGTGTTTTCCTGCTTCCACTTCAGCTGGATCTTCTTCTGATTCATCTCTTAATTCAGCAATATCCGGATGACGAAAGAGTGCATTATCATCGAAATTTACTTTTGAATCCAATGCAATAACTTCATTTTCCGAAGTCACAACTAAGGGGTTAATCTCAATAAGTGAGCAATCATAATTCTTAAAGACATTCCAAAGTGCAGTAAATGTTTTGATACCTGCTTTTATTTGTTCTCCTTTTAAATTAAGTGCGAACGCTAATTTTCTGGCTTGGTGCGGCTGCAGATCCTGCCAGGGCTCTAGTGTTACTTTAACTATTTTATCAGGAGTCTCTGACGCTACCTTTTCGATTTCAACTCCACCCTCAGTAGACACCATAAAAACAAATTTCCCATCGGCACGATCTAACACTATCCCTGCATAGAGTTCCCGGTCAATATTTGACACAGCTTCTATAAGTAATCTGTGGACTTCCTTACCCTGAGGACCTGTTTGGTGTGTAATGAGTGTTTTTCCGAGAATATCTTCTGCGTATTGTGTTGCTTCAACGGAGGAATTTGCAAGTTTCACACCACCTGCTTTTCCTCTTCCGCCTGCATGAATTTGCGCTTTAACAACGCATTTCCCTCCTAATTTTTCAATAGCAGTGACTGCATCTTTTATACTGAATGCTGGATATCCCCGGGGAACCGGAACTCCATTATTCTGAAAAATTTCTTTTCCCTGATATTCGTGTATATTCATTTAATTTTTCCTAATTATTGTGCCTGCCTGATTATGAATTGCATTATCCAATTTTCCAATTGATGTGATCACTACTTTTTCACCATGATAATTCAGAAAATAAATTGCTGCCCTGATTTTTGGTGCCATACTGCCTTCCTGAAAGTGACCATCGTCCAAATACTTTTCAATTTGATCTACAGTTGCTTCTGTAATAGGGGTTTGATTACTCTGTTGAAAATTCAGAAAAATACAGTCTACATCTGTAATGATATACATCTCATTTGCTTTGGTAACCCTACCAAGTAATGCTGCTGTCATATCCTTATCAATCACAGCATCCAATCCTTCCAAAGTTCCATCTTCTTTGTTATAAGCAGGGATGCCGCCTCCTCCACCGGCTATGACAATTGTACCAAAATCCACCAGATGTTTTATGGATTTTCCATTGAATATATATAATGGTGTGGGGGAGGGTACAACTCTTCTCCATTGGTCATTCTCCTGTTCAGAAACATCCCAACCATATTCATTTGAAAGTAATTTTGCTTTATCTTCAGAGAACCGAAATCCAATAAATTTACTTGGTTTAGAAATCTTGGGATCGTCCCGATCGACTTTTACCTGTGAAATGAATGAGACAACTTCTCTATCTGAATTTTCATTGTAAAGGGAATTCTGCAAAGACTGTTGAATCATATATCCAATTGCACCTTGGGTATTCGCTACGAGTACGCCCAATGGGAGTGGAGGAACTGTATCCGATGCAATTTCATTTCTTCGTAATTCATCTCCCACCTGCGGTCCGTTGCCATGCGTGATGCAAATGTTATAGTCCTTCTTTACAAAATGCATCATTGGTTTTAGACTTTCCCGGGTATGATGGAATTGTTGATGGATATTTCCCTGTTCTCCGCTGGGTACAAGTGCATTGCCTCCAAGTGCGATAATTACAGTATTCTTAGTCCTATCCAATAAACAATTCTTTTTTATGAATAGAATCTTGACAATTGATCAGTTAAATTACTGTCACCAATTTCTTCTAGATCATAGGTAACCCGTGTGCTGGGTTGACTGATGTTAATAATTCTCCTGAGATCAATAGGCGTTCCGATTATTACAGAATCACAATCAGTATTTTGAATTGTGGTCTGCAGGTCATTTAGCTGTTCTTCGCCATATCCCATTGCAGGAAGAAGAGTGCCAATACCTGGGTAATGCTCAAATGTCTCAGATATTTTCCCAACAGTATAGGGTCGTGGATCTATGATATCAATCGCACCGTATTTTTCTGCTGCCACTACACCTGCACCAAATGCCATTTCACCGTGAGTTAGTGTTGGTCCATCTTCAACGACCAAAACTCTTTTATCTTTAATAATCATATTATCCTCAACTGTTATCTGTGAATTTGCTTCTACAATAACAGCTTCAGGATTTAGTTGGGCTATATTTGATTTAACCGTTTCAACATCATCTGGTTTGGCTGAATCCATTTTGTTAATAACCACAACATCTGCAAGTCTTAAATTGGTTTCGCCCGGGTAATACCGTAATTCATGCCCGGCACGATGTGGATCTGTAACCACAATAAGTAGATCAGTTTTATAGAATGGCATATCATTGTTTCCACCATCCCATAGAATTATATCAGCCTCCTGTTCTGCTTGTTCTATAATTGCTCCATAATCTACACCTGCAAATACCACATTACCTCGTGTGATATGTGGTTCATATTCTTCCATTTCCTCAATGGTACATTGATGGGCATCAAGATCAGATAATTCTGCAAATCTTTGTACTGCCTGCTGTGATATATCACCATATGGCATCGGGTGTCTGATCACAGCAACTTTTTTACCGGCATTTTTAAATATCTCAGCAACTCTTCTGGTTGTTTGACTTTTTCCACATCCGGTGCGTACTGCACAAACACCAATTACAGGTTTTGTGGATTTAATCGCTGTTCTGTCCATCCCCATCAATTTAAAATCAGCACCGGAAGCATTCACTAGTGCACATTTATGCATTACATCTTCGTGAGATATATCAGAATATGAAAATACAACTTCTTCAATACTGTGTTTTTTAATAAGATCAGTCAATTCAGATTCATCATGAATAGGGATCCCATTGGGATATAAACTGCCTGCAAGCTCCGGCGGATATATTCTGCCTTCTATATCCGGGATTTGTGTTGCAGTAAATGCTTTTACTTCAAAATCAGAATTATCCCTGTAAAATGTATTGAAATTATGGAAATCACGGCCTGCAGCTCCCATAATTAATGTTTTAGTCTTTGACATATTTCTCCTATTTGATGACTTTTGTATTACTGTTTGCGTTTCTATTATTCAGATTCCATAAATGGATATCTGTAATCTTTTGGTGGATCAAATGTTTCTTTGACCGTTCTCTGAGAAACCCATCTCAATAAATTGAGAGGAGATCCAGCTTTATCATTGGTTCCTGATGCACGACTGCCTCCAAATGGCTGCTGGCCTACAACTGCACCAGTGGGTTTATCATTAATATAAAAATTTCCAGCTGAATGTGTCAGCAATTTTTTTCCAGTCTGAATTGCACCTTTATTTGTACCCAAAATTGCACCGGTCAATGCGTATGGTGAGGTTGAATCTACAATTTTACAGATATCTTCCCAATTCTCATCATACACATAGATAGTCAATACAGGACCAAAAATTTCTTCTACCATGGTTTTGGATTGGGGATTAGTGGTAATAATTGTTGTAGGTTCAATAAAATATCCTTTGGATTTATCACAACCTCCCCCGGTAATTAATTCACATTCGTCCGATTTTTCAGCATATTCAATGTATTTTGCAATGTTGTCAAATGATGCTTCATCGATGACTGCATTCATAAAATGAGAAAATTCCCGGACATCACCCATGGTAATTGTATTTACCTGTTCTACAAATTTGTCTTTAAATTCAGTAAAAATTGAATGTGGAATATATGCCCGTGAAGCTGCAGAACATTTTTGCCCTTGATATTCAAATGCTCCACGAACACAAGCGGTTACCAAGACATCAACATCTGCTGATTCGTGAGCCAGAATAAAATCCTTACCTCCAGTCTCCCCGACAATCCTGGGATATGTTTTATATTTTGAAATATTGTCGCCAACTGTTTTCCACATTCCCTGGAATACTTCAGTAGAGCCGGTAAAATGAACGCCTGCAAGATGAGGGCTATTCATCACCGGGTCACCAATGTGTCCACCACTGCCTGGTAAAAAGTTGATCACTCCATCCGGTAGTCCTGCTTCCTGCATTAATTTCATCACATAAAAACCCGAAAAAACTGAAGACGAAGCAGGTTTCCAAATTGCAACATTTCCCATTTGGACCGGAGCTGCTGGAAGATTTCCTGCGATTGAAGTGAAATTAAAGGGAGTCACTGCGAAAATGAATCCTTCAAGGGGGCGGTATTCCAACTGATTATGCATTCCATCCGGTGAGATTAGTGGTTGGCTGCTGCAAATCTCATCAGCAAAATATGCATTGAAACGAAAAAAATCTATCAGTTCACAGGCTGCATCTATTTCTGCCTGAAAAACATTTTTACTTTGAGATAACATGGTAGCACTATTGATTACATCACGCCAGGAATTTGCCAACAGGTCAGCAGCTTTATGAAAAATTGATATTCTGTCTGATAATAGTGTTTTTGACCATTTATTCCATGCTTCCATTGAGGATGAAATTGCTTCTTGCACTTCTTTATTCCCGGCTTTATGATAATGTCCGAGAATATGTTGATGATTATGGGGCATAATGCATTTTTCCGTATCTCCGGTGAAAATTTCTGTTCCATTAATAATTACCGGGATTTCAATACACTCAGATGCCATTTGGTCAATTGTATTTTTTAAAGCGGTTCTCTCAGATGAGCCGGGTACATATTCCCTCACTGGCTCATTTTTAACAGTATACGTTGATTGATTCATATCTAATTTGAATTGAAAATTGGGTGTTTTGGTTAATTTCTAAACATAAAATTTATCGGGTTTTTGTTCTGTAGAACAAGAGATTAAAGCATTGGGAAAACAAAAATATTGTAATTATTTATTACACGACAGTTAATGATTACCGATTTAAATTATTTGTTATTATTAAAAAATGTGGTAATCAATTTTGAAAATAAATTCCATTATAAAGATCAGTGTTTCCATTTCCCTTTTATTGGTGTATTCTACTCAGGTTTGGGAACACCCTCCAGTTTTTTATATCGATCTGCCACTGACAATAATCCCTAATGAGGCTATTCATTTGCGGACATCCTATTACAATTGGAATAACGAGGGAGTTAACTTTGGGTTGCTAAGTGTTCATGAAATGATGATTCTGTTCGGGTATTATTATGTGGAGTAATTAAGATCTTCTCAACAGGTAGGTAACCCCCAAAGTTCCCAATTCTCTTAACCCCCATATTGGTTTTCTATTCATCTCTATGGTACGCCATCCATAACGAATTTCGTGTGATGGTCTTATCAGGTAGTATCTCTCTTTTTCAATCACTAATTGCAGGGAGTGAATCAATTTCTCAAACCCACTGAGAGTCATTCTACAGCTATGCATCTCTCGAATATTCTGAATTGATTCTTTATTTTCTCCAAACAATTTTAAAAGAGGAATCAACGCCCACAATGGTTTTAGACCAAGATACGGAATTTTTCTCAAAATTGATTTTAAAAATGTTTGTTGATGAATACCAAATGGGGAGTAAAATGGAGGAAATGTGATCAAAGTTTTTACTGAAGAATTCCCAAACTGTAACGCTGAATTTAAAAAATTTTGTTTTTTAATCAGTGGAATGTGCTCAATTACGTCTCGTAGTATAATTACATCAAAATCATTTCCAATAGAATCAGTTGCATTCTCAGATGTAATGTCTTGAACTACATACCGAACATTTGAATTTTCCTTCCATGGAAAGGGTTTAATTTCAACTCCGGTTACAGATGCCTGAGTTTTTCCCAATGCAGCAGCAAATCCGCCGTTTCCACAACCAATATCAAGAATATTTTTATTTTCTAATTGAATATTCCAATCCGTTAGAAGTGGAATATAATATTCTGTTGCTAAAGTATACTGATATGCCCAGTAATATTCCTGCCAATTTGGAAAATCGCCTTGCTTAATATGAGTTAATGCCATACTTCAGGCATTCAGATATCGAGAAAAATCCTGTCCAGTCGGATCTTGAAAAACTCTCAATTCAAATTCTGGAATTACTGCAAGGATATGATCAAATATATCTGATTGAATTCCTTCATAATTTTTCCAGATGGTATCATTAGTAAACACATATATTTCGATGGGCAATCCGTTTGATGCAGGTTTTAGCTGGCGGACAAGCAGTGTCATTTCATCGTGTAGATGTGGATGGTTTTTCAAATATTCTTCCACATACACACGAAATGTACCAATGTTTGTAAGCCTCCGGCCGTTTATCAATTCTGTAGTGTCAACTTGATGTTCATCATTAAAATTTGTAACTTCAGTTTGCTTGGATTTGATATATTCCTTTATCATCTCAAATTTATTGAATTTATTGATCAATTCCTCATTGCAAAATTTTATAGAGGTCATATCAATAAAAATGGATCTTTTAATTCTCCGTCCTCCGCTCTCCGACATACCCCGCCAATTCTTAAATGAGGCATCCAGTAGTTTGTGTGTTGGGATGATTGTAATGGTTTTATCCCAATTTTGAATTTTAACTGTGTGCAGTGCGATATCAATAACATCACCATCAGCGCCATATTTCGGTACTTCTATCCAATCACCAATTCTAATGAGATTCCCGGTACTGATTTGTAAACTTGCAACAAACGATAACAATGTCTCCTTGAAAACGAGTAGGAGAACAGCTGTCATCGCTCCAATCCCACTTACCAGTATCCACGGTGATTTATCCATCAGGACTGCAATTATTACAATAATTCCCAATATATAGAAAATCAGTTTTATGATCTGAATATAGGATTTTATATGGAGATGTTCTGCAAGTCCGGTTCGTTTATATATCTCATTCACAACATCCAGCAATGATCCTAATGTGAGAAGCAGAATCAGTATTATTACGGACAGAAAAATTCGTTGAAGCAGTGATTCCATATCTGGAAGAAGATAGGAAAAATAATAGAATACCAGCATTGGGGCAATAAATGCCAATTTATTAAATACAGATTTCTCAACCAGAATATCATCTAATTTTGTTGAGCTTTTACTGATTATTGCATTGAGTGCTCTTATTAATATGTTTTTTGTTAAGAAAAACGCCAATAAGCTCATAACAATTACAAAGGGGATTCCAATGTAGGGAGCCAGTTCTGGGTTTCCATCTAACCAATTTTGTAATAATTCCATTTATATTTCCTTTTTATAGTGAGTTGATTAATACTGTTTGAAAATGTTCTGTGGTAACCGGAAAGGGATGTGTAAAATGGCAGGAATCTTCAAAGGCTAATTGAGATAATCCTTTTATATTTGCTTTAGAAATTCCGTGTTTAGATAATCCTGTTGTAATTCCGATCGTATTTAGAAATGATGCGATATTTACATAAAGACATTCTGATCTTTTATTTTCCGAGAAGAGATTGTTAATTTCATTTATCTTTTTTTGAAGTTTAATATTCCCTGATTTCATCGCCTGTTCTGTTGTTAGTTTAACAGATTCTGAAATTAGTAATGCATTTGCAAGTCCATGATGAATATTATGTTCAGCAGACAATGGATGTGCCATGGAATGGATCATGCCTAATCCTTTTTGAAATGCAGTAGCGCCCATGGATGCAGAAAGCAGCATTTTACCCCGAGCATCCAGATTGGTTCCATTATGTACTGCTTCCGGTAAATTGTTAATTGCTAATTGTAAACCCTCCATCGCTATAGCATCTGCCATTGGATGAAAAGAGTCAACAAGGTAGGCTTCCATACAGTGTGTAAAAGCATCCATACCCGTTGCAGCGGTTAAATGCGGAGGGAGATCAACCGTTAACTCAGGATCAAGTACTGCAATATCCGGCAAAAGTCCCGGATGAAAAAAGATAGTTTTTTTACCAGTTGAGTTTAGAGTAATTACAGATGATCTACCCACCTCACTGCCAGTGCCTGCTGTAGTAGGAATTGCATACAATGGAGGTAATTCATTAATAATTATTTTTTCACCACCTATCGCATCATCATATTGGTCCAACGGAGGATCATGGACTGCCATAAATCGAATGGTTTTTGCAACATCCATTGTGCTGCCGCCTCCCATAGCAATTAATGAATCATATCCGCCGGATTTAAATTTTTCTACACCACCATATACATCTGCTTCCATTGGATTTGAGTGTAAGTCTGAATAATTTCCGATAGTAAATCCAGCATCCTGAAATAGTTTCTCAATAGATTCTACGTTGCCAGTTTGGACTAATCCCGGATCAGTGACAAATAAAATAGATTTTATATCCTCAGATTGAATTTTTTCAGGGAGAGATTTGATTGATCCGGGACCGTATAAAATTACTGTTGGAAAGTTAAATTGATTCATTTGTTAAATAATTTCAAAATATCTATCCAACATCCAATGCCAGTCAGTTTCTGATTGTTTATTGGTTTCATATTCTTTGCATTCCCATTCCCTTGTAATCGAATAGTGATTTACCCATGCGTTTCCAAATATTTCCTTCATTACAGGACTATTCTTGAATGATTCAATGGACTTTTCAAGCGTATTGGGGAGTTCAGGATTTTCTTCTGATGTATCAACATCATAGGCATTGCCATTAACCATGGGCTGCAGTGGGATTTTATTTTCTATGCCATATAAACCACAAGCGATAGCAGCTGCCATTACAAGGTGGGGATTCCCATCTGCAGCTGCAATCCGGTACTCAACCCGTTGACTTTTTGGTTTCCCGGATATTACACGGATTGCACAGGTTCTGTTTTCCCATCCCCAATTTGAGTGTGTAGGTGCCCAAAAACCCGGTATCATTCTAGTATAAGAATTGATAGTGGGTGCAATCATTGGCAGTACTTCGGGTAATAAAGTCAATTGTCCAGCTAAATAATGCTGCATTATTACACTCATGGAGTGTTTTTCATTTTCATCATAGAATGCACTGGTACCATCCAAATTCCATAAGGATTGGTGTAAGTGGCCGCTTTGTCCGGGGTAATCAGGACTCCATTTTGCCATAAAAGTTGCCATCAGCTCCCAATGTTGGGCTATGACTTTCATGAATGTTTTGAAAAGAGCTGCTTTATCTGCAGCAGATAATCCAGAATCTACATTTACGCTTGCTTCCAGCACTCCCGGTCCAGTTTCGGTGTGCAAGCCCTCCAATTCAAAATTCATTTCTTTGCAGGTATCAATGATATCATGGAATAAATCACAATTCACTGAATTTCTCAAGACTGAATATCCAAACATTCCCGGAGTGAATGGTTTAAGGTTTTCATAATTTTTCTCACGAACTGAGTGGGGGGTTTCATCAAACAGAAAAAATTCATATTCCAAAGAGGATTTAACCATAAAACCCAAAGATTCGGCTTTTGCCAATTGTTGTTTCAACAACTGACGTGGACATGCAGAATAAGGAGTGCCATCTTGATTGATGAAATCTGCCAGAAACAACACAGTATTTGGTTCCCGTGGAATGCGTCTTTCTGAGGATTCATCTACCACAGCCAATGCATCAGGATATCCTGAATGCCAACCAGTTACAGATGGTTTATCGTATAATTCATCTGCTACATCCCAACCAAATACTACATCACAGAATCCAAATCCACCATTCAATGCTGATTCAAATTTGTTCAGATTGATATATTTACCGCGTAAAACCCCATCAACATCAAATACCCCAATTTTGATTTTGTCTATTCCCTCTTTTTTTAATCGTTCGATAATCGGCTTCGATTTACTCAATTTTATCCCCTCTTTTTCAGATTGTTTGGAAATAATAACTTTTTGGTCTGGTTAGATTTTGAATTCCCAATACAGATAAACTACATCCCTTACCACTGTCCTTTACTCCGGTCCACGCTAATTCTGGATCAAGAAAATCGCAGCAATTCATTAAAAATGTACCCGTTTCAATTTGATTTCCAATATTCATTGCTCTGTCTAAATCTGTAGTCCAGACAGATGCAGTTAGTCCGTAATTTGAATCATTCATTAGCATAGTAGCTTCTTCATCGTTTTTAACTGGCATAATACCAACAATAGGGCCAAAACTTTCTTCAATCATCACATCCATTGAATGGTTTACGTCAGTCAAAATTGTGGGAAAATGATAGTATCCAGCTTCCGGGCAGTCAAAATTTCCATATTCTATCGTCGCACCATTCTCCCGTGCAGATTTGATTTGATGAATTATATGATTTTGTCCGGACTGTTGGGCAAGGGGTCCTAGTGTTGTGGTTTCATCCAAAGGATTTCCCATTTGTAAATTATTCATTACATCACTTGCACCTGATACAAATTCATCATATACTCTTTCATGAACGTAAATCCGTTCTACAGCACAACAGGATTGACCTGCATTGTAAAATACACCATCAATAATACCATCGATTGCAGATTGTATATCAGCATCTTCACAAATATATGCAGGATCTTTCCCTCCTAATTCAAGTCCTGTATAAATAAATTGAGAGGAAGCCGATTGATTTATTTCTCTTCCACCGGAAATTGACCCTGTAAATGAAACATGATCTATCAATCCTGATTTGATCAATTTATCTGTTGTTTGATGGGAAATTAAAAGTGATTTCACCAATCCTTCAGGTGCACCTGATTCCAAAAATGCTGATTCAAAATGTAAGCCGCACAGAGGTGTAATGGAACTATGCTTTAATAACACAGAGTTTCCTGCAAGAATTGACGGCACGATTACATTGACTGCTGTTAACAGAGGATAATTCCACGCTGCAATGTTTAACACAACCCCTAATGGATCACGCCGGATATACTTTTTAACACCGGATTCTGAGGTGAAATTAATATCTTCCAGTGCATTTTTCGCAATTTTGCAGCAGACTTCAGCCCGTTTGATCATTCCTTTTACTTCATTCCTGGATTGAGTGATTGGTTTACCCATTTGAAATGTAATATCGGTTGCTACAGAATCCAGATTATCTTTAAACCAATTCAATGCTTTTGATACACATTCAATTCTATTTGATAAACCGAGTTTTTTCCAGGATTTCTGAATATTTTTGGAATTTTCTGCAATGAGGATAACATCCTGAGTTTTCATTAATTCAACGGTATCAAAATTTTCTTCAGTTGCCGGATTTATCAGTTCCAAAACTTGATTCAATTTTGATGTTCCTGAAAAATCATTGTAGAACCGTGGGATAAATTGATTTTAAATGTGTCACTATTAGATTCATTTAATGTTCCAAAATACAGACTGTTCAGACATTCATTTTTTAAGGGATATTTCAATCCATCAGTTGTCAGCCGAATACTTAAATCAGTGAGGAATATTGATATTTGCTGATTTGGAAAACTGCTGAATATTGTATCTTCAGTAATTAATGTAAATATGCCAAAATCGGAAATCATTTGAATCTTTAATAATTCAGAAAATTCAAATAATCTGAAAAAATTACCAATATGGTGATCATCTCTTCCCCCGGATGCACCTAAAATGGTAACACTGTCTATTTTTTGATTTACACACCACTCAAGTGCCTTAGATAAATCATTTTTACTTTGATTGGTATCCGAAATTAATAGGTTTCCATAGATAGTTTTTGAATCTTTAGAAATTGAATCCATATCACCAATGATGAATTTAGGAGTGATATCAGAATTACACAGTTTATCAACTGCACCATCGCAGCAGATCATTGTACCGGATTCTCCTAATATATTAAGCGGAATGGCGTGTTTGGGAAAATCGCCATTTGCAAGTATCACTACCGGAGCCTTAGTCTTCTGGTTTAGTTTCCCAGTCAATTCTTAACCAGTTTTTATATAAATTCTTTTGCATGTCAGAG
Source organism: uncultured bacterium (assembly GCA_964345035.1). GTDB lineage: Bacteria > Fidelibacterota > Marinisomatia > SCGC-AAA003-L08 > CAYFPO01. The sequence goes on from CAYFPO010000005.1 coordinate 63,659, forward strand.
GGGCTTTCTATTTGAATTAATTCAAATTTATCTTTAGGTAATTCAATCGGTGTTACAGTAAAATCACGCAATATACCATTTCGGGAAACCGTAACTTTTGCAGGTTCACTTATTGGAAATGATTTCAATCTGGTTTTATAATCATTTCGCGTTATTCTGATATCATTCACCGCAATCAATTCATCATTCACGTTCAAACCGGAGTGAACTGCAGGTCCCTCATTCGGTATTTTTGAAATGGATAAGGTATTTTTATTGATTTTAATCCCAAACCAAGTTGCAGTCGAGTCATCTTTATTGGAATAACTTTTTTTGACTTTTAAACCAAAAGGAGCGAGAATAGTATTGAAATTCATTTCACGGGTAGTGTGCACATATTGCCAGATATCGTTGAGATTTGATCCTGCAACAGATTCACAAATATTAATAAATTCCTCCTCGGTAAATCCTGTTTTTGATAGTTTATAACTTTCCCACAATTTTAAAAATACATCATCCAGACTCTTTCTACCATCTGTGATTTCTCTGATTTTGAGATCCAAAGCAAGTCCTGTGAGGCTACCTTTCAAATAATAAGAAATAGTTGTATTCACTGAATTTTCATTCTGACGATAAAACTTCACCCATGAATCAAATGAAGCTTCCGCAATGGTCTGAACATTTCTCCCCGGTATAGATTCAAGGCTTTTTATATCCCTGGCAATAATATTCAGATATTCTTTTAAAGTAATAACATTTGCTCTGAGTGGGATGTGGTTGTCATAATAAGAAGTAATTCCCTCTGCAATCCAAAGCAGGTTAGTATAAACTTCACTATCATAGTCAAATGGTCCCAATTCAGCAGGCCGGATTCTTTTAACATTATAGGTATGAAAAAATTCATGTGCCATTAAACCAATAAAGCCTAAATAATCTTTTCTTGGTTTGTATTTCCATCGAGAACGAATCATAGAACATGAATTTTGATGTTCCAGCCCACCGTATCCTTTGTCCATATTATAAAGGAAAAAGGTATATTTTTGATAGGGGATATCGCCAAAAATATCAAATGTTGTGTTTAGCACTTTTTTTGTATCATCTACAATCTTTCTGATATCATAGTTTCCAATTCCGTATATTGCATATTCATGGGGGATACCAGAAATTTTAAATGGTATGATTTCATGATTACCAATTTCAATGGGGCAGTCAATAAGGTCATCCAGATTTTTTGCTCGATAGGTAAAATTTTCACCCTTAACTTTTTCAAGTCCGGTTGATATATTATTCCATTTATGGAATGGTTCTATTGAAATACGTATTTCCTGCTCGGTCAACCCTTCCGGATATATGAAAACAGATGCACCGTTAATCATTGCATGGTCACCATCCAAAAAACTGGTTCGAACAGACATTTCAAATGCATACACTTCATATTCAATGATAGCAACGGATGATTCATTCATTTCTACCCGCCAGGTATTTTTACTGATTTTCTCTATTGGTAAAGCTTCTTTATGAGATTTTGCAGTCACAGTAATAACATTTTTGGAAAATTCCCTTACAAGATATGATCCCGGTGTCCAAACAGGCATTTTAAAATCCTGAAATTTATCCTGGATTCCGGTGACTTCCAACCGCACAGAAAAAATGTGGGTATGGGGATTCTCCATTTGTAATGTATAATGAATTCCTGCGTGAGTCATGGTAACTCCCATCATAATTATTAATTTGTAATATAAATATTTACGCGTCACAATTTCCTTCTTTGTCTTGACAAAATTAGCGGAATTGTTAATCCACAATTGATTGAATTTACTGATTGTATGGAAAATGAAGCTAAGTCATTTATTCATGCTTTTAAACAATTTGTGGTTTTCAATAAATTTTCAACTATGAAATTAATCAAATTAAACTTATTTATGAATCTTATTCTGTCTCTTTTGATCGGAAATGATGCAGATGAAATACTGACAACAGTAATGAATCGTTTGGATGGCATTGATCGAACTATGAAAATCCAATTAATTCAGGATCAAAAAGGAAAACCAACAAAAGAGCAGATATTCAATTCATGGACACATTACAGCGAATCCAGTGAAATTCGAAAAATGGTTAAAATCCAGATTGAAAAACCCAGAGACCTCAAAGGCACCTGTTTTTGGATACATGAAAATAATAATGGAAAGTCTCAAAAATGGATGACCATGCCGGTTTCAGGTAAACTAAAAGATATAACAGATAAACCTGAGCAAAAAGGTGAATTTGATTTTTCTGAATTGGAAATTACTCAGAAGGATATTGAAGACCATTCCAATGAATTAATTGGAGAAGAAGAGGTAAACAACCGCACTACAATTATTATAGAAAGCACAGAGTTCAAAGAATCAGGAAAAATCAAAATTGTAAAAAAAATATGGGTGGATAAGGCAAATTACTTTATTCATAAAGTAGTATATCGAAATACGAAGGACAGAATAGTTAAAAATATTGAATTGTCTAATTTGATGGAAATTGATGATATTTCCTTGTTCACAAGGGTAAAAATCCAAAATTTCCGAAAAAAACAGAATATTGAGATAACTTTTTCTGATATTTCATTTAAACCAATTACGAATCTGGAATTATTCAATCCTAAACCACTGAAATAATTTGAAGAAGAGAACCAATGATGAACTCAAAGCTGCCAGACCAACCATTGAGGAAATAAAAAATATACCTCGAATTCCTGTATCATTTCTGGTTGAAAATGTGAGGTCGGTACATAATGTGGGAGCCATATTCAGAACAGCAGATGGTATTGGGGCAGAAAAAATTTACCTTACAGGATATACAGCATATCCACCCCGCAATGATCTCTCAAAAGTTGCTCTTGGTGCAGAACAGTCGGTTCCCTGGGAACAGTATGATAATCCGCTGGAAATTAGTGAATTTATCAAATCTCAAGGTATTCAATTAATCGGATTAGAACAAACCCGGTCATCTCCTTCAATTTATGAATATAACTGGGGATTTCCTGTATGTGTTGTTCTGGGGAATGAGGTTACGGGTGTATCTGATGAATTACTAAACGCATGTGATATCTGCCTTGAAATACCCATGCGGGGAGTAAAGCAAAGTCTTAATGTTTCTGTTGCAGCAGGTGTCGTGGGATATGAAATTTTACGGATGTATCAGAAATTATAATAAATCCATAAATTTATTTTCATTCTATTTCAATTTTATAAGGCATAAGGTAAAGAATATCATCAGAATTCAGTAATTCCACTAATTCCAGAAATTCTGAATATTGATCAAATGGTTCCGGGAAAGTAAATTTGGTATTCTCCGTACCAAACACTTTCTGGAAAAAATCAAATGGTTTATGAACAGGATATTCAACAATTTCAATATCCTGATCAGTTCCAATCCCTGCAGCCGCCCTGGCAATTTCAATGGATTTTTGTAATCCACCGGTTTCATCAACCAGGTTTAATTCCTTTGCATATTCACCTGTCCAGACTCGACCCAATGCTACATTGTCAACTTTGATGGAATCTAACCCTTCCCTGCCTGCAGCCACACGATTTAGAAATTTTCCGTAAAATTCTACAATCAAGTTGCGCATGAATTGGGTTTCTTCATTCGTCCAAAGTTTCCCCCCTGACCATATATCAGCGTTCTCACCAAGGGTAATGCGGTCATAATTGATACCTATTTTATTCATTAATCCACTAAGATTCACACGGCCGCCCAGAACACCAATGGAGCCGGTTATTGTTCCGGGATATGCAACGATGGTATCAGCCTGACATGCTATATAATATCCACCCGAAGCGGCTATATCGGACATTGAAGCAATAAATGGCTTAATATTAGATGTGTCATCATTGGTAGTCTGGATGATTTCTCTCCAGATGAGATCTGATGCTGATCCCGAACCGCCAGGGCTGTCAATCCTTAATACAATTGCTTTTACCGATTGGTCTTCACGTGCAGTTTTGATGGCTTCTCTCATCGTCTCATCACCCATAATTGTGGAACCAGCATTGCCGGTAACACTCTCTCCTGTACTGATTGCCCCTACTGCATAAATAACAGCAATTTTCGGTTTTTCCTCCTGAATCCATGCAGATTGATATTCTTCTACCTGTACAATTTCATCCCACTGGAGAATATTTATATTTTCATCATTTATATTAACTACATAAGTTTCAAACTCATCAGGATATTTAAAATCAGTGATTAGTTGGGAAACAATAATATTTTGTCCAAAAAACGGACCTTGATCAATTACAGCTTTTGTACGGGTATCATCCCAATCACGACCTTTAGATATACCATTCACAAATTGTGCATAAATTTCTCCAAACATCTGCCCCCAGTTTTCTCGAACTTCTGGAGACATATCTTTACGTGTCATAGCATCGCCAGCAGATTTATATGGACTGATTGCAATGATTTCCGGAATGATATCCAGAGTATCCAGCAGTTCTCTGAAAAATTGCATTTCTACATTGAAACCTTTCAAGTCAATAAAACCATCTTCATGCATATAAATTTCATCGGCAACTGAAGCAAGTAAATAGTCGTTATTACTAAAACCGTGTGTAGAATAAATAATAATTTTCTTACCGGAATCTTTAAATCTGGTGAATGCATCATAGATTTCCTGCCGTTTTGCAAATCCTGCTGCAGCATATTTCCAATCGATGATTAGACCTTCAATTTCATCATTCTTTGTTAATTCATCTATTTTATTCACCCATGCTCTAAGCTGGTGTACGGGGCCGTCAAATCCACCGCCAAATAGTGAGGGTACAATATTCAGATCAAAGTCAAATGGTATTTTCCTGACTGGCTCTTCAATGAACAAACCTTCCATGGTCATACGCACCCAAGTCTGGGGTTTATCTTTTTTAGATTGTGCTGCAAAATCAACTATGTTTGGTAAAACAGATTCAGAAGAGTAAAAACCAAATCCGTGGGTTAAATTCTTGTTGTCATCTGAGTCTGCAGTAGAGAATAATCCTCCTTTGCCAAGGCTGATCCCAATGTTTGCAGACCAGTTATTAAACTCCCAATTATTTTCTATTGATTCAAAACCGATTGAGCTTAATGAAATGGTAAAACCGGGAATTATCTGCATTTCTACGAAGGGTATAATAGATGGCTCCCATTCAGTTTCATCAGTTTCACTGTTCTTTTTGTAAAGAACATCACTCCCAATCGTAAATCTGTGATTTCCAAAAATGGGGCGGAGAGCAAACCCGAATCTACCTATCTGAATTTCAGAGAATTCATCATCTCCCAAAATGGTTAATCCGGTTGACAAGAAATTCAACGGTCGGTATAGGAAACCCAATGTAATTGTATTGTGCTTATTCCATGTAAAACCGGTATGCAGGTTTTTTGTAATGGATGTGCCAAAACCAATATTAAAATCTTTAGGGTTGAATAAATTGTCACCTTCCAAATATTCAGTAGTATATCCAAAATTTCCATATCGGTTAGCAGTCTGAATCGAAAATGTATCTGTAAATGCATTGTAAGGCAGGAAAATGGAAGACATTGTACGATCTATTCCCAAACCAGCGGGATTTAGGTACAATGCATCTACATTATCAGAAGTTGCTACCGAATTTCCCTGCCACATATTCTGTGTGAACAATGAGAAATTCAAAATAATTAAAAGTGGTACGAATTTAAAATACATAGTAATCTCCAAAATTAGAATCTGGGTTAATTAATTTCATTTTAAATTTAAAACTGAATTTAATATCTACCCTAAATTTAATAATTCTAAATATGGATGAAATTGGCACAATATAAATATGCAGTTTTAGGTTCTGGCAGGCAGGGGATTGCCGCCGGATATGATCTTGTAAAATTCGGGAATGCTGCAAAATTGAAGATGTTGGATGTGAATCAGGATGCAGCAAATTCAGGGGCACTCAGAATAAACACATTATTGAAATGTGATACTGCAATCCCGGGAAAATTGGATGTCAATGATGAAGAAGAATTAATTGAAAACCTGCGAGAAATAGATGTTTGCATCAGTGCAGTACCCTATAAATTCAATCCACAAATCACAAACGCTGCGGTCATTTCCAAAACCAGTTTTGTAGATTTGGGTGGTCACACTGAAAACGTTAGGAAACAATTGAATTTTCATCAACAAGCCGTACATGCTGGAATTACCATTGTCCCTGACTGTGGAATGGGTCCGGGGATGAATATTACCTTGGCATTGCTGGCAATGGAGCAAATGGATGAACCAAAGGAGGTGCGAATCTGGGACGGGGGACTCCCACAGCAGCCAGAACCTCCATGGAATTATAATCTATTTTTCCATATTAACGGATTGACAAATGAATATGACGGAAATGCATTTTTTATCCGCAATGGGAAGATTTCACCGGTATCGTGTTTTGAAGATGTAGAATTGATTGAATTTCATAACTCTGTGGGTGTGCTGGAAGCAGCGGTAACTTCTGGTGGACTATCGACAATGCCCTGGACTTATGAAGATAAACTGGACCTATTGGAAAATAAGACATTACGGTATCCGGGGCATTGGGAATGGATGAAAGCATACAGAGAATTAGGCTTATTCAGTGAATCACCAGTCAAATTTGATGACAAAGAAATTATTCCCAGAGAATTTTATCATAAATTACTGGATCCTAAAATCAATGCAGGAATTGTAAATGATATTTGTTTGATGCGTGTGGAATGTAAAGGAAAACGAAATGGAAAACAAGCTGTTTCTATTGTGGAATCTGTGGAATACTTTGATGAAAAAACAGAATTCACTGCCATGGAGAAATGGACTGGGTGGCACGCTTCCATGATGGCAATTCATATTGCAGAAAAAAAGATATCTCATGGTGCTTATCCTGTAGAATCAGCCATGTCAGGAAATTCATTTTTAAAAGAAGCAGAGAAAAGAAACTATAACATAATCATTTCAAATAGGAGAACTGGACAATAAAGTTTGTTAAATTTCACCAAAATGAAAATTCTATTTAATCACCTTAGTGTAATTTCCTCTTTTAGTCAATTCAGCTAACACTATGAAAATTACTAAAATTATACAATGGGACATGGGGCACCGAATTGCTCATCATCGATCAATTTGCAGAGGATTGCATGGTCACAGATATAAAGCTGAGATTTCACTTTCTGGAAATTTGGTAACACAAAAGGGTGTGTCAGAAGAAGGAATGGTCATAGACTTTGCAGATATTAAAAAAATAGCCCACGCTGAAATTCTGGATACATTAGATCATGCATTTATGGTTCATGATGAAGATGATGAAATGATAAATTTTTTCAAAAACCATTCTGGTCATAAACCTGTGATTGTCCCGTTTACTCCTACAGCAGAAAATGTTGCACGGTTCATTTTTGAAAAACTATACAGTAAATTTATTGACCAATATCAAACGGACCTAACACTGGATTCCATCACTTTATGGGAAACTCCTACCAGTTTCACAGTCTGCACAAAGGAGGATATGAAATGAGCAATACCTGGGTTTTAGTTGGAGCAATTTCAGGGTTTATCACAGTTGCACTTGGTGCATTTGGGGCTCATGGATTAAAGGAATTACTGAAAACCAATCATACAACTGACATATTCAATAAAGCTGTGCTGTATCAGATGTTTCATACAATTGCATTACTCATCGTTGGTATTTTAGAAATTTCAACCCAAAAATCAATGTTTCTAAGTGGACTGTTTTTTACAACAGGAATTCTGATATTTTCAGGGAGTCTTTATTTCTTAGCAATTACCAATTTGACATGGTTGGGTGCTGTCACCCCAATTGGAGGAATATGTTTTCTGGCAGGGTGGGTATGTTTAATCTGGTATATCACACATTAGAGTTTACAAATTGAAATTTGCCAAACTTCTTCAATCAATAGTAACTTTCGACTGAATCTTATTATGAATATCTTCACACAAAGCATCCATTTATTTCTAATAATCCAATTATCGTTTGTAATTGGTGGTGAGTGGCAGCACAGTAAAGTTTACACTCCAGATGAATTATCTGTTCAATATCAATCAGTACTTACTGGATTGGATGTTTTGGAACTTCAGGATTTTGATATTCTGAAACACAAGTCAGTAGGCCTCATTTCAAATCACACCAGCATAAATAGATTTGACAGGCATTTAGCAGATTTGATCAGGTTTACAGGAGATATACAAAACCCGGTTATTTTCACTCCGGAACACGGATTTAAAGGGCAGATGGGAGCCGGTGAGGTCGTTAAGGATCAGGGTACATATTTTGATGCAAAGGTAGTTAGCTTATATGGGAAACGAAAATATCCACAAAGAAATGATCTGAAGGATCTGGATGTTCTGGTGTTTGATCTTCAGGATGTAGGAGCACGATATTATACCTATGCAAGTACTCTCACCCTTGCGATGAAGTCAGCGGCAAAAAATAAAATTACTTTCATCGTTTTAGATCGTCCAAATCCTGTAAGAGGAGATAAAATCCAGGGTTCAATCCTAAATATGGAATATTCATCATTTGTGGGGATGCACCCCATACCGATTCGCCATGGCTTGACTCTTGGAGAACTGGCAATTATGATCAATGAATCCGGTTGGCTGGGTGATTCAATTTATGCTGACTTAACTGTTGTACCAATGAGGGGATGGGACAGAGATATGTGGTTTGATGAAACTGGTATTTACTGGAAACCTCCTTCTCCCAATATCCCGTCATTCAATACTGCATTGGCATATTTAGGAACCTGTCTACTCGAAGGTACCAATGTTTCCGAGGGACGGGGTACATACAAGCCATTTCTTAATATTGGAGCTCCCTGGATTGAAGGGGATGAATTCACAAAACAATTAAATACATTGAGTTTACCGGGTGTTCGTTTTTTACCGCATGTATTTTATCCGGTATCAATGCCCGGTGCTGCATTGCATCCAAAATTTGAAAACCAGGAATGTAAAGGAACACGAATCAAAATTTTAGATAAAAACAAGTTTAATCCACTTCTCACCGGAGTAGGGATATTATTAACTCTGCAAACAATGTACCCGGGAGAGTTTTCCTGGAAAAAATCACTTTTCATTGATAAACTGTATGGGTCCGATTACCTCCGAAAATTTGTTGAACAGGAGAGGAATATCCTGAGTTTTGATCCGCTCTGGCAGGATGACCTTTTTGAATTTTATGAATTTCGAAAACCATTTCTGATTTATGGGGATTAATAATGTCTCCTGAATTTCAAAATTTCATAAGTCAAACGAATTTCACTGCAATAGACTGGGGAATCGTTTCCATTTATCTAATTGCGACTTTAGGTATCGGTTTCGCTGTAAAAAGCCACATCAGTGGAATAGATGATTTTATTGCCGCCGGACGGAAAATTGGCACAGGTCTGGGAATTGCTACAATGACCGGGACAGAAATGGGACTGGTAACCGTAATGTATAGCTCCCAAAAAGGATTTACCGGAGGATTTGCAGCCTTTCACATTGCGGTGATTGCAGGGCTTGTAACATTTCTGGTTGGGGTATCCGGATTCATTGTGTACAAACTCCGTGAAACTCAAGTACTCACAATACCTGAGTTTTATGAAAAACGATTTGGGAAGAAAGTCCGCATTTTAGGTGGTATTATGCTTGCTCTTGGCGGAATTCTGAATATGGGATTATTCCTGAAAGTGGGATCCATGTTCATTGTAGGTATAACCGGTCTGTCCGTTGAAAACTGGGCATTGCCGGCAATAATGACTGGATTGCTTGTGCTGGTTTTAATTTATACTTCCCTCGGTGGAATGGTTTCAGTGGTCATTACCGATTATATCCAATTTGTAATTTTAGCATTTGGATTGGTAGCAGCAACAGGGTTTACAATTCACAATTTGGGATGGATCAACATCTGGGAAACTGTTCAAACACAAATGGGAGACAAGGGATTTAATCCATTTTCTGAAGGAGGATTTGGTGTGGATTATGTTCTCTGGATGTGTGTATTGGGTTTGGTTAGTTGTGCTGTATGGCCAACTGCAATTGCACGGGCATTGGCGATGGATTCTCCGGAAAATGTAAAACGGCAGTACAAATGGTCATCAATTTCATTTCTGATCCGGTTTTTAATTCCTTATTTCTGGGGAATATGTGCATTTGTTTTTATAATCACTTCATCATCCGAAATGAATCAATTATTTTTTCCCGTTGATCCAAATATCGATGCAGTAGATAATTTATATGCAATGCCCATATTTCTTGGTAAGATTCTCCCTGCAGGTTTGATCGGAATTCTAACTGCTGGAATGATTGCTGCATTTATGAGTACACACGATAGTTACCTGCTATGCTGGAGTTCAGTTATTACACAGGATATTGTAGCTCCAATGAAAAGTCAGCCAATGTCTCCACAAACCAGAATTAAATGGACTAGAACTTTTATTATTCTTATTGGAATTTATATTCTGTATTGGGGACTGGTCTATGAAGGGTCAGATGATATATGGGATTATATGGCTATAACCGGTGCCATCTATTTTACAGGAGCAATTGCATTATTGGTAGGCGGATTATATTGGAAAAATGCAAGCTCCACAGGTGCAATCCTGGCACTACTGGGTGGATTATCCGCAATAATTGGATTATCTCCGATTCAATCATTTATTGGGATTTCCATCCCGGGGGAAGTGGTTGGGTTATCCTCGGTAGCATTAAGCCTGTTTTTATTAATTGGTGGATCATTACTGTTCCCTGATTCTGACAAGAGAGAAGGAGTAAAAGTATGAATATTGAAATCTGGATCGTTGTATGGAAAGTAACCTTTATTATCGGAATTGCATTGTTTATTGGTATGGCAGTCTGGGTGAGTGTGCAGGGGTTTAAGGATATAAAATCTTTACTGAAGGCAACCGAAAGTCAGGAAAACTAAAGTTGACATCGGAAAATAAATCCATTTACAGTTGGGCGATGTATGACTGGGCGAATTCTGCTTTTGCTACCACTGTTATGGCTGGATTTTTTCCATTATTTTTTGATGGATACTGGGCAAATCCTGATAATCCTGCAGAAAGTACGTTTTATCTGGGAATGGGCAATTCGATTGCGTCTCTTATTGTAGCAGTATTAGCACCTTTCATAGGAGCAGTAGCAGATAGGGGAACTTCCAAAAAAAAATTCCTGACCTTGTTCGCATTTCTTGGATTTATAATGACGGGCGGTTTATGGATGGTTGCTCAGGGACAGTGGCAAATGGCAATTCTGGTTTATATTCTTGCAACGATAGGATTCTCAGGTGGAAATATATTTTACGATTCTTTATTACCGGGAATATCTACGAAAGAAAATGTTGACTGGGTTTCATCATTAGGATTTGGATTTGGTTATATTGGAGGCGGGTTGTTATTTGCTGTAAATGTACTAATGTATCTGAAACCGGGGTTATTCGGCATTGGTGATGGTCCTACTGCTATAAAAATATCATTTCTAACCGTAGGAATTTGGTGGGCATTGTTTTCAATTCCGATCTGGGTGTTTGTAAAGGAACCAAAAATATATGAACCATTAACATTTTCTCAGGCAGTGTCATCCGGCTGGAAACAAATTAGGAATACTTTTCGGGAAATTAGACATTTAAAGGTCGTATTTCTGTTTCTGGCTGCATATTGGTTCTATATTGATGGTGTTGACACTATAGTCAAAATGGCAGTGAAATATGGATTGGATATCGGATTTAATAGTGACAGTCTCATTACTGCTTTGTTGATTGTGCAATTCGTGGCATTTCCTGCCACATTACTGTATAGCAGATTTTCCAAGAGAATTGGTGTAAAGAATGCAGTTTTCACAGCGTTGCTGGGCTACAGTGTAATAACAATGCTGGGCTATTTTATGAAAACTGAAATTCAATTTTTTATTCTGGCAATGATGGTGGGTATGTTTCAGGGTGGAATTCAGGCACTTTCCCGCAGTATGTACTCAAGGATCATCCCGGAGCAGAAAGCTGCTGAGTTTTATGGATTTTATAATATGTTGGGAAAATTTGCGGCTGTCATAGGTCCGGGATTAATGGGAAGCATTACTCTTATCACCGGAAATCCAAGGTATGGGATACTATCCATACTGATATTATTTGCAGTTGGCGGATATTTACTCAGTAAAGTTGATTTGGATGAAGGTGAAAAATTAGCAAAAGAGTATCTTGCTAACTGAATAAAAATCACTTAACTATTTAAGAATACTCCTCTAAAATACTGTTAATAAAAATCCTGAATTTAAAAGTTGTACAAATTATTTAGTACTTTACTTTAAGTAATTCTTGCATTTAATACTTCAGGATGGTTAATATTTGTACACAGTACTTCATGAAAGTTACAACATTTAAGAATATTTTGTACAGTTTTGCAGGAATTCTGATCCTGGCGGTTTTCCTTGTCTCCTCTTCCCAACCCCGGAATATTACCGAAGCAGTATTAACACTGAAAAATCTTTCATCCAATAATTACATCAGTATTGAAAAAGATTTTTCCAGACTAAGAGGCGTGGATTTCTGTGAAGTGTCTTTACTCACAAACACAGTTACTTTGCAAATCGACGACCGGAAAATATCAAAAAATGATATTGAAAATATCCTCAGAAAATGGGGATGTTCACCATTGAATTCCTCATTCATTAAATTAGCCGGATTTTTCACAGATTAATCTCTAAATCAATCTTGTCATCATTTTCGTGGATTAAATATAGCCAAGGTCTCCTCGGAGTAATTTTCTTTTCCTGCAGCAGTAAATTTTTGTTGATGAAATAAATATCCAACAACGGAACCAATTGCGATTCCTAATACCCCTATAATAATCAAATCAAACAACTTAATTATCCTTCAGTTAATGTGGCACTCTAACGAATAAACTCACCCACCTACGCATTTGCTACGGTGGGAAAGCCTGCCTTTGTTATTTTTATTTCTCATCGCCGTCCGCCTGTCCCTCCAAAAGCGGGGGTGGAGTGAGGGTTAGCAAACAATTTCACACATTTTTAAATTCTTGAATATATG
>CAYFPO010000006.1:0-76612 GCA_964345035.1 uncultured bacterium
GAGGTCAATTCATCATTCAGCGTTGGCTATTCGGAGTTCGACATTCTCAATGATAGTTTAACGGTACAACCGGGTGATACGGGGTTTGTAGATATTCAGCTTACCACCGGTCTGGAAGAAATAACAATGAATGACACATTGACTTTAATGACCAATGACCCTTCTGCCTCCTCTCTCCTGTTTCCTGTTTCCTCAACCATCGTCCCCGATGAGCATCCCATCATCACCACCATCACCGATGTACCGGCAGATCAGGGTGGTTGGGTAACAGTGGGATTTACCCGCAGTTACCACGATACGGACACACTCAGAAATGTGGAGATATACACGGTAGAAATGGATTACGGGGAGGACTGGGTTTCTGCAAACTCCGTCACTGCGTATGGCGATGCTGATTATACCGTAATGGTGCACACACCATTTGACCAGATGTCCGACGATACCACCATTACCTATATTGATTTCCGCATCATCGCCGGAATGGAAGAGGGCAATTTTGTGAGTGAGGTGGAGCAGGGCTATTCATTGGATAATATCAATCCCGAAACGCCGGAGGGGTTAGAGGGAATTATTGCAAACGGTACCGCAATTTTGAGTTGGTCAGAACCGGTGGATGAGGATTTCAGTCATTTCAGTATCACACGAAACGGTGAAATATGGGGATCCACAACAACACCCGAGTTCAGTGATACTGATTTGCCCTATGCTCCTGGATTTGAGTATGCGGTTCAGTCGGTGGATGTCCACGGGAATGTTTCAGACCCCACTGAACCATTGGTACTGCCCAATACGGTAACCTACCAGATTGATATGCACAGCGGTGCAAATCTGGTGAGTTTTTATGCACTCCCGGATGACTCGGCCGTTGCTGAGGTGATGGCTGATCTGGGAGATAACGCCACCGGTGTTATTGGAGAAGGCGTGGCAGCATCCCACCTGGGCGGTGGCGACTGGGTAGGCAGTCTTGCAGAGATAAGGCATACCAGCGGTTATTGGGTGAAAATTGATACTGGTGATATTTTGGATGTAACCGGTGCGTATGTGGGTGAAGATATTCTATATGAACTTCACGAGGGTGCAAATTTGATTTCATATCCCATCCCCGATGCAGTGGGACTCAGCACTGCACTACCAAATGATGTCGAATGTTTATTTGAAGGACTTATTGGTGAAGGTGTTGCAGCATCCCAGATCAGTTGTCAAAACTGGGTCGGCAGTTTAGGCTTCTTTGAAGGCAGAAGAGGATACTGGGCAAAGGTAAGTCCAGAGGTAGATGGGTTGACGTTCAGCTTTGAGTCTCCAGACCTGGTACGTTCTTTCCAGAATGCACAGATTCAAGAGCCTCCTCCGCATAGCTATGTCCAATCCATCTACCAGGCATTTTACTTTATTGAAGATATGGAAGGTATTGACATTGAAATAGGCGACTGGATTATCGCTTACAATGGAGACAATGTTGTCGGTGCGAGACAATGGATTGGAGCTTACACCGATGTTCCTGCAATGGGAGAATATGATGAATCCACTGCAGGATATTGTGAGATTGGAGATACACCGACATTTAGAGTACTAACAGAATCAGGTGAGATGTTTACACTGGCTGGTAACATTCCTGCCTGGCAAAACAATGAGATATTTATGATATCTCTTACAGGGCCAACAGTAGAGGTTCCCACAGAATTCGTACTGAAACCGGCATTTCCAAATCCATTTAATCCGGTAACAACTATTGAGTTTGGAATTCCGGCTGTAGAGACACACAATGCTGTGACTCTGAATATTTACGATATCAACGGCAGAATGGTTACTGAACTGTTAAATGGCGAGTTAGAACCCGGCTGGCATACAGTTCAGTGGAACGGGGAAAATCATTCAACTGGATTATACTTTGTGAAGCTGTTTATCAGCTCTGCTGCTGGCGGGAGTGCCGGTGAGTATCAGAACACCCAAAAAGTGATGTTGGTGAAGTAGGAAATAATTTTAATTCCCAATGAGGCTAATATATGGCAACCCTTGAAAAAACAATAGAATTGGCGGTTCAACATCATAGAGGACAGAAAGATAAAGGCGGTGAACCTTACATTCTGCATCCCTTACGAGTGATGTATAAAATGGACTCAGAAAGCACCCGAATTATTACTGTACTCCACAATATAGTTGAGGATATGGATGTTACCCCGGATGATTTACGGGGAATGGGTTTTACTTTTACCATTGTTGATGCAATTGAACAATTGACGAATTAGAAAAACCTAAGATTTGCAGTACTTGCGGTGATCTTGCATTATACTGCAAATGTATTGAAGATTTTGAATTTTAATAAACTGGAGGTAATAATGAATAAACCAAGAACAATCGAATATATAATGGGATTTATTACGGGTATGTCAATTATGCTGGCAATCTGGGCATGCACCAATACATCACTGCAGGCAGGTTATGATGATGTACAGAAAGTACAGGTTGTAAACGGACACTGGGATCCGGTAAAGGTAACAGTTATAAAGTGATATAATTCAGATTACATCAATGAAAACAGCAGTTAAATTCAGTCAAACTGAAACTACAGAACTGATTGTCAATCGTAACAAAGAAGATTACCGCCTGAATACCCCGGAATACGATGTAAAGAATGTAATATTTTAATTGATTTACTGCTGTTGAATAACAACCCGGAATCTCCTGATGAGAATATTTTAACTTCATGGGGAAATGTTGGCAAAGCTGTTATTAAATCTAAACATGGAAAGTAACCACCCGTAAATTTCCTTTTCCAAGCAGAATCCCATTTGTCTGTAACCATCAGTTACCATTAAATTAAGCCTCAATTACAGGAGAAATATATGGACTTAAAAGACAAACTTGATCTATTGTGGAAATACCTAATGCTGGTCATATTGGCAGTTGTGGTGATTAGTCATCATTGCAAATCAAAATGCCAATATAAGAAACACCACAAATATGAATGTGCCTATTCAAAGGGAAACTTCGATTTACACTCTTTGGGTGATGAGGTAGAGGTGGAAGTAAAAATTGATAATGGCGATACCACCATTGTAATTGAAGTGGACGGTAAGCAATTATCGGATGAAGATGCAAAAGAACATAGGATCATCAAGAAAAAATTGGTTTTTGATACGGATTAAATTTGTTTTCAGTAATCAACTACTGCAATGGGTCATTGCACGAAAGGCAATGTTACAAAAATGGTGATAAAACCGGAAAATGGCTGTCTTTTCTCAATGAATAAAATTCTATCCCATTGATACATTAAGTCACGCACTTTGGGGACGGGGATTATTCGGTTACCGGGGTAATCCTAAATTAGCGTTGTTCTGGGGCGCATTCCCTGATCTTCTGGCATTCGGTCCCTTTTTCTGCTTGCGGTTATTCACCGGAAAAATGGGATTTACAAAACCGCCCGTATCCATCATACCGGATTATGTGTTTCCTCTATACGATTTCTCTCATAGCTTTATCACTGCCTGTATTTTTATCGGATTAATCTCATTTTTCAGGAAAGAATTTGCATTTTTTATGCTGGGTTGGCCGTTTCACATACTCCTGGATTTTCCATTTCATTCCATTGAATACTTCCCAACAAAATTTATTTGGCCCATTTCTGATTACACCCTGGATGGAATTCCCTGGAACCAACCCGCAGTTTGGCTGCCCAATCTTGCTGGGATCGGAGTACTCTTTCTCTGGCGGAAATTTAATCCACCAAAACGCTGATCATTGCAGCCCAGACAATAATGCAGATACTGAATAGTGAAAGATACAGGATGGTACGCATAGCCGTTTTCCGGGAATCACTCAGTACTTGTATTAGATGTTGTTTATTGAAGATATTATCCATAGTCTAACTTAATGATATTCAGAAAATGGTAAAGTGATCTCAACCTCAATTAAAAAATATTTTAGGAAATCAGAATTGTTTGGACTTCCAAACTATGTGATACCGGTTTTAATTTTACCCAATAAATTGATCGGGGAACTAATTAACCAATGAACAAAAATCAAAAATACATCCTCATTATTCTTTTGATTTCGCAAATCTGTGCAGCAAAAACCAATAGTACCGATTACACGGTATTCAATATCGGTATTCAACCGGCATTATTTGCAACCAATGCGGGGTTGTCTGTGAATGTGTTAAACCTGTTTCTGGGAGCAGGCGTTTACATCAATCGCTACGGGATGGGAACCATAGAAAAATATAGAAGAGTGGATAATATCAATATAGAAGGTGATGAATTTCTGGAAAATGATTCAGCGTGGAGATCAACTACAATCGGCATCTCTTTTAAAATATTAAAAAATTTATATCTGTTCGCCGGTAATTGTGATGGTGAATACCAAATAATCAAAAGGTATAAAGATAGTTTAAGTGGTAAAAATTATGAGATAAAAAAATTTGAGTATTTTCCCGGATATGAATTTGGAATTCAATATGAGTTGCAGAAGTTCAGAAATAGATATTCCCTAAATGCAATTCTGGGATTGAATTATGCCCTTACCGCTACAAAATCCTCCTTTGATTTCTGGCCCGAAAACCCGGTTTTGATAGCTGGTCTTGCCTTTGGTATCGTTCGGAATAAATAATCCTCCTGAAACTCATTTCTGATGCAACGGAAAAAAAGCTTATTTAAATTGGGTATCTTCATATTTATTTCCAGTTTTATTGTGGGTTATGGCGGACTTGGATTCGGGGGAGTGCTGTATATGAAAACCGATGAAAAATTCTGGTTATGGGTTGGCTCAGGGTTTTATGGATTATCCTGGATTATGCTTGGTATATCCCTGTTGATTTGCGGTAAGGAGGGGATTAAAATGTACCTGGATAAGAAGGAAAATGCCGATTAATTGAACTTAGAAAAATTTTAAAAATGTAAATATAGGATTAAAATCAGTACCGGATTTCCATGCCATTAATCCATACCTCACACATCAAAGTTTATTTTCCACATTTCCCCTTTCATTGATATAGACCTGTATCCAAAAATAATATTAAATTTAATGTCTATGTCAAGTCAGAAAAATACAAAATTCAGTGAAGTTTCTAACCGTGTAGATTTTGTCCGGATGGAACACAAAATTCTGGATTTTTGGGAATCGAATGAGACATTCCGAAAATTGGTGGACAAAAATAAGGGAAAACCAAAATGGTCTTTCCTGGATGGGCCTATTACGGCAAATAATCCCATGGGTGTCCACCACGCATGGGGAAGAACTCTGAAAGATATTTATCAACGGTACCACGCAATGCTGGGACATGAGCTGAGATATCAAAACGGATTTGACTGCCAGGGGCTTTGGGTAGAAGTGGAAGTGGAAAAAGAACTGGGTTTCAAATCCAAACGGGATGTGGAAGAGTTCGGCATTGAAAAATTTGTAAATCTTTGCAAGAAACGGGTCGAGAAATACTCCAGGATTCAGACTGATCAGTCAAAACGGCTGGGATACTGGATGGATTGGGAAAATTCCTATTACACAATGTCTGATGAGAATAATTATTCTATCTGGGCATTTCTGAAAAAATTATTTGAAGATGGAAAGATATACAGGGGCACAGATGTAGTTCCATGGTCCGGGCGGTCCGGCACATCCTATTCCCAAATGGAGATCATTGAAGGACGTAAACTGGTTGCCCATTCCTCAGCTTTTGTCAAATTTCCATTAAAGAACAGGGAAAATGAGAATCTGCTTGTATGGACAACCACTCCATGGACATTAACAGCCAATATTGCAGCAGCAGTGAATGTGAATTTAAATTATACAAAATTACGAGCCAATGACGGACAACTGTATTATTTCGCTGAGGATAATTTTAAATTTCAACGGCTGGAAAAACAATTCAAGGAAAAGAAACAATGGATAGAAGGTGTCCCTAAACTTAAAACCATTGAACAGATATTCAAGGAACGGGGTGGTTATACACTGGAAGGGAATGTCAAGGGAGCAGATTTGGTTGGACTGGAATATTCTGGTCCTTTTGATGAACTGCCGGCTCAGAATATTCCCGGCGGGTATCCCTATTCGAATTCAGACCTCAAGGACAAAAAGATATCACCGAAATCCTGCCATCGTGTGATTGACGGAGGAAAGGATAATATCGGTAATGATGTAGTAGTTGCGGGTGAAGGAACAGGAATCATCCATGTTGCCACCGGATGTGGTGATATTGATAATAAACTGGGCAAAAAATACAATCTTGCATCCATTGCACCCCTTGATGATGAATCCAATTATATTGATGAATTTGACTGGCTGACAGGATTGTCTGCAACTGATCCGGTTACCACAGAAAAGATCATAAATGATCTGAAAGGAAAGGGAGTTCTCCTGTATGTGGAGAAGTACCCGCATATCTATCCCCATTGCTGGAGAAGCGGTGATGAACTGGTTTTCCGGATGGTGGAAGAATGGTATATCAATATGGATTGGCGGAATCAGATCAAAAAAATTGTAGATGATATCCAATGGATTCCATCCTGGGGTCAGGAAAAGGAACACGAATGGCTGGAAAATATGGGTGACTGGATGATTTCTAAAAAACGTTTCTGGGGACTGGCACTGCCAATCTGGACTTTTGAGGACGGTTCTTTTTATGTGGTTGGTTCCCGGGAAGAATTACAGGAACTTGCAGTAGAAGGATGGGATGAGTTTGAAGGAATGAGCCCACATCGCCCCTGGATTGACAAGGTAAAAATCAAACATCCGGAAACCGGATTGGTCGGTGAACGAATCCAGGATGTGGGTAATCCATGGCTTGATGCAGGAATTGTTCCGTTTTCTACATTGAATTTCCATTCCGACAGAAATTATTGGGAAGACTGGTATCCTGCGGACTTTATCACGGAATGTTTCCCGGGACAATTCAGAAATTGGTTTTATTCTCTTTTGGCAATGGCAACGGTGATGGATAATTCAGCTCCGTTTAAAACACTTCTGGGTCACGCACTTGTAAAAGATGAAACCGGAAGGGATATGCATAAAAGTTGGGGAAATGCCATCTGGTTTGAGGATGCTGCTGAAAAAATGGGAGTGGACGTAATGCGATGGCAATACGCAGCCCAGAATCCTGAACATAATTTACTGTTTGGATATCATACTGCAGATGAAGTCAGAAAACGACTGATAACTCTGTGGAACACCTATTCCTTCTTTGTCACCTATGCCCGGTTAGACGGATTCGATCCGGCAGATAGACTCCCAGATTCAATTCAATTAACAAAACTTGACAGATGGATATTGGCTAAAGTAAATAAATTGGTGAAAACCGCCGGCGACTGTTACAGCGGTTATCAAACATACCGTCTGATGGATGAGGTTGTTAAATTCATAGATGATCTTTCTAACTGGTATGTCCGCAGAAATAGACGACGATTCTGGAAAAGTGAAAATGATGAGGATAAAACAGCGGCATATTCCACTTTATATAAAGTATTGGTAACTTTTACCAGGATGATGGCACCGATAATCCCGTTTATAACTGAAGAAATGTATGGAAACCTTGTCAGTTCACTGGTCGAATCGCCTGAAAGCATCCATCTTACAGATTTCCCGGAATATGATGAATCCATAGCTGATGATGAATTAGTACGGGAAATTGATGCAGTGATTTCTGTGGTCAGTATGGGCAGATCCGCACGGAATAAAGCCAACATAAAAAACCGTCAGCCGTTGGAAGAACTGGTGGTTTCTACTAACAATGGATTTGAAAAAAATCTAAAGGATAATAAGGAACAAATCCTTGAAGAATTGAATGTGAAGAATGTCAAATTCATTGAAGAAGAAAATGAGATTATAACATTTAATATAAAACCGAATTTTCCATTAATGGGACAGAAATACGGGGCTGATCTGAAAAACATCACAAATTTGCTCAAGGAAATGGATGATGAAGATGTTATCAATAAAGTGAAGTCAAAGCAGCCGCTGTCATTGCAGTCCAATGGATTTTCAGTTGATTTGGAACCAGAGGATTTAATAATAGAGGAGCAGGCGGTTGGCAATTATTCTGTGATATCAAATAAGAATTTTATAGTTGGAATAAAAACCGTATTATCAGACTCTCTCATTAATGAGGGAATCGTGAGAGATTTGGTAAGGCAAGTTCAGAATTTGAGAAAAGAATCCGAATTTAAAGTTGAAGACAGAATTCATGTATCAGTAGATGGACCGGATAAAATTAATACTGCTGTTGAGGATTTTAAATCGTATTTTCTGAATGAAGTTCTGGGTAAAACATTAAATAACAAAGAACAAAAATTTGTACACACAAAATCAGTGAATATCAATGGTCATATAGTCGACATTGGTATTTCACAAATATCTGAGGAGTTATGAATGGCAAAGAATAAATGGAATAAAAAGGAACTCAAAGGATTTCGAAAGATGATTCTTGATAAACGTCTCCAGATTGTCAAGGATATTTCCGAATCGAAAGAACGTGCAGATGAAATGCTTACCAGCGATTCGACGAATGCAATTTATTCATCTCATATGGCAGATGCAGGTTCAGATCAGCAGGAACGGGAAAAAGCGTTTTACTGGTTAAGCAGGGAAAACAGCTTGCTCCAGTATATGAATCGGGCACTGAAAATGATTGAGGACGGTAGTTTCGGTATCTGTAAAACCTGCGGACATAAAATAAATAAAGAACGATTAATCGAAGTCCCGCACACGACTAAGTGTTTCGACTGTAAGAGTAACGCAGCATAACCGGTTGAAAATATTTTTTCTGCCAATGGGAGTTTTGATTTTGGATCAAATCTCAAAATTATGGGTAAAAGCAAATTTTATACCACATATACCCGTCAACATAATGGGAGATTATCTCAGAGTAACTTTCTGCGAAAATCCCGGAATCGCATTTGGTATTAGAGTAGGATCGTTTCAAATTGTGGTTACGATTCTCTCAATAATAATTGCCGGAGTAATAGGAGTATATTTGTACCGCGAAAGAGAGAGTCATTTTTCATTAAAAATTACTCTCGGATTAATCCTTGGCGGAGCATTAGGCAACCTGGTGGATAGAATCCTTATGTTCACCAACCCGGAAAGTTACAATGGTGTGATTGACTTTATTGATGTAGGAATCTCCAATGAACTAAGGTGGTACGTGTTTAATGTTGCAGACAGTTCGGTAACCTGTGGTATAATTTTATATTTTATCTACTCTTTATTTATTGAAAATAAGTTGGAACAGGAATCAAAACAATAATGGAATTCAATGTTTCCACAGATCAAAAAAAAATTAGAATGGACCAATATTTAACTGAAGTGTTAGCCGACATTTCCAGATCCAAAATACAGGTATCCATACGGAATGGTGACATAACCCTTGATGGTAAATCTGTTAAACCCGGTACAATCCTGACTGGAGGTGAAGCAATTTCCGGTGATATTTCAAAACCATCGGATGTTAATCTGGTAAAACAGGAAATGGCACTCGATTTACTGTATGAAGATGATGCCATTGTTGTTATAAATAAACCTGCGGGGTTGGTCGTACATCCGGGAAGTGGTAATATTGATGGAACACTTGTTAACGGTTTACTCTATCATTTTTGTAATTTATCTGGGATAAACCCGGGGAGACCGGGAATTGTCCACCGGCTGGATAAAGATACTTCAGGAGTTATCATTGTAGCCAAAACGGATCAAGCCCATGCAAATATTTCTGAACAATTTGAATTAAGAAAAGTTACAAAAAAGTATTTGGCGATTGTATGGGGAAAATCTCCGGAAGAGGGACAGATAGAGGGAAATATTAAAAGACATAATACTAACCGTATTAAATTTGAAATGACCGAAAATAAAGGCAGATTTTCAAAAACTAAATTTAGAACTGAATATTATTCACCTCCATTTTCTTATGTAACAATGAAACCTGAAACTGGCAGAACGCATCAGTTGAGGGTGCATTTTTCCCATGCAGGAAATCCAATTGTCGGGGATGAACTGTACGGCGGAGGATCAAAAAGAATTAAATCCTATCACACTAAATATACTGCTATGTGCAAACGTGTTTTAAAAGAATTGGCGAGGACAGCCCTGCACGCAAAAAGTTTAACATTACGCCATCCGGAATCTTCTGAATTCATGACTTGGACAGCACCCCTGCCGGAGGATATGGAGAATGCTTTAAGTATCCTGAAAGAAAATAATGAATAAAAATCAAGAAATAGTTTCAGAGTTTTTAGATCATATTCGTAATATGAGGAAATTTTCAGAGCATACTATTCGTGCTTATAATACGGATTTGAATCAATTTTTATCGTTTCTTGACAGTTATAATAAAAAAGTATATTTATTGGAATTAGATAAAAATTTAGTTCGCAATTATCTGGTTTTTTTGGATAGATCAGGGAAGAGTTCAAAATCAATCGCAAGAAAAATAGCAACTTTAAAATCTTTGTATAAATTTTTAACAAAACAAGGGATTTTATCTGTAAATCCTATGGCAGAAATTCATAGTCCAAAAGTAAACAAAACATTACCCCATTTATTAAATCAGGATGAAATTTTAAAATTGATGAACCTCCCTGATACATCCACCCTAAAAGGCAACAGAGATCAGGCAATTCTTGAATTATTTTATTCCACCGGTGTTCGGATATCAGAACTTGTGAATATTAAACATGCGGATTTAAGTTTGGAATCCGGGTCGATTCACATACACGGCAAAGGGGGAAAAGATAGATTAGTAGTAATGGGTGAAAGGGCAGCCTATTCATTGAAGCGCTATTTATCGGTGCTCAAAACAGGGGAAAAATCCGGAACCAGTAAATTTCTATTCCCCGGTCAAATACGGAAAGAAAATGAGATTTCCGACAGACCCATTGGAATAAAAACGGTATACAATATTGTGAGAAAGTATGTTAACCTGGTTTCGGAAGATGAAAAGTTAAGTCCCCATTCCTTACGACATTCATTTGCAACACATATGTTGGAAAATGGAGCGGACTTAATGGCAGTGAAGGATTTGCTGGGACACAGCAGTTTATCATCAACACAAGTTTATACTCACATTCAAAAACGTAGGCTAAAAAAAATATACCAACAGGCTCACCCTGACGGTGAATAAGAAAGGAAAAAAGTGAAGGAATGTTTAATTAAATTAGGAATAAAAAAGGAGACGATTATTTTCAGGAATTTGCCTGTGGAACGTCTTATTGAGGAGGCATTGTTCAGAGATAATGCAAAAATGGCAATGAATGGTGCCATAATGGTGGATACCGGAAAATACACCGGCCGTTCTCCAAAGGATAAATTCATTGTTCAGGAGAACTCCTCTCAAGATTTGATCTGGTGGGGACCGGTGAATCAACCGGTTGATGAAGCAGTTTTCCATAAGTTATATACCAAGATAATTGATTATTACAACACTTCCGCTGCTCCGACTTTTATTTTTGATGGCTATGCAGGTGCAAACCCTGATTTTCAATTGACTTTGCGTGTGATCGCCAAAAAAGCTTGGCAAGCACATTTTGCACATAATATGTTCATTCGCCCGAAAAGTCAGGATCTGGAAGATTTCAATCCTGAGTTCACTATCATCAATGCATCCGATGTCAAAGATTTAGATTATGAAGAACATGGATTGAATTCAGAAACATTCATTCTGTTTCATCTTGCACGAAAAATTGCAATTATCGGCGGAACAGAATATGGTGGTGAAATGAAAAAGGGTATCTTCTCAGTTCTTCACTACTTGCTTCCTCAAAAGGGAGTGTTATCAATGCATTGTTCTGCAAACGTAGATAATAATGGTGAAAATTCTGCATTGTTTTTTGGATTGAGCGGGACAGGAAAAACTACCTTATCCACCGATCCCAACAGGCCGTTGATAGGGGATGATGAACATGGATGGTGTGATTCGGGTATTTTTAATTTTGAGGGCGGATGCTATGCAAAAGTCATTGATCTGAATCCGGAGTTAGAACCGGATATTTATCGTGCAATCAGACATGGTGCATTGCTGGAAAATGTGGTATATGATAAAGAATCCCGGGAAATTGATTTTACAGATAGATCAAAAACAGAGAATACTCGTGTTTCTTATCCACTGAATTATATTGATAATTCTGTATATGGTATGGGTAAGCCCAGTATTGCAGGTCATCCAAAGACCATTATTTTCCTCACCTGTGATGCATACGGAGTTTTACCACCGGTATCTCGATTAACTACTGAGCAGGCAATGTATCATTTTATCAGTGGATATACTGCAAAGGTTGCAGGAACTGAAAGAGGTATAACAGAGCCTCAAGCAACTTTTTCACCCTGTTTCGGAGGTCCGTTTTTAACACTGCATCCCTTACGATATGCTGAATTACTGAAGGAAAAGTTGGCTAAACATGGTACCAAAGTCTATCTGGTAAATACTGGGTGGATAGGAGGTAGTGCTTCCGGCGGAGCTTCCCGGATCAGTATTAAAAATACCAGAGCAATGATAACTGCAATTTTAAATGGATCAATTGAAAACAGCCAATTTAAGAAAGATCCAATTTTTGGAGTTGAAATTCCAACCCAATTGGACGGAGTTGATCCAGATGTACTCTTCCCGAGAGAATCCTGGGAAGATGTATCAGAATATGATAAAAATGCCGCAAATCTGGCAAAATTATTTATTGAAAACTTTTTAAAATATGATAAAGATCAGTCTTATTTGGTGAAGGCTGGACCAGTAGTTACAGAATAATAATCAGGAGAATAAAATGAACTTGGAAATTACATCAAGACATTTTTCTCCATCAGCAACCTTACAGGATCTGGTGAGAGAAAAAATTCAGAAAATAGAAAAATATACTTTTGACATCACTTCCTGTCATGTCATTTTGGAAAGGGACAATGGATTTGAAAAAGCAGAGATAATAGTACACACAAGAGGACAGGAATTAGTTGCCAGCGAAAACAGCGAAATGTTTGAAAAATCCTTAAACGCTATAATTGATAAAATTATTCCCCAAATAAAAAAACACCACGATAAACGTTTGGGTAAAGTAAAGACCCATCAAACACCAAATTCCGAAGAGTTTGAATAAAATTGGGAAAAAAACAGTAAATTGACTGAATATCAAATTGATTTGTGTACAAAAAAATCAATATTATCAGGGTTTATAATTAATACAAAATATGATAAAAAATAGATTATTTACATCGGAATCAGTTACAGAAGGTCATCCTGATAAGGTTTGTGACCAAATTTCAGATACAATTCTTGACTCGATTTTAGAACAGGATGCAGACGCAAGGGTTGCTTGTGAGGTCCTTGCAACCACAGGAATTGTTTATATTTCAGGAGAGATCACAACAAATGCTGTGGTTGATTATGGAGAAATTGTCAAAAATGTTTTACGGGAAATTGGGTATTCAAATCCGGAATTTGGAGTTGATATTGATTCCCTGAAAATCTACACTAGCATTGATGCCCAAAGTGCACATATTGCACAAGGTGTGGATAAATTGAATGGTAAGGAACAGGGTGCAGGTGACCAGGGATTGATGTTTGGATATGCCTGCGATGAAACCAAAGAATTAATGCCGTTACCTATCCAACTTGCACACCGGCTGACACAAAAATTAAGTGAAGTCAGAAAGTCTGGTGAATTGGAATGGCTGGGACCTGACGGTAAATCTCAGGTAACAGTAGAGTATTTCGAACAAACCCCCATAAAGGTTAAAAAAGTTGTCATTGCCACACAACATAAAGATATACTGGATAGATTTGACAGTGAATTATCCGAGCATAAATTTATCACTCAGAATGTTATTGACAAAGTGATCATACCCATATTGAATGAATATTCTATAAAATATGATGATGATTTCATTGTAAATGGAACCGGTAGATTTGTAGGTGGTGGCCCAGCTGCAGACACTGGTTTAACCGGTAGAAAAATTATTGTGGATACGTACGGTGGATATGCAAGGCATGGTGGAGGTGCTTTCTCAGGTAAAGACCCATCAAAAGTGGATAGGTCAGCAGCGTATATGGCACGATACATAGCAAAAAATTTAGTAGCAGCAGAATTGGCATCTCATTGTGAAGTTCAATTAGCTTACAGTATTGGAGTGGCTGAACCGGTATCATTAAGTATAGATACCTTCGGAACCGCCAAAGTTTCAGATGAAGAATTAACGGAAATGGTCCTTGCTGTATTTCCTGTAAAACCGGAAAATATTATACAGCATCTGAAACTCAAACAACCAATGTATCAAAATCTTGCTGCCTATGGACATTTTGGAAGAATTGGATATCCTTGGGAAGGATTAGATATGATTGAAAAAATTAATGCTTATTTTGAGGAGGTGACAGTTGAGTAACATAAAAGTTGAAACAGAGACTTCATCTGTAGTGTTGGATTATAAAGTAGCAGATATAAATTTAGCAGATTTCGGCAGAAAAGAAATAAGACTGGCAGAAAGTGAAATGCCCGGGTTGATGAGCATTCGTTCTCGTTACAAATCTGAAAAACCGTTACAAGGTGCAAGAATTTCCGGATGTATTCATATGACTGTGCAGACCGCTGTCCTCATTGAAACATTGATTGATTTGGGAGCAGAAGTCAGATGGTCATCTTGTAATATTTATTCCACTCAGGATCATGCTGCTGCTGCGGTTGCACAAGCAGGAATCCCGGTTTATGCCTGGAAGGGCGAGGATGAGGATGAATATTGGTGGTGTATTAAACAGACTTTGAATTTTGGAAATGGTAAAGGTCCCAATCTCCTTCTGGATGATGGCGGTGATTTGACAGGTTTGATCTTAGACAAATATCCGGAATTAATCCCAGAAATTAAAGGAGTTTCAGAAGAAACTACTACCGGAGTACATCTCTTATATAAATTAATGTCGGAGGATAGACTTCCTTTTCCTGCAGTGAATGTGAATGATTCTGTCACAAAATCTAAATTTGACAATAAATATGGTTGTCGTGAATCTCTCGCTGATGGAATTAAAAGAGGAACGGATGTGATGATTGCCGGCAAAACTGTAGTTGTATGTGGATTTGGAGATGTAGGTAAAGGCTCTGCACAATCACTCCGTGGTTATGGTGCAAAAGTCTGGGTAACGGAAGTTGATCCTATCTGTGCACTTCAGGCTGCAATGGAGGGTTATCAGGTTGTAACCATGGATGAAGCATGTTCCGTGGGCGATATATTTGTAACCGCAACCGGATGTAGAGATGTGATTACCGGCGCACATATGGAAAAAATGAAAAATAATGCAATCGTGTGCAATATTGGTCATTTTGATCTGGAGATTGATGTTGCCTATCTTGAAAATACACAAGGTATTCGAGAACACAATATTAAACCGCAGGTTGACCGGTTTGAATTTTCTGATGGACATTCAATTATACTGCTATCCCGTGGAAGACTGGTGAATCTTGGGAATGCAACCGGTCATTCCTCATTTGTGATGTCAACATCGTTTTCTAATCAGGTGTTAGCGCAAGTAGCATTATGGAAGGGAGAATTTGACCAGGGTGTTCACGTGCTTCCAAGAGATTTGGATGAAGAAGTAGCTAAACTACACTTAGATCATCTCGGGGCACATCTAACGATGCTGACAGATGACCAGGCGGAGTATATGGGAATAGATAAGAAAGGACCATTTAAACCGGATCATTATCGGTATTAAACCTATTTATAAAAAGATGAAATCAATAGTGAAGACCACTGGTGTTGTATATCTCTGTTTTTTGTTTCTGAGTTGTGATTTCCAGGAAATTGAAAAGTTTGAAATACCAACCTGGAATTGGCCATTGTCATTCCCTTTGCTGGAGGAAAGATATACATTTGCTGAAATGGGTGTAAATTTTGATTCCACATTGGGATATTATGTAAATGCCAACGGGGATTCAGCAGTGAATAATAATATTTACTTTAATCCTGAGGACAGCTCCTTATTTATTGAATTTTCTGCAAACTTAATGGGTGAAGATAGCGTTGCTGTTGGTGTGGATGAGTCATTTTCACAATATTTTAGTATTGAATCAATGAATTTAGGAGATATTGAAAGTATAGACATTGATCCGATTGAATTTCCACCGGTTGATGTGTCAATTCCCACAGCTGTTCCAATTACAGTATTCCCATCAGACACTATAGATGTATTTGAAGATCCATTAAATTTCTTTTCTGATTTGTTCATCCCTGAAAATTCATTGGTAATAGACTCATCTTTTCAACAGGAAGTATTTACCGTTGATGATTTAATTCTTTTCGAATCGGTGGACTCAATTACAATTGATGGTGGATTAATAGGTGTTACAATTACAAATACATTTCCATTCGATATTTCCAATTTAAATTTATTGTTTATTACCGACAATAGGCAAATATGGTCAGCAAATTTCGATAATGTAGGTAATGGAGAAACAAGTGAGCAAAGCCTGATAATATCCGATGAAAATATGACAGGGTTTACCCAAAATCTTTACGTTGAATATTCCATACGTATTGATCCACAGCAGGGTGATACAACTTGTTTGGAATTTAATGAGGGAGAGGACCTGTCACCGGGTGAATTGGCAACGTGTTCAGGGCTAAATACAGGATGGGGTTTAAGCAGTGCATTAACAGACCACCAATTATTAATGAATATTGATTTTGAAATTAATAGTGCATACAGTATTACTGGTAGAACATTACCGCAGGGTATGTCAGAAGAACTAAAAATAGGGTTGCCTCCCAATGATCTGATTCAGGTAGTTGGTGGAAAGATTACAGATGATTATAGTTTTGGGGATACTAATTCATTGGCATTGAATCTTGAAAATAACTTATTTGCCCCTATTACCTTCTCAATGGAATTTCCCAATTTCTATGATACATCAGGAAATATTTTGGAAATTGACACACTCCTTGAGTTAGGTTCTCTCTATCAGGATGATCTTTCATTTGCAGGAAAACATATGGGTCATGCAACCAATCCGGGCAATGAAATAGATTCTATTAAAGTAATCACCCAAATTACAATTGAATCATACGATGCAACTCTTTTGTTGGATGATCCTGGTGGATTTGATATTAATGAAATTATGGTTTCTCAAATTAATTTAGAGTATGTAACAGCAGCGACTGATAGTCTGGAATTTGAAACCCCTTCCATTGAAATTGCAGACATACCATCAGGATTTGCCGGATTTGAATTTTTTGATCTTACTCTCGAATTCAATATTTATAATCAAATTGGTATTCCGGTGATACTTGATCTCGAGTTAAAAGGTTTTAAGGAAACCGGTGATACCGTTACCCTCAACATTGATCCAGAACTAAGTTATAATAATGTGGATAAGGATGGGAATCTATTTATAGATTCTGATGCAAGTCTTCAGGATTCTGCCTGGACACGGGTCGTATTGGATAAATCCGGGCAAACCACATATCAATATGTAATGAATAGTGATAATACCGAATGGACACAGATTGATTCTGTGTTTGTTGAGAAAGAATCCACCATACTGGATGTGATGGCAATAGCACCCGATGGTATGCTTGTCAGTGGAGGTGCAAATATCAACGGACAGGGAATTCTGGCACCCAATACTTTTGTCTGGGGAGATTTTACATTGATAGCACCACTTTCATTTTTATTTGCTGAAGATATTACCTTTGTTCCTGCTGAATCAACAATTTTAGATACAATGGATCTAACAACCCGGGCAAAAATTGACAGTGCATTAATTGTTGCCCAAATGACAATGGATATTACAAATAGTATTCCTTTTGGTGGAGATTTAAGTTTATTAATCTCTGACTATAATTCAGGATTATGTGTTGACAGTTTAAGTGAAACTTGCCAGGAGAGCTATTTCCCGGTATATTTCAATCAATTTGAACAGAACGATTTATCTGCACAAAGCATAGATACAAGTTATTCCTCGATTTTTACCATAGATTCAACATTTCTTACAAGTGAACTTGGGGTATCTGCTATTTTGGTTGAAGGTTTGAGTGATGATAACACGGATAATTTTATTGTGAATTTCTTGGACGAAGATGGCGATACATTGTTTTGGATAGGAAAATTATTCAGTCTGAATATTGAACCACCGGACACAGTAGAAAGTCAGACAGGATTTGTTCAGGTTCCCAGTAATTATCTGGATATATTGGAATTAGATACTACCAGAATAAGCTGGATTACCACAGACAAATCCATGCAGATGATGCCCATAATCACATTTGAAAATACCAATGATTTTTACTGTGAAGATGGATCTGATGCAGACTTATGTATGGACAGTGGAGAATCCGGAATTTGTCTGGATGGTGGTGAATGCCTGAGAGAACCTCGTGCATTTCAAACTTCAAACTATATTGAGATCAGTTCATTTATTACATTTACATTGAATACCGGTGCGTTATTTGAATCTATACCTTCCAAACAAATTGAGAAGAAAACGTCAAATTCAGGGAAGTTGAAATGAGATCCCTTATATCCATAATTGCATTAATTATATTATGTGAATCAGGCAATTCACAGATTAAGCGGGATCCGCGGATGGTAGGAATGGGAGGTGCGTATTCTACCATAGCAACCGATTATAGATGTGTGGGAATTAACCCGGCAAATCTGGCATTCAACCAATCATTTTCGATGAACCTTGCTGGAGCTAATCTGGGTTTTTCAAATAACATGCTTTCAATTGATATTTACAATCAATTAAGCGGTGCCAATTTGGAAGATATCACAGCTGAAAAATATTTTGAGAAAAGTGATATTTTCAGTTTGACTAAAAAACAGGGAATACGTCTGAATGTAGATTCTCATATTCCGCTTCCGTTTATGAATGCATCAAAGGGAATCTTTGCGGTTACATCTGATTTAATTCTTATTACTGATGTAGGAATTCCAGAAGCTTATTTGGATCTCTTGTTTAACGGGATATCCACGGAACCGGAAAATTCTGATATTGGTAAGGATTTTGTGTTTAATTTTCGGGAAGATTTACTTGGTGTAAACGAGTTTGCTTTCAGTTTTGGAATTCCTTATGACCAGTTTGGGATTGGTGTTTCTCTCAAATACCTCCAGGGATTATTTTACTTAGGTATAGATCACGACTCCAGTTATGCCACATTGAGGGTTGATTCAACTGAAGTGGTTGGAAATGGCAGGATTTTATTGAAGCAGGCAATCGGCGGAGGTGGGCTCGGTATGGATATCGGTTTTGCAACCAAAAGAAGTCTTGAGGGATGGAAATTTGGTTTCTCGCTCATAAATATGTTCAGTTCTCTTCAGTGGAATAAACCGAATATCACCAGAAATTTAATTGGAGAAGATATTCAAGGATATTTGCCATACCGTCAAAACGAGTATTTTTTATTTGAATACAGTATTGAAGGGGTAAGTGCTACTTCTTTTACCGGGCAGGGTAGTGATATTGACTCTTTATTCGTTACAGATTCTTATACAGTTGTAGAAGATCCAGAAAAGGGATTAATCCCGTCGGAGGATTTATCTGATGCCAATCTGGAAGAACGTGAACTGAAGGATTTCTCCATAGATTATCCGTCATTTTTTAGAATGGGTATTTCAAAAATATTTTCTGACCAGGCAATTGCAGCAATAGATGTGAGCACAGGATTTACAGATAATTTTACAAGTTACGGTAATTGGAAATTTTCATTTGGTACAGAAATCACTCGATTTAAAAATATTCCCTTCAGGTTTGGATATAGTTTTGGTGGAAAAAATGCCAGTGATCTCAGTTATGGACTCGGATATCATTTAGGTCCTGTAAATCTGGATTTTGGAATTACCTTCAAACGTGGTATAAAAATCCAAAATGCCCATGGGATTGATATTTCACTCGGGCTTATCTGGGCAGGATAATCCAGGTCATAAAACCTTCCGTTGTTAACGGATTGCGGGGAACACCTAACAACTGGAAAACAATAATTATTTTACCAAAATGCTAAAATTTATTTTAATCATTTTAGATGGTTTTGGTCTGAGACCAAATAAGAATGGAAATGCATTTGCACTTGCCGAAACTCCAAATCTTGACAGGATGTTAAATGAATGTTCTATGGTACCGCTTGAGACATCCGGTAAATATGTTGGACTTCCCGACGGAATAATGGGAAATTCAGAAGTTGGTCATATGAATATTGGTGCAGGCAGAATTGTTGAACAGGATCTCATCAGAATTAACGAGGATATTTCGAACGACAGATTACAACATAATATCGAACTAAAAGAATTATTTTCCAGAATGAAAAAATCTGGTTGTACACTCCATATCATGGGTTTGGTCAGCGATGGGGGCGTACATAGTCATATAGATCATATAAGTTATCTCGTAAATGCAGCTAAGGAATTTGGACTAACAAATGTTCAAATCCATGCCATTACGGACGGCAGAGATACATCACCAATCAGCGGTGGGAATTTTATCACTGAGCTGGAAGCCAGAACACAAAAAATTGGATTAGGGAGAATTGCTACAGTATGCGGCAGATATTTTATCATGGATAGGGATAACCGGTGGGATCGAGTTGAAAAAGCATATAATGCAATGGTTCTTGGTATGGGGGAAAATTATGATACTGCCATCGATGCAATAACAGATTCCTATAATAATAAAATTACAGATGAGTTTATCACACCGAAAATCATTGGAGATCAGGCATTAATACAAAATGGTGATAGTATCCTCGCTTGCAATTTTCGTGCAGACAGAATGCGCCAGATAAGCAGAGCTTTTACTGAACAGGGATTTTTAGAATTTACTGTACAAAATTTGGAAGTTGATTATGTAAGTATGACACAATATAAAGATGATTTTCAATTTCCCACATTATATAAACAAGTGAATTTAGATGAAATATTCCCGGAAATTTTATCATTAAACGGTTTTAAACAACTACGAATTGCAGAGACTGAAAAGTATGCACACGTTACCTATTTTTTTAATGGAGGTGATGAAAATAAATTTCCCGGGGAAGATAGAATAATGGTGCCATCTCCAAAAGTTGCAACCTATGATCTTCAACCTGAGATGAGCGCTGTAAAAGTTACTGATGAAGTCCTGCTTGCGATTACAGGAGAACATTATGATGCAATCGTGTTAAATTTTGCAAATCCCGATATGGTAGGACATACAGGGAAACTTGATGCTGCAATAAAAGCTATGGAAGTGGTGGATGATTGTGTAGGTAAGATTTCACATGCAGTAAAAGAAAGGGAAGGTGTTGTATTTTTAACAGCAGATCATGGCAACCTGGAGATGATGGTTCACCCTGAAACAGGACATCCACATACAAATCATACAACTCTGCCGGTACCATTTGTAATGGATTCAACAGAAAATTCATTTTCATTGGAAGGAAGTGGGAAATTGGCAGATATTGCTCCCACGATCCTGGATTATTTAAGTTTAGATAAGCCGGATGTTATGACAGGTAAATCACTATTAAAAAAAAAATGATCAGAAATATTCTGATTTATCCCATTTTTACATTTAGTGTCCTCATAAGTCAAAATTTTAATTATCAGGAAGGTGATTGGTTTATACTGCAACAGCCGGGTGCAATAAATACTATAGCGGAGACACCGTATCTGATTTTAATTGGCACAGAAAATGGAATTTATACACAGGACAAATATACTGAAGAAATCATTTATGATCATGGTAGCTCATCAGATTTACCGTCTAAAAATATACGATTTCTGTTATATGATTCCAACACGGATCATTATTGGGCGGTGCATCGTGAGGGAATTAGCTTTAAATCTTCAATATCCCGATATTGGAGGGATTTATTATACTTTACTGTGAACTTAACTCATTATACAGATATTGATGAAATTGGATTTACAAATGAGGCAATATGGATTAAATCAGGTTACGATTATCTGGCATTGGATCCATTTAATGGGTCATTGATCAAACCGGAAATTTATCCAGAAGAACATCAAATATCGTGGGCTTCCTCCAGATATGGGGCAGGTGGAAATATAGACTTATACAATTATTCTTTCCCAATGGGGTGGTCAGTTAACTATGACATAATTACTGATAAAAATAATAGTAAAATCACACCAACTGTATTATATGAAAATAAATTCGGTTCCACCTGGATTGGTACAGAATTTGGTATTATGTTTTATGGAAAAACTTCTTCCCTAAATCCATATTTTCTTGGATTACCTCAATCACATATTACAGAAATATTTTTAGATAATCATCAAAACTGGTGGTTTGCTGACAGCAGATATAGACGATCAGAACTGTTTTCGTCACTCCCAAGCAGGTTTCTGGAGGATGGTATCCCATTTCTGACTCGTTGGGATGAGGTTGAAAATAACTGGTATTATTATTATTCAAATGAATCTGTCAGTATTTCCAACACAGATATTAACTGTATTGAACGAGTTGAAGATACTGTGTATTTTGGAACTATGAATGGATTATTGATTCTTAATTTAATTGACAGATCCTGGGATCATTTATATAGAGGGCTTTCAGATAAAGCAATCTGGGATTTAGCAGTATTCGATAATTCAGTGTACGTAGCTACTGCCAAGGGAATTAATGAAATTTCTACAATCCAACCATCAATAATTCCGGATACAGAGAATTGGTTTAAGGATGTGCAGGGTGAGGAAATTTATCAGTTGGAGGTTTTAGATTCAAATTTATACATTGCTTCAGAATCAGGATTCCAAACCGTCAACCTAACTTCGGGAAGGTGGGATTTGCTGTCAGAGAAATATATAAGAAAATTTCATTTAAATGACGGAGCGACCTTAGCATGGGATGGTCAAATTTGGAAAATTTTAATTGATAAAGAAGACAGACGGGTTTATCCTCGTGGTTATGATTTTACTTTTTCAGGTGATTTTGTATGGGTTCTTGAGAAAAAACAAGCAGTATTATACAATTCACAAACAGATGAAAAATGGATTTACAACAGGAATGATGGAATCCCCGGGAAGAATATTTATACAATAGATTGTGATGAGAATTGGGTTTGGTTTGGGACTGATGCAGGAGCAGCATATTTTCGATGGAGTAACTATCACTAACATGAAAAATAATTATTTTGTGATACTCATTATAATTCTTGGTTGTGCATATAAACCGGGGAAAATGAATCAAACAAGATTTTTCACACCTGAGTTGTCAACATATACTTTTTTATCAGATGATCCGGATAAATTATTTTTAGATATTTATATTCTAATACCGAATAGGAATTTAGTTTTTATTAAACATCCAACAAATTTTGTTTCATCACTTGGTATATCAATTATTATTAAAGATAAAATAGATAATCAACAAATTGAACATTTTTCGTGGACTCATGAACCTGTTGAAAAATATTATGAGGATACTCGATCGGATTCGAAGCGATCTGTGATTTATCATAGATTCGAATTACATCCCGGTGATTATAGGATATTTGCAAATGTGCGGGATAAGGACAGTAATAGAAACTGGACATTAGAGGAAACTGCAACTCTCAACAAATTTTCAGGGTTCAGTGAAATAATAACTTCAATTTGGGATGTTGACTCTTATGTATATACGGGGGGTAATATATCGGGTGAAGCAGACAGTATATTTTGCAGTTTTCAGCTTAATATACCGGAAATTCAGGATTCAATGAATATTCAGGTGATACATCAGGAAACTGAGAATTTAGTGGTTGAACAATCATTAGAATTACACAAAAATAATTCCGAATTTATGTACAAGGTAGCTGTCCCTGTGGATGTTACATGGGGGATTGATCCTATATTAAAATTTCAAATATCAGACTTCACAAAAGAGTTGGAATTAGATTATAAACATCATTCTGTAGAATCATACTGGGAAAATCCCAGCCTTGCATTGGAGATAATGGCATTTTATTTACCTGTCACCAATTATAAGGAATTGAAAAAAAAATCAGATCACGAGAAACTTTTATACATCGCACAGTTCTGGAAGGAGCGGGATCCCGATCCAAAAACTAAAGAGAATGAATTAATGATTGAATTCCATACACGTGTAATGTATTCTATTGAGCATTTTAGCAATTTGGGTCCCGGTTGGAGATCTGACAGGGGAAGGATTTATATAGATAACGGATCACCCAGTTTTACAGAATTATCACAACCCAATGAAAAGGGATATACCTATTTAGTCTGGTATTATCCATCGGGGAAACAATATGTATTTATTGACGAAAACGGTTTTGGAGATTTCCGCCTAATAAGGGAGGTTAATTAATGGCTGAAAAAAAAAGTATTACATTTTCTTATTCACAATTTTCCGCATTTAACAGCTGTCGGGAAAAATATAAAATTATTTACATTGATGGAATAAGAAAACCCCATGTAAGTATTGAAGCATTCATGGGAATTTGTGTTCACAAGGTTTTGGAATGGATTTATCTACCGGAAAACCAGGATAAACCATATTTTACATTTGACGAGCTGTGCAGGGTGTATGATGAAGTATGGGTGGATAGTTGGCACGATGATATTTACATTGCTTCACTGGGTGAAACCAAGGACCTGTATTATTCGATAGGTAAACGATGCTTGTCTAATTACTATAGTGAGTTTGGACCCCATTTTGTTGAATCTGTAAAAAATACCGAATTGGAATTGGTATATACTACAGATGAAAATTTTAAAGTAAAGGGAGTCATTGACAGGCTGGATGAAATAAAACCTGGGAAGTTTGAGATTCATGATTATAAAACTGGAAAACGGATGAAAACCGCCCGTGCAGCAAAAAAAGATCTCCAGCTGGGTATTTATCAATTAGCAGTTGAACAGAACTATGCGGAAGTTGAGGATGTTAGGGTAAACTGGCATTTTGTCCGGCATGGAAAATTAGTATCAGCAAGTAACGTTGAAAAGGACTTGAATAAATTACGATCCAGAATTGATCAGGAAATCAAAGAGATTAACAACGCAAGAGAGGAAAATAATTTTTATCCCACCGAAACACTGTTGTGTCATTGGTGTTATCTATGGGAAGAATGCTCTGCTAAAACTGGCAGCAATCCTGCACGTAAAGCGAAGTGATAGATTGTAACCAAATAAAACAAAATTCAATTTACTTGGGTTGTAATTACAACTATAATCCATCTAAATTTTTAACCTTAAATTTTAGGTAAATTCCAAATATATCATTTATATGGCAGAAAATAAAATCCAACCGTTAGTTGAAGTAAAAAATCTGAAAAAATACTTTCCTATTCGGACTGGTTTTTTTTCACGGATAACCGGACATGTAAAAGCAGTCGATGATGTCAGTTTTAATCTGTATCCCGGAGAAACTCTGGGATTGGTGGGTGAGTCAGGATGCGGTAAAACCACTACAGGGCGGGTAATTCTCAGATTACTTGAAACAACATCAGGCAGTATAACATTTGAAGGTAAAGAATTGACTAAACTTTCTCAAAAGGAAATTCGTCCGCTTCGGAAAAATATGCAGATTATTTTTCAGGATCCCTACAGTTCATTAAATCCCAGAATGACCGTGGGAAGTGTGCTTTCTGAAGCACTGAAAATTCATGATATCGTTCCAAAAGGGGAAATCCAAAAGGAAGTTCACAGATTATTGGATGTTGTTGGACTCCCCAAAGCCCATGCAGCACGGTATCCTCATGAATTTTCAGGGGGACAACGTCAGCGGATCGGGATCGCAAGAGCATTATCTGTAAAACCAAAATTAATTATTTGTGATGAAGCAGTCTCTGCATTAGACGTTTCCATCCAGGCACAGATTATCAATCTGTTAAAGGATTTACAGAACGAATACAAATTAACCTATTTATTTATTGCCCACGATTTGTCAGTTGTTGAATATATTTCAGACAGAGTTGCAGTAATGTATCTGGGAAAAATTGTGGAAATTTCTGACGCAGGGAAATTATATCAAGAAACAATTCACCCATACTCAAAAGCATTGTTATCGGCAGTGCCTGTTCCGGACCCAAAGAACAAATCGCAACGAATAATTTTAAGTGGGGACGTTCCCAGTCCAGCAAACCCACCATCCGGCTGTACCTTTCACCCACGCTGTCCATTAGCCAATCAAAATGGAATAACTAAAGAAGATTGTCTCTCAACAAAACCAATTTTAGATGAGAAAATTCGGGGACATTTTGCAGCATGCCATCAGGTATGACTCCAACGGTAGCGTTTCACACATTAGGTTGTAAATTAAATTATTCAGAGTCTTCTACTATTGCCCGCAGATTTATCGAAAAGGGATATAGGCGTGTCAAAGTTAATCGATCCGCTGATGTTTATGTGATCAATACCTGCTCAGTTACTGAAAATGCTAATCGTGATTGCAGGAAATTCGTAAGGAAAATACTCAAACAAACACCCAATGCATTTGTGATCGTAACCGGATGTTATGCACAGTTGAAACCGGATGAAGTCGCAGATATACCAGGTGTAAATGCAGTAATCGGGACGGAAGATAAACCAAAAATTTTGGAAAATATTTCCAATTTTAATATAAAAAGTGATGTGCTTGTCTGCCATTCGGAAATCTCAGATAGTATTGAATTTTCGCCATCTTTTTCGATAAACGACCGTACCCGTTCTTTTTTAAAAGTTCAAGATGGATGTGATTACAACTGTACATTTTGTACCATTCCCAATGCACGTGGTTTAAGCAGAAATCAATCCATTATAAAAAATTTACAATCTATCCAGAAAATCGAAGAATATGGCGTAAAAGAAATTGTATTAACTGGGGTGAATATAGGTGATTTCGGCAAAAGTACGGGGGAATCATTTCTCAACCTGATTCGCGAATTAGATTCAAATAGTACCATTCCACGGCTGCGTATTTCTTCCATTGAACCAAATCTGTTAACGGATGAAATTATCCAGTTTGTTGCGGATTCTGAAAAGTATCTTCCCCATTTTCACATACCCCTTCAATCAGGATCTGATAAAATTCTACGAAAAATGAGAAGGAGATACAGGAAAAGTGAATATGCAGGTAGAATTAATACAGTAAAATCTACTATTCCCGATTGTGCCGTAGGAGTAGATGTAATAGTGGGATTCCCGGATGAAACTGAAAATGATTTTATGGAAACATTCGAATTTTTATCAGAATTGGATATTTCATATCTTCATGTATTTACCTATTCAGAAAGAGATAATACACCCGCAGCAGTAATGAATCACACTGTCCATCGGGAAATCAGGATGGAGAGAAGTAAAATTCTCAGAAAATTGTCAAAAGAAAAGTTAAGTGCTTTCATAAAAGGTCAGTCAGGGCAGGTAAGAAATGTATTAATTGAAAGTAAAAATAATGGATTTTTATCTGGACTTACGGACAATTATATACGTATACAAACTGTAGGGAATGAGTCGTTTTTAAACACGATTCAAAAAGTAAAAATTACACAAAATCTGGGTAGTTCTGCACTAGGGCAGATAATGAACTGATGGAGTATCCATTCGTAGGTGTTGCTGGTAATATTGGCGTTGGTAAAACTACTTTTACAGAAAAAATAGCACAACTTTTCGGTTGGTCACCTTTTTATGAATCCGTCATTGATAATCCTTATCTGGATGATTTTTATAGTGATATGAATCGGTGGAGTTTTAATCTTCAAATTTATTTTTTACATCACAGATTTCGTTCACATCAGGAAATGTCAATTCTGAAATCCGGGGTTATTCAAGATAGAACCATTTATGAAGATGTAGAAATATTTGCGAGGAATCTCTACGAGTTACATTATATGCAGCGACGAGACTGGGACAATTATAAAAATTTATTCAAAGTGATGACCCAATTTCTCAAACAACCTGATTTAATTATTTATTTAAGAGCAACTACTGATACTTTGCTAAACCGAATTAGGGGTAGAAGCCGGGATTTTGAAAAGGATATTAGTGCCGAATATTTGTATAAATTAAATTTATCTTATGAAGAGTGGATTAATTCACTTAATGAAGATAATGTTTTGGTAATTGAAACAGATAAATTCAATATTCATAAAGATTCAGAGACATTAAATCTGATCTTAAACCAAATTGTAAATAAAATGAGTGAATTACATTTCGAGTTAGATATACCTGAAGTTGAACATCCGGTTTAATGACAAATATTTGCGTTTTTGCATCTGGAACTGGTTCAAATTTTAAATCCATCCATTCATCAACAATTATGCAGGATCATCCTGGTAAAATTGTGTTACTCGTATCGAATAATCCAAATTGTGGAGCAGTAAAATATGCATCACAAAATGATATTCAAACGGAAATTTTCAATACATTTCGGTACCCGGACATCACGGAATATTCTGACAATTTACTTCAAGTATTGAATAGAATGGAAATTGAATTGATACTTCTGGCTGGATATATAAAAAAAATTCCTGATAAAATTGTGGATACATTTAATAACAAAATTTTAAATATACATCCCGCATTGCTGCCAAAGTTTGGCGGGAGAGGCTTTTTTGGAATGAAAGTACATGAAGCAGTTATACAATCAGGAGAAATATGGTCTGGAGTCACAATACATTTTGTAAATAAAGAATATGATTGTGGTCCAATTCTTGTACAAAAATCAGTTTCTGTACATAAAGAAGATACTGCAGAAACGCTTTCAAATCGGGTATTGGAAGTAGAACACAAAATTTATCCTGAAGCAGTGAAAGCATTTTGTGAAAACAGAATAAAATGGATAAATAATAAACCTGAAATTTTGGAAAATTAAATGATTAAAAAAGCATTATTAAGTGTCTGGGATAAAGAGGGTATTGTCAAACTTGGTGAATTCCTAAATGAACAAGGTGTGGAATTGATTTCGACCGGCGGGACCCAGCAAGCGTTGGAAAGTGCTGGACTCAACGTAACACCCGTAGAAGAAATTACTGAAGTTGGATCTATAATGAATGGCAGAGTGAAAACACTGCATCCAAAATTATTTGGGGGTATTCTTATTGACAAAACAAATAAAATTCACAAAGGAGATTTGGAAACAATTGGTGGCAGTCCAATTGATGTAGTGGTTGTCAATTTTTATCCTTTCCAACAGGAAGCAGTGAATAAGAAGTTATCAATTGGAGAAGCGATCGATTTTATTGATATAGGTGGACCTTCTATGATCAGGGCAGCAGCAAAAAATCATAAAAATGTGGTACCAATCTGTCATCCGGATCAGTATGATGATTTTATCCAGGTATTTACTTTTAATAATGGAGAGATCCCAATAAAAAAACGGATCGAATATGCACAAATTGTATTTGAGATGACATCACAGTATGAACAGGTAATTTCAGGATACTTTTCTAATAATTCTGAAAAAATTCCTGCAAGATTGAATTTAAACCTTTCTCTGAAGGAAAAATTACGATATGGTGAAAACCCTCACCAATCTGCAGGGTATTATCAAAATAATATTGACAATTTACCCTGGGTTCAACATCAGGGGAAAATGTTATCATTTAATAACTATGCCGATATAGAATCTGCAGTGAGCATAGTTAATGAATTCACGGAACCTGCTTGCTGCATCATTAAGCATGCAAATCCTTGTGGATTTGGTGTTTCAGATTCTCCATTGTCTGCATATAGAAAAGCAGTGGCAACAGACCCTGTAAGTTATTTCGGCGGAATAGTTGGATTTAATAGAGAGATAGATGATTGTACTGCAGTCGAATTAAATAAATCATTTCTTGAGTGCATTATTGCACCTTCCTTTGCGGATAGTGTTAAGGATATTTTTTCCAGTAAAAAAAATCTAAGAATATTAACAATGGATGATAAATCTGATGAAGGATTATATTCATTAAAATCAGTGGCAGGAGGTTATTTGTTGCAGGAAAAAGACAGATTACAAGGAGAATTAGAAAACTTAGAAATAGTTACCAAACGGCACCCTGAAGTAAATGAAGTAAGGG
Organism: uncultured bacterium; assembly: GCA_964345035.1. GTDB lineage: Bacteria > Fidelibacterota > Marinisomatia > SCGC-AAA003-L08 > CAYFPO01. The sequence goes on from CAYFPO010000006.1 coordinate 29,914, forward strand.
CATTTAATTTAGGGTGGAAGTTAGTCAGCCATGTAAAATCAAACGGAATTGTATTCGCAACATCAGATCGGTTGGTTGGAGTGGGTGCAGGGCAAATGTCCCGTGTTGATTCTGTTAAATTAGCTGTTCAAAAAGCAGGTGAAAGTGGGTTATCTTTAGAGGGTTCGATAATGGCTTCAGATGCATTTTTCCCATTTCCAGATGGAATTGAAATTGCTGCTGAAGTCGGAATTACTGCTGTTATTCAACCAGGAGGATCTGTAAAAGACAAGGATGTCATTGAAACAGCTGACAAACTGAATTTGTGTATGGCTTTTACTGGAACCCGCCACTTTTATCATTAATGAGGTATTATGTTTAATAAATTTAATTTCCTTTCAAATTTAATAACCGGGGATATTGCAATAGATTTGGGAACTGCCAATACGCTTATTTGGGCAAAAGGTCAGGGGGTATTAGTAAATGAACCATCGATCGTTGCAATGGATGTAGTAAATAATAAAGTCATAGCAGTAGGGCATGAAGCCAATCGAATGGTTGGGAAAACCCCCAGCAGCATCAAAACAATCCGTCCATTGAAAGATGGTGTAATTGCTGACTTTAAAATGGCAGATGGAATGATTCAGGGTTTTATACGAAAAATGAATCTTAGCAGGATTGCCCGTCCCAGAATGGTCATTTGCATTCCTTCAGGGGTTACTGATGTAGAGCGGCGTGCAGTCCGTGATTCAGCAGAGCATGCAAATGCAAGTGAAGTGCACCTCATTCAAGAACCAATTGCTGCTGCAATTGGAATCGGAATTGATATTAGTGAACCGCGTGGGAATATGATTGTTGACATTGGTGGAGGAACCACTGAAATAGCAGTCATCTCACTCAATGATATTGTGGAGTTGGAACCCATTAGGATTGCCGGAGATGAACAAAATTCTGCAGTAGTTGATTGGTTCAGAAACGAACATAAGCTTGAGGTTGGTGCACGAACAGCAGAATTAATTAAAATTACAGTAGGAGCAGCTATACGGTCCAAAGGTCAACCAATAGCTGTCAAAGGCAGGGATATGGTCTCCGGAATTCCCAAGACTATTGAAGTTCCTTCTGATGAAATCCGCATTGCAATAAAAGATACAATAACCCAAATTACCAATGCAATCACACGAGCACTGGAAAGAACTCCTCCGGAATTATCTTCTGATATAATTGATTATGGAATTATATTAACAGGAGGGGGTGCATTGTTAAAAGGATTTGATCAACATATCCGAAATAAAACTGGACTTCCGGTTCATGTTGCAGAAGACCCGCTCCTGTCAGTAGTGAAAGGAACGGGGATAGTATTGGATAATTTGAAAAAATATAAAGAAATTCTACTGTAAAATTGTTTTCTTTCCTCAGGATTCTGCATCAATACAGGGACCTGTTTGCATTGATCCTGACCTCGTCAATATCACTTTATCTTTTGTTCTCCAATGATGTTCCTGCAGTCCATTCATTACAGAGTAAAGTATCCGATATCTATATAACAATTTTAAAACCCCAACAATGGTATAGAGAAATTATTTCCGTAAAGGAGGAAAATCGTGTCCTTAAGGAAAAAATAACTCAGTTGAATTTACATAATCTTAGGTTGGAGCATTTTGCTCATGAAAACCGTCGATTAAAAGAGATGTTAAATTTCTCTAAAGAATCAATTTGGAATCTCAGACCGGCGAATATTGTCAGGCAGAGTTTCTCTCCATCAACTCATTCATTCACAATAAATATCGGGGTGAAAGAGGGTATTGCGAAAAATCACGCTGCGATTGATATGAATGGATTAATAGGTAAAACCTATATTGTTGGAGAACAATCAACAATAATACAGACTTTGACAGACAAAAATTTCAGAGTATCGATTCGTGTTGGTGAAAACAGAATACTTGGAATATTTCACCCTACTCATGGGGCTTATGGAGTTTTAGAAGGGATACCTAAAAGTCAGTCAGTATCTGAAAACAATATTGTTGTAACTTCCGGTATTTCTGATATATATCCGCCGGATATTCCAGTTGCAAAAGTGATATCTGTATCAATTAATCCTAATCAATTATTCCAAAATATTGTGGTTGAAATTTTAGCAGATATCTACAACCCTGATTATGTGTTTGTGATAGAATGAATTATAAAGAAATTATCAAATACACACTAATCATAATTGGTGTGATAGCTTTTCAAATATTTTTCCCTTCTGTTTATTATCTAAATTATAAAATTTCACCCGATTTTATGTTGTTGATGCTTACCTTTATTGCATTCAGGATAAATCGATATAACTGTATTATTCTTGGATTTCTAATAGGGTTACTACAGGACACTATAACACAAATTGAATTATTTGGTATTTATGCATTCATTAAACCAATTACTGTATTTGCAATTTGCAGTATGAGGAATGTGATTAAAATCTGGCCAAAATCTATTATCTTAATACTGATTTCATTGAGCTATCTTTTGCATTTTACACTTTATTATTATATAAAATTGAACGGAACATCCACAAGTATCCTCATCGGAGGGAATCTTGTCGTAATACATACAGTTATTAATTTTGTATTTTTGTTTCTTTTGGATAAACTAATTCTTCCTCTTAAATCATCTTTGGAATAAATGAGATCACATAATCCAATACCATCTCATAGAAGTCGAATAATAATTGCTTCTGCAGGATTGTTTATGGTGATACTATTAGGTAAATACTTCAAAGTTCAAGTGATTGATTATAATAAATATGTTTATCAGTCTCGAAAGAACAGTATCAGACAGGTAATTACAAAAGCTCCCCGAGGTATTATTTATGATTTAAATGGTCTACCCCTTGTTGATAATCGTCCAATATTTGACCTTCAGGTAATTCCCGAGGATGTAAAGAAGGACTTTAACTATGATTTATTGTATTCAATTACCGGGATTCAGAAGGAAGAAATTCAGAATAAGATAAATAATAAGAAAAAGTCTATCAGCAGATTCAGACCCATGCTTTTAAAACGGCATGTAAGTTATCTGGAAATGTCTAAACTCCAGGAGAATTTACTTGATTTTCCAGGTATGGTATTTGATCAACTTCCAGCGAGAATTTATCCCAATAATGCAAATTTGTCACACACTCTTGGGTATTTACGAGAAGTTACCGAAGAACAATTAAATTTAAAGCAATCGAAGCTTTTATATAATATGCGGGACATTTACGGGGCATCCGGAATTGAATTTGAATATGAAAATTTATTGCGCGGGATTGATGGTCTGGAATATCATACTGTGGATTTGTATGGCAGAGATCATGGCATAATTCCTAATGAAATTAAATATAACCAAAAATCAGGTGAACCAGTAAAGTTGACAATTGACAGTAAATTGCAGCATTTTGCAGAACAACAATTAGCTGGTTTAACAGGCGCACTAATTTGTATGAATCCTAATTCTGGTGAAATTCTTACTTTAGTCAGTGCACCGGATTTTGATTTGAATTCATTTGTGGGACCAATACCAGCAGAAATATGGAAAACGTGGAACACCGATGACAGGAAACCTCTAATGAACCGAGTGATTAATGGTACTTATCCACCTGGATCTGTATTTAAAATTGTAACTGCGGCTCTGGTTCTTGAAACCAAAAAAGTAAATCAGTTCAAAATCTATGATTGTAATGGGAAATACCATTTTGGAGATAGAATTTATCATTGTTGGAATGAAACCGGCCACGGCGAGGTTAATTTATCAGATGCAATAAAATATTCCTGTAATATATATTTTTACAAAGTAATCCAACAATTCAGATTAAGTGAGTGGGTTGAAATGTCAGAAAAATTTGGATTTGGCACACCAACGGGAATCGACCTACAGAACGAATCATCAGGAGTAGTTCCAAATAAAAAATATATGGATGAAAAGTATACCAGCCGAGGTTGGGCATTCGGAAGTTTATTGAATTTTGTATTAGGACAGGGTGACCTTTTAACAACTCCAATCCAGGTTTGTCAGATGATGAATTTAATTGCATCAGGAGGCAAAACATATCAACCACATTTAGTACCTTTTGGTAATATTGGTCAACTACACCTTAATTTAAAAACCAGTACCTGGGAATTTATTAATATGTCACTGATGCGTGTTGTAAATGAAACAAATGGAACCGGGAAAAATGCTCAAATTGTCAATGGTGGTCTGGTTTATGGCAAAACCGGAACAGCACAAAACCCCCATGGAGAGCCACATTCATGGTTCAGTGGATTTGTAGAAACAGATTCAGGACTTAAAATGACTCTGGCTGTGATAGTTGAAAATGGTGGAAAAGGATCAGCAACTGCAGCACCAATTGCTAAGGAAATATTTCAAAAATTTATTGATTTAAATTCAATGAGTATAATCTCAATTAGTGATGCTGAATAAATTTTATTCCAACCGCCCTAACCTGAAGATTCAATGGTCGATATTTCTGCCTGCAATAGGTTTAATTTTTATTGGCATGGTAACACTTTGGAGTACAAAAGGAGACGGAGATCTGATTTCTTCTACCTTTTACAGGCAATTGATACATTTGGGTATTGGGTTAATATTATTCTATGTTATACAGTTTTTCAGGGTAACATTTTTTTATGAATTCGCATACATCTTTTATATAGGATTATTACTCCTGTTATTTGCAACAATTTTTATGCCTGAAATATCAGGTTCAACCAGATGGATTATATTAGGACCAATACAATTTCAACCTGCAGAATTTGGAAAAATTATATTAATTTTCGTCCTCGCAAAATATTTAGCAGATTTTCATGAAAATTCAAATCATTGGAAATTGATTACTGCTGCTCTTGCAATTGCCATTGTACCTGCCTTAATGATTTTTAAGCAACCTGATTTAGGAACAGCAATTATTTTTCCTGCAGTAACATATCCAATGCTGTATTGGTCTGGAATTAGACCGTTTCATTTGTTTATAATTTCTGCACCTGCTCTCAGTGTTATGGCTGCATTTAATTTAACACTGTTTTACTTCTGGGTGATAGTGCTGGTAATTATTTTATTTCTGGGACAGCCAAAATTAAAAACCGGTGTGTTTCTATTTATCTTGAATGTTGGGTTTGGCACCTTGTCTACAGTTTTATGGGAAAGGTTATATCCGCATCAAAAGGCAAGAATTTTTACTTTTTTGGATCCATCGAGAGATCCCCAGGGCGCTGGATATCAGATAATTCAATCCATCACAGCCATTGGATCAGGAGGATTTTCTGGTAAAGGCTTTGGGCAGGGATCACAAACTCACCTCAGATTTTTACCTGTCAGAGATACAGATTTCATTATTTCTGTTATTGGTGAAGAGCATGGGTTTATTGGTATCTTTGTTGTTATATTGCTATTCTTTATTATGATATATTGGATGATAAATCATGCACTAAGATTAAGTAATCGTTATAGTAGTTTTACGGTAATTGGATTGGCATCAATTATTTTTGTTCATGTATTGGTCAATATGGGTATGGTAATTGGTTTACTGCCTGTCACAGGATTGCCCATTCCATTTATCAGTTATGGCGGTTCTTTTTTACTTTCCATGGTTTGTTTGGTGGCAATTACTAACAATTTAATCAACAATGACATAGAACTGTGAGTAAATAATTGCTCTGTCTGTTTTGTTATTTGTAAATTTAGGGCTAGAACATGATTGAAATTCTGTTAACAATATTTAATCAGGAACTAACATGAACCATCGTTCAATTCAAAATAAAAAATACCTATCCATGATTTCATTATTTTTCGCGGTATATTGTACTCAAATACCACGAACGGTACCGGCTGAAGAACCGGACTATCTTTTGAACAGTAGTGCTTATGAAAAATCCCGTGAGAACAGTCGGGAAGTGAAAAAGCTGAAAGCTTCCATGTTAAAACAAGCAGATCAAATTGATTCACTTTTTATTGTAATGGAAACTGTGATCAGGGAAGTTAAGCATCAAAAAATGAAATCTTCTGAATTAAAATCCGTTGTTGAAAATGACCTGCATCGCCTGAGAAGTGATATTGTTGCAGACAGGGACAGCATGGATATTGAACTGACAAATACACTTGTCAGAATTCAAAATAAGTTGCGAATCCTGGAAGATAGAGCATCTTATACAGATAGTACTAATTTTGAAATTCTAAATATGTTGGTTATGTTTGAAAATAAAATTACATCATTGACGGATAGTTATCGTGAAATTTCAGAACTAACCACGAAGGGTAGTATTGAAAATGTTGAAGTACTGAGTGATGCTGAATATAGAGAAATGTATATTGAGGGGTTATCTACATATCAAAATGGTGAATATGAAAAATCCCTTAAAATATTTAATGACCTAATCGATATTAATCCTGTCCATGATTTGGCCGATAATTGTCAATATTGGATAGGAGAAGTGTATTATGGCATGAAAGATTATAAAAGAAGCATTAAGGAATTTGAGAAAGTATTTACATTTTCAGGTTCTAATAAAGATGATGATTCACAATATAAGCTCGGTTTATGTTACATCAATATTGGTAATAAAAGCCGTGCAAAAGATGAATTTCAAAAACTATTGGAAATTTATCCAAATAGCGAATATTATCAGAAATCAAAACAATATCTCCAACAACTTTAATTAAGGAACACCTATGGCATTGAAAGTTTTTTATGTTTCTCCGGAGGTGGCACCGTTTGCAAACACCTGTTTTTTATCCAATTTTTCCAGAAAGATTGCAACTAGATTCCAAGATAATCCGGACATTGAAATACGGATATTTCATCCAAAATATGGATTTATCAGTGAAAGAAAATATATACTTAGAGAAGTAATCCGACTAAAAGATTTCCCAATAGTTTTTAACGATGAGGAAAAGCTGATCACTATTAAATCTGCATTTATCCCTGAGACACGGGTACAGATTTATTTTCTTGAAGATCATTTTTATTTTAAACCTGTATCTGAATTGATATATAAAGCCAGGAATGGTAGAGTATATGCTGATAATGCTGAAAAATATGCATTGTTTGCAAAGGTAGCTTTGGAGACGTTAAAACAATTATTATGGGTGCCGGATGTCATTGCCTGTAATGATTGGCAAACCTCATTTATACCTTATTTGTTTAATAAACAGTATAAAGATGATGGTCCATTTAAAAAGACTAAAATTGTATTTATCGCCCACTCGGTAGATGAGTATCGGAATTTTCCTTCTGACTCTTTCTCTACAATAGAATTGGAAACAGAAAAATCCGGAAAAACTCAGGATATGGTACAATCTGCTATACAAAATTCTGACAAAACCATTTGTATAGATTATGACGGGAAATTGACTGCTTCTTTGAACAGATTTAGATCTGTTAAAAATACCATTGAGGATTCAAAACATTCAACAATTTCAATCCCAAAATCACCTCGCATGGCAGATTGGAAAGAGATTGTCAGCTCATTTGAAAAAAACCTGAAAAAAGTTTAAACCCATACAAATGAGTTCCTTGTACTCCTTAAAACTCTGTACAATTCTGAGTGTATGTGCTGTAGTTCTGTTTATTGGGTGTGAATCTGAACCTGTCCAAATTGACTTAGGAGAAAATGGTCATCAACTCACGGTTTACGCAACCGACTCCACACAATTTCATTCTGTTCAGATGCCTAACAGGATTGGAACCAGTTCAAGCTTATATGTTGGCAAAATCAATAATAAAAGAAGCACTGCTTTTATTAAATTGAATGCAGATGTATTTTCACAACACTCAACACTATGTTCAGAGGATATTGATAGTTTAAAACTTACCTTGAATATAAACTACATTAATGGATATACTGTGGCAAACGAACCTTCAGTTCCCTATCAAGATTCAATAAATACAGATATTAATTTTCCTGGTTTTATTGAAAATTACACTCCCGAATCAAATATTTTGTCTGCATTTCTATTCAACCAATCTGATTTCGATATTACCTGGAATGAATCCTCTACCATAGATGTAGATACAACAAATGGGGATTTTCTTTTGGATGGCAATTCAATGATGATTGACATAGAAAATGCTATTGAACTTCCAATTGAATTCACTCCTTCTGGAATACATATTTTATTAGATTCGGTATCTGTCAATAATGCTGAATACTCAGGCATAAATAATACAATTTGTACAGACGATGATAATGAAAGTATTTGGATTTATTTAAAGTCAACAGGAGACTCACTTTTCGTATTCGGTTCAGCAAATAATTCGGTTATTTCCCGGCTTCCATTTGTAACTGGTAAGTATATTCAAAAGGAAATTGAGTTTCAGGAAGAACATAAAATCCAAATAGAGAGCATTTCGGCAGGGGATTCAATTGAGGCATTTTTAACCATTCAAACTGATACTGAATTACCTGAATTTGGAACAATTATCGGGTTACCGTTTGATACTACAACTACAATAACTATCGAACCAATCATTAGTTGGGTGGATACGGGAAAAACGTTTGAAGTTGCAACATTGTATATCCAGCCGTCCTTTCATGAAAAGGATTCGACCCATTTAATCGAATTTTCAATGGAGAATCCAATTTTTGTTTACAGAAATTTTGACCCTTCTGGAGATAATTATTCAGCATCCGATACAACAGGTTCAGAGGACAATGAATATTATGATAACGGAGAACTATTTGAAGATTGTGGATCTGATCTTCTTTGCAATGAGGATGAAGCAGGGTATAATCCTGATGGAACAGAAAAAAATGGACAATATGATTTTGGTGAATTTTTTCTGGATTGTGGAACGGATAGTTTATGTAATGATAATAATTTTATATCATCTGAAATGTGTGATTCCATCGGATTTGAATGGGACGAAACAATCGGATGCTTAGTATCTTTTGAAGGTGAAAATGATGAGTCCGAAGATGATTTTATCATTGACCCCGTTGGTGATGACTGGAGAGATTGCGGGACAGACGGATTATGTCCGGATGATGATGGGTATATAAATGCAGATCTGGATTCCACAGAAAATAATGGTGTTTGGGATGATGGAGAAGGATTAGAAAATAATAATCATTGGGATGCAGGTGAACCATTTTTAGACTATGGAATAAACGCAATTCCTGATTCCCTTGAGGGACAAAATTATGAATTTGATAATTTTAACCCCAATGATTCAACAGGGACAGAAGGGAATGGAATTTGGGACCAGGGTGAATGGTTTATAGATGCAGGAATAGATACTACATGGAGTGATGATGAGGATGGATATAATAATATTGGAACTGAAGGAAACGGTGAATATGATTATGGTGAAATATTTTTTGATTTTGGAATTGACAGACTGCCTGATTCACTTGAAAATGGGTATGATGAGTTTACCAACCCAGATCCCTCCAATGACAACCTGAATTTGGATCCGATGGAAGATGATTGGAGAGATTGCGGGATTGATGGTATTTGTCCCGGTGATGATAATTATGAACAAGCTGATGAAGGTGAATTCAATGGTAATTTTGATGAGGGTGAAAAATGGGAAGGAAACGGTATCCTGAATTTTGTTGATGTAAACGAGGATAGTTTGTTGGGAATTACCGACAGTAGTGAAATGTGGTTTGACTGGGGAATTGATCAACTGGAGGATACAACAGAACTATATTTTGGGAGTTACCCTTTAACTGTGGATTTAGGCACCAATTTAGTGGCGTGGAGTGATACAATTTCAGAGGACTCAATTATTACCAAACCTGAATTAGAAGGTGCAGAGGATGTTGCATTATGGATATCTAAAATTCATAATGATTCTATTGAAAATTTAATCGAATTAACAATTTCATTGTATTCATTGAGTGAAATCTCAGCATTTCAATTCCAGCTTGATCATATTCCATTTTACCATGAAGATACAGTTTACACCGATAAATCTGATGATATCTATTATGTAAATTCACTCCGCCTAATAGAAGATATTTCAATGTACCCACAATCTGCATTCACTGCTGATGATTCAATTGCAGTAAATTTTGGAGAAAGTGTTTATGCTCTATTGGACTTTCCTGAATTAGAATTTTTCATTGCGGAAAATCCTGATGTTATAATTTCTGATGCATTGGTCACAGTGTTTCCGGATTCACTGCATAAGCAAAATGAGGAGAATTTCCGATTATATCTGAGCCGTCTAACAGAAGCATTTTATGAAAATGACGACTCACTTAGTTCGGAATATATTCTGGATTTTCCCTATTACCGGAATTACAGTTCAGCACCGGATTCCATTCAGCTCAGTGTGAAACGATATATACAAAATCTGGTTTCTGACGGATATGGTTATCATAAACTGGTATTTTCGACAGATGGAGCTGGGAACAATTTTGATAATTTTTATTTTAAAAATGATTCAACTGCAGTCACAAGATTAGAAATATTATATACAAAATGAGTAGAGTAATTATAATATGCACTCTCTTGTCAGCAATACTAGGCCAGACAAATTCACTAAATATTGAAGGTTTGGGTGAATTCAGACAATTCACTGATCCGGGTATGACTGCGCTTGGTAATTCCTGGTTTTTTTCCGGTCAAACCAATGGAATTGCATTGAGCTCTCCTGCCACACAATGGCGTAGCGATCTATCACATATCAGTGCTTCTTCGACATTTTCTGTAGTTCAGTTTGATAGTTATTCTGATCAAAAATCAAATTTATTTAATTATCTGAAAATTAGCATTCCGGTTGGTAAGGCTAAAACCATTGGTTTTGGATTAACTCCAAAAACCAGAACAGGGTTTAATATCACCGATGAACATAACAATGCTGACAATATTTATTTTAATGGTGATTTTATCAGTACCGATTTAAAATATCATGGAAATGGCGGGGTTTCTGAACTTCTTATATCATATTCTCAGTCCATTACAAAGAATTTTGCAGGTGGAATCCAATGGCATATTGGATTTGGGAATCTGTTATTGGTTGATACTTTAATTACCAGGGTAGTGACACCGGTTGATTTTGATGTGTTTATTTATAAAGCTAAATTTACGGATACATTTGAGAAGAAATATAAATTTCGGGGAAATGCAGTCAATCTTTCAGGACTATTCAGCCAATCTGCATTTGAATTTGCGGCATCACTGACATTGGACCAAAATATGATTGTTCAAACTGAACAGAATTATTATACGAACAGCAGCATATACACTGGAACAGAATTCCTGGCTGAAAGTGAACATACTTATGATACTTCAGTAAATTTACGGAATTTTGGTGCAGGGATAGCATATAAACCCAGAAATGACTTAGGTGTTGTATGGGAATTCCATCACAGTCAAGACAATTCCATTCCATCAAATTTACTTCTTTTTGGTAATAAAAAAGGAAAAATGAACAGTTTGAGTACAGGGATATTTAAATGGATAAAAAACACCAGACCCGGTTTGTGGAATACTATTATTTTACGTGGTGGAATTTATGGTAAAAATATCACAAGAAATACAGAAAATTACTTGGATATCGGGCTGACTCTTGGATTTGGATTGGAGTATTTTAAACGTACCAGCAATTTGAATTTAGCAGTAAAATTTGGTGTAAGAGAAAATGGAATCCCCGAATTGGAAGGGGAAAAATATGCTGAAATAATTATTGGTCTTACATCTTCTGAAAAGTGGTTTACTAAAAGAAAAAGGAAATAAAATGAAAAAATTTAATGTGATTATTGGTTTAATAATTTTTATCATTGGTTGTGTGCCTCCATCAGACTTGGAGAGCGGTAGTGGAATGTCTGATGTTGAAATTGCAGACAGAAATAGGGAGTGTGATTTATTTCTGAGTTTTGCTACCACTAATTATCAAAACAGGGATTACAGTGGAGCAGTCAAGAATTATTTAGATGTCATTAATTTAGGTTGTGGAGAAAGAAATGCCAGACAGATATACCAATGGATGGGTAGATCGTACATTGAACTTGGGAAATTGGACAGTGCATCCTATATATTTAAACAGGGACTCAAGTATTTACCTAATGATCCAGTGCTTTTGGAAGTTGCTGCGTGGAATGAAGGTAAACTGGGAAACACTGATAACCAGATTTATTACTATGAGAAAATCCTTGAAATGGATGAATCCAATACGGATGTGTTAAGTACTCTTAGTGATATTTACAGAGATAATGAAAGATATCAGGATCAATTAAATATTTTAAATATGTGGTTGAAAGTTGATAATACCAATAAAAAGGCAATTGGCGAGAAGAAAGCTGCCTATAATGCATTGGGGAAAGACGAGTCAGAAGTTGATAAGGAAAGATGGGAAAAAGATCCTTCCAATATTGTCAATGGTTTAGAATATGTATCGAGCCTGTTAAATAATGGTTCATCAGAAATAGCAATGGATGTGTTGTTGGAATTGAAAAGCTATGACAAATATAATAAAGAAATTCTTCAAAATCTGGGTAAAATATATCTTGATTTGGGAGATAATGAATCAGCAATGAAAATATATGAAGAATTATTTAAACTCGATAAATCAAACTATTCAGTTGCTATTACAATTTCTGAAATATTAATAGATAAAGAGGATTACAAAACTGCATTAGATTGGGCGGAGACCGGAGTAAAAATTACAGGTGGAAATGGGGTCTGCCTTTTTCAACGTGCAGAAGTTTATTTTTCAGCAGCCGATGCCTGTAGTGGCGAATCCTTGAATTTTAATGATAAACTTGTGTATGAGATGGCTTATGAAGATTATGAAGATGCTGTTAAAAAAGGATATTATAGAGCCAAAGTCCGGAGGGATTTTTTAAAGGAAAATAGCATCACTACAACAGGAGATTGGTTTATGCTGGGTGATGAAAAAGTAGCCAGTCCGGAAGGCAACTGCTACAATTGGATTAACAGATCAATTAGTAAGAACTAATGGAAATTGCTTTAGCAACAGATCATGCTGGATTTGAATTAAAAGAAACCATTAAAGGTTTTTTAACTGAAAAAGGAATTGCAGTTAAAGATTTTGGAGCTGCTGAATATGATGCAGTAGATGATTATCCGGATTTTATAACACCTGTTGCAGAATATATATCAAAAAATAAGGATACCAAGGGAATAATTTTTGGTGGATCTGGACAAGGGGAGGCAATGGCAGCCAATAGAGTCCAAGGTGTTAGAGCTGCCGTGTATTATGATGGGCCCATTGAAATTGTTAAATTATCGAGGCAACATAATGATGCCAATGTTTTATCACTTGGAGCACGGTTCATTTCACCGGAGAAAGCTAAAGAAATTATTTCAATCTGGTTGCAAATTGAGTTTGAAGGGGGAAGACATCAGCGAAGAATCGATAAATTAGGCTAATGACTGAGAATATTTTAAGAGAATATGATAGTGAATTGTATTCAGGCATTCAATCAGAATTATCAAGAGAGCAAAATACCCTGGAATTAATTGCATCAGAAAATTTTACCAGTCCATCAGTGCTTGAGGCAGTGGGTTCAGTCCTGACCAATAAATATGCAGAGGGATATCCGGGCCGAAGATACTATGGCGGATGTGAATCAGTTGATATTGTTGAAAATCTTGCGATTAAACGTGTAAAAGAATTATTTCAATGTGACTATGCTAATGTCCAACCCCATTCAGGTTCTCAAGCAAATATGGGAGTATATTTGACTTTATTAAATACAGGGGATACAGTTCTTGGACTAAACCTTGCTCATGGTGGACATTTAACCCATGGCAGCTCTGTAAATTTTTCCGGAAAGTTTTATAATTTTATCTCTTATGGCGTGGATGCAAAATCCGGACGTGTTGATTTTAATGAAGTCAAAAAAATTGCAAAAGAAACTAAGCCAAAATTAATTGTTTGCGGTGGGAGTGCATATCCAAGGTTTATTGAATTTTCAGATTTTAAATCCGTCGCAGAATCTGTAGGTGCATTTCTGATGGCAGACATTGCTCATCCGTCCGGATTGGTAGCAACGGGGCATCACCCGTCTCCGTGGCCATTTTGTGATGTAGTGACATCTACAACTCATAAAACCCTCAGAGGACCCCGCGGTGGTTTAATTCTGATGGGTAAAGATTTTGAAAACACTTGGGGAGTTACTGCACCAAAATCTGGGCGTGTGAAAAAGGTTTCTGAACTCATAGACAGTGCTGTTATGCCCGGAATACAAGGTGGACCTCTTATGCATGTAATCGCAGGAAAAGCGGTAGCATTTGGAGAAGCCCTGAAACCAGAATATCACCAATATTGTGGAGACATAGTGAAAAATGCAAAAACATTAAGTGATGAATTATTGTTGTTAGGTTATGAATTGGTCTCAGGCGGAACAGACACACATGTAATATTGATTGATCTTACAAATAAGAATGTTACAGGGAAAACTGCTGAAATTGCTTTAGAAAAAGCAGGTATCACAACAAATAAAAATATGGTTCCCTTTGATAAAAGGAGTCCTATGATTACCAGTGGATTGAGAATAGGTACACCTGCTATGACTACCAGAGGAATGAGTTGTGATGAAATGAAAACAATTGCAAGGTTGATTGACAAAGTGATTCAAGATTTAAATAATGACACTGTATTAAATTCAGTGAATAATGAAGTTCAGGAATTATGCAATTCATTTCCATTATATTCTGACTGAGATGCTGTGTACCAATTGTAATCATCCAGAATCAAAAGTCATTGATTCAAGGCCAATACAAAGTGGTAATTGTATCCGCCGCAGAAGGGAATGTTTAAATTGTACATTTCGTTTTACAACCTATGAATACATTGCCACTACTCCGATTATGGTAGTGAAAAAGAACGGTACCCGTGAAGAATTTGACAGGCAAAAACTTGAGCATAGCTTTCATGTTGCTTGCAATAAACGACCCGTGTCTGAAGAAATGATATTGGAAGCTATTAAAAATCTTGAGGAAAAAATCAGCAGCCTATCCAATGTTGAAGTATATTCATCAGAAATTGGTGAACTTGTAATGGAGGAGCTGAAAAAACTGGATAAAGTTTCTTTCATTCGATTTGCATCTGTTTACCGCGATTTCCAGGATGTAGGTGAATTTCAATCCCATATCAAAGATTTAGGAGAATAATCCTGCTCTTGCAATAAATACCCAAATTGTAGTAGTATCAGCCATAATGCTGAAGGTCATTCTAATACCATTTAACTATATAATTGATTTATTCACCGGATTTGGTGAGTATGTTCTACTTATGGGAAAATTATTCCGTTCACCCAAATCATGGTATCAATATCTTGGTTTAACATTAGACCAAATGATTATTGTTGGGGCAAATTCCATACCCATAATTATATTAACTGCAACATTTTCAGGGATGGTGACATCCGTGCAGTCAGCATATCAGTTCAGCAGTTGGGTTCCAGATTGGTATGTGGGTAGTGTTGTGGGAGAATCTGTGTTGTTGGAGCTTGCTCCTGTTATAACTGGTCTGGTCTTAACCGGTCGAATAGGAGCCACAATTGCGGCAGAAATTGGTACAATGCGGGTCACAGAACAAATTGACGCACTTGAATCCTTATCTTTTGATCCAGTATTATATCTGGTATTCCCTCGAATTGTTGCAGGATTGGTGATGTTCCCGATATTGGTTATAATAGCTGACTTTTGTGGTGTGTTTGGCGGATGGTTCTCTGCCAATATTTCAATGGATGTTACTACATACGAATTTTTCAAAGGATTTAAAACCTGGTTCCATCCGTTTGATGCGTGGTTTGGTCTTATAAAAGCAGTATTTTTTGGATTTGCCATAACATCCATTGCCTGCTATCAAGGATTCTTTACCAAGGGTGGTGCCCAGGGAGTTGGTAAAGCCACCACAGTAACTGTAGTGGTTTCCTGTGTTATGGTAGTTTGTCTGGATTATATATTATCAGCAATACTCTTATGATTAAGGTAATTGATTTATACAAATCTTTTAATGACAATAATGTTCTTAACGGTGTTAACTTAACTGTGGAAACCGGTGATTGTATCGCAATAATTGGAAAAAGCGGTTCAGGAAAATCCGTGTTATTGAAGCATTTATTGGGACTTATGCAGCCAGATTCTGGTGAAGTTTGGATAGATAATAAAATAATTCACGGATTAACTTTCAGAGAGCTGCAGAAGCTAAGATCTAAGATCGGAATGGTTTTTCAGTCCGGTGCATTATTCGATTCAATGACTGTATCTGAAAACATAAAATTAGCACTGGAAAGATTAACAGAATTGAACAATGATGAAGTTGAAGAAAAAATTAAAGCCAGTCTTGAAGAAATTGGTATGGAAGGCACAGAAAATTTGATGCCCTCAGAACTCTCAGGTGGTATGAAAAAAAGAGTTGGGATTGCAAGAGCAATTGCATTTGAACCGGATTATCTTTTTTATGATGAACCAACCACAGGACTCGATCCGATTATGTCCGATATAATTAATAAATTAATCGTGAAATTTCAGGCAAAAAAGAAAATAACATCTGTGATTGTAACTCATTCCATGAAAACCGTATATGATGTGGTTGACAGAGTATTGATGATACATGACGGGAAAATACAATTTAATGGTACACCAAAAGAAATTAAAAACAGTACTAATAAAACGGTGTCTATGTTTGTTCAAGGGAAAAGTGCTATTGTATAGGAGGATGAAATGAATAAAACCAATACATTGTGGATAGGGATTTTAACCTTTGTAACAATTATTTTATTTATATTTGGGATTCTGTTTCTTCAGGATGTTTCATTAAAGAAATCCAATTTTACATTCACTGTAATCTTTGAGTCGGTTCAGGGATTGAATAATGGTGACAATGTTTCTATGTTAGGTAAGCGAATCGGAAAAGTTTCAAGAATTAAGTTTATGGGACAAAATATTGCAGCTGAACTTTCAATTGATATTGCATTTGCATTTCAAATTCCCATTGATTCTGAAATTGAAGTAAAAAGTGAAGGGTTACTTGGAGAAAAATATGTCTCTATTAAACCGGGGTTGAATACGGGAAAATTTATTGTTCAGGGTGAAACAGTAGAAGGTAAGCGGGAATATGATTTTTCCGAAATTACACCGGGTATCGTTCCCTTGACACAGGACATTGGTGTATTTGCCAGAAGATTAAAGGCTACACTTGGCGAAGAGGAGAAAACAAATATTCAGGAATCCCTGAAAAACATTGAACAATTTACCGGCAGACTCGATTCATTAATAGTTGATTTGAGATCTGTTATTTCAAAAAAAGAACAAAAGAATATTCAAATTCTTTTAGAAAATATTCGTTCCAGCAGTGAATCATTAAAAGATTTAACGGGAACATTAAATACAAAAATGACTGAGGATATGAAAAAAGTGGATGTTATTTTGGAGGATGTCCAATCATTTACACAAAATTCAGACACTTTGAACCGGATTGTAGAAATTATGAAATCAAGTGCAGAATCATTTCAAAATTCCACACAGCAATTAGAATCATTACTGAATAATTTGGAAAATGGATCAGGATCTCTTCCGAAATTATTAAATGACAGTTCCTTATATAACCAAGTTGACAGTCTGATCTTAGAAACAAGAGGAATTGTTCAGGAGTTTAAAGATAATCCAGGAAAATATATAAAGGCATATTTTAAGTACAAATAATAAAAAAGTGAATTCAGAAATCATTCAACATTTGGCGTGTCCTCAATGTAAGTGTGATCTATTAAATACTGAGGATGATCAAGGAATATTCTGTAAAACTTGCAATATTCAATTTCCAATCATAAACGGTATTCCGGTATTGATAATTTCTGAAGCGGAACCTTTTAAATAAAAATGCATTCATTGTTGGTATCGAAAGATTTGGCAGGAATTAAAGAAAGAAATTAAATTTAACTATATATTAAGGAGACAATTTTATACACTAACGTTACAGGAAGTATCAGATAAATAAAATGATAAAATTTTACACCACCCTTTGTTGTGGTAACAAATCTGCTTTTCCTGTGTGTTAGTGACCTGTAAACCGGGTTGCAAGCCCGGTTTATGTATTTTGAAAGGAATTTATGAAAAATTTAAGTAAAATAATACTAATAGGTACTTTGGTAAATCAGCTTGCCGGTGTTGGTGAGGCAGGAGCTATTTTCCTATTGATTACCCCCGGAGCAGCACCTGCTGCATTGGGGGAAGCACAAGTAGCAAAAGTAGATGATGCCTACGCATCCTATTTTAACCCTGCTGGATTGGCATTTCTCTATGATCCAGACCCAAGTAAGGATGACTATCGCTTTGATCTTGCTGGAGATAATTATTTATTAGATCCATCACGTGATAATTACCATCCCGTATTAAATTCTCTCGGATCAGAAAATAATGGAAATTATGATTTCGGTGAATTTTTCTATGATTATGGCAAAGATGGTATGCCGAACAACCTGGAACCCGGTTATGATTCGGTTCATAATCCAGATCCTAATAATGATGATTTTGACCCTATTACCAATCCCAAAGGCACTGAAACCAATGGGCGGTATGATCTTGGAGAAAATTACCAGGATTTCGGATTTGACCGCATCAAAAATTCACAGGAATTTGGTTATTCATTGACAGGAACGGAAAATAACAGCAGATTGGATACAGAAGAGGTATTTTTTGATTTTGGAATAGATGGAATTTCTTCTGATCAGGAACCGGGATATAATCCCGTCGGGTCAGAAAGGAATGGCAGATATGAAGATGGTGAATTATTTGAAGATACTGGAATGGATGGTATCTTTTCCATAGATGAACCGGATTATGATCCCAGAAGCAATCCAGATCCAAATAAAGATGACTATCACCCGGAAAATAACCCAAAAGGGAAAGAAAATAACGGGATATTTGATAGAGGAGAAATATTTTCAGATACTGGCTCTGACGGTGTTGAAAATTCACTTGAACCCGGTTATAATCCTGATCCATCAGGAGATGATTATTCAAACCAAAATCCAACAGGAAGTGAAGGGAACGGGAGATACGATTTTCCTGAAAAATTCCTGGATTTTGGTTCAGACGGATTGATTGACTCATTAGAAGTTGGTTTTGATCCAATCTACAATACTGATCCTAGTGGTGATAATTATTCGGATGGTAATCCTGATGGGACCGAAGGTAATCAACTATGGGAAATAGGTGAGTTTTTCTTTGATTTTGGAACTGATGGTTTAAGAAGCAATGATGAAACTGGGTGGAATATTGATCCTGCCGGTGATGACATGATATTGGACCCGAATGGAGACGATTATCATCCTGAAACTAATCCAAATGGAACAGAAAATAACAATAGATATGATTACGGCGAACAATTCAATGATTTTGGAATTGATGGTGTAAGTGACGGCACGGGAGAGGAATACGGTTCCCCCAAAATCCGATTTAATCCCGGAGGAACAGAAGGGAATCACCAGTATGATGAAGGTGAAAAATTCCTTGATTTTGGTAGTGATGGAGTCCCTGATAATCGAGAACCTGGGTATAATCCTGACCCCTCTGGTGATGATTATCATCCAGAAACTAATCCAACAGGCACTGAAAATAATGGATTCAGGGATGAAAAGGAAGAATTCGAGGATGAAAAGATCAGATATGCAACCCTTAATATGACATTTGAAGACAGTTTATTTCATTTTTATATGGCTTCATTGGAAAATGCAGAAATAGAATTGGATGGATTTTTAGCAAAATCTGTGAAATATGATAAAATCAATCACAGTAAAAACAGTAAAGAAAATTCAATACAGATGACTGTTTTTCTAAAGGAAGGATATCGTGCAAGGAAATTAGAGAAAATTATATCAAAAAATATAGAATATTTGGATTTTTCAGGAGAATTCGGCGATAGTTTGAATAATTCCTGGGATTGGGTTGATACTGACAAAAACGGTAGATTCAACTGGCAGGATATAGGTACAGACGGCACCCCGGATTCCAAGGAAATTGGTTATGATCCTATTACCAATCCAGATCCAGCAGGCGATAATTATTCAAGCAACAATAGAAGAGGCACAGAGAAAAATGGCACGTGGGATGCAGGTGAAGGAGATTGGCACGAACCATTCAATGATTTTGGAAATGACAATATCGCTAGTGAATCCGAACCAGGATATATGCAGGATCCGTACGGTGACAATTTTCATGCAGAATTAAATCCGAATGGTACAGAACATAATTTTACTTGGGATCCCGGTGAAGAATTTTTTGACTACGGTGCTGATAAAAAGTTAAGGTATGAGGAAAAAAGCAGCAAAGATCAGGAATTAGTATTAATGCATGTAAATTGGCTTCCTAATTTGGCAGATGATCTGTATTACGAATTCCTTGGATATAGAAAATATTATCCGGGACTTGGGACATTTGGCGGACATCTTATTTTCCTGAATTTAGGTGAACAAACCAGAACCGATGAATATGGAAATGATCTGGGGTCATTTAATAGTAATATGTGGGCATTAGCACTATCTTTCGGGACAAAATTATCCATGAACTCGTCTATTGGGGTCAATATGAAAATAATTCAACAAAATTTAATTGACATTGGCACAGCTGCAGAAGCAGGAAAAGGGAAATCCACAGATTTTGGCTTTGATGTGGGATATTTATGGAAAAAACCCAGATTCAATTTTGGTGCTGCCATTACCAATATTGGACCTAAAATTGATTTTATTGATCCTAATCAAGCTGACCCGCAGCCGACAAATCTGAAAATGGGAATTTACTGGGAACTATTTAATGACGATTATAACCGTATCAGTCTGCTATTTGATGCGAATAAACTTCTGGTTGCTGCATATCCATCAATGGACTGGGATGGAGATGGATGGGTCGGTGGATTTGATGAAGAAGGCAATAAAATTTCCGATGACATTCAACTCGGGCAGGATGATTATGGATACAATGCTTCCGGTCAAATGGAATACGCCCACACTGATCCATTATATAAAGCACTGATTACAGCCTGGTTGGATGACTGGTATCTTGGCGGAGACCGTGACATGGGTGCAAATGATGGAAGCGCTTTAAGCGGTGATTATATTATTGGTGGATATAGCTATAATGAAGATACAGGTGAATATGATCCGGATTCTACTGGTTTGTATAATAAAGATGGAGTCCTGGAAAAAGGAAACAACGATGACAGATCCATAACAACTGAATTTGAAGAAATGGTTTACAACTTGGGTGTAGAATATTGGTATTCCAAATATTTTGCCATCAGAGGTGGATATATCTATGATTATGAAGGCAAAATTATGGTTCCCACTTTTGGTGCAGGAATTCGGTTCGGCGGATATGGATTTGATTTTGGATATACTTCAGGTGAGGAGGGGCATCCACGGGCAAATACCATGTTCTTCTCGTTGAACATGGCATTTTAACCGGTAATTATTGAAGCAACTATATTTCACAATTCATATTTTGATTATTACCCTCGTTTTCGGGGGTAATTTTTATTATACTCTCCCAGGGAATTACCAGCTAATACAAAATAATGAGATTCATCATCTTATCGGTATAATGGCTGAATTCCAGGAAGAATTAACTGATGATCCCAATACCAGTGGTAATGGGCAGTTCCTTCTGAACCCACTTGTATCAATGCCGGAAGTTTTTGACCGGTGTGATGGATTTATTGCTGATCCGCCACCCCATAATGCAGCATATTTTTCAGACCAAATGCTGGCAGTATCCAACTATTTTGAAAATGTTTCCAATGGTAAACAGGAATTTTTACTACCGGTTTTAATAGATTCCGTTTTTACGCTTCCCAATTCAATGTCTTATTACAGTCAATCTGAGGATAATTTAACTCAGTCTTTTCTGGATGCAGTCACTTTGGCGGCGGATTCAATAGAACCTCATTTTACTGACAGTTCTATTGTTGTGGTATTCCATGCGGGAATTGGTCAGGATTTCGCAGTTCCCTTTCTGGATCCCACACCATACGACTTATCCAGTGCATTTATTGATGAAGATATGCTGAGTTCTGTAGAAATCCCTGAGGAAATCATTCCATTTTTACCAAATGGCGGTATTCTTCTTCCGGAAACACAAAACCATATATTTTACGATGTTATCGAAGATATTTTCTGGGGTGAAACAGATTATTGTGATTATCAGATTGGAATAACAGGAACATTTGCATTGTTGTTGGGATATGCAATCGGGTTGCCGCCATTATATAATACCAACACTGGTGATGCAGGTGTTGGAGTGTTCGGATTAATGGATCATGGTTCAAACAATGGTAGGGGAGTTCTTCCCGCACCACCCACACCGTGGACCGAAATATTGATGGGATGGGATGAAGCAATACAGTTGACACAGGATGGAAACTACACACTTGATGTATCCGATATATTGAAAATTCAGATGGATGAGGATGAATATTTCCTTATAGAAAATAGAAATAACTGGATTCAATTCGGAGCAGACATGGATAGTCTGAGGTTTAAGAACAAAATAGATGATACGCGGCTTGGACATTGGTTTGATACTTTCATAGATGAAACCAACACCTCTCAGGTTACTATCTCTCCGGAAACCAATGTGATACTCACCGTTGATAGTTACAATTACGGGCTCCCTGGTTCTGGGTTATTGATTTGGCATATCACCGAACCTGATCCAACTAATGGTCTGGATAGTCTGAATATTTATCCCGATGCAAGAGCAATACACCTGGAAGAAGCGGATGGAGCCGTTGATATTGGATTCCCTACAACTGCGATATTTGCAGATCCAACAACTGGATGGCGGTGGGATATGTGGTATGCCGATAATCCTGCATATCATGAACAAAATCCAAATTTGGATGTAATAAAATTTGATAATTACTCCGAACCAAATACCAGGACTCAGGAAGGTGCGGAAACATTTATTTCCATTTCCAATATCAGTGGAGCGGATTATGAGATGCAATTTACAGTTTCATTTACAGATAATATTGAAACTGTTCTACTCCAACCGGATTCTGTATTGATAATCGGAAGCAGTGTAAAAAATGATACCGGCTATGTGTATTATATATCAGGAGATTTGCTCTATATCCACAGTGATACAGCTCTGGATTCTACTGGAGACTTTCAGGCTGGCCAAATTTTACTCTCAACTGGTAACTGTGATACATTGGTTACACCCTCTCCGGATGGGTTAACCTACCTCGATGAAAATTGTGTGGTTATTGACAGTTCTGAATTTTCACCAATAGGGTTTGTGGATGAATTAGATAATACAATAGAAATCCCGGAAGCTCAGGCACTTGGCGACATTGACTTAGATGGCTTGGATGAAATTATTTTTATAGATGATGACAGCAGCCTTGTTGTTAAAAATGGCAATGAATCCCTCAATGATGGATTCCCCTTAAATGGAAAATTTTACGGTGTTCCATTGGTGGCAAATATACTTGATGATCTACATCCTGAAATAATTTGCAGGGAGAGGGATGAAATTGTAATTATTTCATATACCGGTGACAGAGAAAAAAATCTGTCATCTATAGATCCTGATCAGGATATACGGTTGATTCCATTTTGGAAGCCCGATACAATAGCTTTAGTGGATGGAAACAGACTATTGATGTTTCCACAGGATTTAGAATATAGCTATTGGTTGAATCCCAACAGCAGATCATCTAATTACCCCCTTGTAACAGGTCCAGATAAACGAACCGGACTACAGCAATTTATCGGAATTGACGAAAATCGTACTTATAATTATCCCAACCCGGTAATGAATTCTGAAACCACATTCCGATATTTTGTGGGTGATGCCAACCGCGTGGATATAACAATTTTTACCGTATCTGGATTTAAGGTGGATCAATTAACAAACGATGAAATAACACAAAACGAATATAATGAAACCAAATGGGATGCTTCCAATGTAAATTCAGGGTTGTATTTTGCAGAGGTAAAACCCGATATCGGTGATGTCGCATTGGTGAGGGTTGTAGTTATCAGATGAGAGAGATAAAACTTAGCTTACCTCGCCAATTAATTAGATTTTCTATATACCTTGTTTTAGCTTCAATTATTTTTACTCAGTCCTGGTATAATCATCCTGAGTTGGAGTGGCAGACAATTGAATCTGAACATTTTTATATCCATTTTCATATTGAAACTGAGCGATCAGCGAGGGAAACCGCTGAAGTGGCAGAATTTGTGTATGGGCCAATTACATCATTATATCAATTTGAACCGGATTCCAAAACCCATATTATTATAAAGGATACTGATGACTATTCCAACGGTGCTGCCTATTTCTATGATAATAAAATTGAAATATGGGCATTACCACTTGATTTTGATCTTCGGGGTGCTCACCGCTGGATTCAGGATGTAGTAACACACGAATTCACCCATATCGTTCAGGTTCAGGCTTCTATGAAATTCGGCAGAAGATTTCCCGCAGGATATTTTCAATGGATTGATTACGAAGAGGAGAAACGGGAGGATGTGTTGTATGGTTATCCCAATATTCTGGTTTCAACTCCCATACCGGGAGTGGTAGTTCCTCCGTGGTTGGCTGAGGGGACTGCCCAATTTATGTATGCTGAAGCAAACTTTGATTACTGGGATGCTCATCGGGATATGATTTTGCGTGACAGAGTGATTCGTAATAATCTTTTGACTTTTGAAGAGATGAATACTTTTGGAAAGCGAGGAATTGGTAATGAGTCCACGTATAACCAGGGATTTTCATTTGTCAAATATTTAGTTAATAGGTTTGGAAGTGGAATTTTAAGACGTATAAATGATTCCATATCAAAACCATTAAATTATTCCATTTACCGTGGATTAAAAGATGCCACTGGTGTAAATGCATTGGAATTATATGACGATTGGAAATCAGAACTGGAATCGAAATATGTACTGTTAGCTGAAGAAATTGAATCCAATACCCAATCCGGAATCATTTTAGAATCCGGCGGGACAACTAATATTCATCCGGTATGGTCTCCAAATGAAGCTCGTTTTGCATTTCTCTCAAATAGAGATAATGATTATTTTGGGCAGACAGATTTATTTATTTATAGTTTTGAAGATTCCACTTCGGAAAAAATAATGGGCGGTGTGCAAACTGCTCCAATGTGGCTGGATGATACAACTTTAATCTATGCCAGAAGAAGCAAGCCGAATCAAAACGGCTCTAAATTATTTGATCTGTATAAGTATGAAATTCCAATTGAAGAAGAAACACGATTGACAGAAGGCGGAAGATTGACATCCCCCATATTTATTCCGAATGATAATAAAATTGCAGCCATCACAACTTATGACGGTACATCCAACATTGTCTGGAGTTTTATAGATACCATCAATTTTATACCGTTGACTGAGTTTACCAATGGGACACAAATTTTTTCTCTGGAGTATGATGAATCTCGTAATTCAATATGGTTCGATGCAGTTGATCAACATACCCGATCTCTATTCAGTATTGACTTAAATTCCAAAACAATAACTGAGAATAAAAATCCATTTGATGAAAGAGATCCAACAATGGGCAGCACCAATATGATTTTCGCTACTGATAAATCTGGTATTTTTAATTTATATAACCAACAAGATGGTATCAATAAACCTATAACGAATGTGACTGGCGGGGCATTTATGCCGGATGCAGACAAAAATGGGAGAATACTTTATAGTCTGTATGAAAATGGTAAATACAATATTGCAATGCTCAATAATCACCAGCCAATTGAAGTTGACTATTTATTAACAAATCCCTCAGTTAATCATCTTCACTCACCTTTATTTGATGCCGGAACAAAAAAATCAAGTAAACCGTATGAGGAAACAATGCCAACGCCTTTTATTTTTCCCAGGATCATGGTGGACTATGGAACTGTCAAACCCGGTTTCTATTTTTACACGGGAGAAGTATTGGATAAATTGGCTATTATGGGTGGTGCTTCCCTGAACAATAAATTTGATAAAGATCTTTTTCTTCTGTTTGAATTCAAGAAATTCCAACCAACATTGTATGCAAATATTTTTGGTATTTCCCGGAAAGAAAACCTTGATTATGATCTTGATGGTTTTGGTGAAAATTCAGAAGTCACCAGTGATATTAAATTTTCTCTGTTTGAAGCAGATATTGGATTAAGGTATATTGCACTTGATCAAAAATTTTGGTTTGAATATGTGTATCAGAAATTTCGGCAACAAATACAGAATGAGTTTACTGCACAGGGTGAAAATTTTCAGTTTTCACCATTTGGATTTGATTATTTCAGAGGACATTTTTTGAATGTAAAAGGATATTATTCTACAAGAAAACCTGAATTTGCCGGTAATATGCTACCCTCTAATGGGTATGAAATTGATTATAAACTGTCTTATGAAAATAATCAGTTTATGTCTGGATTAGATTTTGAGGGCGGGGTGATACAAACAGAATTTGAACAAAATAACACATTCCGATTTGAGGGAGAAGCCGGTAAACATTGGGCTCTCAACCATGATAAGAAAATAGTTGCTTCAGCATATTCTAAAATCGGGTTAATTTCTAACAGGGATGTTGATGACTTTTTCCATTTTTTCGGTGGGGGATTGCCCGGGATCAAAGGGTATACTTTTTATGATTCTACACTCACAGGTACCAATTTGTGGGTAAATACAATCTCTCTGAGAATCCCAATTTTTCTGGAAGAGAATTATCCTGTGATACACCTGAATCTGCAGAATCTAACCATTGGTGGTGTCCTGCAGGTAGGCGGTGGGTTTAATAGTGATCTCCGGGACTGGATCAAAGATAGAGATTATAAAATCTCAGGGGGGATAGAGTTACGGTTGAGCGGGTATTCATTTTATGTATATCCTGTAGCATTAAGTTATGAATATCATACCCCAATTAGTGACCCAACAGAAGTGAATGGAAAAAGTTATTTTTCTATTCTGTTTGATTTTTAATATAAACAATTGTCCCGATACCGTAGTATTACATTTATAGGACTTATTTAGAGGAATGAAGAACTTAACATTTATGGAAAATTTATGATTACAAAAACTCACATCTTATTACTTTTGATTTTAAGTATTTCAATAGGGTTTTCTGATATTCCCGTTAATTATTCGAAAACAGTTGCAAAATCGTTTAATATCAACATTCAACCCGGAGAAGATTCCCAAAAAAAGGATACAAAATACCGATATCCCGGGAAAGCGATGTTGTATTCTGCTATCCTTCCCGGACTTGGTGAATTGTACACCGGTGCTTGGAAACGTGCGATATTATTTTCAGGAGTTGAAGTGACTGCATGGTCATTGTGGTATACCAACAATAAAAAAGGTGACGATGAAACCGAGCGATATAAAGCCTATGCTGATGAACATTGGGATTTTAACAGGTGGATGGAAAATTATTATGATTGGCAAAATGATACTTTATTAAATGTGTTATTCCAAAACCAGGAGTCAGGTTCTTATGAAAATATCTGGGAAGGGAGTCATCATTTGAATTTCACCAAAACCTACAACGGAGATGTTATTGTAATGAGTACAGTCGATCCTGAAAACCCGATTGAGGGAGAACCCGTATTTAGTGATTATTTTGAATATAATATTGCAGGTGATAGTATGTCGATAAATTGGGAACTTTACAATAATTTAAATGCTGCTGTTGATCCAAATTTCAGTGTTCAGAAAGATAGAAATTATTACGAAAACATATTTAAATATAATCATTTCCATGCAGGATGGGATGATATAGCAGAGACTGAAATTTACGACAGTGACGGATATTTGATCGCAAAAACAAAAAAAAAGTGGCGATACCGTGAAATGCGGGATAATGTGGCAAATTATCAGGAAATTGCTGTATACGCCCTGTCTGCAGTCATGTTCAACCATATTGCAAGTATGATCGATGCAGTCTTCACTGCAAATGCAAAAAACTCTCAACTCACTGTTTCTGCAAGACCTACATTTAACCCTGCAGGTAAATTGGGAGTAGGAGGGATAAAGGTATCAATTAGATGGTAAATGTATTGAGGATATTTTCAATTTTATTCTGTATTATAGTTTCAGTTTCCTGTTTTAATCAAAAAACAGGATTGGAAGATGATTTAAAGAAAAAGTTTGAAAAAGGATTAACTCTCTTCGAAAAGGGGAAGTATGCCAGAGCACAGGAACAATTTGATTATATTGTTATGAATAGTCCTGGATCCTATATAGCTATCGATGCTCAGTATTATCTTGCAGAATCCCTATTTAATACCAAAAACTTTTTTGAAGCGAGTGATGAGTATACGAAATATATTCGATGGTCAGACGACCACTCAAAAATTGAAGAATCACGGTATCGTATTTGTGAATGCGCACTACTGTCAACTGGAAAATATCAAAATGACCAGACGGAAACCAGAGAAGCCCTCACACTATTACAGGAATTTATTGATATTTATCCAGCTTCACAATACAGGGAAGTCGCAGAGGAATCAGTCAATGCAATTCGTAATAAACTGGCACAAAAAGAATTTGAGGCGGGAAGATTATATCTGAAATTGGAGGAGTTTTCTTCAGCTATCATATACTTTAATAGTGTTTTGGAAGAATATTACGATACAGAGTTTGCAGACAGAGCCCGCACCGGGATCATTTTTGCCCATTATCTGAATGATGACTTAGAATTGGCAAAATCTTATTTGGAAGAAAATGGTTCACATTTTACCTCTAAGGATCAGTTACTGAACGCCAACAGAATCCTTAACGGCAATAGAACTGGTTGGGATAATTTTCTGCAGCTTTACAGGTGAAAATAACCATTTTTGGCGGTAGTTTTGATCCCCCACACTTGGGTCATCTTGCAATAGCCAAAAAATCACTTGAGACTTCCAACCACTTAGTTTTTATACCTGCAAAACAATCCCCTCATAAAAAAAATAAACCGGCAGCTTCTGAAATCCAACGAATGAAAATGTTAATTTTAATGACAGAAAAATTAGAAAATACACAGATCTGCAATTTTGAAATTGATCAGAATTATTCCAGCTATACCTGGATCACAGTACAAAAGATAAAATCTGAATTTCAGGGATCAGCAATAGAGGTAGTAATTGGGAGTGATTTATTACCTGAGCTAAATAATTGGTATAATGCAGATAAACTGTTTAATGAAGTTTCATTTATTTGTTTTCAAAGGGGTGGAATTATTAGTGAAATCCCTGATAACTGTAAAATGACTTTTTTTGATAAATTTGATTACAACGTTTCCTCAACAAAAATCAGACAATTATTTTCTGAGGGAAAAATAGAAAAAGTAAAGGAATATCTTCATCCTCCCGTTTACAGGTATATTATGAATGAAGGAATTTATAAATGATTGGTATGTTATTTTTATTTTTATCCGGGATGGTTTTTTTGTATTATGGAGCAGAATATTTAATTGACAATGGTAAAAAACTGGCAATATACCTCGAGATATCTCCTATTATCATCGGTTTGACGATTGTTGCTTTTGGTACGAGTTT
Organism: uncultured bacterium; assembly: GCA_964345035.1. GTDB lineage: Bacteria > Fidelibacterota > Marinisomatia > SCGC-AAA003-L08 > CAYFPO01. Next base: position 59,393 of record CAYFPO010000006.1, read on the forward strand.
ACCAGAAATGATTGTCAGTTTATTAGCTAATTTAAAAGGTGAGGGTGGAATTGCTTTGGGGAATATAATTGGTTCGAATATTGCCAATATAGGGTTGGTTTTGGGAGTTTCAGCATTGTTATCACCAATTTCATTACAATTTAGTAAAGCCAGAACAGACTTCTTGTTTTTGGTTTTTATTTCGTTTCTTCTAGTTGCAATTTGTTATCTTGGGGAAATAACAAAAATACACGGATTCATATTTGTGTTGCTCTTAGCCGGATATTTAAGATCATTATTCAATAGAGGGAAAGTAAATAATGGTAATACTGAATTTACTGATAAAATTCCAATGGTAATATGCTTAACTATTCTGGGTATCTTTTTATTGTATAGCGGTACAGAACTATTTATAAGAGGATCTATCGGAATTGCAGAGATATTTGGGGTAACTAATACTACTATTGGGTTGACTCTGATAGCGTTAGGTACATCTGCACCTGAACTGGCCGCTTCAATTTCTGCAGCACGAAAAGGTGAATCGGATATGATTATTGGCAATATTATAGGATCCAATCTTTTTAATATTCTGGCTGTAATTGGATTTACATCTATCTTTAAGAATATAAATATTAAATTTAATGAATTGCAGTATTCGATTTATATTTTTATTGGACTTTCTTGCTTACTGCCTATCATTTTATTAATTAATAATAAGATTAACAGATTTACAGGCTTTGTTTTCTGTTTCACATACGGAATATTTTTGTATTTAGCATACTATTAAATACAGGATAATTGTAATCCCCTATGTAATCGGATATTTTGAAATAAATTATAATATCCGACGAATACGATAGAATGTTAATGTAAATAAATAATAAATAATTCTAAAAATACGGTATATTGTAAGGTTAATAGTAAGGAAATTTATTATATTAATATCAGAAATTAATTATTTCATCAGCACAAGACACCCAGCACCATCAAGTGTTAATAATTTTGCTCCTGCCTTCAGAGAAGCGCGGCAAACTCCTCCTTTGTCGCGCTTCTCTAACGAGAATTATCCCAATAAATGATGAAATTCTATCTTAAATCCCTCATATTTTTCTTCGGTAGTTGTTTTTTCCTCTTTGGGCAATATAATTTCCTTGTTACGCAGATTTCAACAGACTATGGTCTAAGCCAGAGCCAGGTTATGGCACTCTGCCAGGATAAAACCGGATTTTTATGGATTGGTACACGAAAAGGAATCAATCGTTTTGATGGCAGAAAAATGACCCAGTTTTATAAACATCAATTTACATCCTTCCCCGACAATGCAATTCGTACGATGGAAATTACAGAAAATAATCGTTTATGGGTTGGAACAGAAAGGGGTCTTTTTGCATGGGACTTAGCTTTAAATGGTGAGGTAATAAATGAATATGGCCCGTTTTTAATCGATCAAATTGTTTATGATATAAACATTACAAAAGAAAAAGTATGGATTGCCTCTCAAAATGGTATTAAAGTGTTTGATGATTTTGACGTTCCATCCATTAACCAATTCACCGAACAGCTTAAATTTTTTAATGACTATAGCTGTTTCATGATTTCATCTGTCAATGATTCACTTTTGTTAGTATCAACCCATAAGCAAAGTCTTTATAAGGTAACACACAATGGTAAAATAATTTCGATAGAAGGGTCTGTTGGAATAGTAAGAAACTCTAATTTTAATACTAAAAATGGGAAATTATTAATTTGTAGTACTGAGGGTATTGGTGAAATTAATAATGAAACAGTTAATATGGTAAACTACGATGTTTTTGGTCCTGTCTGGGATATTGAACCTTTTGAAAATGGATATTTTGTTAGTAGTATGAGTAATGGATTATTTCTTACAGATAATAATTTGTCACCCTTATTTAATTTTGAAACGTTGGGTATTCCACGATATATAAAAGCATTTTACGTAGATAATAATGGAATTATCTGGGTTGGTACGGATGGATCAGGATTATTCAGAATTTCCAGAAGTCAATTCCAATCCTATACAACAGATCAGGGATTATTAGATAATGTAATTTGGTCAGTGCAAACTGACACTTTAAATAATAAAGTATACGTGGGCACCTGGGGAGGTCTGATGATTTATGAAAATGGAAAAATGAAGCCATCAGAATTCAATAAAAAAATAGATAATCTATCCATCAATGCAATTGACGTTGCTTCAGACGGGAATCTGATTATTGGGAATGACTATAATGTAAATATTATTTCGAGAGATGGTGCTGTTTCGGATTTTCTATTTCATGAAAAAGGTTCAATGATTCACACAGTAAAAGCAGATAATCTGGGCAGAGTTTGGGTTGGATCTGAATTTTCTCCAAACATTGCTCGTTATGAGAATGGTACATGGAAGAGATTTGAATTTGGTAATAATATCAACCAGATATCGGTAAAAGATTTTGAATTTACTTCAGATGGAAAAGTGTGGGTGATTTCAGATAAATATGCAGCAGTAAAAGATGGTATTACCTGGACTACATATTTTTTACATGGCAATACCATTTATGATATGGAGATAACTTCCAATGAATCAATTTTGGTTGGTACAGACGAAGGTGTGTGGGAATTTATTGAAAATGAGTTTGTTCCAAATACCAATGAAATTCCGGAAAATTCATCGGTTTACTTTATAAAGGAAGATTTTGATTCCAATCTGTGGTTTGGCACAGACCAAGGTGTGTATAAACAAACGAAAGAAAAAGTAATCCTTTACACTTCGATTGACGGGTTAGCAGGAGATGAAACCAATGCAAGGGCTGCTGCAATTGATAAAGAAGGGAAGATATGGATCGGTACAGTCAACGGCGTTTCCCGGTATACAGAATTTGAAGTAACCCAAAAATTAATTCCAATTTCCTATTTTCAGAATCTGGAAACTTCAGATACAACAATAGTATTGACCGGCAAAGAACAAAAAATTGTACTTCAATCTGGGTCATCTTTTTACAGATTTAATTTTGGTGGTATATTTTTAAATCAGAGTAAACCATTGAATTATGGCATAAGACTTTCAGGCTTTAATGAAGATTGGACGTGGTCAAAGACAAATGAAATAGTATATGGTGCTTTACATCATGGAGATTATAATTTTCAAATTCAGGCACAAATATCAAATGAACAAAAAAGTGATATCGCAAGTATCAATATAAAAATAATTGAACCTGTACTAGAGCGTACTGAAGTTATTTTTTTGCTGACATTTATTTTTATTGGTATAATTTTATTGGCAGGATATTTCATTTACAAAAACCGTGTAAGACTAAATTTAACCAGAATTGAAATATACCTTTTGAGGGACGTATTTACAGTAATTTTATTTGGTAAAATCCAGAAGAGTACTATTATCCCTTCCAATAAACTCCGTACATTTTTTGAGGTGATTTTACTGCATTCAATTATGGAAAATAAAGGAATAGAACAAAATAAACTAACCAGATATTTTTGGGATTCAGGAACTCCGGCACAATTAAAAAATCGGCGGAATGTTGCAATTACAAAAATTCGAACAGCTTTAATGAGTAAAGAAATTGGTTCAATCATTACTGTAAAAGATCAGCATTATGAATTTTCTGTACCAAAAAATTTATATTATTGTGATGTCCAGGATTTTATTGAAAATTATTACTCAGGGAAATCTGCAGAAAAAATGGAAATATTTTCAGATGCTGTGGATCATTTCACGAAGGCAGTCACATTGTTCGGGACATCTGGATTATTAAATGAAATTGACAATCCAAAGATAATAAATTACAGCAATCAATTACTTGAAATGGCCAGAGAATCTGCAGATTATATTGTTAATCATAAAGATATACTCGTAGATGAAAGGACTTTAAAATTGTGTAAGAATATCAGAAAATTGAAACCGATAAAAACAGATGATCAATATGATTAAATTTGATAAAGTGACCGCTACATATCCCAATAGCACTGGAATTTTTGATCTATCATTTCACATTCCCAGAGGTGAAATTGTATTTTTAATGGGACCGACGGGGGCAGGAAAATCAACAGTATTACGTGCAATTTTTAAAGATGTAAATATTATTGAAGGAAGTATAACACTGGATGGTCAGGATTTAAATTCAGTAAAAAAACGGCATACTCCACATTTAAGAAGAAAAATCGGTATGATCTTCCAGGATTTTAAACTTTTAAATGACAGAACTGTATATGAAAATGTGGCACTACCACTGAGAATTGCAGGAACTCCTGGAAAAATTATACGAAAACATGTTATGGAATCTTTGGAGCAGGTTGGGCTGAATGGTAAAGAAAAATCATATCCTTTGGATTTAAGTGGCGGTGAGCAGCAACGGGTTTCCATAGCAAGAGCTTTGGTGAAAAAACCGGAAATCATTTTAGCAGATGAACCAACGGGAAATCTGGATCCGGTAATTTCAGATGAAATCCTTGATATAATGGAAATTGCCACCAGAGATGGTGCAGCTGTTTTAATGGCAACTCATAATTTCCCACTCATCCAACCCAGAAAAAAAAGATTTATTGAACTGAATCAAGGCAGAAGAGTGAATTAATGACATCACGCTTGTTCTTTCTTTTGTCAGAAAGTTTTAGGGGATTGTTCCGTGCAAAGATTCCTGCTTTGATATCTTCTGTAACAATTGCAATTACACTCATTGTTTTCAGTATTGCATATTTTGGATATGTGAATTTTATAGAATACTCCTTTGAATTCAAAAAACGGTATCGAATTGATGTATTTTTTCATACTGATATTGCAACTATAGAAGGTAAAAATATCTTTGATACGATTTTATTGATTGATGGCATTGAGCAGGGTAAATTCATTGATAAAGATGAAGCAGCCGATATTTTCAAAGCATATTTTGATGCTGATATACACGATGTGATCGGTAACAATATACTGCCATTGGGAGGGAAATTCGATGTGTCACCCCGATATCGAAATCCCTCTGCAATGGAATTACTGGTACGTAAAATTAAAAAATTAGATGGTGTGGACCAGGCATCATACAGGTCAGGATTAATTACCCGTATTGACAGGATTATTGAAAATGCAATAAATATTAGTATTGTAATTGGAATTGGTATTTTTATTCTGGCTGTTATATTAGTATCAAATACAATCCGATTGATCATTCATTCAAAGAAAACTACTATTGACACCTTAAATCTGCTCGGTGCCACTAAAGGATTTATTCGATTTCCCTTTCTTTTGGAAGGGATATTTCAAGGGATGCTGGGAGCTGTTTTTTCACTGTCTATACTTTGGCTTCTCAATTCTCTGATTCAATACATTTTAACACCTATACTGCAGCCGATATCAGTAGAAACAGCCATCATTGTGAGTGGAAATTTACTGGTCGGTGGTTTTTTGGGACTGATAGGAAGCTATCAGGGTGTGTCCAAATACCTATAACCCCTCCGAATAAAACATAGAATACACATATATATTTCAATCTATTACCTTTTTGTTAGAAGGGAAAAATCCAATTAAATTTCCTGACTTGAATTGAAAGTAATTTTACATATAATTAAGGAAATTTATGCAGGGTAAACCCAAAAAGAAGACAGAAAAAGCAAAAACTCCAAAATCACAAAAGAAAAAATCTATTATTCCCTCAAAAGAAAAAAAGTTATTAAAAACTATAGAGGAAATCAAAATTCAGTGTGAAAATTTGAGCAGCGAGAGGGATAAACTGAACGAGAAAAACATTCGGCTATTAGCAGAATTCGACAATTATAAAAGAAGAACAACACAGGAAAAATCAAATATAATTAAACATGCCGTCGCCGATTTTGCCCAAGAATTAATAACAATCATTGATGACCTTGAGAGAACATTGGAATCTGTAAAAGATGGTCAAAAAACAGATCCCTTTGTAAATGGTGTCAACCTTGTTCATGATAAATTCCAAAAGATATTAAATGATCACGGAATTCATTCCTTTCATTCTGTTGGAGAAAAATTTGACCCGGATCTGCACGATGCATTGACCAGTCAGGAAGCAGAGGATACAGAAGATGACATAATTCTGACGGAATTCCAAAAGGGTTATAGATATCATAACAAAGTGATTCGCCATGCCAAAGTCATTGTATGCAAAAATAAAGTGAAAGCATGAGAGATTATTATGAAATATTGGGTGTAGACAAATCTGCTTCCCAAAACGAGATTAAAAAAGCATATCGGAAAGTAGCTATGAAATATCATCCTGATAAAAACCCGGGTGATTCTGCTGCAGAAACGAAATTTAAGGATGCTGCTGAAGCATATTCAATATTGAGTGATAATGATAAAAGAGCCCGGTATGATCAGTTTGGACATGCCGGAGTCACAGGGAATGGACAAGGACACCCGGGATTTACTGATATTAACGATATATTCAGTAATTTTGGAGATATTTTCGAATCTATGGGAATGGGTGGTTTTGGTGATTTCTTTGGCAGCAGAAGTGGGGGCAGACAAAGGAGAACCAGAGGATCAGATTTAAAATTGACCCTTCCGGTTACCTATGAAGAAATATTAGCAGGTGAAGATAAAACAGTAAAAATCAAAAGATTTGAAGTATGTAAAGATTGTAATGGAGGAGGTTCACAGGCTGGATCACATCCAGAATCCTGTGAAGTCTGCGGTGGTGCAGGTGAGGTCAGACAGGTACAACGATCCTTCCTGGGGCAGGTGGTAAAAGTGCAGCCATGTTACAACTGTAATGGACAAGGTAAAGTCATTAAAACACCATGTAAAAACTGTAAAGGTGACGGAAGGATTAAAGTTCAATCATCAATTACAGTTGAAATTCCACCGGGAGTAATGTCCGGAAATTACCTGACCAAAAGAGGTGCCGGGAATACGGGCATAAGAGGCAGTCAGGCTGGAAATCTGATTGTTGTATTTGAAGAACGGGAACATCCATTGTTTGTACGAAACGGTAATGATATACTGGTTGATTCCTGGATTGATTATACCGTGGCAGTGTTTGGAGGTTCAATTGAAGTTCCAACATTATCCAAAAAAGTAAATTTGAAAATTCCGACAGGCATTAAGAGTGGACAGATTTTACGACTCCGCGGAAAGGGCTTACCTGAATTGAACAGTCACAGAATCGGGGATTTATTGATACGAATAAATATCAATATACCACAAAAAATCAGTAAAAAGGCAAAGGACCTTCTTGGTCAATATAAGTCAGAATGTTACACAGATGCAGAATTTAAAAAGTTTCAGGATTGAAGATTTTTACCAAAGACGAACGTAATATAGTAGTGGTGTTAGCTGGATTATTTCTTGTTGGTATTGGAGTAAATTACATCCAGGATGTTAGAAAAACTCAGCAGGGTGAAGAAATAGCCATTGAAATTTCTGATCAAGTACGCAGTCATTATTCTAAAGATATAAAGGACAATTCAACTGAAAATTATCTCATCAACATCAATGAAGCCAATACTGAAGATTTAGTGTATTTGAATGGAATTGGTCCAAAAACCGCTGAAAAAATAATTAGGCTTCGTAATGAATTAGGCGGTTTTACGGAAGTGGAAGATTTACTTCAGGTTCCGGGGATTGGAGAAAAAACTTTTGAAAAATTCAGGTCACAAATAACCATATAAGGATCGGAACATTAATGGAAAAAAAAGAAATGGAAAAGAAAATTGGATTACTGGATTGGGGAATAATTATCTCCGGCATTGTTATGCTGTTGATTGTGTATATTCCAAATCAAATATGGAAAGAGGAGGTGAAATTCCGCGAAGAAAGTAGAAGTCGGATGGAAATTATTGCGGATGCAGAGGAATTTTACAAAGAACTAACCGGTAGTTATACCACTGATGGTCTTGAATTATTCGCACTTGTAGAGGCAGCACTGGATTCTGCAATTGCTGACAGTCTCTTCCTGGGTGAGCAGTTGATACATTTAAAAAATAAAACTCTGAAGGTTGATATGAATAAGGGTTTTAAATTCCGTGCCGACACAACTTTCAGTATAGGTGTGGCAATGAAAAAAACTATCAAAGATACAATTTATACAATCGGGATGCTGAATGAAGAAACTGGAAATGTGGATACATTATTTGTTAATTCCAGGGATCTGAAAACCACAAGAGATGATACCCTGTTCCATGATATCTTTTACAGTGATACAACAAGGTATTCTGAAACTTATACAGACTATCTTCAGAAAAAGTACAAGTTAACTCCCGATCTGCTAAACTGTCCACTCACCGATGAACCTTACAATTTAGTCATCAATGTAGATGACCCGGATGACATACTGTTTATCGTAGAAAGTCCTGTTCCTGTAAATTATAAAGAATCAAGATTCATTGTATTTAGATTTGAAGCAGGGAATCATGGATCCATAACAGGAGGACAAAAATCCTGGGCGGGAAATTAAAATATACTGACAAATGATTGCAGTCAGTCAATATAAAAATTCCTTCCAATTTATAGAATGGATTCCATCTGAAAAGGGCCCATTGGTAATAGAATGTGGTAAAATAAATATTAAACCTGTGCCCGGGATTGGGAAATATCATCAGTTGCTGCAAAAACTGAAACCACAATCAGACACCGACATTCCAATGTATTCACTTTCATTAGATAATGAATCAGTGTATTTAACGGAAACTCCTGTTGACTCCCAATTTGATGATACTCAGATATTAGATTGGTTTAAACTTCAATCTTTAGGAACAGAATCTGGAAATTCTTTAGAATCATATCATTATCCATTCTCATCCGATCAGAAAAAATATTTGAATATTCATATACCTTCAACCCTCAAAGAAGAAATGACAAATGCTGCGAAAGGATTAAGTTCAGAGCTTAGAGAGTTGGGTGTGGGAATTTTCTCAGCGGAAGCGGGTGCACGGTATTGGTTTAATGCGAGTCAATATAAGTCATATGGAATTTGGCGTATTGGAAACCCCCACCAGTTTTTAGTAGTACAGGATGACAGTCTGTCAGCATTTTTCACTTTTAAAACCAAAGAAAACGAAGTGACAACAATTTCACAGTTTGGTTCATTTGATTTAATGGATGCTGTGTTAAAAAATATAAAAACAATCTATACCAAACGGAAAATTCAGTTTTCAAATATTGATCAATTATTCTACTACCAGATCAGTGGGAATTATCCTGAATTAAAATTGTTATCTGAAAGTAAAGATTCAAAATTAACTGCATTAAATCCATTCGAAAAGCTTGAAATGTCCAATGGAAAAAAACTTTCTCCACTACAAGGAATGGCATTCGCAGAGACCGGAAATTCATTCAGAGGTGTGGATGTTTAATGTAAATTTATTAGGAGCTCCAGGAATCCAGCCGGAAACGGTGGATGATTCCATTTCATTCCGAAATGGAAAACCAGAAATAAATAAGCCAACAAAAAAACGAAAACATCCGAACCCAGTAACTAATTCTGTAAAATACATAAAAAGTAAAGGGGACTGGATTGGGTTTATTCTCATATCGGCATTTTTAATTTATGTTTTGGGTCCCGGCAGTGATTTTTTGGGATTGGAAAACAAATCCCTATCCCTTGAAGATCAGTTAAAGATGAATTCTGAAACAATCAGTACCATAATCAGTCAATTAGAAAAATTCCCTGAATCCGTATCCCTCCGGAAATTGAATACCAACAGTGAATCAATTCAGTTAAAGTTGAGTTCTTTTTCCCAGGACGAATTGTTTACCATTGCAAATGGATTACGATCGTGCCCTGATGGAATAACAAGAATTAATGGAGACAGTACTACAGTATTTGGGCTGTCATTTGAATCGCCTTGGAGTATGCCTGTCAAAGATGAGACTGAAGTGGTTTCTCCAATACAGAATTCAGGAGATCTTTCCTTTACAATTGTTGGGATCAGGCAATTAATTGAAGATGATATTTTACATCAAGGGATATTAACAATTGAGTTAATTGATTCCAACAATTATCAATTGAATTTTAATCCATTAACTGTGGGAAATAACCGGTGATACAAAAATCAAGATTTTATAAGTTATTAACTTTTTTATTGGTATTCATATTTGCTTCCTTTATAAAATCAGCAACCATGGTTGTTCCAACAGATTACCCCAATATACAAGCGGGTATTGATGATGCGGTTGATGGAGATACTGTGCTTGTTCTGGATGGGGTTTATAGTGGTGAGGGGAATTATGATATTTTAATAATTAACAAGGGAATTTCATTAACCTCTGAATCTGGTCCAGAAAATTGTATTATAGATGTTCAAGGTCAAGGGAGAGGATTAGCAATTCAGAGTTTTTCTGGAGTTTTGATAAGTGGATTTACAATTAAAAATGGTTCTGCTGATGCAGGAGGAGGAATTGTCATTGGTGGAGAAGGTACTATTATCAATTTATGTATTTTACAAAATAACACAGCTACATTTCAAGGGGTGGGGGGGTGTTTATATGGTATCGGCTGATCCATCCTCATATTCTCATAATTATATCATAGCAGATCCATTATTCGTTGACCCAGAAAATGGCAATTTTCATCTGCAGGTTGAGTCTTCTGCTATAAATGCCGGTGATCCGGAATTTCCCCTTGATCCTGATAGTACAAGAATTGATATTGGTCCCTACTATTATCATCTGGAAACAAAGGGGGATACTAATTTTGATTTAAATATTGATGTTTTAGATGTTGTTGTTACAGTGAGTATTATTTTAGAATTGCTGGAACCCTTTAATGCCCAAGTTTGGGCTGCTGATTTTAATAGTGATAGTGAAATAAGTATTCAGGATATTATCTTAATAGTTGAGTCAATTTTATAATAAATGACAGGGATATAATGATTGGGAATATAAAAGTTTTATTATCAATTGTTATTTTAAATAGTATATTATACAATCAGATTAAGTATGAGTTAGAAATTGGTAAAAATAATAAATCTGAAATGGAGCCAGTTGTGGCAATCAATCCAAATGATTATTTGTTTTTGGATGATTATCATTGGAATTTATACAATATTGGAAATTTAGCTGGCACTGAAGACGCTGATATTGATGCCACGGATGCGTGGGATATTTCAACTGGTAGTGAAAGTATTATTGTTGCGATTATTGATAGTGGTGTTGATTATTTTCATGAAGACCTTATCAATAATATATGGCAAAATTTAGGAGAAGATTTTGATGGTGATGAGAATAGAGACGGCTATCCATCCGGGCTATATTTTGTCAAGATGCTTGCCCACCACCCAGAAACCAACAATATGGGCGGGCAGGCAAAAGACTATACCAAAACACAAAAAGTGATGCTGTTGAAATAAAATATGGTCACAGTAATAGCAGGAAAATACAAAGGGCATAAGCTTAAACAGTTGAAATCTGATTCTGTAAGACCAACTTCAGGCAGAGTGAAAAAATCCATGTTTCAAATTCTGGAACCCATTATAGGCAAACGGATATTGGATCTTTATTCCGGAATTGGTTCTCTGGGCATTGAAGCTCTCAGCAGAGGCGCTGAAAAGGTGACATTGGTAGAAAAATCCAGAAAGAATTTTAAAATCCTGCAGGAAAACTTAAGCCATATTTGTAATGGAGATGACTTTGAATTATTTTGCTGTGATACAGCAATATTTTTGAAAAGAGACTTGAACAATTATGATATCATTATTGCTGATCCACCGTATAGAAAAAACAATTTCTACACATTAAAAGAATTGATTTCTCCACATTTGTCACCAAATGGTGTTTTCTGTATGGAAATGAAAAAATGTCCTATATTGGATGATGCAGTTGATATCAGGAATTATGGAAATACACAGGTTGCATTCTGGAGAGCAGAAGGGTGAAAACTGCAGTATATCCCGGTACATTCGATCCCATTACCTTGGGGCATATTGATATCATTGAACGTGCTGTCCAAGTATATGATAAAGTAATTGTAGCAGTTGCAGATAACATTGAAAAAACACCATTGTTCAATGCTGCTGAAAGGATGAATTTAATCTTGGAGTCAATTTCTGGAATTGATAAAACAGTTGTGGATTCCTTTACTGGTTTGCTGGTGGAATATGCAGAAAAGCAGGGAGCAAATTCCATTATACGGGGATTACGTGTATTATCCGATTTTGAATATGAATTTAAAATGGCATTGATGAATCGCAGCTTGAACCATGAAATTGTAACTGTATTTCTTATGCCTCACGAAAAATATACTCATTTGAGCTCGTCGCTTATCCGGGAAGTGGCTGGATTGGGAGGAGATGTTTCTGAATTGGTATCACCAGTTGTTTTGAAAGCGCTAAATAAAAAATTCAATGCAGAATAAATATATACATACAATATTTGAGAAAGCATTTACAAAAAATGCAAGGATAGTGCTGCCGGAAATGGATAGCAGGGTGCGGATTGCACAAAAACAACTCAAAGATTATAACATCATTTCAGTTCCAATTGAGGAATATGCAGAACACAGGGAGAAATATATAGAGTTTATTTCTCATCGTGAATTTACAAAAAACTGGACAAATGAAATGATGATGAATTATCTGGATAATCCTGTTCATTTTGCCGGTGTGATGGTAGCCTGTGACGATGCAGATGGAATGGTCGCCGGTGCATCCACTCCTTCTTCGGAAATTATTAGAACCGCAATACGGACAGTGGGTATGAAGGAATCATCTCGATGGGTGTCAAGTATATTTTTTATGATCTCTCCTGATGGTGATGTTGCATATACATATTCCGATTGTGGAGTGATCCCTGAACCGGATGGTGACCAACTTGCGGCTATTGCAGGTGATGCCTCTCAATTTCATAATCTGTTGACCGGTGAAGAACCACGAGTTGCGTTCCTGTCATTTTCAACCAAGGGAAGTGCAAATCACTATCGAGTGGAAAGGGTAAAGGATGCAGTACAGAAGTTCAGTAAAGCATTTCCGGAAATACGTCATGAAGGTGAACTCCAGTTTGATGCTGCAATTATTCCTCAAGTTGCTAAGAAAAAAGTATCAGACAGTATTTTGAATGGATCTGCCAATGTACTGATTTTTCCCAATTTGGACGCAGGTAATATCGCATACAAAATAACTGAACGATTGGCGGGCTATACTGCATTGGGTCCTTTGCTCCAGGGCTTACGAAAGCCGGTGCACGATCTGTCCAGAGGTTGCACGGTGGATGATATTATTCAGGTTGCCGCCATTACTGCTATTCAAAAGGTAGAATATGCCAACGTATAATTATAAATGTGATTCCTGTGGAGATACTATGTCAATTCGACAAAGCATCAAAGATGATCCGTTGGAAAATTGTGAAAATTGCAATGGTAATATCCGTAGAATTATCAGCGGAAGCACAGGGTTGATATTTAAAGGATCTGGATTTTACCTGACTGATTACGGTAAAACCAATAGTAATAAATCAGAAAAGACAAATACAGATAAATCCATAAAAAAGAAAAAAGTGGAAACTACAAAAAAAAAGGAAGCCAATAATTCATGAATATAGTCCAAATACCCGCAGAAGGCAGAAAGATAGATATGAAAAATGGGAAACTAATTGTTCCGGATGATCCAATTATTCCCTACATTGAAGGAGACGGTACCGGACCTGATATATGGGCAGCTACAGTAAGAGTTTTGGATGCGGCAGTGACCAAAGCATATCACAATAAACGCAATATTCATTGGATGGAAATTTTTGCAGGTGAAAAAGCCAATGAGATGTATGGGCCTGAAACTTGGCTGCCATTTGAAACACTTAAGGTTATTCGGGAATTTCTTCTTGCCATAAAGGGACCATTGACAACACCGGTTGGAGGTGGTATCCGATCCATTAATGTGGCTCTGCGTCAAAAACTCGATTTATATGTATGTTTGCGTCCGGTGCGGTGGTTTACGCATGTGCCGTCAGCAATAAAACACCCTGAACTCATTGATATGGTAATTTTTAGAGAGAATACGGAAGATATCTATGCAGGGATCGAATTTGAAGAAGGATCAAAAGCAGTTAAGACATTTCTAAATGAATTACAGAAAAAATTTCCCAAAAGGTATGGAAAAATCAGATTTCCGGAATCATCGGGTATTGGTATTAAACCCATTTCTCTGGAGGGTTCGCATAGACTAATGCGTGCAGCAATTGAATATGCTATTCAAAATGGAAGAAAAAGTGTAACCATAGTTCATAAAGGTAATATTATGAAATTTACTGAAGGTGCATTTAAAAAATGGTGCTACGAATTAGCTGAAAATGAATATGGTGATGATGTATTTACATGGGCGGAATATGACAGAATTAATGAGAGAAATGGTAAGGAAGCTGCAAATGAAGCCCAACTGAAAGCTGAACAAACGGGAAAAATCATTATCAAAGATGCCATAGCAGATGCATTCCTCCAGCAGATAGTTACACGCCCGGCTGAATTTGATGTAATTGCTACAATGAACCTGAATGGTGATTATTTATCAGATGCACTTGCAGCTCAGGTAGGAGGTATTGGAATTGCACCCGGGGCTAATATTAATTTCGCAACAGGTAAAGCTGTATTCGAAGCAACTCATGGCACAGCACCAAAATATGCTGATCAGGATAAAGTGAATCCGGGGTCTCTCATTTTATCGGGAGAAATGATGCTCAGGTATCTGGGTTGGAGTGAAGCTGCTGATTTGGTTATCCAGGGATTAAACAAGACCTTTATGAAGAAAAAAGTGACCTACGATTTTCACCGGCTCATGGAGGATGCCATACTTCTGAAATGTTCTGAATTTGGCGATGCTGTAATAGAAAACATGGAAACCTCTCCCGTTGCTGTTTAATATTATTTAATCTAAAATTCCCAATCCAATCTAATGAAATTCATTGATCATGCAACCATTTATGTGAAAGCAGGTGATGGTGGGCATGGCTGTATTGCATTCAAACGTGAACGTCATCGTCCCAAAGGAGGTCCCTGTGGCGGTGATGGAGGTAATGGCGGGAGCATCATTTTAAAAGTCAATAATCAGTTGACTACACTTCAGGATGTATCTTACAATCGCCATTATAAAGCTGAAAGGGGGCAGCATGGCCAGGGATCAGACAAACACGGTAGAAACGGAAAAAATGTAATCATTCCCATCCCTCCGGGAACCATTGTAACCGATTTGGAAACTGAGGAAATTCTTGGAGACATGGTCCATGAAAAAGATGAAATGGTAGTTTGCACCGGTGGTAATGGAGGTTTTGGTAATGCTCGATTTAAAACCCAGTCAAATACTGCTCCAAAGATTGCCAATGACGGACAAAATGGAGAGAAACGAACTATCAGTCTTGAACTAAAGGTACTGGCTGATGTAGGATTGGTTGGATTCCCCAATGCAGGAAAATCAACTTTCATTTCAGTGGTTTCTTCCGCACGTCCTAAAATTGCAGATTATCCTTTCACAACACTTGTGCCCAATCTGGGAATAGTTAAATACGGAGATTATAAATCCTTCGTTATGGCTGACATTCCAGGACTCATCTCCGGTGCTGCAGAAGGCAAAGGATTGGGAAGTCGGTTTCTCAAACATATTGAGCGAACTAAAATCCTGGTATATCTCATTGATGGCACAGTTGAGGACATTCAGGAACAGTTTAATACACTCCGATCAGAGTTGTCAGAATATAATCCGGAATTGCATCAAAAACCATCTTTTCTGATTATTACTAAATCTGATATTTGTCAGAATGACCCGAAAAATATTCCAAGTAATATTGATTGGTTAATAATCTCATCTGTATCACGGGAAAATATTCCACAATCCATAAAAAAAATCTCATCCTTGCTGGAATCCAGAGAACATGCTCAATCCTGAAAAACTAATAAGTCTGACAACAATTAAGGGATTGGGTCCAAGACGAATCCGAAAACTGCTACAAAAGTTTCCTGATATTGATGATGTAAAACAACTTACCAAATTTGAATTATGTCAAGTTAAAGGAATTACCCCCGTCATTGCTGAAAATGTAAGTAATATTGAAACTGGTTACGGAATTGAAGCTCTGGAGAATTCGGAAAAAATTGGCAGCAGATATTTTACATATTGGGACGAAGACTATCCAAATATGTTGAAGACTGTTTATGATGCACCTGTGGGTATTTTTGTGTTGGGTAAAGTACGGGAATTTCAATGTATTTCTGTAGTTGGTACACGGTCACCCACTCAATACGGAAAGAAAATAACAAAAATGATTACTGAACAACTTGTCAGCAATGGTATTGGGATTGTGAGTGGATTTGCACGTGGTGTGGATACAATATCACACAGAACTACCGTGCAGTATGGTGGATATACAATGGCTGTTTTGGGCAACGGACTGGATATCTGTTATCCGGGTGAGAATCGGGAATTACGAAATCAATTAATTGACACCGGCTGCATTATTTCTGAATTTGTCCCGGGGACAAAACCCGATGCAGTAAATTTCCCAAAACGAAACCGAATCATCAGCGGACTCAGCTTCGGGACACTGGTAATTGAAGCCGGGAAAAAGAGTGGTGCCTTGCTGACTGCCATGAATGCCCTTGACCAGAATCGTGATGTTTATGCAATTCCCGGAAGAGTTGATTCTAAAAATTCGATTGGCTGTCACAATATTATACAACAAGGTGCTAAACTGGTGCAGTCCGTTGAAGATATACTGAATGAGCTCCAGCTTCCCAATGATTCCCAACAGGTAGAATTACTCCCGGATTTAACCTCCCGGGAAGAAAATATTTATTCTCATCTTAATTCCCACAAATCAATTCATATTGATGATCTATGCAAAAAAGTGCAAATGAATACCCCCGAAGTATTATCCATACTACTAACCCTGGAATTAAAAAATACGGTAATTCAGTTACCGGGGAAATATTTCCAGAAATCCTGAATCCTACTCAGTAATTCTCACTTATAAAACCCTGTATTTTTCCTATTATTTGCAATAATATAATAATAATATGCATAATTTTAAATATTTCTTGCATTATATTATAATATACATTTATATTAATGCAGTATTTTGATGTAATTATACACAAATAACAAACAAAAGGAGAATAAAAAAATGAAAACATTAATGAAAACACTGACGACGATGATGGTCTTTTTCTGTGTTATTGGATTTATGAATTCTGAAGAAATTGATGAGAATCTTTATAAAGATGATTCTGATGAAATAACAGATATTTTAGATGATTTTAACAGAGATGACGACGGCGACGACGACGG
>CAYFPO010000007.1:0-69176 GCA_964345035.1 uncultured bacterium
TTTTGCCATTCAATTTATTCCCTTCAATCTTCATATAAAAACCATATAAATTACATGTTCTGTTAACCTTCAAATAATCACATTTAATTTAGGAGAAAAATGACACAAATTGCACCAATGAATGTACGGAGTACTCTTGCGCAACATATATTGGCCGATGGTTTTAATCCGGTAATAGATTTGGAAAAAAGCCACGACTCCTGGCTGGTGGATCAGGTAACCGGTAATGAATACCTGGATATGTTTTCAATGTTTGCATCCGGGGCGGTGGGATATAACCATCCAAAGGTTTTAGAACAGAAAGAGGTGTTGGCAGCAGCAGCTGTTCACAAACCAACCCTGTCTGATATTTATTGTGACTCTTATGCAGAATTTTTACAAGTCTTTCACGAAACCGCCATACCGGAATACCTGCCCCATGCATTTTTTATTGAAGGCGGCGCATTAGCTGTGGAAAATGCACTGAAGGTGGCTTTTGACTGGAAAACACGATTGAATCTTACCCAGGGAATCAATGTGGAAGGCTCACAAATCATCCATTTTACTCAGGCATTTCACGGTAGGTCTGGGTATACCTTATCCCTCACCAATACTGATCCCAATAAAGTTGATTATTTCCCTAAATTCAACTGGCCCCGTATAACCAATCCAGCATTGCGCTTTCCTGTCGGTAATGGTGTATTGGAGGAGGCTGAGGAAAAAGAGGCAGTTGCAATAGATCAGATCAACACAGCAATTACGGAAAACCCAAATAAAATCGCAGCACTAATCATAGAACCTATTCAGGGGGAAGGCGGTGACAATCATTTTCGTGATGAATTTTTTGTGAAACTTAGGGAAATATGTGATGAAAATAAGATGTTATTCATATTGGATGAAGTCCAGACAGGTGTGGGAATTACTGGTAAAATGTGGTGCCACGAACATAATACCGTCAATCCGGATATCATCAGTTTTGGAAAAAAATCTCAGGTCTGCGGATTACTTGCCGGCAGACGGATAGATGAAGTGGAAAATAATGTATTCCAAAAATCAGGCAGAATTAATTCCACATTCGGTGGTAATCTCACGGATATGGTTCGCTTCCGCATAATTCTGGAAATCATCCGGGATGAACAATTATTGGATAATGCAGAGAAAAAAGGTTTTTATCTTCAGAAAAAATTGCAATGCCTATCAGAAGAATTCCCCGGATTTGTAACCAATCCTAGAGGAAAGGGATTGTTCTGTGCTTTTGATCTCCCCTCACAGACTGAAAGAGATGAAGCCTGGCAAGCAATGATGGATAATGGATTGTTAATTCTACCAAGTGGTGAAGAATCCATTCGCTTCAGACCACACCTCACAGTTACAGAAGAAGAGATTGACAAAGCAGTAGATTTGGTAGAAAAGTCTATTCGATCCAGCCTGAATTAGGTGTCAGGTAAATTGTTTGTAGTGGCAACCCCCATAGGAAACCTCGGCGATTTGAGTCAGAGAGCAATTGAAACATTCCAATCTGTAAACCTCATTGCAGCTGAAGATACCAGAACAACCGGGAAATTATTGAAACATAATGAAATTAAGACTCAGTTAACCTCCTATCACGAGCATAATGAAATCCAAAAAGCGGATGAATTGGTAGCTCACATAAAAAACGGTACGGATGTCGCTTTGGTGTCTGATGCAGGCACTCCCGGTATCAGCGATCCCGGATACCGATTGGTAAAAGCAGCCCATGATGCGAATATCCAGGTAACCGGAATTCCGGGGCCGTCATCCATAACTGCTGCATTATCCATATCCGGACTGCCCACAGACCATTTTTATTTTGAGGGATTTCTTCCCCGGAAAAAAGGTCGTCTGACCCGGTTAAAATTTCTGTCATCACTTCCGGTCACAGTAGTCATTTTTGAATCACCTGTCCGATTATTAAAAACTCTGGAGCAGCTTCACACTCACTTTGGTGACAGGGTTGTATCTGTGTGCCGGGAAATGACAAAGATACACGAAGAAGTATTTCGCGGTTCAATCTGGAAAACCATAAACCATTTCCGGGAAAAGACCTCCATAAAGGGAGAAGTGGTAATCCTAATAGCCAAAACGGGGTATGAAGAATGACACGGTTTATTACCTTTGAAGGTATTGATGGATCCGGTAAATCAACACAATTAGAATTGCTGGTAAAAAAGTTAAAAAAGATGAAGAAAAAAGTAATTGTGTTGAGAGAGCCGGGTGGGAACGATGTATCTGAAAATATCCGAAATATTCTTCTTAATAAAGAAAATAATATCACTCCGGAAGCTGAAATGATGTTGTTTTTAGCAGCCCGATCACAAATGACCAATGAAATCATAAAACCTGCAATAGAAAATGGTACATTCGTTATTTGTGACAGATATGCCGACAGCACCTTAGCATATCAGGGATATGGGCGAAAAATTGATACTGAATTGGTGCATAAACTCAACGAATTTGTAACATCAGGAATTGAACCCGGATGCACATTTTATCTGGATATTGATACAGAAGAAACTAACAGAAGGAAAAAGGGTGAAACGGAAGACCGTATGGAGTCTTTAGGCCCCGAATTTATGGATAGAGTACGGAAAGGATATCTCAGTATTGCAGGAAAAAATCCTGAAAGAATTATGGTACTGGACGGATATCAGGATATGGAAATTCTTTCCGATCAGATATGGAAAAAAATGCAGGAAAATTACACGGAATTAAAATGAAAAAAATAAAATTGACTTTAGGATTCCTTTTAGCTTTAAATCTTTTGATTGGTGAGGAATCTCCATCCACAACTGAAGAAATGCTTCAATTACTGAATGATGCTTTTTATAAACTTCGGGAAACCTATGTTGATTCCATTAATGACGAGGAAATCATAAAGGCAGGAATTAAAGGAATGCTGAAACCATTGGATCCATATACTAAATTTTTGGTTGGCAGCAGTAAAGACCGGCTGGAAATGATGACCAAAGGAAAATATGGAGGAGTAGGCATTCAGATCGGGATGCGCCGGGACACCTTGGTGGTTTTATCACCTATGGAAGCCAGCCCTGCGTATGAAGAAGGCATCATGTCCGGTGATAAAATTATTCAAGTGGATACTACCTCGACAATTGGAATGAGTACTACTGACGCTGCAGGTTTGATACGTGGAAAAATGGGAACTGAAGTTGTATTGCATATTTTGAGACCTTCCACAAAGCAACACCTGGAATTTTCGTTAACCCGTTCAAATATCAAAGTTGAGGATGTGCCGTACTGGGGTATGGATGAACATGGTATCGGATATATCCGTATAACCAAATTTTCTAAACATACTGCCAGTGATTTTCATAAAGCATTGACAAGTTTGGTTAAAAAAGATGACCTATCAGGAATCGTCATAGATTTGAGAGGGAACTCCGGTGGATTGCTGCAGAATGCCTTAGCAATTCTGGATGAATTTACAGAGAGAAAAACTGAACTTTTGAATACAAAGGGACGGACCAAAAAAGCCAATAGATCTATGTATGCAAGAAGAAAAAATTTAGTTTCACCGGATATTCCTGTTGCTGTATTGATCAACAGGAGTTCTGCTTCAGCAAGTGAAATTGTGTCAGGGGCATTGCAGGATCTGGACAGAGCAGTGATAATCGGTCAAAAATCATTCGGCAAGGGACTTGTTCAAAGTATTTATGCTATGAATGATACAGCAACATTAAAGGTGACAACCGCTAAATATTATACACCATCCGGTAGATTGATCCAAAAACTGGACTATTTGGAAAATGGAGTTCTGACAGATGGATATGATAAAAAAGATACATTGTTTACCACAATCGGCGGTAGAACAGTCCGTGGAGGCGGAGGGATTACCCCTGAGGTTGAAGTCATTCCTGAGAAACTACCGCCATTTGTTCAGGCATTATGGAGGCAGGGTGTATTCCTTAATTTTGCTGCATTGTATGATAAGGCCAAAATAGGATATACCGACAGAATAATGATAACTGACCAAATTTTAAAAGATTTTGAAGAATTCATCAAAGAAGACAGTCTCGATTATAGTGAATATGGTGAGAAATATCTGGAACGATTAAAAGAAACTCTTACAAAACAGGATGAATTTACAGATTCTACAAAATCATTATTAGAAAAACTGATATTTTGGAGACCAAAAAAGAAGAGTGTTGATTTTTTAACACAAAGACTTGACAGTTACTATTCCAAAAAGAAAAATAACCCATTTGACGACCCAGATAATGTTAAATGGATAATTAACGGACTTCAGAGAGAATTTTCCCGTGTTATGTGCGGAGTGACTACAGAATGCCACGAGAACCTCAATGGTTCCAAAGAAAGAATACGTGTAGCGCTGTTTGACGATGTAATTTATCAAAAAGCAGTGGAAATTCTATTGGATGCCAATCAATATTATGCACTGTTATCACCTGAGGAATAATTGAAAATGGGTCGGTTAGCTCAGTTGGTTAGAGCGCCACGTTGACATCGTGGAGGTCACTGGTTCGACTCCAGTATCGACCACATCGATATGAATACTATAGAGATTACATTACCGGACGGAACCAAGCAATCCGTTAACCCGGGAACCACTCCCGGTGATATTGCATTGGGGATTGGAGAAGGATTATTCCGTGCATCCATAGCAGGAAAAGTGGATGGGGCTGAAGTAGATTTGAGTTATCCAATTGTTGCCGATGCACATGTAGAGATAATTACAGAAAAATCACCGGAAGCCCATGAGATCCTGCTCCACAGCACAGCCCATTTATTAGCTCAGGCGATAAAGGAATTATTTCCCAATGCTAAAATTGCAATCGGTCCTGCTATTGAGAATCGGTTTTATTATGATATTGATTTGGATGATCCTGTAAATGATGAGGTTTTGGAAAAGCTGGAACACAAAATGAAAGAATTATCCAAATCCGACTATTCCGTTTCCAGGGTGGAATTAACCAAAGAAGAAGCCATGCAGAAATTTACCGAATTGAAGGAAGATTATAAGCTGGAGATTCTGGAACAGATTGACGATGGAGATATTATTTCTGCTTACACACAGGACAGTTTTATTGATCTGTGTCGAGGTCCCCATATTCCCACTACCGGTAAAATAAAATATTTTAAACTATTGTCCTCTGCAGGTGCATATTGGCGAGGAGATGAAAACAATAAAATGCTTCAGAGAATATATGGGACTGCCTGGTTTTCAAAAAAAGACTTGAACACATATCTTCATCGTCTTGAGGAAGCCAAAAAACGGGATCATCGGAAACTTGGGAAAGAACTGGAAATTTATGCATTTGATGAAGAAGTCGGTCCCGGATTACCATTGTGGCTTCCAAACGGAACGGTGCTCATCGATGAGCTTGAAAATCTGGCAAAAGAAACGGAAACCCGTGCAGGGTATCAAAGAGTAAAAACTCCCCATCTGACAAAAGGAGATTTATATAAAAAATCCGGTCATTTGGAATTATATGAGGAACATATGTATCCTGCCATGAATATTGACGGCATTGATTATTATGTAAAACCAATGAACTGCCCTCATCATCATAAAATTTATGCATCCAAACCACGGAGTTATCGGGATTTACCTCTTCGTCTTGCTGAATACGGCACTTGTTACCGATATGAAAAATCAGGTCAATTATTTGGGTTGATGCGGGTGAGGAGTATGCAGATGAATGATGCGCATATTTATTGTACTCCTGAACAATTCAGAGAAGAATTCCTGAATGTCTGTAAAATGTACCTGGAATATTTTGAAATTTTCGGTATTGAAAAGTATCAAATGCGTCTTAGTCTCCATGACAGTGATGGGCTTGGTAACAAATATGTGGATGAACCTGAATTATGGAAACAAACAGAAGCAATTGTTAGAAACACGCTTGAAGAGGGAAAAATCAATTTTATTGAAGTTCCCGGAGAGGCTGCATTTTATGGACCAAAAATTGATGTACAGGTTTGGAGTGCTATCGAACGAGAATTCACATTGGCAACCAATCAGGTAGATTTTGCAATTCCTCACCGGTTCGATTTAACGTATACAGATGTTTCAGGTGATGAAAAAACACCACTATGCATCCACCGAGCGCCATTAAGCACCCATGAAAGGTTCATTGGATTCCTTATTGAACATTTTGGCGGGGATTTTCCATTGTGGCTTGCTCCAGTTCAAGCTGTAATAATTCCTATTTCAGATAAATTTATTGATTACGCAGAATATATAAATAATCGTATCTTTAGCGCCCAAATTCGAACTAAAATTGATAGAAGAAGTGAAAAAGTCGGAGCAAAGATAAGAGATGCGGAATTGAATAAAATTCCGGTGATGGTAATTGTCGGCGAAAAGGAAGCCGAAGACAAGTTGGTTTCTGTTAGAAGACGGCATTTAGGTGATATGGGATCTATGGATTGTGATACATTTATTACTGATTTGAGAGCTGAAATACAGAACAAAGCAAAAGGAGTAGCGAATAGCGGATAAAGGTACGGAACACCGTGTAAACGGTGAGATCACTGCAGAGTCAGTACGACTCATTGATGCAAATGGAAAACAAGCTGGCATTCTCATCATCGAAAAAGCCCTTGAAAAAGCGGATAAAGCAGATTTGGATCTGGTTGAAATTGCACCAAATGCAAATCCACCGGTTTGTAAGTTGCTGGATTATGGTAAGTTTAAATATGAACAGCAAAGGGAACAGAAGAGAAACCGGAAAAAACAACATACAGTAAGTGTTAAAGAAATACGACTAAGACCTAGTATAAGCGATCACGATCTTCTGACTAAATTAACAAAAGCAAAGCAATTCCTTGGAGAAGGCTGTAAATTAAAATTCACAGTCATGTTCAGAGGTAGAGAACGGGCAAGGATGGAAACCGGTGAAGTGTTATTAAACAGGGTGATTGAAATATTAGAAGATTTAGCTAAGATCGAAAAGGCGGCAGATACTGAAGCAAACAGAATGACTTTGATCATGTCGCCAAAGTAAGGAGATATATTTAAAATGCCAAAAATGAAAACAAGAAGATGTGCTGCAAAGAGATTCAGCAAAACCGGATCAGGAAAAATAAAACACAACAGATCAGGTGCAAGGCATCTATTGACGAGAAAAAGTTCCTCGAGAAAAAGAAAATTGAGGAAAAACGGTACATTATCCGGTGGTGTGTACCGCAGAACAAAAAAAATGATCAACTCATAAAGGAATATTTACTATGCCAAGAGCAAACAGTTCAGTACCAAGACACAGAAGACATCGAAAACTTGTTAAACAGGCGAAAGGGTATTTTGGTACAAGAAAATCCAATTACAGAACCGTAAAAGATGCCCTCGCAAAAGCATGGAGTTATGCATATCGCGACAGAAGGCAGAAAAAAAGAGACTTCCGCAGATTATGGATTACCCGTATTAACGCTGGTGTCCGCCTGCATAATATGAAATATTCAGCATTTATTTCTGGATTGAAATCAAAAAATATTGAATTAAACAGGAAATCTCTCGCCCATATGGCTGTCCACGATCCAGATGGTTTTGCAGAAATTGTAAAATCAGTCAGCTGAAATAATTCTCGTGTCCATTAAGGATAAGATACGGGAAGTAGAGAATCAATTTTTACAGGACACAAAAGAACCCCCACAAACCCCTGAAGAATTAGAACTGCTGAGGAATCAGTATCTTGGGCGGAAAGGAGTAATCGCTGCATTATTTTCCGAAATGGGCGCATTATCCAAAGAAGAACGCCCAATTGCAGGTAAATTGCTGAATGATCTGAAGATTCAGACTGCGGCAAATATTGAACAAATATCCAGCAATATAACTGTAGAAAAAACTCAGTCGGATACATTGGATTATACTCTACCTGGAGATCCATTACCAGTTGGCTCCAGACATCCATTGACAATTGTAATGGAAGATATTAAATCCATTTTCACCAAATTGGGTTTTTCCATTGCATACGGTCCCGAAGTGGACACTGAATTCTACAATTTTGAAGCATTAAATATCCCTGAGCATCATCCTGCCCGGGATATGCAGGACACATTTTATATAGAACCCGGTGTTGTGTTGAGAACACACACTTCAAATACCCAGATCCATACTTTATTACAACATGCTGTCCCGGTGAAAATTATTGCTCCGGGAAGAGTATATCGTAATGAGGATATCAGTGTTAGGAGTTATTGTCTTTTCCATCAGGTGGAAGGCTTGTATGTAGATAAAAATGTGACTTTTGGTGACCTAAAAGGAGTGCTGGATTTCTTTGCAAAGGAATTTTTTGGGAATGATGTTAAAACCAGGTTCAGACCAAGTTATTTCCCGTTTACAGAACCCAGTGCTGAAATGGATGTATCCTGTATTTTCTGTCAGGGAAAAGGGTGTAAGATCTGCAAACATGCAGGTTGGCTGGAAATACTTGGATGCGGTATGGTTGACCCTGAAGTTTATAATTCTGTGGAAATTGATCCGGATGAATGGACAGGATATGCATTTGGAATGGGAATTGAAAGAATGTCAATGCTCAGATATGGAGTAGAAGATATACGTATGTTCTATGATGGAGATATCCGTTTTTTGAGGCAATTCAGTTGAAAATTTCACTAAACTGGATACAGGATTATTTAAAAACTACCAAACCACCGGATGAACTGGTTGCGGGGTTGACCGCCCTTGGACTTGAATGCACTGCTGAATCCAGTGAATATACATTCTCTGGTGTGGTAATAGGTGAGGTTGTTGAATGTGAAAAGCATCCCAATGCGGATAAATTATCACTGTGCAGAGTAAATGCTGGAGGAAACTCTTTGTTGGATATTATTTGCGGTGCTCCTAATGTCATAGCGGGAATTTCTGTGCCCGTAGCACCTGTGGGTGCTGTCCTGAAATCGGGCGAATTTAAAATCAAAAAAACTAAAATTCGCGGAGTGGAATCAAATGGTATGATTTGTTCCGGTGCTGAGTTGGATTTATCTGAGGATCATACCGGTATTCTCGTCCTGGAAACTGATGAGTCGCCTGGAACAAATTTCAAAAATACACTACCACAAAAACAGGATACAATTTTTGAAATTGATCTTACTCCAAACAGGGGCGATTGTTTTGGACATTTGGGAGTTGCAAGGGAAATTGGATTGCTTGAAAATACTCCGGTAATCAGACGTAATAAAGAAATTTTGCCCGGAAACACAAAAATTGAAGATGTTGCATCAGTCAAAATACTGAGCATGGAGGGATGTCCAAGGTATGCTGCCCGTGTAGTCACCGGAGTGAAAATTGGTCCATCACCGGATTGGCTGGTAGAAAAACTATCTGCAATCGGACAGAAATCCATAAACAATGTGGTAGATGCCGCAAATTTCGTTTTGATGGATACAGGACATCCCATGCATACTTTCGATTTGAAAAAACTCGCTGGCAATGAAATTCAAGTTAGATTTGCAAAAACAGGTGAAAAAATTACCTTGCTGGATGAACAGGAATATGATCTAAAGGAATTCCACCTGTTGATTTGTGACAAGGAAAAGCCTGTAGCTTTGGCTGGAATTATGGGAGATTTGGATTCCGGCATATCAGGTGATACCACTGATATATTGATTGAAAGTGCATATTTTGATCCGACAGTTATCCGGAAAGGAGCTAAACATTTTGACCTATCAACGGAAGCATCCAAGCGGTTTGAAAGAGATACGGATATTGAAGGATTAATACCTGCATTGAATCAACTCGCTGCATTGATACAGGAGGTTGCCGGAGGAGAAATTGCAGATGGAATCATAGATGTATATCCTGACAAAAAAAATCCCGGTAAGATCACATATAGTTTGGTTGAATGTAATGCATTCTTAGGAACAGATATTAGTGAAAAAGAAGTAGAAAAATATTTAACCGGTTTGGAAATTACATGGGAAAAAACCAATCAGGACTATAATTGTGTCGTCCCCACATTTAGGAATGATTTGACCCGTACAGTGGATATTTATGAAGAAATTGCCAGAGTGTATGGTTTTAATAATATTCCATATAAACCCGTATTTACAGGAAGTTATACATCATTTATTCATGATGACCATAAAAAAACATCCGATATTCAATCCACTTTAGCAAATTTGGGATTTATTGAGCATTATTCCAATAGCCTGATAAATAATCGATATGCAAAAGAATTTTCAAATAATGTACCGGTAAAAATATCGAACCCCCTCAGCATGGAAATGGAAGTTTTAAGAACTTCATTACTACCCGGTTTACTCGAGGCAGTATCTTATAATGAAAAACGAAGCCAGAATAATTTCAAATTGTTTGAAATTGGCGCTGTACATAAATTTATTCCCAAAAAAGAGACAAGATCTTGTGAGTCATTTTCAGTTGGTATCGTTTGGAATTTTGCTGAAGATCTGCATTGGAGGGAATTAAATCCAGGAGATTTTTACCGTGTAAAAGGAGAATTAACCACAATTCTGCGTTTAATCGGATGCACTAACATTCAGTTTTCATTGACTGAGCAATTGGGATATCAAGCAGCTTTTCAGGTAAAATCCGGAAAAATTAAAATTGGTGTGGTTGGAACACCTGTGCTGGAAATTTTACAGTCCCGTGATATTAACCATGAAATTTTCGTTTTTGAAGGGAATATTGACAATATCAGAAAATCCTGTGATAGAAAACAAATAACTATCAGTAAACCAAACCCATTCCCGGCAATCAGTAGAGATATCGCAATTCAGGTGAAACACGAAATTTCTAATAAAAATATTATGGACTTGATACATTCAAACGGGGGTGAATTTCTAACATCCGTACATTTATTTGATTTTTATCAGGATGAAAAATTAGGTGATGATCAAAAAAGTTTGGCATATTCACTGGTATTTCAATCAGCAGATAAAACACTAACTGATAAAGAAGCAGATAAATGGGTAGGCCAGGTCATTTCTGCATTGAAAACAAATTTTAATATAATTCAGAGATAAGGGGAAAAAATGAGTGAGCAAAATGTAATAAAAGTGCCGATTATGGGGCAGGAATATGTTGTGAATACAACAGCACCGGCAAAATATATCAATGATATAGCTTCATATGTGAATGACAAAATGGAAGAGATTCAGGAATCTGGTATTGAGCAGGATTCACAGCTCCGAATTGCAGTGCTTGCAGCAATGAATATCACTGATGAACTTTTTACCGGAAAGAAGAATCAGGATAAACTCTTCAGTGAACTTGAAAAGAAAACCAACAAAGTAAAAAAACTGGTAGATAAAGAAATCCAAAACCTGGAAAAACAGTAATTATTACAATTTGAAAACCACACTACTGGTTGGTAAACCTGTTGCTGACCATCTAAGAAAAAGACTGAGCAATGTTGTTCAGACTCTCGCAGATGCCAGTATAACACCTGGATTAGCTGCTGTAATAGTTGGTGATGATCCTGCATCGCAAGTTTATGTCAGAAACAAGGAAAGAGCATTTGCAAAACTGGGATGCTACAGCAAAACAATTCATCTACCACAAAATACTACTGAAGAGGAAATTCTAAATCTCATAAGAAATCTAAACAACGATCCTGCATTTCACGGTATATTAGTACAATTACCACTACCAAAACATTTAAACAGTAGAATAATTCTCCATGCTGTGAATCCCAAAAAAGATGTAGATGGGTTCCATCCTGAAAATCTGGGATTACTTCTGGAGGGGAATCCTGGTTTTGTTCCCTGTACTCCGAATGGAATTTTAGAAATCTTGAAGTATTATCAAATTCCGGTCAATGGGCGGCATGCGGTAATCGTAGGCAGAAGCAATATTGTAGGTAAACCAATGTTTGCGTTATTATGCCAAAAATTTGAAATGGGAAATGCCACGGTGTCCATTTGTCATACAGGTACACAGAATATTAACCAATTTACAAAACAGGCAGATATACTCATAGCCGCAGCAGGTTCACCCGGAATGATAACAGGAGAAATGCTCAAACAAGGTGTGGATATCATTGATGTTGGGATCAATCGAGTTGAGGATGATTCTGAAAAGGGATACCATTTATGTGGAGATGTGGATACAGAATCCGTGATGGGTATTGCAAACAGTGTCACTCCCGTACCGGGAGGTGTAGGTCCATTGACCATTACAATGCTGCTCTCCAATACCATAAAATCTGCGAAAAGAAATTTATTTAATTGATAATTTACTTGCCCCTGTAGTTCAATGGATAGAATGAAGGATTCCGGTTCCTTTGATACAGGTTCGACTCCTGTCGGGGGTACAAATCTACATCCGGATAAATCCGGGATTACAATTTACATGCCGGTTTCAATTGTGAATCAAACATCGATAAATATTAGTAAATGGAAATAGGATTCCGGTTCCTGGGATACAGGTTCCCTGTCCGCCCTACAGTGAAGCCGGCGGGGACTCCTGTCGGGGGTACAAATCTACATCCGGATAAATCCGGGATTACAATTTACATGCCGGTTTCAATTGTGAATCAAACATCGATAAATATTAGTAAATGGAAATAGGATTCCGGTTCCTGGGATACAGGTTCCCTGTCCGCCCCGCGTGCAAGCCGGCGGGGACTCCTGTCGGGGGTACAAATCTACATCCATGGTAAACCGAAATTATAGATTTACTCAAAAAATACGGTTTTAGATATTTTAACAAAGTTACAAATAAAAAAAATCTCTATGTAATTGAATGAAATTCTTTTTTAAATTTGTAAATGTTTATCAGGTGAAATTGCATTCGGTTAACTTACATTTTAATTTTATGAAAAATCAAATCAATAAAGAGGATAAAGTATGAATCTTGGTACCTTAGTAGGATTATTATTAGGTTTCGCATTAATAGGTACAGGTATGTACCTGTCTGCAAGTGGTGCAGGAAAAACAATGCTTGACTATTATGATACAGTTAGTATGCTTATTGTTTTGGGTGGTTCCTTGTCCGCAACTGCAATTGCTTTTAAAATCGGAGATGTACTGTCTATTTTTAAATCCCTGGGCAGATTATTCAAGGATGATAATTTCACATTGGGGGACGTAGTGGATGATTGTGTAGAACTGGCTGAATCAAACAGAAAAGGACAGTTGGAAGGGCAATTAGATGCAACACCATCCTCCATGCCATTCAGGATGCATCCAATTAAAACTGGCATACAAATGATCGTTGATGGTAGTAAACCTGAGGATATTGAGGAAGTATTAGAAAATACAGAGAAATACCGTTCACAAAGGGAAGCTATCAAAGCCAATGTATTGAAAAAAATGGGTGAATATTCACCGGCATTTGGGATGGTAGGAACATTAATCGGCCTAGTTATGATGTTGTATGGTATGGGTTCAGGTGAAAGTGAAGATATGGCAGCCAAATTAGGTCTTTCAATGGCGGTAGCATTAATAACCACATTATATGGAGCCATATTCGCTAATTTTTTCTTCTTACCATTTTCTGATAAACTCAAAGGTAAAAATGAACAAAAAAGTGTTGAAAGTGCTTTATGTAGTGCAGGAGTCATGCTCATAGCAAAAAAGGTGCATCCAATATTAGTTAGAGAAAAACTCAATGCATATATTCCACGGGTTCAACGAAAAACTGAAGAATAATGGCAAAACCATTTAGAGAAGAAGATTGTCCTGTATGTCCTGATGAAGGATTGCCGGGATGGATGGGTACATTTGCAGATATGATGACATTATTGTTTGCATTTTTTGTACTTTTGTTTTCCATGTCAACCTTAGACCCTGTTAAAATGGCTCAAATGGCAGAAACAATGACTGATTTTACAACAGGTGCTAAGGAGGATACACCAGATAAAGAACCTATGAAAAGTTCTTCTCAAATAAAATCAGATCTAAACGAAATTAAGGATAATGTTGATGAAAGTTTAAAAGGTAAAATTACCGTTTCAAGTGATGAACAAGGCGTTGCTGTTGAATTGGATGGTGATATTTGTTTTGATATGGGAACTGTGATTTTACATGAAAAATTGATGGAAATATTAGATACAGTAGCTCCAAAATTGATGACACATCCTACAGATATGCGACCAATTCAAATACAGGGGCATTCGGATAATATCAAGGTTCCTTTTCCATTAAGTGAAAAATTTCCTACGAACTGGGAATTATCATCTGCAAGGGCTGCTGTGGTAGTAAATTATTTAATTAAAAATCATGGCATTAATCCGACCAGGCTAAGGGCAATTGGATTTGCAGATAGATGGCCATACGGGATTGATTTTATGGATATGAGAAAACACGGGTTTGTTGATGATGCAAAGATTGCAGAATATAATTCTACTCCTGAAAAAATGGCGAAAAATAGAAGAATAAAAATCGTATTCCAACCCAGTTAATAATATTCTTCTTCATCTGATTTTCTATTTATTAACCACCGCTTAATCATTAGTACTATTAGAATTACTCCTGAAATAGTTATTAATTTTGAAAAAATAAGTAATTTTGTACCAGTACCAAATACAGTAGTGATTTGGACAGTAAACCATTCTAAAAAATTTTCAATCATAATACAGGTAATATTTTGCCGGATAAATTAAAAAATTCTGTACAATTTATCATTTTTATAATCATATTTATTTTGGTATTGATCTTAATCATTGCTGATAAATAAATTCAGCATTTCAATAAATTAATGCTCACCGTTGTCAATTCACCCCCGGGAAATAGTTTTTGAAATTTTAGATCTTCGATTAAACCTGCTTTTCGGGCACAGTCCAGCATAATATCTAACTCAACAATATATTGATCTGTATATCCATGGGTTGCATCATAGGCGGTTGCTAAAGTTCTACCTAAATTATTTGCTGTGAGTTCCGGTGGGATTGTATGCAGTTCCAGAACGAGGAGTCCGTGTTTCTCTATATATGGTTTCCAATTATTAAAATGATCAATCAGATTCTGCTCTAATTCATAATTTGGAATCCATTTACCTCTAAACGCAAATGCTCCGGTTGAGTTGCTTTTATAAGAAGAATCCATTTGGTTAGGGGAGGTATAAATCCGGTTATGATCCAGAAATGACCGTACATTCAACAAGTTGCTCAAATCTACATTAAATTCGGATTTAATTTTTTCAGCAAATGACTTTGGGTTACCAATATTCCCATGAAGAACGTGGTGGTGAATTCCTGCATCTGATAATGTCTTTTCTGTCGCAACTCTTGCTGCAGGGTTAAAGTCACCACCAATAATTACAAGCGGGTAATCATGTATATAAGCACCTCTGCGGGTTGAGGATGTCACTACCTCATAAATATGTTTCAGGAATGATCCATCACCACAGCCCATATCTGCAATTCCTATGGGTTGTTGTTCGATGGGTTGATTGAATGTTTCAATAATTATTTTATCAATGGTATCAAAATAGGTTTTATGAGCACCACCGCTTCCCCATACATTCATGGGCCGGTTCACGTGGGATTCATCTCCGGATTCTGTTCTGTGCCATAAAACGGTAGGATTTCCATACAATAATTCCGATAATTGTAGGAAAGTGGATAAATAAGACACTGTAACACCATAGGCAGTTGCAAGGGAAATAGCATATTCTCCCTCCGGAGTGACAACATAATTATCGTCATTTTTAAGAATCCAGGATTCCAATGAGAAAATTCTACTGATGCTCTGGTAATTATTGCAGACAAGGTAATCCAGTAATGTATTGGGCTCTTTCAATAATCCTGCTCTGCCGAGTGCTACTATTACAGGTCCGATGAGCCCACCATTCAGTTGATTGAGGATTTGAAATTCTACAGATGATATATCATCAATATCAGATTGTGTAAATCCCCAGAGATTCTCCGCAGACTGCAATAATTCATAAAAAATACCATCGATATCATGGAGATTATTTTCAGTAATCAATTTCTCCAGATACACTGCTTCAGAATACCATGGGATCAGTTGTGAATATTTATGTGCATATTGAATCATATTTCGTCCTAAGTCCGTAAGAGAATATTCAATATTTTTACCATCTTTCAACACAGTTCTCATCAACCAACCCTGTGAAGCTAATAATCTCAACGCTATATTAATATATCCAATGTTCGCATTAAATTTTCTAATAATGGAACATAAATCCCAGTGTCCTTCTTTTTCCATATAATCAATGATTCCTTTTTTGAACAATGCATCAATTGTTGGCGCTATGGTAATTCCATCCAAATGGCGAAAAATGGTATTACGTATTTTTAATTTAGATTGTCTCGAAATATTCAAAATTTTATGTAATATACACTACAAAATAGGGTATCTTTTTCTTTGCTAAGAAAAATGAACCCTATAATTTAAAAAGTTATATCGAGGAAATGAATAATCCTTTATTCAATTTTCATACAAAATTCTCTTTTATAAAATCAGGAGGCAACATGAAGTCCATAGATGTCAAAAGTGTAATAATCGGAATGCTATCAATGGTAATCATTTTTATGACTGTTGGTATGCGCCAGACTGTAACCAATATGGGTGATATAGGTGTCACCTCTATTACCGTGATCGGCGAGGATGATGAAAAAGCATTGTTCATCGGCAGCGGAGGTGGTGGAAACGGTTATTTAAAAACGTATAATAAATATGGTAAAACCAGCGCATATCTGGGAACCGGAGGAGGCGGAACAGGTGGTTTCAAAATCTATAACAGAGATGGTAAAACTCTGGCCTTCATTAGTGGATCTAAAGAAGGGAGAGGATTTCTGGAAATTTCAAATTCTAATGGAGATGCTGCAGCAAAATTACTCGCAGATGATAATGATAGTGGACAATTGAGATTAAATGATGC
Organism: uncultured bacterium; assembly: GCA_964345035.1. Taxonomy (GTDB): domain Bacteria; phylum Fidelibacterota; class Marinisomatia; order SCGC-AAA003-L08; genus CAYFPO01. The sequence goes on from CAYFPO010000007.1 coordinate 16,787, forward strand.
GGATGGCAATATGGCATTTGATTCGGATAATGCAATGACTGGAGATGCATCTTTAGGTGATGTAACTGTTAATTCACTTTCTGTAATTGATGCAGAAGATGCACTGAAAGTGTATCTGGGTGTGGATGATGAGAAAAATGGGTATCTCCGGGTCACTCATGAAATTGAAGATTATTATTATCCATCAGATGAACCGGAAATTGAATTAGATACTTTTGGTGACATTTCAGTAAAATCCATTACAATTACTGATAGTGATAACAATACCAGGGCATTCTTAGGATTGGATGATTCCCAAAATGGTCAATTAAAACTCTCAGATACTGAAACAGAAACTGTATATCCTCTGACTGAAGCTGAGCCGGAATTAGATTTCGGGGATATTCGTGTATCGTCCCTTACTGTAGTAAACGAAAATCAAAGTGCAATAGGATATTTTGGGCCATCTGATGAGGGAAAAGGCAATATCCGCACTTTGGATATGGAAGGAAGTGTACTGTTTTCATCAGATGAAACATCCAAAGTTGAAGGAAATCTTGGAAATATCCGTGTTAATTCCATAACTGTCCAGGATGGTGCAGAAAATGAGGTAATATACCTTGGTACTGATGAAGCTTTAAATGGACTCATCAGTGTTGCAAATGCAGATGGAGATGTTACATTTACAACTTCAGATCCTGCTAAAGAGAGTAAAGAGAAAAATCTGGGGGACATCACAGTAAATTCTATTACTGTAATGAATGAATATTTCACACCTACTACATTTATCGGAAATACACCTGAGGGAAGTGGCCGTTTGGAAGTAAATGATTTTACGGGAAATTCAATTTTTAATTCGGATCAGGCAGTACAGACGGGTGAAGAATTTGGAGAGATCCAGGTGAGATCACTTGAGATAGTTAATCAAAATCAAGAAACCATGATGACACTTGGCACCGCACAAGGACAATTCGGTGTAATGAAAGCCAGGGATTCCGCCGGAAATGTGATCTTTTCATCTGATGAGATACCCAAGGGTGGGGATGGTCAAATTACCGGTGACGATATTGTTGTGAATTCCATTACACTAAAAAATGAAAATGATGAGATAACCGGATTCCTTGGAAATTCCGAAGATGGAAACAGTGAGTTAAGGATATACGGTACTGATGAATCTGAAACAGTATTATTAGGGACAAACTTCAGTGGACACGGATTTATGAGGACGTATAATACAGATGGTACTCAGACATTGTATATGGGAACTTCTGAAAGTGGCGACGGATTATTAAAAACGTATAGTTCAGAGGGAAAAAAGACTACTTATTTGGGTTCTAACAAAAACAATACAGGCATGTTGAACACCTATAATGATTTTGGAGATATGGCGGCAATGATTGGTACATCATCTAATAACAGCGGCACTACAAAAATGTTTGATTCAAACGGTGGATTGATTTTTTCAGTTAATGATACTTCTGGCAATACTACAACTAAAAATCTTACAGCAAAAAGTGTAACCGTAGTAGATGGTTCGGGTGCAGGGAAAGGATTTATTGGTGTTAATAATTTCGGTAAAGGATTTATCAGTACCAATAATGTATATACTGACACAATTAGGTCTGAATATGGCAATACTACTAAAATTCAAGCCAATCAGGTCGCAGTTAAAAATGACTACGGTGAGGAAAGAATTTTCTTGGGAGTAAATCAAGAAGATATAGGTTTTATAAAAACCAATTTATCCAATACAGATATTGACTTTCTTTCAACTGAATCGGCTAAAAATACAGAAGTCCTGGGAGATATTCAGGTTTCCTCTTTATCCATCACTACCCCGGAGGGAGATACCCGTGTATTTTTGGGGAGAAATAAGGAAGGAAATGGAATCATTACCACTCATAATGAAATAGGCGCCCAGACTAACTTTCTTGGCTCAGATATTGACGGTAGTGGTAAACTACAGATATCAAATACAACTGGACAAAAAATTGCGACAATCGGAACAGGAGTGAATGATGGAGGTTCATTGACTACATACAATCGAATGAATGAGATAACTGCATCATTGGGTGTCAGTGAAGATGGTGTTACCGGTCACCTCACTGGAATTGATCACGTGGAAACATTTAATCAAATTGGTTTTAAAACCGCTTACTTTGGGAACGGAAGTAGTGATGAAGGACTGTTACGTGTATTTAATGCAGAAGGTGTACAATCCATGTTGATGGGGACCTTATCCACAGGTGGTGGAATTATCACATCAAACACTAAAGGACTGATTACATCCTTTCTTGGAACCAGCGGTAGTGATGGCGGTCATTTGATCACTTATAATTCTTATGGTAAGAAAACATCCTTTATGGGTACAAATAAGCATAATGACGGGATGGTGATCCTACGGGATAAAGGTGGCAATATCGGATGGGGAAAAGATGGGAGAATTCCGGCATACTACGCAAAACAATAATGGAACTACTTCCTGAATTATGGCATTAGTTCCCAGACACATAAAAAACCTGTCACCATACAAACCCGGGAAACCAATTTCTGAGGTAAAACGTGAACTAGGGTTAGAGAGGATTATTAAACTCGCCTCCAACGAAAATCCACTGGGTGCTTCACCGGCAGCACTCAGAGCGCTGACCGAGCATTGGAAGGATGTTCACAGATATCCTGATTCTGCAGCTTTTGAACTCAGATCCAAACTTGCTAAGCGGTTTGAAGTCAAAATTAACAATGTTATCTTAGGCAGCGGTAGTGAAGGTATTATGTCTGCAATTATGCGGACATTTCTATTCCCGGGAGATGAAATTGTTGCTGTACAAAATTCGTTTATTGGATTCAGAGTTCTTGCCAATGCAAGCGGAATTCATACAAATTGGGTACCGATGAAAGATTATCACTATGATCTTGTTGGAATGGCTGAATATATAAACGAATATACAAAATTGATCTATCTTGCAAATCCTGATAATCCTACCGGTACATTTTTTACAAAATCTCAATTTGACATATTTATGAGATCTGTATCGGAAAACACATTGGTCATATTGGATGAAGCCTATTTTGAATATATTGAAGACAGAGAAGATTTTCCGGATTCAATGCTGTACCGATATGACAATGTTATCACGTTACGGACTTTTTCGAAAGCATATGGTTTGGCAGGGTTGCGGGTTGGATACGGATTTGCACACGAGGATCTTATTGGAAATTTGATGAAAGTTAAATTACCCTTTGAACCGTCCATACCTGCACAAATTGCAGGATTAGCAGCATTGGATGATGAAGAATTCCTGAAAAGAACATTGGAAACAAATAAAAAAAATAAAGAAGTGTTAGAATCAGTTTTGATGGAAATGGAATTGCAATTTATCCCGTCATCAACCAATTTTATTACAATTTGCTTTTCTACAATCAAAAAAGCAGAAATATTCACACAAAAAATGCTGCAAAAAGGTATAATTTTACGCTACCTGAAAGGGTTTGGATTACCTGAATGTGTTAGAATAACAGTGGGTAATCAATCTGAAACTGAGTTTTTGATTAGAATTTTGAAAGAAGTAAATCCTACTGACAAATAATTCTATATGGATCTGTTACCTGCCGCACAATATTAAAATTGTATTCTGAGTAGATTTTACCTATAAAATCGAATTGGCAATCATATTAAAACATTTCCAACTTGTTACATCCCGAAATGAATAAAAAGATAATAAACACAATAAATTACAAACTATAGAAATGGGTAATATTAAAATTATATTATTAGTATTTTGCGCTTCAATAACGCACATCTATGGACAATCGTATAATATGGAGTTGTTAGGGCATCTGCCTTTTGACCAGGAATGTTCAGATATCACCGGTTTTTATCAGGATGGTAGAGAGTTTGCAGTCGTTGGTTTATATAACGGTTCTGTATTTGTGGATGTTACAGATCCAGGTGAACCATTTGAAGTTGGCAGGATAACAGGAAGTAACAGCATTTGGAGGGATTTAAAATACTGGAATCGCCATGTTTATATCGGAACAGAAGCAAATGATGGAGTCCAGGTGGTAAGTGTTGATGATCCAGACACTCCGATACTGGTAAATTTAATTAATGATTTTACCAGCAGTCATAATATCCACGTAGCAGATGGATTTTTATATGTCGTGGGTGCAGGTGATCATCATATCTGGATTTATGATCTATCAAATCCAGAGAATCCGACACTAGCCGGCACCTGGGATGAGGAATATATCCATGATCTCCATGTGTATAACAATAAAGCGTATTGTGCGGCGATTTATTCCAGTACGGTCTATATATTGGATGTATCTGACAAAAATTCTATAAATACACTTACCAGTTGGTCTTATGAAGGGAAAGCCCACGACTGTGCTGTTACCAGCGATGAGACCATTCTGATCACCGGAGATGAAATGACAGGAGGAAATATAAAAATTTGGGATATATCTGATTATGACAATATTCAATTATTGAGTGAATATATGGTTGACCCTGCACATTCAGTACATAATGTATATAATATAGATAATCTGGTTTATTGTTCATATTATGCTGACGGGACCAGAGTTTTGGATATCTCTGATCCTGAATATCCGATTGAAGTTGGGTATTATGATACAAGTGAATTGGAATCATTATATGTGGGGAATTGGGGGGTTTATCCATTTTTACCCAGTGGAAATATTATTTCAAGTGATATAGAAACCGGATTATATATTACCCGATTAACAGGGCTGTCAATTATCCACGACCCGATAGAAGATGTATCTCACGAAGCAGCCAACTATCCGATAGAATCAATAATCAGATCATTTTCCGGCGAAGTTGCAGCTGCTTTTGTTTTTTACCGGTTATTAGGTATCGGTAATGAATCCTGGACCTCTATTAGTTTATCTGATGATGGAGATGGAAACTATTCAGGTGAAATTCCACAACAGATATTAGGTACGGTTATTCAGTATTATATTTATGCCACTAATGAATTTTATGAAGAGTCTACATTTCCACCTGAAGGAATTATAGATCCTCTGCTATTTACAGTTGGTCAACTACCCGAAATATATACAGAAAATTTTGAAGTTGACTCCGGTTGGTCAACTGATCCATCCGATGATGCATCCTCAGGTATCTGGGTTAGAGATGAGCCCATTCCAACTTATTTGGGTGACATTAATGTCCAGCCGGGCACTGACCACACACCTGACGGCACAAATTGTTTTATCACAGGAAATACAGATAATCCATATGAACCCGGTTTAGATGACGTAGATTCAGGAACAACCACATTGATAAGTCCGGTTTTTGATTGTTCATCCTATGATCATGCTATGTTAACCTATTGGCGGTGGTACACAAATAATACGGGTGATAATCCCAATGAAGATTACTGGCAGGTTGAGATTTCCAATGATTTCGGGTCAACTTGGAGCACTCTTGAAATGACAAATCAATCAAATGCAGATTGGACATTTCACAGGGTGATTTTGTCTGACTATGTAGAAATTACAGAAGGAATACAGCTAAGATTTAAAGCATCAGATTACTTCAACCCATCTTTGGTTGAAGCAGCAGTAGATGATATTGCAATAGCTGTGTTCGGTCAGCCTGTCATACTTGGTGATGTAAATTTTGACATCTCAGTTGATATTTTGGATGTTGTATCCATTGTTCAATTCATTCATGGTAATATTGAATTTAATGCTTTTGAAATACAGGCAGCAGATTTTGATATGGATGGAATTGTAAATGTCCTGGATATTGTTGCTATTATTGATTTTATTTTGGATAATTGATGAACTTTTGGCAATTTAGTATGTTTCATTTATTCAAAAAAATCATCTAAACAGGGTAATCAATCCCTAATTAAATTATACAGTAAGATAGTAAAAAATTTCAGACACTATGAATATACATCTTTCATACATGGAACGTGCAATACAATTAGCACGACAGGGATTAGGAAAAACATCACCAAACCCACTGGTTGGCTGTGTACTGGTAAAAGAAGGGCAAATAATAGGGGAAGGGTATCATGAATTTTATGGTGGTCCACATGCAGAAAAAATTGCACTGGATAATTCATTTTTACCACCTGAAGGATCCACTGCCTACATAACCTTGGAACCATGCAGTATAGCAGCAAAAACTCCTCCGTGTACAAAATTATTAATCGAAAATGGAATTCGGGAAGTTTTTGTAGCTATGCCGGATCCAAACCCTAAAATATCCAACAGTGGAATTAAAGAATTAGAAGACCATGGAATCACAGTACATGTTGGTCTTTGCAAAGATGAAGCTGAAGAAATGAATAAAGGGTTTAATAAATGGATAACATCAGGCCGGCCGTGGGTTATTGGAAAAGCAGCACAATCCATAAATGGTTTCATGGGAATAGACCAGGGCAGTCAGGTATGTATTACCGGAGCTGAAGTACGTAAAGACTCTCATCGCTTAAGGGCTTCAGTGGATGCAATTATGGTGGGTAGGCAAACAGCACTTATTGATGATCCAAAACTCACTGTTAGGGATGTGAATGGTAAAAATCCGGTTCGGGTAATAGTTGATACAAATAGAAAATTACCATTGACATTGAATATATTTAGAGACGAAGCCGCAGAAACAATTGTTTTGTGTTCACAGAATAACTTTTCCAGAAGCCGAACTTCATTCTGCACCTATATTCCAGTAAAAGAAGAAAATGACAAATTATCCGCAGACCATATTTTACTGACTCTCGGACAGGAAGGGATTACAACTGTACTTATTGAAGGAGGATCTAAATTACTCTCTACCTTTAATGAGGAAAAACTCATTGATGAAATTTATATTTACACATCTCCTGATAAAATGGAAAATGCACAATTAATAAATCCACTCAGATTGGATGAATCCTGGGAAATCCGTGAAGAAAAAACCCTGGGCAAAGATTCTTTAGTAACAGCTATACGAAAGGAAAAATGTTTACAGGAATCGTAGAAGAACTTGGTACGTTAACAGGAATTCAGGATACAAAAGCCGGTAAAAAATTCACAATCCGGGTAAATGTAATAAATGAAGATATTCAGATAGGTGACAGTGTTTCTGTAAATGGTGTGTGTCTGACTATAGTGGATTTTACGAAAAATACACTCCAGGTGGATCTTGTAGAGGAGACGTTAAATAGGTCTAATCTGGGCGAATTAGAAATTAATACGCAGGTGAATCTTGAACGAGCGTTGACATTATCCACTCGTATTGGCGGGCATATTCTCCAGGGGCATGTAGAAACAACTGCTGTAATAATTGATAAACAAGAGTTGGGAGAATCATCCGTCATGGTTATCAGCATCAGTCCTGAATGGCGCAGGTATTGCATTGAAAAGGGATCCATTGCATTAGATGGAATTTCACTCACTATTGCAGACATTGAGGAAAATTTTATCTCAATTGCATTAATTCCACAGACATTAAAAATGACTACTTTAGGATACAAGGATATTGGTGATACTTTGAATGTAGAAACAGACATAATTGCCAAATATGTTGAAAACCTTCTATATTGTGATGAAGAAGAACAGACAAAGAAAACCGAGCTGGTGAATAAACTTGTTAATTGGGGGTTTGGTGAGAGTTAATGTCCGAATTTGAATCCATAATATCAGCCATCGAGGCCTTTAAAAATGGTTCTATGATAATTGTGGTGGATGATGAAAAACGCGAGAATGAAGGTGATTTTATAATAGCCGCGGATAAGATCACGCCCGAAGACATTAACTTTATGATCAAGGAAGGGAAGGGTCTTCTCTGCATGCCTATCACTTTGAAGAATGCCCAGAGACTACAATTAAATCCCATGGTAGGAGATAATACATCTCTCCATGAAACTGCATTCACTGTTAGTGTGGATGCCAGAGACAACACATCCACAGGAATTTCTGCAAGAGACAGATGGGAAACCATACAGGTGATCATTGATGAAAACTCCAAACCATCTGACTTGGCACGTCCCGGTCATATGTTCCCCCTGATTGCAAAAGAAGGTGGTGTTTTACAGCGGGCAGGTCATACAGAAGCTGCCGTTGATTTAGCAACAATTGCAGGATGCAGCCCTGCAGCAGTATTAGTTGAAATTGTGGATGATGATGGCACTATGGCACGTCTCGACAGACTTCAGGAGATCTCAGAAAAATTTAATCTGCCTCTGGTGTCTATTGCTGATCTCATAAACTATCGAAGGCACCAAGTGCGGTTAATAGATAAATTAACCACGATCCCATTTCCCACAAGGTATGGTGACTTTACTCTGAACTTATTCGAAGATAAAATACATGGTGATCATCACGTAGCACTGGTTAAAGGAACGATCGACCCTGACAGGGAAACTCTGGTTCGGGTACATTCCCAATGTCTGACCGGTGATCTATTCGGTTCGCTCCGTTGTGATTGTGGTGAACAGTTAAATGCCACCTTAGAACAGATTGAGAATGAAGGCAGTGGTGTGTTGGTTTATCTCCGGCAAGAGGGGAGGGGTATTGGACTCAAAAATAAGATTCTTGCCTATGAGCTTCAGGATACCGGAATGGATACTGTGGAAGCCAATCAGGAATTGGGATTTCCTCCGGACTTGAGAGAATATGGGATTGGAGCTCAAATACTGAAGGACTGCGGAGTGAAGAAAATGCGTATTTTGACAAACAATCCCAGAAAAATTATAGGACTTGAAGGATTCGGATTAGAAGTTGTTGGCAGGGAACCTATTGAAATGGATACCAATGAAATGAACCATAAATATCTCCAGACAAAACGTGATAAACTCGGACATCTTATTTTAAATCATCATTTATTCGAAAATGAGTAAAATTACCGGTGATACCTCTGCGGAGGGTAAAAAAATTACAATTGTCGCTGGTGAATTCAACCAACCCATAGTAGATCAATTAATTGATGGTGCTTCAGATGCATTCGTTCATTTTGGTGGTGAATCCAAAAATTTGAAAATAATAACCGTGCCCGGTGCATTTGAGATTCCGGGAACAGTTAATCAGGTACTGAAAAACTCCAGTCCAGATGCCATAGTCACACTGGGTGCTGTCATTCGGGGCGGTACAGCTCATTTTGATTTCATTGCAGGGGAGGCTGCCCGCGGTATAGGAGAATTTTCCAGAACCAGCGACATTCCGGTGATTTTTGGTGTGTTAACTACATACGATCTTCAACAAGCACAGGAAAGAGCAGGTACAAAAGCAGGAAATAAAGGCTGGGAAGTAATGGAAGCGGCACTCCAGACAATCTCAGTGTATAAGCAGATTAAACACTCCGCTTAATTTGCTAAAAGCTGCTTTATTCAGTTTTATTTCCGTATTGTATTCCGGCGGAATTTTTGGTGAATGGAACCATTATACATCATTACTCACACCAACCGATGTGGTCATTCAGGATGATGATAGAATTTATGCAGCCACCATTGGCGGGTTACTTGAACTTAATACTGAAACAAATAAGTTTAATTTTATAACAAGTAATTACCTCGAATACCTTGATTTATCGTCAATGATTAACGATTCCTTCCAAAACCTCATTCTTGGCGGTAATCCACCTGATAGAACAATCCAGATTTTTCACAATGAATTTGGATTACGAAATACCATTAATAATCTAGGTGAAGTTGATAAAATCCTGAAATTTGAGTTGAATGAACCATATCTATTCGCAGCATATAAATCTGATGCATCCTATGGTATATTGAAGTTCTTGTATAATGAATTTGGAGTTCCGGAATATCAGGACTTCTACAATAATTTTCCTGAGCAATTTACCAATATATCCGATATTGATTTGATGAATGATACCGTGTTTGTTACAACCCCGGAAGGAATCTTTTACGGCAATTATATTACGGAAAACCTGAAATCAAGTGACAATTGGAAAAGTATGTCAATTCCCATAGAATTACCTATGGTATTTTATCCGGATTCATCAGGATATTTCATCGGGGGATATAATGAGTTATGGAGGAAAATAAACGAGAATTGGGAAGTATTGGAGTTGGAAATTGATACTGAATTATCTACGGATTTTCAAGCACTAGATATTGCTGGTATTGGAAATAATTCTGTGGGGATTCTGACCAAAAAACAATACTTCCAATTAGAAAACTCTGAAACAGTGACTACTGAGTTTGAATTTTCTATACCGGTTAACACTGATTTTACTGCATTTGATTATTTAGAAAATACCGCAGCATTTGGTATGAAGCATCATGGCATATTGATGTTGGATGTGGATTCCAACAGTTATGAAATTTACGTACCGGATACTCCAATTCATAATCAGTATGATGCTATTGAAGTTTTGGGTAATGGAAGTCTGGTCGGAGTATGTAATAGAAACGAGGTAGATGAATATAATATTTCTGATGAAATCGGTGGTGTTACAATCTTTGAAAATGAGGGATTCATCAATTATATTTCCTCTATGTCTAATTCTTATTGGGAATACCCTGTTAATGTATCTGAATTCAATTATTTTACAGGGATTGAGATTGATTATCGCCCTGGTGCCAATGATACTTGGAGTATTATTGAATCCGAATCAGGTAATTTATTGGTTTCCAATAGTGGAAACCGCCCTAATTTGGATCAGGGAAAGGGAGGTGTTATCGAATTAAATTTAAATACAAATGAAGCCATAATTTATGATACAACCAATAATGTGCTCGACGGTTTGGATGGAATTTACCGGAATATCTGGACTACCAGATATTTAACCATTAACCAATTGAATAAAGATCCGGAAGGTAATATTTGGGTTATGAATCCCTACTCAGAAGTGTATAATCTGCCTGCTGCCATCCAATTATCAGACGGTCAGACCTGGAGTCATATTTCAGCACAAGATGAATTATCCTATATGCCCCAGGAAATTGCATTTGACCAGACTGAGCTTGCATGGTTTGGTTTTCAATATGTGTTAAATTGGGCAGGTACTGCAGTTTATTCAGATGGAGGACTAAAAGTGCTTGATACAAAGGGTACCTATGGTAATCCAACAGATGACACGTGGTTGAATTTAACAAATCCAGAAATTTTACCAAATGGAAAAAATACTTCTATCTGGTCATTAACATCAGATAATCTGAATCGAATCTGGGTACTGACATCTTTTGGAGTCCAGGGATATATATTTTCCAGATATGGAAATTCCATTTCTTTAATGCCATTGTATACGGATATTGAAGGTGAACTATTTAACTATCTCTCATTTTTAAATCTGAATCAAGGAGATCGTATTCGCGTGGACAGTCAAAATAATATCTGGATTTCTACGCGGAATTCAGGAGTTTGGTTCATCCCGGAAGACACTCCTCCGTGGGAAGATCTCACACAATATTCAACAGAAACATCTCCAATATTATCGAATATAGTATATGATATGGCATTTGATCATACAGACGGAACTGTGTATTTCGCTACTGAAAAGGGAATTTCATACTTGACGCTTCCCATCAATTCAGTAAAAAAAAACGCAGATAATCAGATTAGAATAAGCCCTAATCCATTACGGTTACCGGATGATAGTTATGCAGAAATTTATGATATCTACCCCGGTTCCACAGTCAAAATAATGCAATTATCCGGTGAAGTCGTCCGAAGTTTAAACAGTAATGTGATCAGTCAAAATGACACAGCAGTACAATGGGATGGACGTAATTCATCCGGCGAGTATGTGGGGTCCGGTGTGTATCTGGTTGCCGTATCTCATCCGGAAGGTGGAAATGCAGTGTCCAAGATCGCAGTGATCAGACAATAACTTTTTCTTCAAACCGGAATTCAACCTCCAGTTCATTCACCACCTGTTTGATTAAATCCCTTCTTTTATTGTGTGCTAAAAATGCGCTTTTAAAGCCATTCATGATAATCCGACGGATATCGTTTGCATTCAGGTCAAATTCCTCCACAGCTCTACAATATTCCTCCGTTAAAGTAGTACTTGAAATTAACCGGTTATCTGTATTCAGTGTAACGCGTAAATTATTATTTAGATAATATTTAAACGGATGCTTTTTCAGGCTCGGTATGGACTTTGTATGTATATTGCTGATGAGACAGATTTCTAATGCTATCCGGTGATCATTGATATAGTTCATCAAATCGGGATTTTCTCTCAAACGGGTACCATGACCAATTCTGTGAGCACCGCAGGCGTGGATTGCCTGATGGATACTTTCAGGTCCGTACGCTTCTCCGGCATGTAAAGTGGTATTAATATTATTTTTTAAAATGAGTTCAAATGCATCCTGATGGTGTTTTGCCGGAAAATTTTCTTCAGCACCGGCAAGATCAAATCCGACTACTCCTCTGTTTTTATACTGTACCGTCAAATCTGCAAGTTTCAGGGAAATATCCGGTGAAATATTCCGAATCCCGCAAATGATAATCCCTGTTATTATTCCAAAATCACTTTCCGCTTTATCCAAACCCTTTTTTACAGCATCCACAGATTCTGCAAGGGTCATTCCATTATCAGTATGGAGTATAGGCGAGTACCGGATTTCAACATATCGGACTCCGTCATTCCAACAATCTTCTGCTAATTCGTATGCTGTGCGGGTTAGGGAATCCGGGGTCTGCATAACACTCAAAGTGAGCTTAAATCTGGACAGATATTCTTCCAATGATCCCGTATTATTGCCAATTTCCAAAATTTGTTTTAATTCCTTTGGATGTTTAGAAGGCAGTTCCACTTTCTGCTGTTCAGCCAACTCCAGAATAGTGTCAATACGAAGAGATCCATCCAGATGACAGTGGAGCTCTGCCTTTGGCAGCTTCTGCAGTATTGATTTAGATAATCTCAAATTCTATTTATTTTTACTTACATTGAAAAACCAGAATATGATTCCAATAAATGGTAAAGTTCCTAACCAGTCTGGACCGTTAATCTGAGGCCACCAATCCTTGTTGCCAGTAATAAAAATTGGTAATGCAACCAGAATTCCCATTAATGCTTCACCTGTTATAAGACCTGATGCGAACAGTAATCCTTTGTTATTGGAATCATTTAAAGTTGAATTCGTAAAATGAGCGATCATTCCACCAATAAAAATCGGTGTGGATAATTCAATTGGGAGGTAGATCCCCACAGCCACTGCAAGCACCGGCAGACGGAAAGTTGAACCTCGTTTTTCCTGAATAATATCCAGAATAATGATTCCCAATCCGATTACAGCTCCAAACTGTACCATTTCCCAGGGAAGACCGCCGGTGAACACCCCTTCTGCCACAGATTTCATTAATGTTGCTTGTGGTGCGGGAAAATCCGCTGATCCAATTGTATAAGCAGTATGCAGGATGTCAAGTACCAGTCCTAATACTCCTGCCGCGGCCAGGGTACCGATTATTTGCATTATCTGCTGTTTCCAGGGAGTTGCCCCTACGATATGACCGGTTTTCAAATCCTGGAGATTATCTCCTCCAATAGCCGCAGCGCAACATACCACAGCACCGATTAAAATGGCTCCAGCAGCACCGGTTGGTGATCCAGTGCCAAGCAATAATAGTAATAACAGTGAAGAGAAGAGGATTGTTGCAATAGTAACCCCGGAAATTGGATTATTGGACGAGCCAACAATACCCGCCATATAAGATGCAACAGCAGAAAACAGAAATCCAAAAATTAACATTACAATGGATAACAAAATTGCAAGATTGACGGATTGAATTACATCCTGGTATAATAAGAATATTGGAACGAGGAGTGCAATTAATGCCAGAAATACAAATTTAACAGGAAAATCCCGTTCTTCTCTGGGGATGACTACATCGTCTCCTATTTTGGAATATGTTTTAAAACTGGATCGAATTCCATCTACCAGCGGTTTGGTAAGTTTGATAAGGGACCAAATTCCACCCACAACCATTGCGCCAACACCCAGATATCTAATTTTGGTGTTCCAAATATTCCAGGCGGTTGAGCTTACATCACCTTCCCATCCATGATAAGCTGAATATAGAGGAATTGCAATGAACCAGGAGATCAATCCACCGGCAAACACCAAAATGGAGATATTCCTTCCGACAATATAACCAACTGACAACAGAGCAGGAGACAGGTCACAACCTATCCCAAAGATTGAGCCACCAAATGACCGGATACTTTCAATTGAAGCATGCCATATACCAAAACCCTGCTGTGCAAGTTTCATCAATGCTCCGGTAATTCCTGCAATACTCAATATTTTTAATCCGCCACTGCTGCCCTCACCGGTTCTGGATCGTTCGCCGGTTTTTAAAACTTCTGCAGTGGCAATTCCTTCGGGAAATAATAGTTTTGCTTCCAGAATCAATGCACGTCGAAGAGGAACAGTAAATAACACACCTACAACACCGCCGATTGCAGCGATTTTTGCAACTTCCAGATAATTGAAATTTTCCCAATATCCGATCAGTAGTAGTGCAGGGACTGTAAAAATAACTCCTGCAGCCAGAGATTCACCTGCAGAGGCAGCAGTCTGCACGATGTTATTTTCCAGAATATTGGAATGTTTGAACATCCCTAATATCCCCATAGAAATGACAGCTGCAGGGATTGATGCTGATACAGTCATCCCGGCAAACAGCCCCAGATATGCATTTGCTCCGGCAAGTACCATGGAGAGGGCAATTCCCAGTAATATTGATTTAATGGTAATTTCTTGTAGTGGTTTCACATTCACCGCCTTGTAATTATGATTATTTCGAATCAAAAAAATAAGGGATATTTAGGATTGATTAAAAGATTTAGTTTTCAACATTTAATTTTATGATATTTTAGATATTATTAGGGTGGGGTTAACCTTTTAAATTTCCTATTGTCCTAAGTGACAAATGTATGAAAACAGACAAAGAACTGATCCAAGAATTTCAACAGGGAAGCGAGAAGTCCTTCAATGAGCTGGTACTCAGACATCAGGAATGGGTACGGGGATTCATCCAGAAATCTGTCAGAAATCAGGAAGATTCTGAAGATCTTGCCCAGGAAGTGTTCGTTAAAGCGTATTTCGGACTTGAATCTTTCCGGTTTGAAGCAGAATTCACAACCTGGCTGTATCGCGTGGTCATTAATCAGATCAATAATTTTTATCGAAAACAAAAATTATTTTCCTGGTTTCACAGAGATATCCAAGAAGCCCACACACAAACCACGAATGAACCTGATGATGACAGGAGCTATAAGCTGATGATGTCAGTGAAAAAGTTACCCAAAATGCAGCGGAATGTGATGATTCTGCGGACTTTCCAGGATTTACCTTTCAGGGATATTGGAAACGTCCTTTCCATTACAGAAAACTCCGCAAAGGTTAATTATCACAAAGCCAAGAAAAACCTGAGGAAATATCTCGATGACTGATCCAGTAAATATAGAATTTCTTGAACAGGTAAGAAAGCGCATTCAAACCAAAAAAAAACACAATGCAATACTCCATACCATTCCACTCGCAATGGTCATGGTTTTCACCGTGATCCAATCAACACTACTGATCCGGCACGAATTACAAATCAATTATATGAATGAATTCTGGTACAGTCAGGCTGAAGAAGAAATCATTGATTATGAATATGAAGATGAATTTGAAATTAGTGATGATGTGGCAATTGAATATTTAATCAACACAATGGATATAGAAGAATTTATTCAATTTGTGGAATTAGTTGAAGACATTGATTGGATACAAAATTTAAAGATGAAAGGATAATAAGATGAAATACACAATCACATGCATAATAATGATTTCAACATTACTAACGGGGCAATTTAGACCGGAAGAGAGGGAACCAAATCCCGGGATGGTGATCAAATGGAAGCTAACTGAATTTCTGGATATTACAGAAGAACAGGCTGAAACATTCTTCCCCAGAGTAAATACCTTGGAAAATGACTTAAAATCATTAAGAGAAAAAGACAAAGAACTGTTCAAAGAACTAAACGAAATGATAGATGAAGAGAAGGTCAGCAGTAAGAAAGTTGATAAGATCTTGGATGAACTCTATACCAATGAAGAAAAACGGTTACAATTAAAAAGAGACCACATCAAAAATATGGATGATATTTTATCACCGGAACAGATGGCAAAATATGTGGCATTCGAAAGAAGTTTTAAACACAGGTTAAAAGATAGATTCCGGGAAAAAAAACATAAACGTGGTGGATTTCGTAAAAAATTACATAGAGATTGGGATTAGCATACATTATTACAGTTAAATTAGTATTATTTCCCAAATGTTTAAAATGCTCACCTGAACAACCGTAGAGTGATGAATGAAGTCACTCCTCCAATAATCCATGCTCCTCCGGCGTCCCTATGCCGGAGGAGTATGATATTTATGGAAAAATTATCTCCCTAATATATGGATTTCACGATGTAAATTACTCCCCTTAAAACTTCTGGCGAAACGTATGTTGAGCCGTTATACTACTCGATGGATAAAATTAGATTGAATAATATTGAATTGTATGCGTATCACGGCGTAGCACCTGAAGAAAATCGGCTTGGCCAGAAATTTCAGATTGATGTAGTACTTTCTACAGACTTGACACCCGGAATTGATTCGGATGATATACAAAAATCCACAGATTATCAAAAAATATTTAATACGGTATCGGACGTATTTGTAAAGCCGACTAATAAATTGATTGAAACTGCAGCAAATAGAGTTGCCGGTGAACTACTGAAAATGGAAAATGTATCAGAGGTAATGGTAAAAATCAGAAAACCGTCGGCACCGTTAAAAGGAATTTGCAGGTCTGTTGAAGTAGAAATTATTCGGAGTAAATAATTATGAAACACAAAGTATTTCTATCTCTTGGTTCAAACGTTGGTGACAGAATGAAAAACCTTGAACAGGGGATCAACTTTCTCACAGAAAATAACAATGTTGAATTGGTCCTTACTTCCAACATATATGAAACTGAACCGATGTATAATAAAGATCAAGATGATTATTACAATCTAATTATTGAAGTTAGAACTGTTCTGTCACCTGCAGAATTACTTGGATTCATTAAATTAATTGAATTAAAATCAGGTAGGCGAATCTCACAGAAGAGAAATTTGCCACGGGTATTAGATATTGATATCCTCACAATTGATGATATTGTAATGGAATCCCCCGGTTTGGTGCTGCCCCATCCCAATATACAGGAACGAAGATTCGTTTTGGAACCCTGGGCTGAAATAGCCCCGGAATTTGTAGTTCCGGCTGCAAACAAGACAGTAAAGGAATTAATGATTATAACCAATGACAATTCAAAAGTAACTATGCTTGAGGAGGAATCTGCACCAGCTGTATGAAATCAGCCTATCACGTAGCAATTGAAGGTAGTATCGGTGTAGGAAAAACCAGCCTGGCAAAACTCTTGGCAGAACGCCTTTGTGCACAATTGATCTTGGAAAAATTTGAGGAAAATCCATTTCTCCCTGATTTTTACCAAGACCCGGAAAGATATTCCTTTCAGACTCAGTTGTTCTTTCTGTTATCCCGTTACAGACAGCAGATCGATCTTCAACAAACCGATCTGTTTTATAATTGTATCATAACCGATTATATGTTTGCCAAAGACCGATTGTTCGCATCATTAAATTTGAATGAAAAGGAAATTACATTGTATGATAAAGTGGCCAGTTTACTTGAGAAAAGTATTTCAAATCCAAATCTGGTGATTTTCCTGCAATCTGATACCGAACGGCTTATGGCGAATATACGTAAGCGGGGAAGAGAATATGAGAAGCAAATGGACTGGAAATATATTGACGCTTTAAATCAGGTGTATAATGAATATTTTTTCAGATATGATGGCAGTCCGCTGATGATTATCAATACCAATGACATAGATTTTGTCAATAATGAAGATGACCTCGAAGAAGTTTTAAACTTTATCCGTACACCGGTTCACGGAGTGAAATATTATAATCCGGTAAAAAGCCTTTAATGTTTCTCATCAGGCTGGTGTATCTTGTACTGGTCTGGATGGGCATTGTATATCTTATAAAATTGTGGAAAAAATATCGCCTCACCAGAAGTTCACATTACCACACAAATCCATCAAGCAAAAGAAGAAATATAAAATCTGAAATTCACGATGCAGAATTTGAGGAAATAGATTGAGAGCAGCGAGAATTCACAATCATGGTGGACCTGAAGTACTGCAGATTGATGATATACCAGAGCCCATTTGCCCATCAGATGGAGTAAAAGTGAAAATCCATGCAGCCTCTCTAAATCACCTGGATATATGGATTCGGGAGGGAATTCCGGGATTGCCAATTGAATTACCATTAATCCCAGGTTCAGACGGTTCCGGTGAGATCGTTGAAGTTGGAGCTGAAATTTCGGGTTGGAAAGTCGGTGATGCAGTGGTCATTCAGCCGGGTACATTCTGCGGTAACTGTGATTTTTGCAGGAAAGGTCAGGAAAATTACTGCATACATTATGGAATTATTGGTGAGACAGTAAATGGAACTGACTGTGATTATTTTATTACAAAACCAGAAAATCTTCACAAAAAAGCTCACCATTTAAGCTGGGAGGAGGCTGCATCTCTCCAGCTTGTGAGTATGACGGCGTATCAAATGCTCATACCCAGGGCTAATCTGCAAAAGGGTGAAACTGTATTGATCTACGGGGCAACTTCCGGAATTGGCTCTGCAGCTATACAAATTGCAAAACATATTGGTGCCTCAGTAATTACAACCGTTGGATCAGAAGAGAAACAAGCGCACGCAGAAAAAATGGGAGCCGATTTCGTAATACTGCATTCTCAGGATAATTGGATAAAAGAAGTAAAAAAAATAACAGGCAGACAAGGGATTCAGGTCATATTTGAACATATTGGACAGGCAACCTGGCAGAATTCTATGCGTCTGCTTGGCAAAGGTGGGAGAGTGGTAACTTGCGGTGCAACTACCGGACCAAAGGTAGATTTTGATCTTAGACATCTATTTATGAAACAGCAGACAATATTGGGTTCAACTATGAGTGATATGAAAAGTTTTAAAGCAGTACAGGAATTGATTCATCAAAAAATAATAACTCCATTTGTGGATAAAATATTTCCATTGGAAGAAATTTCAGATGCGCATCGTTATCTGGAGAACCGGAAGCAGTTTGGGAAGGTATGTATTTCAATCTGAATGTGAATATCCATTGGCTGATTACGGTAAAATGTTATTATTTTTCGGGGAGGATATCAGATTGAAAACAGCAAAAATATACCCCATATTTATTGGATTTATTATTCAAACCCTGTTTGCAATCCCAAATTTACATCATGGTGCTGGATTCAGATTAACTAATGGTGGTCAAGGGATGTATTATGAATTGGCAGGGAATATAAACCGACTGAATCAAGCCTATTTCAATTCGGGTTTTCATATTGAAAAATCCCAGTACACAGTAAGCTATTATGGTGAATTCACCGGAAATTCAATGAACTCTGATGTTTTGATACCTGCAGTATTTGGTTACCGAAAGATATTATTTGACTCAAAGCTTGCCGGGACGATGCGTCCCTATTGGTTTGGTGAGCTTGGGCAAGTGGGACAGCTAACCGGAAATAAACTCAAGAATCTCAGATTAAACGGTTGGTCCAGTGAGTGGTCAACGGGAATCGGCCTACAGTTTCGGGCAGGAAGACTCATTCACCGCATCCATGCTGGATATACATCAAATACTTTTATTGACGGCAATGCGGTTTTGGGTATAACATTTTTCTGGAAGTAACACTATGAGTGATTGATGATTGATAAAAAAATAGTCAGCCTATTATTACCTTACTGTAACAATCCTGAATCCCTTTACTGTCCAGCCGGGCAACTTCCTTGTGAGAATCAAACAACTTGCTGTGATGTGATCTGTGAGGATGGGTATCATCTTGGAGGGGAGGATTCTACTGATTGTTTGCTGGATACGACAAATCACGATATTTATTGGGAAATTGATACAATTACTTTCGGTGATATTTGGGATGCTACCGAAATTTCCACAGGAGTATATTATATTCGATTAGAAACTAATCATTTCACACAAACTCAGGAAGTAACACTATTGAAATAATGTGTAATTTATGACTATGGTGGATTGTTTATTTTGTAAAATTTCTGCAGGCGATATTCCTTCGGAGGTGGTAAAAGAGAATGAAACAGTATTGGCATTCCGGGATATCAATCCCCAGGCACCTACCCATATTCTGGTGATTCCAAGAGAACATATTGCTTCTACACTGGACTTGAATAAGGACAATGCTAATGTGCTTGCAGATATGGCACTTCTGGCTCAGGAAATTGCGATTGATGAGCGAATTGACGACTCCGGTTACCGCTGGGTGATTAATACAGGTGCAGCGGCAGGACAGACCGTATTTCACATTCACCTCCATCTTTTAGGAGGAAGACCGATGACCTGGCCTCCCGGATAAACTGTGTATATCTCCAATCTCAATATTCAGGGATTCAAATCCTTTCTACCTAAAACCAAACTTACATTTGGAGATGGTATCACCTGCATTGTAGGTCCCAATGGATGCGGTAAAACCAATATTGTGGATGCTATCCGCTGGATCCTTGGTGAACAAAAGACATCTGTCCTCCGATCTGATAAAATGGATGGAATTATTTTTAATGGAACCAAAACAAGAAAACCCATCGGATTTTGTGAAGTTTCATTAACCATTCATAATGATAAGGGCCGTCTCCCTGTGGAATATACTGATGTTGAGATAACCCGTCGATTTTATCGTAATGGGGAAAGTGAATATTTTATCAATAAGGTACCGTGCAGATTAAAAGATATCAAAGGATTGTTCGTTGATACCGGTATGGGTGCCAATGCATATTCAGTTATTGAACTGAAAATGATTGAAACAATTTTGTCACAAAACGCTGCAGACAGGAGAAGACTCATTGAAGAAGCTGCAGGTATCAGCCAGTATAAACATCAAAAAAACGCAACTCTCCGCAAACTGGAAGCTACAAAATCAGATCTCGAACGTGTAAAAGATATAATCGCTGAAGTAGAATCCACTGTTAAAAATCTCAATCTTCAAATGAAACGGTTTGAGCGTCATAAAATTCTGGTGGAAAAAGTCAAAAATACTGAATTGACGTTGGCACAAGCTCAAATTCAACTGTTAAATGAAAAAGAACAACCACTCAGGGAAAAATTAAACAAGGAACAGACTGATACTTCTGCAATGACGGGACAAGTTAGTCTGGATGAATCTTTATTAACAGAGATGGAAACTCAATTTGCAACAGCTAAGGATGATCTCAATAATTGTCAGATTGAATTAACGAAAGTTGTAGATAAATTACGAACCACAAATAACAATATTCTGGTGTGGACTGAACAGAAAAAATCCAATGAATTAAGGATTCAGCAATATACAGATGAAAAAAACCAATCCGAAGGAAGGATAAAAACCCTGGAGTCACAAATTAAAGAAATCCGGGAAAAAATTAAGACCTTTCAACCTGATATTAAAAACAGAAAAGAGGATTATGACAGGGTTAAGGCAGAATTCGACACATTGCAATCAGAAACTGAAACCCATCAAAAACAATGGAAAACATTGAGAAATGAATACGATGTGCACATGGATTATATACACCAACTCAGAGCAAAGGCTGAGCGTGCGCGGGCAGGGCTGGAAGAAAAAGAATCCGGAATAATTAGGCTTCAGGAGGAAATTGTTGACCTTGAAAAGCAGGGTAAAATATTACTGGAAAGTGAAAAAGATTTTAAAACTCAGGTTAAAAACCAGGAACATTTAAACAGCAAACTATCTCTTAAATTGGAAAAATTGCAGGAAAATCATTCTCAACTAGAAAATTCCGTTCTCAATAAAAAGGAAGAAATTGTCAAGGAAGAATCAAAATTGGAGAATATGTGTTCCAGACTGCAGTTCTATACAGATTTAGTTGAAAATCAGGGAGGTCGATCTTCCGGTATACAGTATGTCATGGAGAACAAAGCTCAGCTTCCTGGAATTTGCGGTGTGGTATCAGATCTTTTAGATGTGGAGGAATCTCATGCTCTTGCTATTGAGGTAGGGCTTGGAGAAGCAGCGAATTATCTTGTTGTGGATACCAGAAAAAATGCAATGAATATTTTAAATTGGTTGAAAGAATCTAAAACGGATAGCCAGGTCAGTATCATCCCGCTCGATGTTCTGCCCTCCATAAGTTTGAATAATAATGGCAGTAAAGAATATGTTTCTGCAGTTCAGTGTGTTAAGTCAAAATCCCGATTTAAGGCGTTGTTTAATCTATTGTTGCATGATGTAAGGGTGATTACCAATGGAATGGATATCAATACTATTCCTGTAGATAATCCGGAGTTTAATTGGGTGACTCTGGACGGTCAATTCATTGGGAGAAAATATGTAATGAAATCATCCCGCGGTACAAAGCACGCAGTTTCTGTAGGCAGGGAGAAAATGATCAAAAACCTGAAAAAGGAAATATTTTCAATAGAAAAACATCTTTCTGACCTCAGAGGAAACTTGGATTCAACTATAAAGAAAGCTGACAAAAGTCGAAATTATGTTGAAATTGAAGAAGTAAGTTTAGAGTCTGGTATTAAAAGCTTGTCAACACTGGATAAAGAATTGTCTAAAATTGAATTTATCAATTCTCAAAACATTGATAAATTGAAAAAATCCAGGGAATTTCTCTCAAATTCGAAAATTTCAATCCGGAATATTGAAATTGAAAAACAAAAAATGAATACTCAGCTGGAAGAATTACAACTAAAAAATGATGCATATAAATCAGAAATTGCAGAAATTCAAGCCATCCTGGATGATCTACAGTCAAAACGTGTGCAGGTTCAACAAACAGTTCAGGATGCCCGTGTGGCTCTGGTCGAAATAGAAAAAGAAGCAGATGGATGTGAATACCGCCTGAATACTAATAAAAAATTGAAAACCGACCTTGAAAACAGAATCATGGAATATGATACAAAATCTAAACAACTCAATACTGAAATAACTGATTTGGTCAAGAAAACTGAATCTGCTGAAATGGATAAGCTAACCGTTGTCAAAAAAAGGGAAAATCTTCAAAAAACCAAAGTTCAATTTGAAAAAGTGTATAATGAAAAATACGAAGAAGTACAAAATTTACAGAGAGAAATCCGGGAACAGCAAAAAAAGAAGGAAGAGAGTTTGTTAGAACTTCGGGATATGGAATTGAAAATTGCCGGAATAGAAAAGGAAAAAGAACTCATCATCAGCAGAATTCGGGAGTTATATCATATATCTGTTCCAAAGGAAGCAATTGATTTAGAGACTGTAAATCTTGAAGAATTAAAACAGACTGTTCAAACCATGCAAAGATCCATTGAAAGGATTGGTCCCATCAATATGGCAGTACAGGAAGAATTTGAAGAAGAATCTGATCGGCTGCAGCATCTTCAGGAGCAATATGATGATATTATTGAATCAGAAACGAATCTGGAGGAGACTATCCAAAAGATTGATGTAGAAGCCCGCAATAAGCTCTTAACTACATTTGATAAGATTGCTGATAATTTCAAAAAAACCTATACAATGTTTTTTGATGGCGGACAAGCACATCTTCGGCTAATTGGTGAAGATGCAGACCCAATGGATTGTGATATTGAAATTATTGCCCAACCACCGGGTAAACGGACACAGACCTTGAGAATGCTCTCTGCGGGTGAAAAGGCACTCACCGCTATCTCTCTGCTGTTCGCTATTTATCTCGTCAAGCCATCTCCCTTCTGCATTTTGGATGAAGTAGATGCTCCGCTGGACGATCGAAATATCAGCAAGTTCACAAATGCCCTCCGTGAATTTGCAAAGGAAACCCAGTTTATTGTAGTAACCCATAACAAACTGACTATGGAAAAATCTGACTATCTATATGGAGTAACTCAAGAGGAAGAGGGAGTATCCAAAATTGTATCTGTGAAATTTAATGGAAATACGGTGGAAGTCCCCTCCGCCTGATAACGCCATTGTATTCAACGTCCTTCACCAGTTCCGCGAAAATACTTGAACAATTTATTTATCCCCAATCCTGTTGTTCATGCGATGTAAAATTGAATTCAATTGAGATATTGTATTGTAATAATTGTTTACAAAATCTACAATCAAGTAGATTAGATAATTGGGTGGAAAACCTTACGATAGGAGATGAACTTAACGCTGCATATTCATTGTTCTGGTTCGATGATTTATTACAGGATGTAATTCATCAAGTAAAATATAACGGTTATAAACGTTTTGCAAATTACCTGATAAATTCTTTTGCAGACGAAATTCAGAAATTATTAATTGGCTGTAATATTTGTGCAATGTTACCAGTGCCACTCCACAAGGTTAAAAAACGGGAACGAGGATATAATCAGGCAGAAGTGATAGCAAAGTCAATTGGAAGGATCATTCACTTACCTGTCGAAAACAATCTATTGAAACGAACTCGATGGACACAAACACAAACCAAACTTGATATAGAAGATAGAAAGAAAAATACTTATAATGCATTTGCTGTTGTAAAAAATATTACCTACAAAAGAATTTTATTGGTTGATGATGTACTAACTACCGGTGCAACAGCAAATGCCTGCGCAACTGTAATGAAAAATGCAGGTACAGATTGGGTGGGAGTGTTTACACTAGGAACACCTCTGGTGGAAAATTAGAATTTTTATTTACGAAAATTTAAACGATTTAACCCAACCACTCTCTTAATTATTTTTCATCAATAAACCTGTTTGAAATAATCAAGCAAAAAGTGGAAATTTTGGGCGCTGAAAATCAAGAAATATGAAAACTTTAAACGATATAAATCTGAATGGAAAACGGGTGCTTATTCGCGTAGATTTCAATGTACCTGTAAAAGGCTCTGTAGTTACGGACAACTTTCGAATAAGAGCAGCTCTACCGACAATCCAACATTGTCTGAAAAATGGTGCAGCGGTTGTGTTAATGTCTCATATGGGAAGGCCGAAAAGTAACTCAGACAACCAATATTCTTTGGAGCCTGTGTTTTTTGAGTTAGAAGAGCTCCTTGGTGTGGATGTCTATTTTTCTGACGATTGTGTATCAAACCACGCATTGAAATTTTCACAGGAATTGATGCCTGGAGAAATTCACCTTTTAGAAAATCTCAGATTTCATTCTGGGGAAATAGAAAATAACGAGGAATTTGCAGGCAAATTAGCCGGGCACAGTGAAATATTTATTAACGATGCTTTTGGAACTGCACACAGATCTCATGCATCAAACGTTGGTATAGTAGACTATATGTTGGATGCTGTTCCGGGATTTCTTATGGAAAAAGAGTTAAAATATCTTTCAGATGCAATGGCACATCCAGAAAAACCATTTATAGTTGTGCTGGGCGGTGCAAAGGTAGAAGGAAAAATAGAACTTATTCAGCATTTACTTGACTCGGCAGATGATATCCTTATTGGGGGAAAAATGGCATTCAGCTTCCTCTCTGCTTTAGGAAAAAACTGCGGAGGTGTATCTATAGAAAAAAGAACAATCAATATTGCAGATCAGTTATTAAAAACCGCAAATGATAAAGGTGTGGGTATAGTTTTACCGTCAGATTTTGTAACCGTAAAAGATATAGAAAAAGATTATGAATGGGATATGACACCCCTGGATAATTTTACAAACAATGACCTTGGTCTGGATATCGGGCCAGAATCTTGTTCTATTTTTGAAGAAAAAATATTAAAGGCTAAAACAATTCTGTGGAACGGTCCAATGGGAGTATTTGAAAATTTCAATTTTTCAACCGGTACAAATGCCATTGCATCTGCAATCCTGCATCAGACAGATAATGGAGCAATATCCATTGTTGGCGGAGGTGATACAGCGTCGGCAGTTAGGGTTCTCGGGTTAAAGAATAACTTTAGCCATATTTCTACTGGTGGAGGTGCATCATTAGAACTTCTTTCAGGAAGAAAACTGCCAGCAGTTGAAGCATTGAAAAATTTGGAATATGCGTAAAAAATACTGCGTCGCAAATTGGAAAATGAATAATTCTCTTGACGAGAGCTCAACTTTTTTTAAAAAATTTTTAAAAAAACCTTTGACAATACCTCAAACTCAAATTATCTTGTGTCCCCCATTTACAGGGCTCTTTTACATAAGTGAAATTTTAAACGGTTCAGAGATAGAATTAGGTGCTCAAAACGTATATTTCGAGGAAAATGGGGCGTTTACGGGCGAAATCTCAACCAAAATGTTGCGTGATTGTGGATGTGTGTGGGTGATTTTGGGCCATTCAGAGCGCAGGCACATATTTCTTGAGGAGGAGGACCTGATCAGGAGGAAGGTCAGAAATGTGCTTCAGGATGGCCTGTCACCCATACTTTGTATAGGGGAGACATTGCAAGAACGCGAAAATGACCTCACTCACCAGGTGCTGGAACGTCAGCTCAAATCTTCAATAGCTAATCTAAATCAAAATGAAATCCAAAATTTAATAATTGCATATGAACCCGTATGGGCAATAGGTACCGGAAAATATGCCACACCTGATATTATTCAGGATACCCATCAAACAATCAGATATATTTTGGAACAATTACAATTTAAAAGTGATTCAATGTCTATTCTATATGGCGGCAGTGTAAACCCTGAAAACGCAGAAGAATTGATTACAGTAGATGGGGTAGATGGATTCCTTATCGGCAGCGCTTCTCTTACACCCGAAAGTTTTTACAGTATTTACCAAGCATTTGCATAAACAGGAGAAATAATGATATACGGAATATCTTTAATAATTTTTGTTCTTATCTGTACTTGCCTGATTGGAATTATTTTACTTCAATCAAGCAAAACTGGGGGAATGGGGACAGCAATGGGTCAGCAGGCAATGGGCGCTGCTTTCGGTGGAGAGAGCGGCGACAAGTTGCTTGTAAAGATTACAAGCGGACTTGCAGGTGGTTATATGCTGCTGGCAATTATTATTAATTTGATACTTAGTCCAGGAACTGCAGTACCATCAGATGAAAGTATAATCCGTCAAAGGGCACAAACTACTGAAAGTATTTTAAATCCAGTAGAATTTGCCCCAGTAGCGCCGGAATCGGATACTGCACAGTAATCAGTCTGCTGAAGTGGTGGAACTGGTAGACACGCTGTCTTGAGGGGGCAGTGTCCGAGACGGATGTGCGGGTTCGAGTCCCGCCTTCAGCACAGTTTAATGATGGAGATTATTCAATGAGAATATTAACTGTAATTATTTTAATTTCAACCGGATTCAGTCAAACTGGTTCGAACATATCTGCCAGTTCATTGTTCGCTGCCGGGGAATTTATACAAGCACGAGAAACTATTTTACAAACCATAGAATCAGGAAGTGAAAATCATGAATATTTCAAGTTAGCTGCTGAAATATTTATTCGGCTTGATGATCTGGAAAATGCAAATTCATATCTAACAAAAGCCATAGAGCTTGCCCCCAAAAATACAGAATATCGCGAAAGATGGGAATCTCTGAATGATATGAGATCCCGGTTAAATGAATCCAAGAAATCTTTTGATAACGGCTTTACTGATGAATCTATTATGAATTATGAAAAAACCATTCAAGCTTATCCAGAGTTTGCATTAGCCTTTTATAATTTTGGATTAACCTATTTTAAGTTGAATGAATTTGATTTGGCTGTGGAAAATTTCCGAAAAGCATCTGAACTGAATCCTTTTGAAATTAAATATACGTCATCAATTTCAAATATTGGTGCAAAGTTGACTCAGCAAGGGAACGAAGAATATAGACGGAGGGATTATGATCTTGCACTGGATTATTATCAACAAGCTGTGAGATATGTCCCGGAATTTTCAGAAGCACGATTTAAATCAGCACTAATTATGAACAAATTGGGTGATTACGAAAATGCAAAATCTACACTACACAAAAATCTGGAGATAGACCCACAACATCTGCAGTCTTATAAACTCCTGGGGGATGTATATTCAAGATTGGGCGACTTAGAGAATGCTTTGGTTTGGTATGGTAATGCGGTAAAAATAAATTCAAAATATGATAAGGCGTACTATGCTCTTGGAAAAACTTATATTAATCTGGGAAAATTTGCAGAAGCAGAATCCGAATTAAAAAATGCAATTAATGTAAATCCAGAATACTCAAAAGCTTATGAATCATTGGGATTTATTTATTCATCAAGGGAAGAATATAAATCAGCAGCAGATCAATATCTATTGGCAGTGAAATTTAATCCGAAATCTTTTGATGCATATTCCAGGCTGGCTTCTGCATATAATGCACAGGGAATGTTTAGCCAAGCGAGGGATGCAGCAAAAACGTCATTGGATTTAAAGAAGAAAAATGCCGGTGCATCATATGAATTAGGGGTAGCTGAAAAAGCGCTTGGCAATATTGCCGCAGCCAAATCTGCATTTGAAAGTGCCACAAGAGATAAAAAATGGAGAAAGATTGCAAAATACGAACTCACAATGATTGAAAAAGGATTATAGAATTAACTATCAAATCAACTTAGAAAAAGGGCAATAATTATTGCCCTTTTTCTTTATTTTATAATATGATCAAAGCAGTTGTATTTGATTTGGATAACACACTCCTGGATTTTATGGCAATGAAATCCTATGCGGTCAAGGCAGGAATCAATGGAATGATTGAAGCGGGATTGAGCATAAATTCTGAAAAAGCCATAAAGATAATTATGAATATTTATGATGAAAAAGGGTATGAATATCAGGAAGTATTTGATGACTTGCTCCAAAAGGAATTAGGTCAAATGAATTATAAGTTTCTTGCTGCCGGTATTGTTGCGTATAGAAAAGCCAGAGAAGCCTCACTGATTCTATATCCAAACGTTAACTCAACGCTCATAAAGTTATCAAAATTGGGATTAAAATTAGGAGTGGTTTCCGATGCTCCCAGCAGAGAAGCCTGGATGAGAATCTGTTACCTGAATCTACATCATATTTTTGATGCGGTAGTTACATTTGATGATACTGGATTAACAAAACCAGCTCCCGAGCCCTTCCATAAAATTTGTAGATTATTGAATGTGCAGCCTGAAAATTCCATTATGGTCGGTGATTGGCCGGAAAGGGATGTAATTGGAGCTAAAGAGGTGGGTATGCTGACAGCATTCGCGAAATATGGAGATACATTTGAAACTGTGAAATCCAATGCAGATTACGATATTAATGACATCAATGAGCTTGTTGAAATAATAGATCAGGAAAACCAATCGTGATTTATATCGGCAATGATATTGTTGAGGTGGGGAGGATACGAAAATCCATCCAAACTCACGGTAAAAAATTCATAAACAAAATCTTTTCACAGGAAGAAATTGATTTCTGTGAAAGAAGATCACTTCCGGAAATCCACTATGCGGGGCGATTTGCTGCCAAGGAAGCAGTCAAAAAAGCCTTACTTTCTCTGGATCCCAATCAAATAATCCCATTGAATAAAATCCAAATATCCCGGAAAGACAATGAATCGCCAAAGGTAGAATATCTACAAACATCACCCCTTCAAAAATTGGAAATTCAATTATCTATATCACATACAGAAAAATATGCAAGTGCTGTAGCTTTAGTGAGTAATCAATAATGATTACAATTCTCAGTGAAAACCAGGCAAGGCAATTGGATGAGCAAACAATCCAGTCTGGATTATCAGAATCAAAGTTAATGAAAAACGCGGGAATGGTAATCTCCAGATTTTTTCTGGATGAAGTAATTGATCCATTTTCTCAATCTGTGCTGGTTGTAGCGGGTAAGGGAAATAATGGAGGAGATGCAATAATTGCCCACCATTTTTTATTGAAGTTTGGCATAAATTCACAGTTAATGGTGATACAGGAGTCTCAGTTACATTCACCACTGCTTACTGAATATCCATTGAGATCCGAAGAAATCCTGATATACGAAAAAGAAAAAATTCTACCTGAAACAGATTGGATTATTGAAGGAATTTTTGGTATTGGATTAAAGCGTGATATCACAGGCATATATGCAGAACTGATAAATGAAATAAATCAACAAGAAAATGTAATATCGGTAGATATCCCATCAGGAATACAGTGTGATACAGGAATGTCAGCAAATATTAATATTCAAGCGGATAAGACATTAACAATGGGCTACCCAAAAATTGGAAATTTAATAAATGATGGATTGAATGCTGCCGGAGAACTTCATATCATGGATATTGGTTTTACTGAATTGCGAAAAGAAGCTGAGAAAATACAATTACTTACAATACCGGATGGGGCTCAATATATTCAGCCATATCCAAGAGATTCACATAAATATTCCCGTGGAAAAGTAGGTGTTCTCGCCGGTTCTATAGGGATGACAGGTGCTGGGATATTAACTGCTAATAGCACATTAAAAGCTGGTGCAGGAATTACCCGAATTGCAGTACCCGAAAGTCTAAATACAGTATTTGAAACAAATCTCATTGAAGTTATCACCATCCCAATGGCGGACAATAACTCTGGAATATTGACGATGGAAAATAAAAATAAGATTAAAGAATTATCCAAATGGTGTGATTGTTTAGTATGTGGACCAGGATTATCCTCTGAAGATAAAACAACAGAATTAACACGATATTTACTTACGGAAACACAAAAATCTATTATTTTGGATGGATCAGGATTTAATCCAATCATCAATGGCTCAATGAAAATATCTGAATTAAGTCAAAATACAATTCTGACGCCACATCTTTCTGAATTTTCTGCAATATTCTCCTTGGATATTGAACGTGTAAGAAATGATCCAATTACAGCACTTCAGTCTGTGACAGAAAATTTATATGGAAGGGTCCTAATACTGAAAGGATCTCCGACTTTTATTGTAACTTCATCAGAAAGTATAGAAATTTGCAACATGGGCTCACCTGTTTTAGCAACTGCCGGAACCGGAGATGTTTTAGCAGGATTATTGGGTGGCCTGGTTGCTCAGGGTTATGCAGTGGATATTGCAGCAAGAATTGGTGTAACTCTTCATGCAATTGCAGGTGAATTATATTTGAAGTCCATATCAGAACGAGGTATGTGTGCAGGAGATTTGATCAATTTGATTCCATCAGCCTGGGATGTGTTATTAAATGAAAATTAATTCTTTTAATACTTGGATTCTTGCTGGATATTCCTGTGCCATATTAGTATTTACATGGTATTCCCCAAAAGAAATTACAACTCTAACATTTATAGGTGAATATGATAAATTTATTCACTTTATTGAATATTCCATTTTAGGTTATTTAATCATCAATGCACTGAACACTTCCATTTTTAAATCGAATACACTCATATTTGCAATGGTGTATGTGATATTTATTGCGGGATGTGACGAAATATTGCAACACTTTATTCCGGGAAGAATACCTGATATTTGGGATGGTATAGCAGATTTGGCGGGTGGACTTACAGGAGCAGTAATTAAATATAAAATAGGTTGATGTTACATTCACTGTATATTAAAAATTTTGCAATAATCCAGGAAATTACCATTGAATTTAATAGAGGCTTAAACATTTTAACAGGTGAAACAGGTGCAGGAAAATCCATCATCATTAATGCGGTTGATCTCCTGATGGGGTCAAGATTCAGCAAGAGCATGATCAGAACCGGAGAGGACCGATGTGTAATTGAAGGTGTATTTAAATCAAAACTTAGATCACATACAATCAGGAGAGTATTCTCGAAATCAGGGAACTCGAAAACCTACATAAATGATGAGCCGGCAACATTAGACGAACTAAAATCCAGGTCTGAATTTCTTGTAGATATGCATGGTCAGCACGAACACCAAAGATTACTAAATTCGGATTTTCATTTAGAATACCTGGATGCTTTTGGAGATTATGAAACTGATCTATTAACATTAATGAATACCTTTAAGTCAATAATGGATGTTAATAATAAATATAATGAAATTAAAAGAATCGAAAAGGATTATCGAGAAAAACGAGAGCTCTATGAATTTCAATTGAATGAATTAAAAGTACTGAAACTATACACGGGAATTGACGAAAAAGTAGATTCAGAATACCGGAAATTGATAAATACTCAGGAAATAATCGATACATTGAAAACACTCAGCGAGTATTTAGATGGAAGTCAAAATGCAGTTGCCGGTGAGATGAATAAGCATATTAGAGAATTAAAAAATCACGGTGGACTTGATGATGATCTGGATTCTCTGATACACAGAGTAAACTCAACACAGGTTGAATTACAGGATTTAGCACAAGAGTTAACTCATTATTCATCCCAAATGACTGTAGATGCTGATCAGATTTCTATGATTGGTGAAAAATTGGAACATATCGAAATGTTGAAACGGAAATATGGTGGGAGTATTGATGGAGTTATATCCTATCAGGAGGAGATAGAAAAATATTTGCAAGGTGCTCACAACCAAGTATCAGATCTTAAGGAGTTAGAGGAAAAATTAACAAAATTAAAGGACAATTATTTTAGTCTTTCAAGTAAATTGACAATAACAAGATTGAAGACTGCAGATGAATTAGAAAAAAAAATTATTTCAACTTTAAATCAATTGGACATGTCAAATACTAAAATTAAAATATCATTACATACAAATAGTGAAGAAATTGGCACTGGGAAAGGGCAGGATAACTGTGAAATACTGATATCTCCCAATATGGGAGAAGAACTGCGTCCACTGCATAAAATAGCTTCCGGCGGGGAACTGTCCCGGTTCATGCTTGCAATTAAATTTGCTTTGCAAGAAAAAGACCCTGTAGATACAATTATATTTGATGAAGTGGATTCCGGAATATCCGGAAAAACTGCTGAAAAAGCTGGGAACCTGATTGAACAATTAGGTGATAGCAGACAAGTAATCTGTATAACACATTTAAGCCAGATTGCAAGCAAGGGATGTAATCATTTGAATGTATATAAGGTCACCGATGGATCAAGGACAAAAGTTGCTGTTAAACAATTATCCAAGGATGAAAGAATTCAGGAAATTGCAGGATTGATCAGTGGTAGGGTTATTACAAAATCCGGTAAACTGCAGGCAGAAGAATTATTGGAGGGATACCATGGATAAACTAATCATCCGTGGGGGAAATCAATTAAATGGCAATGTGTCGATCAGCGGCGCAAAAAATGCTGTTTTACCTATAATGGCATCCACATTATTGACATCAGGAAAATTTATAATTAATAATGTTCCGGATCTACGGGACACACGAACCATGTCTCAATTGCTGCGGGAAATTGGTGCAACTGTGATTTATTCTGATAATACATTAGAAATTGATACAACAACATGTACAAACCCGGTTGCTCCTTATGATCTGGTGAAGACAATGAGAGCATCTTTTTATGTATTGGGACCGCTTATGGGAAGGTTTAATCACGCTGAAGTATCCCTGCCGGGAGGTTGCGCATGGGGACCAAGACCGGTTGATATTCATTTAAAAGCTCTTGCAGAATTAGGTGCAGATGTACAATTAAATAAAGGGAATATAGTAGCGACCGGTAACCTTACCGGTGGAGAGATTCATTTAAGGTTTCCCAGTGTTGGTGCAACCGGTAATATCTTAATGGCAGCTGTGAAGGCAAATGGAAAGACAAAAATCACTAATGCTGCCTTAGAGCCAGAAATAACATCTTTGGGAGAATTCTTAATTGAGTTAGGCGCAAATATATCTGGGCTTGGCACAAATGAAATCACCGTTTGCGGAGTCGGAAAACTTAAGGGTAAACTCGAATATTCAGTGATACCTGACAGAATTGAAGCTGGAACATTTCTTATTGGAGGAGCTCTCTGCGGTGGAAAAATTACATTGACTGAGTGTAATCCGGAACATCTTGAATCAGTGATATTGAAATTGAGGGAATCTGGTTCAGAAATAGGCACAACAATGAATTCAATAACAATTATAGGTAATGATTCAATAAAACCGGTCAATATCAATACTGAACCATATCCAGGTTTTCCGACTGATCTTCAGGCACAATGGATCGCATTTATGTGTCGCTCTAATGGCACCGCTGATGTTACAGAAGGAATTTATCATGACAGATTTACCCATATATCAGAACTGAATCGATTTGGTGCAGATATTACATTGAACAATAACACAGCGATTGTTCATGGTGTATCGGAACTCCATGGTGCACCGGTAATGTCAACAGACATTCGGGCGAGTGCTTCATTAATCCTTGCTGCTTTAGCAGCAACAGGTAAAAGTGATATTTCTAGAATTTACCATATTGACCGTGGTTACGAAAATATTGAAGAAAAATTTAATAAATTAGGTGGTAATATAATTCGTACAAATGAATAATGTGACAAAAGTCAATTGCAATATATTGTTACATTTTAAAATTAAAATTGGTTTGCATGATGTTAAATAAGTAATATAACTTTGAGGCGTAAATTAAAGGAGAATGTCATGAAAAAAATTAACATCTTACTAAGTACCTCCGTAGCTCTTTCTTTGGTAATGGGAGCAGCTACTGTAGGTATCAACAAAGCTCTAACAGAATCTGTCGGGTCGAAAGTAAATCTTTCAGTGGACTCACAAGAAGATGTTTACGGCTTACAATTTGAAATCAAATACAACACCGATGAATTAAATTTGAATTCAGTTTCCTCAAAATTAGAGGGATTCACATTTGAATATAGAGAAAAAGAAAACGGTATTGTAAAAGGTCTGATGTTCAGTCTGGAAGGCGTTGCTCTTTCTACTGCAAATTCTGTATCAGATCTATTGGAATTTGATTTCACTTCAAAAAATGGTTTTGATGGATCAAGCACAGTAAATTTCAATGAAGTTATTCTAGCTGGCGAACATGGTACTTCAATAGAAGTCAGTACAAACTCATTTGAAGTAAACGCAGGTGCTGCAATTCCTGATAAAACCAATTTAAATAAAAACTATCCAAACCCATTTAATCCTACAACTCAGATAGAATACTCTCTTGCTGACGCAGGAATGGTTTCGCTGATTGTTTATGATTTGAATGGCGCTGAGGTAAATACTCTGGTGTCTGAATCAAGAGATGCCGGTCATTACACAGCAGTTTGGACTGGAATAAATAACCAAGGTAATCCGGTTGCAAGTGGTCGTTATATTCTGAAAATGACTGCACCGAATTATACCGAAACAATTACCATGACTCTCCTTAAGTAATTAAAACACAGTAGAGTTGTTGAAAAGCCCTGTTCGGCCGGACAGGGCTTTTTTCATGGATAATACTTGGTTTTAATTCCCTACCAAAAGTAATATAGACGAATCTGAATTTATAACTATTCATCTATTGTTGATAAAATGGGACTAAATATTGTCATAATTGGTGTGGGGGAAGTAGGGTATAACCTTGCCCGATCTCTGAGTAAAAGTGATTATGAAATTACAATTATCGATATTGACCCTGCAAAATGCAGTAGGGTTACTGATAATATTGATGCACAGGTCTATGAAGGTGACGGAGCATCACAAAGATTGTTGGAGAAAATAAATATGCAGAATGTTGATTTTCTGCTTGCCTTAACCAGGATCGATGAAGTCAATCTCGTAGCCTCGAGGATTGCAAGAAAAATGGGAGCAAAGAAAATAATCTGCAGGTTACGGAATACAGAATATCAACACCGAGACGCTGTAATTACTCCTGAACAATTCGGCATAGATTATGTCACCTATCCTGAAAAGGCAGCAAAGGATGAAATAGAAATGCTGATTCGTCAATCTTCCACTGCAGAAATTCAAAAATTTAAAAATGGTGAACTTACTTTGGTGGGAATTCAGCTGGAACCTTCATCACCACTTATCGGCAGGTCAGTAATGAGTGTTGAATTGGCAAATCCATTTGTTCCACATAAATTAGTGGTGGTAAATAGAGAAGAAAAAACATTTGTTCCACACCAAAACACAAAATATAAAAAAGGTGATATTGCATATTTCATTGGGAAATCTCGTGATATTGATAAAATCCAAAAAATTGCTGGTAAGCCTGCCATAAAAGTAAATAACATTATGATTTTGGGTGCAGGTAAAATTGGTCGACTGCTTGCTAAATCTCTCCAATCTGATTACAATGTCCGCTTGATTGAAAAAAATAAAGAAAAAGCTGAATGGGTAAGTAATAATTATCCTGATACATTATTGTTAACCGGCAGCGGAACAGATATTGAATTTCTCGAGGAGGAACATATTTCTGAAGTGGACTGTTTTATTGCTGTAACTGAAAGTGAACAAACCAATATACTTTCCGGCATTCTTGCAAAAGATCTTGGAGCAAAGCAGGTTATAGTACACATAATCACTACTTCATATCTTCCGGCTGTCCGACGTGTGGGTGTAGAAGCTATTGTTAGTAAAAATATTTCAGCAGTGAATGAGGTGATCAAATATATCAAAAGTGATGTATCTGTGTCCATTTCTCGATTTGAGGATATAGATATTGAAGTCCTCGAATTAGCTGTGAATACAGATTCAAAATTTGCCCGAAAAAACTATTCCATTGACAAAATTCCAGAAGATATTGCTCTTGGTGCAATTGTCAGAAACGGAAAATCAATCATTCCCGATTTAAACACTCATATCCAACCACATGATGAATTAGTTGTGTTCACTAAAGAAGAAAACATAATCAAAGCCGAAAACCTCTTTCAATAGCATGGAATGATTAGAAAACAAGTATTTCATATTGTTGGACTGATATTGATCTTTTTGGGACTTTCAATGCTTTTCAGTGCAGCATGGAGTTTCTATTATGATTATATTCTAGGTCAGGAAGATGATCTCTACCCATTTATAAAGTCAATTTTAATTACCATTTCAGTTGGTTCAGCATTATCTCTTTTAACCCGTCCAAAACACAAAATTGAACTCAGTAACAGAGATGGATTTGCTATTGTTACAATTGGATGGATTGCAATGGCAACCTTTAGTGCATTTCCATTATTTTTCTATGGACATGGATTTACATATGTAAATGCATTTTTTGAAGTAATGTCTGGTTTAACAACAACCGGTGCAAGTGTATTGGGGCATTCTTCAACAATGGAAATTGAATCACTTCCCCATGGGATTCTATTCTGGAGGAGCTTCACACATTTTATTGGTGGAATGGGGATAATTGTATTCAGTATTGCAATTTTACCACTGTTAGGGATGGGAGGAGTCCAGCTTTTCAGAGCAGAAGTTGCGGGTCCAGTCGCCGATAAACTAACTCCCCGGGTTAAGCAGACAGCTAAAATGCTTTGGAGTATATACGTGGGATTTGTATTGTTAGAAACTCTTATTCTGTGGATTGAAGGCATGGATATACACGCAGCATTTTGTCATTCTTTCGGTACCATGGCAACTGGTGGATTTTCAACGAAAAATGCAAGTGTGGGCGCATACAATCCGCTGATACAATGGACTATTATATTTTTTATGTTTTGTGCAGCTACAAATTTTTCACTCCATTTTTTGTTCTTATCAAAAAAATCACCGGAATATACCAAAGATACTGAATTCAAATTTTATCTTGCAATGATTGGGATTTTCAGTCTCTTATTTCTTATTAATATTGTTCAATCCAATCTTTATGAATTTAACCTAAACTCTATTCGGCATTCCGTTTTTACATCAGTTTCTCTTTTAACCACAACCGGATTTGGAACAGAAAATTTTGAAAATTGGCCTGCCTTATCCAAAACATTGATATTCTTTCTGTTTTTCATCGGTGGATGTGCAGGATCTACTACAGGCGCAATGAAAATAATCAGAACAATTCTTGTCGGAAAATATCTCATGTCCGAGATCCGAAAAATGCTTCACCCGAAAGGTGTATTCCCCCTAAGGATCAGCGGAAATGTTGTACCGGATGAAATTGTTAATACAACATTGGGATTTTACCTGTTTTATATTTTTATTTTTGTGACAACAGCATTGGTATTTTCAATGTTGGGACTGGATATTGAGACTTCATTAACTGCCTCAGCTTCGGCAATTGGAAATATTGGTCCGGGTCTTGGTACAATCGGACCCTGGGAAAATTGGGGGCATTTTCCAGATTTAGCAAAATGGCTGGCTAGCTTCTGCATGCTCCTTGGAAGATTAGAAATATTTACTGTGATGGTTTTATTCAGTCGGGGATTCTGGAAAAAATAAAATGAAATTGTGTCAGATAGATGAATTTAAAGTAGGGAAATCTGTTCAGGGGTTTTATTTATGCAAAGAAAAACAAGTAAGAAACACGCGGAATGGTGATTTATACCTTGATTTATTACTGGTGGATGGTTCGGGAAGTGTTCACGCAAAATTATGGGATCATGTTGATACGTTCATGAACAGATTTATAAAGGGGGATGCAGTTGCAGTGAAGGGAATACCTACAGAATATCACAATGAAATTCAGTTAACTATTACCCAAATTAATAAAGCCACAAATGAAAAATATAACAAGTATGGATTTAACCCTTTACTGCTGATTCCGTCTTCAGAAATTCCACCTGAAAAATTATGGAAAGAACTCCAATCTATAATTAAAAAGATTACTGACTCAAATGTGCAGAATCTGTTAAAAATAATCTTTGACAAGCATAGAGAAATAATTTCCATATTACCTGCGTCGGTACACCATCACCATCCGGTACGTGGTGGATTTCTGGAACATATTGTATCTACAGGAAGCATTGCAGTTAAGTTAAAAAACCAATATAAAGATGTGAATAATGATTTAGTAATTGCAGGTGTGTTGTTACATGATATTGGAAAAATTAATGGTATGACCGGTGAACTTGAATCTGATTATACTTTAGATGGTCATCTCATCGGTCACACAGTGCTCGGTTGGGAAATTGTGAAAAATGCAATTTCTGAAATTAAAGAGTTTGATGATGTTTTGGCTAAAAAGCTGGAACATATCATAATTGCCCATCAGGGAAAGCAAACAGACGGGGCTCCTCGGATTCCTAAATTTCCTGAAGCATTATTGGTTCATTATATTGACGAGATCGATGGTAAAATTGACCTAATGATACGAACTATTAAAGAGGACAATAATTTAGAGGAATGGACGGACAAAAGAAATATATTTCGTACTCAAATCTGGAAAAAATAGTTCAAATATTTAACAGCAGATTGGTTAAATTTCATTTAAAATAACGAAGGGAAAAATGAAAAATATCAAAAATATTACAATTACCGGCATCATACTGGTTGCGGTAGTTTCAAGATTTATACCACATCCGCCGAATTTTACGCCTATTCTTGCAATTTGCATGTTCAGTGGGATCATGTTTCAGGATAAAAAATTAAGTTTCCTGATTCCAATTATTATGATGGTAATTAGTGATGCATTTCTTGGATTTCACAATAATTTGTTTTGGGTGTATGGAACATTACTTCTCATAGTTGGTATGGGCATATATATGCAAGATAAAGTTAAATTACCCACTGTAATTTTAGGTGTAACATCAAGTTCGATAGGCTTTTTTCTAATCACTAATTTTGGTGTGTGGCTGGGGAGTATTTCATATCCCCAAACATTGTCAGGATTAGCATTATGTTATACTGCTGGGATTCCTTTCCTGAAAAATACAATCCTAAGTAATTTCCTGTTTTCCGGGATATTTTTTGCCGTATATAGTATAGTAAGTAGAATCATCCCGGAATTGAAATTCAATCCTCAACAACATTAATTTGAAAAAATATAATCATTTCTATTTCAAAAACCGCTCTTATCCGGAGCGGTTTTTACTTTTAGTACTATTCATCATCTCTTCATTACTAATCGGAAATGAATCTCAATTTATATCTATTCAAACAGATCAGACAGGACAATCACAGTTTTTGATTGATATAAATTCACCGGGGTATTTCCCCGATATTAAAATTGGATCTATTCGATATGATGGTACCTTAAATCTACCTATAGGAATCTACAAAATTACTGAATTTCCTCACTCATCAAATTCAGATACAAACGAAGTAAGAAATTTTTTCAACTGGAAACAAGGCGATTTTGAGTATAGAGAAATCAGCATTGGAGCAAAGTCTGCAAGTATTGATAGCGGCAGGATTCGCTTTTCCGGATTTGGCAGGTCGTTTCCCGGGAATGACGGCAGATTGGGACCACCCGGCTCTGATTATAAAGGAAATGTACTACAGAATTATTTATTAGAATATGAAAAGGAATATAGAAATGGTGAATTTACTTCCGGATTCGCCTACCATAAGGAAAATGTGGGTTTACCGACAGTTGGTTCTTCAAACGGATTTAGAAACACTGAGTCTTTCCATCTAAGTACCGATTACAATGTTAAATTGAAAAAAATGAACATCGTCTCCTCATCAGCTTTCCAAATTGGAACTTTTGACAGGGAGGGGCATACTGCAGAATATTTGGTTAAATGGCTGGATGTTTCAGGAGATTATGAACTGAATGATAATAATTGGTTCATCATTCAATATTCTGGTAAAAAACTATCGGTTGAATCAAAGGAATTACTCCAGGATATTTCAAGTATTGCAATTAATCATACAAAACTAAATTATTTTTATCATAAACCAACTTTTGGAATTTCAGTAAGCATTGATGCTCTTGGGTCAACAGTTTTTCCGGGAATTGAGATTAGTAAAAACCTGTTTGATTTTCAATTTTCCATAAAACGCAGTATTGCCAATGAAATGAATACTACGGATTCTTTAAAATTCACCAATGTGTCTGTAATAAATAATAATGTTTCAGTAAAATATAATTCAGATCGCTTCTTGCATTTTAATACAAAAATTACCGGGATGTATTTAGAATGGGATAAATATCAATTCCCCGGAATTTCAGGTCAATTCCAAATTTCTCAACCATGGATATCTTTATCGGGAGAAGGTGTCTATTATAATTCTCAGGATATATTGGTAAGTCGATATGGACATTTATCTGCTAATCTGCATCCGGTTTTATGGTGGACTGACAGATACAGATTTTCTGCAGGGATAGAAGGCATTTATTATCATTTGCCAGGTACATTTACTCTTGATCTAAATTCCATTACCGGTGTTACAAATGAAATAGCAAACCCTGCAAATGTTGGATTTATTAATTGGAAATTTGGATTGAAGGTAAAAAATTTCAGTCTGACATATTATACAAGTTTCCTGTCAAATCAGGAAATAAATATATCACCAGCCATTATCCCGATAGAGCCTTTCTCATATTTGGCAGTTGATTGGCGATTTATAAATTAAATTTATTTCATTAACAGCATTTTACCGGTTTTAGTGCCACTTGAAGTAGATAATCTGTAAAAATAGGGTCCTGATACTTCATTTTTAAAACTAACTTTCACCGAATTCATCCCAGGTGAAAATATAGATTGTTTCTCTGCAAAAATTTGTGTACCAAGTGCATTATATACAGATAATGTCACATTATCTGGTGTATCCAGAAAAAATGAAATTGTAGTTTCCGGATTGAATGGATTTGGATAATTTCCAAATAGTTTAAATTCATCCGGAGAGATTATTTGTTCGGTAATGGATAATGGAGAATTCCAAAATGCAAAGGAACCGGGTATGCCTCCAACTGAATGCCTTACCACTTCATTGCTGTTAGAATCCAGAACCACCACTTCATCCGGTGCAATAAAATCATCTGAAAGTCCCAGATAAACATATTCACCGTTTGCAGCCATTGAATATACATACTCAAAATCTTCAGTACCTATTCTGGTTTCTGGAATAATTTCCAGATTTTCATCCAGCTTAGCAATACCACCATTCCAGGTTCTATACACCGAACCCTGATAGGTAGTTATATCACCGCCACATAAAGCCAAACTATTCACACCATAATTCTGGATTGTAATTTCTCCTGTGGATAGATTAATGGATGATGTGCCGGTAAATTGTGTCCAGGACTCGTCATAAAATATGCGTGCGATATAAAGTACGCCATCGTGCAGCACCATTTGGCCGGGTCCCGTACCTACATCATAAGTAGTCACAACCGTGTTGGATTCCGGGTCAATTGCAGCCACCAGGTTCCCATCACTCCAATCGGAATGTAGTACGATGGATACATAAATCAGATTACCGTCTGTTACCATCATCTCAGGTAATCCGTCAACCGGAATGGAAGTGATGAAATTATAAGTTGTCATATCAATTATAGAAATTGATTGTGTATCCCATTCGGTTAAATATCCGTAATTGCCTAAAACAAGCAATTCTCTTGGCACTGAATTATTAGTGTCTATTGTTTGGGAATAGGTAATGCTTCCGTCATCTTCCTCAATATCATACACACGAATCTGACTTGAGCCATTCAGGATAACGTAGAGTGTATTGTCAACAACGGTCATAGATTGCCCGACATTCCCGATGGGATTGTCTATTGCTTCTGTGATTTCAAAATTTCCATTTTCAACCCACAGAGAAGCATCATTTGAGTAGAAGTCCCCTTCACACAGAATAAATGCAGATTCAGCTGAAATTGCAATGGAAATCATAAAGATTAATTGGATCAGTATTTTCATTTTTACTCCTTTAAACAAAAAACCCACAATCGTGAATCAAGTGGGTAATTTAAATTTCCTGACCTTAATCCACGAAGGTAATATAGAAAGTGAAAGTATCTGGCTTGTCCCATGCAGGGGCTTCACAGTTGCGGGTCAGCTTCGGATTTCAACCGAATTCCTTCCAGTTAGTATGATTGAATTTACAGGCTAAGTTACTACCTCAGAAACAATTATTTTTTCAATTTATTATGAAATTACCCAATGATTTATACCTGTTTATCCAAGTAACTTATAAGCTGATTTTAAACTAATATTTTACTAAAGGAGGCTAAAATGAGTGAATTTATAAGTGAATTTACAGATGAAAATTTCACTGAAGAAGTGCTTCAATCCCCAGTTCCTGTATTGGTTGATTTCTGGGCTGAATGGTGTGGACCTTGTAGAGCACTGAATCCGGTTATTGAAGAAATTTCAAAAGAATATAACAGCAAAATAAAATGTGGAAAGGTGAATGTGGACCATAGTCCAAACACTGCATCAAGTTACGGGATAAGAAGTATTCCCAGTTTATTATTTTTTAATGATGGAAAAGTCAGTGAACAATTGGTTGGTGCTGTGCCAAAAAATCAAATTACTAATATTTTGGACGGGTTAACAAAATAGGACATTAATGGTTGAAAATGTAACAATTATTGGATCAGGACCGGCAGGGTTGACTGCTGCATTGTATACAGCCCGAGCCGGATTAAACCCCATTGTTTTTGAGGGGCAGCAGCCGGGAGGACAGTTGACTATTACAACAGATGTAGAAAATTATCCTGGATTTCCGGAAGGTATTATGGGACCAGATCTTATGGATATTTTTCGAAAACAGGCACAGCGATTTGGTGCAAGAACAGTTTTTGAACATATTACAAAGGTAGATTTTTCTACGCAGCCATTTAAAGTATGGTCTGGTGGAAAATTAGTAGAATCGAAAACTATCATTCTCAGTACCGGAGCTACGGCACGGTTGTTAGGATTGGAATCCGAATCTAAACTGATGGGGCATGGTGTTTCCGCCTGTGCAACATGTGATGGATATTTCTTTAAGGGAAAAAAGATATTGGTTGTCGGCGGGGGAGACTCTGCAGCAGAAGAGGCGCTATTCCTGACAAAATTTGCATCCACTGTAACTCTAGTACACAGACGGGATGAATTGAGAGCATCAAAAATAATGCAGACGAGAGTCTTGGAACATCCAAAGATTGAAATAGCATGGAATTCTGTCATCACTGAATTCCATGGTGATCCTTCTGAAGGTGGATTGAACAGTGTTTCCATCCAGGATACTGTGTCTGGTGATTCAAGAATAGACAAGTGTGATGGAGTATTTCTTGCGATTGGTCATGTGCCGAATTCTCAGGTATTTAGTGATCAGAT
Source organism: uncultured bacterium (assembly GCA_964345035.1). Classification (GTDB taxonomy): domain Bacteria; phylum Fidelibacterota; class Marinisomatia; order SCGC-AAA003-L08; genus CAYFPO01. Next base: position 60,708 of record CAYFPO010000007.1, read on the forward strand.
CGAAGTTGATAAAAATGGATACGTCATTACAAAAAATAATTCTACTGCAACATCAATACCCGGAGTATTTGCTGCAGGTGACCTGCAGGACCATAAATACCGACAGGCAGTGACGGCTGCAGGAACCGGATGTATGGCTGCGATAGATGCAGAAAAATATCTTGAATCACTGAATCACTCCTGAATTATCCAATAATCAAACTGTTACATATCAACTTATTCAACTATTATCAATAATATTTATTGAAAATTAATTCCTGATATTTAACATGAAAAAAGTAATCCTAATTGTAACAGGTCCAACACAGAAATCAATTGCAAAAAGAGTTGGAGACAAATTAGACTGGTATTCTCGATTAATCTCCAGTGAAGGAGTGCAAATTGATGTACGGGAAGTATATTTGAATGATGTCATTCATCCGGATGAAGGAGATGGGTGGATCATTACCGGTAGTGAATATTCGGTTGTCGATGATGACTATCCCTGGCTTGAATCCCTTGAAAAGGCAGTTAGGGAAGCTATTAAACAAAAAAAACCCATGTTGGGAATCTGTTTTGGACATCAACTCATAGCCAAAGCATTGAATGGAAAAGTATGGCAGAATCCTCACGGTTGGGAAGTGGGAGGCTGCACAGTACAATTAACAGAAGCCGGTAGATTGTCACCAGTTTTTGAGGGTTTACCAAAAAAATTCCCTTGTGCTGAAACCCACAGGGATGCGGTGCTGGAGCTATCTGATGGATGTATCGAGCTGGCATCCAATTCCATGGGGATACAGGCGTTCCAATATGGCAATTCAGTGTTCTGTGTTCAATTCCATCCTGAATTTACTCAGGAAATAATGCAGGAGTATGTTCAATTTAGATTACAAGCAGGAATACCTGTAATATCACCGGATATACCTGATCTTTCTCACACAGAGAAAATATTTACTAATTTTTTACAACATACAATTTTAGGAGAGAAAAATGCAAATTCCATTATATACGATTAAAAATTTACTGATTCAAAAAGGTGAACTCAGAAGATTATCTGTAAAATCATTTGATCTGCATAGAGGAGCAGTTTATGTAATTTCAGGCAAGCCGGGTTCAGGAAAAACCACATTTATTCAATCGCTGCTAAAGGATGTTAAATTGAACGAAGGCGAAATCCTATTCGAGGGGAAAGATATAAAATCTATTAGTAAATCAACTTTCCAATCTGAATTAATGTATGTTCCACAAACCTGCAGCAGGAATTGGGGTACTGTAGAGAACTATATGCTGAAAATAATTGGCAGAAGTCCTCACCGCAAGGATAATGCAAAGAAACATATGGAAAAAATAGCCAGGCAATTGAACTGTACACATTTGGTTGGCAGGAAGATGCGTGACCTCACTCCGGGTCAGTTAAGATGGGTGATGATTGCTGCTGCAATTGCATCCGACACAAAGGTGATGATCATTGATGAGGTAGAACAGCATCTTACAAAAGATATGCTGAAAACATTGAATAAGATACTATACAGAAAATGCAATCACGATGGTGTGAGTATTATTTTAAGTACATTGAATCCAGACTTGTTGTCTAATATTACATCAGTTTCCATTACACTATCCGATGGTAGAATCACCAGCGTGAGAAGTTCCGGTAAAAAGAATTCTAAATTCAAAAGGAACTAACCTCAATTAGGAATGGGGAAGAGTTCATCGCCGGATATGATGGACCCTCTTGCATCCTTGTAAACAATATGGTTACGCTGAAATTGGGTAGGAGATGTTAATCCTGCTGCAGCTGCCAAAGAATTAAGCCCATTACGGAGTGTGATGATATAGTTCATAACTCTGTATTTTTTCTCATCAACGACCAATGCTTTCTGTAATTCTTTGTCTGTTGTAGCAACTCCAACCGGGCAATCATTTGTATGGCATTTAAGTGCCTGAATACAACCTACGGAAATCATCATACCTCTTGCAATATTAATGCAGTCAGCACCAAGGCTTAGTGCAATGGCAATCCGGTCAGGTGAAAATAATTTTCCGGATGCAAAAATCTTGATTTTGTCCCGCAATCCAAATTTTCTGAGTGCATCATCCAACACAACAATCCCTGATTTCACTGGTAAACCCATTGTATCCGCCATTTCCTGATATGTTGCACCGGAACCTCCTTCTCCGCCATCAACAGTGATCCAATCCGGTCCTTTACCTGAATCTGCGATATACTTCAGCAATTCTTCCGGTGAACTGGAAGAACCCATGACCAGCTTTAATCCCACAGGTTTGCCTCCTTCTGATTTCATTCTGTCAACCCAATCAATTAATCCCGGAATGTCATCAAAAACCGTGAATCTGTTAGGACTATCTATATTCTGTCCAACTGTAACACCCCGAATGGCAGCGATAGATTCTGAAACTTTAGACCCTTCAACATGACCGCCGCGGATTTTTGCACCCTGATGAAGTTTAAGTTCAAATCCTTTAACGAGTGGATTTTCTGCTTTATCACTGAATTTATCCCAGCACCATTCACCTTCCGGATTTCGTACACCGAACATACCAGGCCCGATCTGCATCATGATATCCGTATTACTCTGTTGATGACATTCTGCAAGTCCGCCTTCTCCAGTGTGCACCCAGGAACCGGTTGCCAGTCCGATCCCCTCAGATATTGCAGATATTGCATTTTCACCCAACGCACCATAACTCATTGCGCTCATGCCTACCAGACCTTTAATTTCCCAAGGATTAGAGACAGCGCCATGGCCGAGTTTGATTGTATTATTATCTGTTAAGAGCCATGGACATACATCTACTTTTTCAATGGACTCTTTTCGGCGAAAAATTCCTTCTTGTTCTATTTTATACCGTTTGGTGTTAATCTTTGGTTTCAGTACCACTTCCATATCCTCAGTAAGTGTGGTCATTAGTGCATTTCTGAGATACCAGCCCGGTTCTTCAAAATTGCGTTTAGATCCATAGGATATCAATGTTTTCAGATATTTCCCTGAAATGACAATATTGGTGTAATCATTACGTGAAAATGGTTTTCCTGCATGATCAGGATTAAACATATACTGGCGGAGTTCTGGTCCGATATGTTCAAAAATATACCGAAGCCGACCCAATATGGGGTAGTTTCTAAGGACCGAATGTTGTTTTTGCTGCCGGTCATAAAAGTATAAGTAGAAAGCAATGACCAATGGTGTCAATATCATTATTGTAGTAACAACAAAAATGAAAATGATTAATAATGTAGTTATTGTATTCAAATGATTAATTCCTGATTAAAGTTTTATTTACGGCTTTTTCCCACCCGGTTAAAATTGTTTTTCTATGATAATCCTCAATTTGAGGCGAAAAGGTTTTATCAATCCTTTGGCATTTGTGTAACTCTTCAGAAGATTTCCACACTCCGGATTGCAATCCTGCAAGCATTCCGGCACCCAATGCAGTGGTTTCGATGTTTTGGGGGCGTATTACCGTAATATTCAATACATCTGATTGAAACTGCATGAGGAAATTATTTTTCACGGCACCTCCGTCAACTTTCATTTCATGAATTGAAATATTCAGGTCATTGGTAATGGAAGAAAACAGGTCATTCACCTGATAAGCAATACTCTCCAGTGCAGCCCGAATGATCTGGGATCTGCCTGATCCTCGGGTTAGTCCGGTAATAGTTCCTCTTGCATCCATATCCCAGTAGGGAGCACCCAACCCAGCAAATGCCGGCACCACATACACACCGCCTGTGTCTGTTAATGATTCAGCGATTGCTTCTGTTTCTGATGCCTTTGTAATAAATTTCAGTTCATCCCGAAGCCATTGAATAACTGCGCCTCCGATAAACACGGATCCTTCCAATGCAAATACCGGTTCACCTTTTTCATTACACGCCAGTGTTGTGAGGCATCCTGATGAAGAGTTAATTCGGTCCTCACCGGTATTTACCATCATGAAACAACCCGTTCCATATGTGGTTTTTACCTCACCGGAAAGAAATCCACATTGTCCGAATAATGCTGCTTGTTGATCTCCTGCAATCCCTGTAACAGGGACTGGTGAACTGAATAAATCTGATCTGGTAGTTCCAAAATCACTCATAGAATTACATACTTCCGGAAGAATATTGTAAGGGATATTCAAATATTGCAACAGTTCTTCGTCCCAGCATTTTTCAGTGATATTGAATATTAATGTGCGGGAGGCATTCGTGAAATCAGTTTTGTGGGATTTCCCTGCTGTTAAATTCCATAAGAGCCAGGTATCAATTGTGCCGAACAGTAAATCTCCGCTTTCTGCTGATTCCCTTGCATCCGGAATATTATCCAATATCCACTTGATCTTTGTTCCGGAAAAATAGCTATCAAGAACAAGGCCGGTTTTTTTCTTAAAAATATTTTCCAAACCATTCTCTTTGAGGAAATCACAGGCGGGTTTAGTCCGTCTGTCCTGCCAGACAATTGCATTGTTGATTGGTTTCCCTGTATTTCGATTCCATAAGACAGTGGTTTCTCTCTGATTTGTGATACCGATACTGATTATCTCTTCAGAGTTATTTTTTGCTGTTATTTGTTTTATCAGAGTTTCTGTTAACTTCCAGATTTCAACAGGATTATGTTCTACCCAACCCGGTTGAGGATAGATTTGTTCAAATTCAGAATATGCTCTATCCACAATGTACAGATCTGGACTCAGCAGCAAAACCGTGATCCCTGTAGTTCCCGCATCTATGGATAGTATGTATTTAGACAAGAATTTCCTCCGATTTTCAAGGTTATTAAATTCGCAACGTTAAGAAATTTACTATAAAGAGAATGAATCAAACCCTGTATATTTTATGTAAAATAATAAATCCTGTTTTTAGGTGCAAATAGTTTAAAAACCATAATCCAATTGAAAATTAGATAACATATTAAGATTTTAATGAGAAACCGTATATTCAGATTTCTGGCTAAATCAACAGTCAGCCATACCTGGGCAGCATTCACATTCATCCTTATTATTTCGGTGGCTGCAGGGGTGCTTGCAGGCAGACTTGAAATTTCAACGGGATATACTGATTTAATGCCTGAAGGAAATCCCAAAGCAGAAGCATTTGAATTCATCCTTAAGGAATTCAACAATTCTGCAAATATCATCATTGTAGCTGAGGGGGATGAGAAAAATCTCAAGAGATTCAGTGAGTATGTAAAACCACGACTTTTGGAATTTGAAACCTGGGTGGATCGTGTTGATGATCAAATTCCTGTTGATTTTTTACGGCGTCATGGACTCAAACTCCTATCGGCATCACAACTTGATTATTTCAAAAATCTCTTTGCAGATCCGAATTTAATTCCTGTACTGAAACATTTGAATGACAGTTTTGAAGCTGAAATTGTAAGTACGCCTGAAATTTCCACAGAATACAGCGAAAATTTAGCAGTTCAGTTTCTGGATGGTATTGAACAATTTATTGAAATTCAGAAAAATGTGATCTCAGATGGATACCGGAAGGAATATGCTCAAACTGCTGTGGATGCACTGACATTTGGTGAGCCCTATATGCTGAATATAGATAGAACCATGATGCTTATCATCGTGGAACCAAAATTTAATATGATAGATGATTTTATGATTGTTGTGGATGCAGTGAATGGAATCGAAGCCCTTGTAAAGGATGCGGCTGAATTATTTGAAGTTCAGGCAGGTCTGACCGGTTCACTGGTGTTGGGGCGTGATGAAATGAAAGCAATGGAAGAAGATTCTATGAAAATCACTCTCATAGCTCTTGTGGGTATTTTCCTTTTATTTGTCATCTCCTTTCGGATGTGGGTGAGTCCGCTGTTGGCAATTGTCACGGTGTCATTGGGAGTGCTTTGGGCACTGGGTATGGCAAGTCTGCTGGTGGATCATCTGAGTATGATGACCTCCATGGTGGGTGTGATCCTGGTGGGGTTGGGTATTGACTATAGTATCCATATCATTTCCACATACACAGAATTTCGAAATACCGGGTTGAAAACTCTCCCCGCAATGGAAACTGCCTTACTGAAATGCGGTCCCGGAATTATGACCGGTGCATTGACAACGGCCGCTGCCTTTCTTACAATGATGATTTCTGATAACAAAGGAATGACTGAAATGGGATTGGTTGCCGGTTGGGGTATTGTAGTCACCATGTTCGCCACTTTTATCATCCTCCCCACATTACTGGTCATCAGGGAGAGAATTCTCAGGCAATTTGATTTGGATAAGAAAATCAGGGATGTATCTTACCAATCTCTGGGCAGAATCGCAGAATCCATTGGGAGAAAAAAGAAAACATCATTTATTGGTATCAGTGTTTTTACCGGCATTATGATTTGGTCTGCATTTCAGATCACCATGGATTACAATTACCTGAATCTGGAACCTGTGGGATTGGAATCCATTGCGCTTCAGGAAAAAATGATAGACGCATTTGATCTATCCTCAGACTACATCCTGTTTACAGCAGCCAATATAGACAGTGCACGGATTCTCACTGAAAAAGCACGAAAAATGGAAACAGCAGGCAGGGTAGAATCCATTACCGATTACATCCCAGGGCAGGAGGATGAATCGGGACAATTTCATTTTGTCAGGGACCTGCGGCGATCGCTTATAGATTCAAAAATCCGAAAAAATCTCTCCACAGATGATATTCAACGGTATATTGAGGAGATCCAGCGATTGGAATTACATATTATGGATTTCCAGGGGTTGGCATATTTGGGCAATTTTGACAAAATTTATGAAAAAACCACATACCTGGTCGGTGAGATAGATGATTCAACCACTACCGGAACACTCACCCAACTATCCCAGCTTGTTGAAGAACAGAATATCCGGTATCCAATTACCAAATTTCAACAGGAATTTGCACCTGCATTTAAATCGGCATTGCTGGATATGGCAAATTTTGAACCTCTGCGTCTGGATAATCTTCCCGAGGAATTGGCAAATCGGTTTACAGGGAAGAGTGGAGAGGTCTTTCTCATTACAGTGTATCCCAAGCAGAATATCTGGGAAGATGCCAATTTCCTGTATCAATTCACAAAAGAGGCGGAAGAGTTGAGTCCGGATGCAACCGGACTGCCGCCCATATTTGTAGAGTTGATGGATATCATGGTTGCCGATGGCAAAAATTCTACATGGATCGCTCTGGCTGTGATTTTTGGTATACTGCTCTTAGATTTCAGAAATGTAAAATTTGCTATACTCGGACTGGTACCACTGGTATTTGGTATTCTCTGGATGGTGGGATTGATGAGCCTGTGCAATCTCCAACTAAATATGGTCAATATTATGGTAATCCCCCTCATCATCGGAATTGGAATTGATGATGGTGTGCATATTCTTCATCGCTACAGGATTGAGAGAAATATCAAAACGGTGTACAGATCCACCGGAAAAGCAGTCCTGCTCACATCACTCACAACCATGCTGGGGTTTGGTTCCCTCTGGTTTGCTACTTACAGAGGACTGGGAAGCATGGGTATTGCATTATTCATTGGTGTTGGTGCCTGCTTTCTCACCACTCTGTGTATTTTACCCGTGTTGTTGAAAAAAAACAGCTACTAGTTGCTTGCTTCTGGTTACCAGCAGCGAGAATTAAAATAAAAGAACTTTGCGTACCTGAACCTTTGCGTTATTTTTTTTCACTTTTCATTTTTAATTCTTCATTGCTCTTATGTGATTTTCCTCACATGAAAACAATTTGTAAAAATTTGGAATAATAACCATTGATAGAATCCTCTGAAAAGTCGTAAACTAACTTCATATCAGGAGGATATAAATGTCGCCGAGATGCTTAATCATCCATAGTAAAAAATTCTACACCCCTGCGACTTTGAAAAATTTTCACAGCCGTAATAGGGTAATTCTATCCAAATCAACCACTTACCAGGATGCCCCTGATAAAAACTGTCCTAACCACGATTTACAGAAATACCATGAAAAAACTATATCGTGGCAATCAGATAATCCAGGTTATCGTGGTACAGACAAAATTAATAAATTAAAAATTAAGGACGTTGAGGTTTGATGAATCAAACCCCTACAGGTACCAGGAGACATAACGCATTGTTTCTCAACAAAAAACCATTTCAACCGGTATGGTCACGGCATGCCGTGAAGGTGCAAAGAACCAATTTAACCCATGGAGACACAGATTTTATGCGTAGTGGTTTGATTCATCAAACCAAACATTTGATTCATCAAACCCCTACAGATAAAAATTTGAAGGGATAGAATATTGACCAGGATGAAAACATTGTCAGAATCAACCTGCCCGCCACTTTTTGTTTTAGATGGCAGGCGGGGATACCCAGGATTAAAGGATGAGCAGGATGAGTAAAATAAAAATGTATCCAGTAAATCTTGTAATCATGCAAATCCTGATTCAGACAAAAGAAGGTATGAACGAATACAAACAGTACAGGAAAAGATTTTTTATGGAGTCCGCCAACCGTGTTGGTG
>CAYFPO010000008.1:0-68383 GCA_964345035.1 uncultured bacterium
CGGCTTTTACTTTGGCATTTCCATTCTCATATACATTTGATACTTTCCATTTCCATTTTAAAATTGATGATTCAGTTACATAAAAAGAATTCTTCCAAACTAATCCGGAAGCGGATCCATCTGTTATTGCTTTTTAATATGATCCATGGGGATTTCCCTTTTCAACTAAATATTGAGTATGTTTTTCAATCTTTTTAAAAGCAAGTGGTTTCCATTGATCTAAATTTTCAAAATCATCACGAAAAGTATTTTGAGAAAATAGAATAGTACTATAGTAAAATAAAATAAGTAATACCTTCATTTTACACTCTATAATTGATCTATTATGAGTTTTTGAATTTCCAAATTTGAGGGCATATGACGATGTATAAAGCAGCCAATATTGACTGAATCTGCATGTTGACTGGCTTTCAATTGTGATTCTATCAAAACAGTGTTATCTCCTTTAGCTGTGAAATAATATTTTTCAGAAATTCCTCTGCTTTTTACTCCACGTATAATTGGTTTTTCCCCTTCTCTTTCAATCCACTCTATTTTACTTAATGTTTCATGGCAATTTCCTGATACAACAATATATTGAGTATTTACTTTTTCCCATTCCATTTTTGACAATGCTGTTTGGAAAATTTTCCCCCTAATAAGTGCTGATTGAATGAATTCCTTAAACTCAAACCATATTTGGTTAGATAGCTTTGCTCCCTCTTCTGAAAATACCAAAGTACATTCCTGTTCAAACTGATTCCATTCTGCATCATTAAATATTCCCATTCCATATTTTACCCAATTTTCCACATCAAAATGATCGATAGTAATCGGCTGCCCATTTTCATCAACGAAAACGGTTGTAGTATCCAATGGAAGCAATTCATAAATTGAAGGCATGGTGAAAGTAGTCCATTGTGAAGCATATACAAAGGGTCCTAAATATTCACCATCATGTAGAGATTTGTAAGCATAAGGAGACCCTCCGAATGGAACTCCCAGAAAAAATACTTTTTCAACATTTTCTGCTCCCGAATAATCCGGTTCCGGGATGTCATTTGGATCAGATATGCCGCTAATAACATCTTTCTTTCCATACATTAAATAATAATTAGCTACAATACCACCCAAGCTATGGGTAATCAAAGTTACTTTTTGTTTGGTGTTTGGGGATACTCTTTGAATTTCCTCAATTCTTTCCCCGAGAATTCTTGCTGTTTCCACCAAGTCACGACGCCAATCGTATCCAAACAAATACAGATTATCCCGGGCAGTACATTGATGGATATCACCTTTCTGTAATCCACATTGTGTAAAGCGTTGAATTAAACCTCGATAGGCTTCCACCGCAGCGATGCGATTAATCATTTCATATTTCGTCAGAATATTTGTGGGTACCAGCCGATCTCTATTTTCATTTATGGGCGATTTGTCTGTAGGCAATTCCAACCCATCTATTTCCGGATGGATTAATGCTTCGTGAGGATCCACAGCTTTAAAATCGATAACCTTACCCCAAATCACATCTCCGGTTTTAGAGTCAACAAGTTGAGAACCCATCATTCCGGGAATGATAATAATCGGGTTTTCAGGATGGATAATTGGAAGATCACTGAACCGAGTCAGCGGCCCAGCACAACTTAAAAGAAACAGCATTGTCCAGATTGATAGTATATGCAGTATACATTTCATACAATTTCTCAATATTTGAAAGATGGGGAAACTGGTGTACATGTTTCCCCATCTTATATGCTGCACCTCTTAAAAAGTTGCCTTATGAGTTGGCTTCATTAAGACTGTTGCCTTTAAATGCATATAGTAGCGAAACAGCAAGGATCAGAACTTGAAATTCCACCCCTTGCCCTGGCATGTCCGGTCCCATATTCACTGAATTCCAGCCATGTTGAGCATGTACCATACCTATAGCTCCCGCCATGACAACAGCAAAAAGTAATCCTGCAACTCGTGTAGCCCAATCCGGACCAAATCCTCCCCATAGGATCAGCAATGCTCCGGCCACTTCCATGAGTGCTAACATATACACTGCAATGACGGGCATACCCATCATATCTGCCATGCCTTGAGCCATGCCGAATTTTGGAAATCCATGGTAAAGGAAAGTTATGGCCAATGATATTCTTGGCAGCCAATGTCCAAACCCGGAGAACTTATTTAATGTAGTATCCATGATACCTCCTTTTGTTTATTGTTGAGTAAGAAGATTGAAAAAGTTATCCATAGCAATTTCTTTTACTTTTTCCTGTCTTCCAGTTTATAGGGATCAATTTCGTTAGCATTAATGCTGAATTGAACTCCCAATGTTTTTTCCATATTGAATCTTTTCATTTGCTATTCTCCAAAAACCCTGCCTTGTTGGTTTCATATTTTTTCAGGGCATTGAGAATTTATTATTTTAAATTTATACAATTTCCCAATCATATACAGAATTTTTACACAAGAATATAAAAATAAATTTCCACTTATATACAGATTATTTTTTCATTTTTAAAGATATGAATGTCTGCCTTTTTAAAATAAAATAACTCCAGACGATACTTCCAGGATAGAATAAATTTATCAAATCTCTGTCTTTTAATTTTCGTATATGTCTAGTTACTCTTATTCGTTTTATGATAATATGAGGATGGAAAATCAGCCATACCAAACTTTTCATAATTGCATTGAAATGACTGAATCTTCCTGTAATAAGTTCATTAACTCCGGATAATATTTCCAGAAACAATCTTGGTAAGAACAAATATGCTGCCAATGGAATGGAATAATTGGTCAACAATAACAGAAAGCTGTTACGGTGATTCAAATAGGTTTTTTGTGGGGATTGATATTTCAGTGTTTTACCGCCCATGTGATAGACAACAGAATTTGGTACAGACATCACTGAATACCCCATTAAATGACATTTCCAGTGATAATCAATTTCTTCCATATGAGCAAATAAGTCATCATCAAATCTACACGCATCAAAGAATATGGATTTTCTGGTCATAAATGCAGTACCGGATGCCCAGAAGATATTCTTGGGAGTATCATACTGCCCAGTATCTTCTTCCACTGTATTAAAAATCCTTCCCTGTGCAAAGGGAAATCCGAAAATATCCATTTCACCACCACATCCGCCGGCATAATCAAATTTCTCCCGCTCATAATAATTTTTTATTTTCGGTTGGACAGAGGAAATTTTTTCATTTGACTGCAGTTTCTCCACCAACGGTTCAATCCAATCCGATTCCTGGATAGTATCATTGTTCAAAAAAATAATATATTCCCCAAATGCAAAAGATGAACCTGCATTACAACCGCCGGCATAACCGAGATTTTTAACACATTCCACCAATTTTACATCGGGATATTTTTTTTGAATTACGGATACAGATTCATCAGTGGATGCATTATCCACAACAATGATTTCAAGATTCTTCCAGGTGGATTTTTTAAGTGAATCCAGGCACTCGGTGAGAATTTTTATACCATTCCAGTGTGGTATGATGACTGAAACGAGGGGAGTTTCTGTAGTGTCCTCTACGATAACTCTTCCAGCAGCCCCAACCATTGCAATGCCTGAGGATGGTCAGGATGGAGCATCAACCATTCATTAAGAAGATCAATTGCCTCCTCCTTCCGGTCTGATTGTGAGTATGCCTGAACCAGTGCCATTATTACCTCAAATTCTTCGGGATATTGAGTTTTCAGTTCCAAATATACTGAGATTGCTTTGTCAAAATCTTTGAGCTCCTGAGAATATAATTGTCCGATATAGAATAGATTTTCAATGGTTATATCTTTGGAGTCTCTTAGCTTTTCCAGACGATCAGCAAATTCATCAAGTGCTCCTGCTTCTTTATAAAGTCTTGCGATCTGCAGTTCCAGATCTATATTCCTCATTGGAAGAATATCCTGTGGAAAATAATTGTCCATTTGGTTTAACAATGCCAACGTCCTTTCCTGTCTATCAGGTCTGGAGGAATACACATTATCAATTGCCAATTGCAAAAATGCTGACCGGTAATTCTGTATCAACCTGTGAATGTTGTCATTAAAGAAAACTTTGGAATTATTCAAATTGGTATATCTATAAACTCCGGTCTTATTTTCCATATAATTTACATAATCATCAGCAGTTCTGATGGTATCCTGAAGATCAGAAGTTTCAGTAATGTTCTGTATCATTCTGTTATAATTCAGTTGACTGGATTTTTCCGGTTTAAGACGGAAAACCAAACCCTCCATCTGAAGATAATCTTCAAGTCCAATCCTGTTTTCCGGTGAAACAGTGACTGCAAAATAAATGGGCGTTTTCCAGTTGATATCTGCTATCAATCTGATGATCATAATATCCTGAACTCTGAGAAATCTTCCTCCATAAGTGGGTTTGAGATCCCATTTCAATTCCGGGCTGTTCTTGTTTGGACCGGGCAGTGTAAATTCTTTTTTCTGCCAGGGGGATGGGGTAATTCTTTTAATGTCTAAATCGGACATTTTTATGGGCAGCTTTGGTTCATCATTTTTTAACTGTTCAATATACCATGGGGTATTCAATAAACTTAAATTTACCACCCGTACATCTTTCCGTACACCTTCTACTTCCTGAATATACCAGAGTGGGAAGGTATCATTATCACCATTAGTAAAAATTATCCCATTCGGTTCACAGGAATTCAGCATATTGTAGGCATAATCCCAGGCTACATAATTTCCGCTGCGGTTATGATCCACATAATTTGCTTTGAGCATCACCACGGGCATTACAATGAATAGTCCGAGTGCAATTCCGGAAGTTGCATATTTTCCAAAATTAGTGTTTTTGAAATATCCTGCTGCCCGTTCCAGTAATCCTGCGGCACCAATACCTATCCAGATGGAAAACGCAAAGAAACTGCCCACATAAGAATAATCCCGTTCCCGGGGTTGTGGATCATATTGGTTCAGATACAGGATTATCATAACGCCCGTTGCTGCAAATAATGCCAACACAGCCAAACCCCGCTTCCAATCACGGACAAAATGATGTGCCATTCCGCCCAATCCTATGAGAAATGCCAATGGAAGTCCAAACCGTTTCCAGTCAACTCCATCCAGAGTTTTTATGATCGACCCATTTTTTGAAATGAGATTCCAGGATTTATTTTCAGCATTTTCCCGGCCAATGAACTGCCAGGCAAAATACCGTAGATACATTTCCTTAAACTGATAATTCCATACAAAATCCCGTACCTCTGCCGGTTTTGGATTCCCTTTATTGGTTGTCCAACGTCCGGCATAGGAAGAATTCAGTAGGCTCTGTTTTCTGTCCCGAATAGACCAGTCACCGTATTGCTCCCGGTTCAGATATGACACTGCACCCTGAATGGTATCCGGATTGTTTTCATTAATGCTGGGGTGTTGATTCGCTCTGATAAAAATAGTAGTATAGGAAGTGTACCCCACAAAAATTAATACAATACAAGTGAGAACGGTAGTTAACCGGGCATTTTTGGTATTAATAAAATATATCAAAAGCCCCACAATGGATATGACAATAAACAAGGGTGCCTGAATACCAAAATTATCCGCCAGATTTGGAAGACCTTTAATAATTCCCTGATAAATGAAAACATATATACCAACGGAAATTAGCCCTGTCAACAAAAAGGTGGAGACTTTGAATTCATATTTTCTATAATATACAATGAGAGCTATAAACGGCAGCGCCAACAGATTCAACAGGTGAATACCGGATGCTAACCCCAACATATATGAGATCAAAAGTATGTAGCGAATATTCCCTGGTTCACCGATATGTCTGCTCCACTTCATGATCATCCAGACAACGATTGCTGTGAAGAATGTGGACATTGCATAAACCTCTGCTTCCACAGCGTTAAACCAGTGAGAATCTGTGACTGCGAATGTGCAAGCTCCAATGAATGCACCACCATAAGCTATGACAGCATCATTTACAGACTTCACTTTCCCGCGCCATTCTTCCACGAGTTGAACAATTATGAGATACAGGAACATCACTGCAAAAGCACTTACCAGAGGTGATATCAAATTTACCCGTGCACCTACATCCTCAAAAAAGGGCAGTTGAGAAAAGACATTCCCCAACAGCAGAAATAACGGACTCCCCGGAGGATGGGGAACTCCCATAGTTACTGAGGTTGCGATGAACTCCCCGCAATCCCAGAATGATGTAGTGGGTGCCATTGTCAGCAGGTAAATGACAAATGACGCCAGGAAGGTGACCCCAGCCAGTAGCCGATTAATCTGCGGCATCTGGTTCCTTTTCAGTTTCTTCTTTGGTATCTGCTTCTTTTGGTGGAGTATCATCTGCAGATTCATCCACATCAGATTTTTCGCCGGTGTCTTCTTCCGGTTTTTTTCTTGATTCAGCCACAAAATTCATTCTCAGGTCTGCCAGGGTTTTCTCAAGAAGATTGGCTTCTTCTTCGGACAAATTCCCGTTGGTTTTCTCTTTCAGCATTGACAACATGTCAATACTCATAGAGGCACCATCCAAATTGCGTTCTATCTTGTCTGTTGACGGGTCCTTTATCTTCCCCAATTGAATCCAAGCCTGTGTTCCTATGGAGGTTACTAAACTGATGAACATAAACGAATTCTGATCAATATTATTTTCTGTCATTGGTTTCCTTGATGATTTTTGTTGAAAATTAGACCTGAAATTTACAGGAATTTATTCTATAAAATTACAGGGAAAACAAAATGCTTTTATTGAATTAATCCGGAAGGAGAAAGAGAATGACAGTATTTGATTGATTAAATTGGTTTAACTTCATTTCAAGATCGTCACTTTCTGGGTTTTGGAAAAGTCACCAGCCTGCCCACCCAAATTATTGGTTTCTGGTTGGCAGGCCTGCATTTGAATTATGTATTCTCCAAGAGAATAAATACTGGATGGACAATATCCAGTATATCTACCACACCATCCTGATTCAGATCACCCAGAAGGTCTCTGTCCTGTGAAAACAGGAAGAAAAACAAAGACAGTATTGTGAGAAAGGGATTCATAACAAAATTTACACCCTTTTTTCCCTATAAAACACTGAAGAATATGAATTGGAATTTCTGATACAGTGTAATAAAACCCTTTAAGCTGTAAAACTTGCACGATAAGGTGTAAAAAATTGCAGTTCAGTGTGTATTTTAACTGATATTCACAAATTCCAGCATATCACTGTAATCTTTAATAAACTGTTCCCGTATTTTATGGTGTTCTTTCTGTTGGAGATGTGGGTCTTTAGTTATCAATGAAAATGCTGCCTGCCGGGCATTCCGTATGATGGGACCATCGGTGAGTATATTCCCAATTTTCATTTTCATATAGCCATGCTGGCGTTTACCAAAAAATTCTCCCGGTCCCCGAAGTTTCAGATCTTCATCTGAAATTTTGAATCCATCATTGGTTTCTGAAATCACTTTCAATCGGTGTTCAGATTCGGGAGTTGATTTTCTCTCTACCAATATACAATAACTTTTTTCCGTTCCCCGTCCGGTTCTCCCCCGCAATTGATGAAGTTGTGAGAGTCCAAATCTCTCAGCATTTTCAATCACCATCACTGTAGCATTGGGGACATCAATTCCTACTTCAATAACGGTTGTAGATACCAAAACCTGAATATCATTGTTGGCAAAGGATTCCATCACTGTGTTCCGCTCATCCACTTTCATCCTGCCGTCAATATATCCCAGTGAATATTCCGGGAAAATTGTATTTTTCAGCATTTCATATCCGGATTTTGCCGCTTTAATATCAACATTTTCACTGTCTTCAATTACCGGATACACTATAAAACACTGCTGTCCCCTGTTTACCAAATCTTTTATGAATCCATAAACCTTTTCTATTTTTTGTGGTGAAACAATCCTTGTAGTAATTTCCCTGCGGTTTTTGGGTAACTCATCAATGATGGATACATCCAAATCACCGTGATAAGTGATGGCAAGTGTCCGGGGTATTGGTGTGGCGGTCATTGCCAGGATTTCCGGAGTATATCCTTTTTCAATAAGTTTTTTTCTCTGCTCCACTCCAAACCGATGCTGTTCATCTACAAT
Source organism: uncultured bacterium (assembly GCA_964345035.1). Taxonomy (GTDB): domain Bacteria; phylum Fidelibacterota; class Marinisomatia; order SCGC-AAA003-L08; genus CAYFPO01. The sequence goes on from CAYFPO010000008.1 coordinate 8,059, forward strand.
GATCAGTCCCAGATCTTTGAAAACGACATTCTCCTGAATGAGTGCATGGGTACCGACAATTAGCTGTAGTTTTCCCGATTCTAGATTTTCTAAAATTACCTGTTTTTCATTTTTTTCAATACTTCCTGTGAGCAGACTACATGATATTTCTACCAGTTCACAATATTTTTTAAAACTTCGGTAGTGCTGCTCCGCTAAAATTTCTGTTGGAGCAAGCACTGCAACTTGAGCACCATGCCCTACCACAATGGATGCAATGAGCATGGCAACAACAGTCTTCCCTGAACCAACATCACCCTGCAGCAAACGATTCATCTGCCGGTCTGAAATTAAATCGCTCCGAATTTCCCTAAGCACACGGATCTGGGCGTTCGTCAATTCAAATGGTAATTTTTCATACATCCGTTTTACAAAGGGACCTTTTTCATCAAAGATTCTTCCTGTTGTAGATTCAGACTGATTCCGCCGCAGTGCCATTAATAACTGTAGAAAGAAATGTTCGTCAAATTTTAACCGGTACCGAGCGGATTCCACTGCCTTCATATCTTCCGGTTGGTGGATACAGCTTAAAGCTCTGTCCTTTGGAATTAATCCATACTCCCTGGTAAATTTCTCCGGGAAAATATCAGGGATTTCAGTATCCAGTTTTTCAAGAGCAGTCCAAATTATTTTTCTGAATCCACGGCTTTCCAATCCCACAGATTTTAATTCTGAAGTCCCGGGATATACAGGTATTATCTGACCGGTATTAATGGGGTCCTGCTTTTTATCTAAAATATCAAATTCCGGATGAGTGATTTTAAATCCATTGTAAAAATCCACTTTTCCGTATGCAGCAACCAGGTCACCTACAGTAAATTTTTCAACTATCCAACTCAACGCATGAAACCAGATCAATTGGATAGTGCCTCTGCCATCTTCGAGATTTACCTGGTAATAATTCCGTTTTCTGGTTTTCCGCAGACCGCAGGATTGTACATTACCAACCACCAATGCTTCTTCTCCTACCTTCACATGGTTCATTTGAATGACTCTTGAGCGGTCAATATATCTTCTGGGGAAATAATGGAGTAAATCACCGATTGTTGTTATGCCATGTTCAATCAACACTTTACCGCGGCGGGGTCCTACACCTTTTAAATAGGTTATTTCAGTATTACAATTTAGATTATAATATGCAGTCTCAGAATTCACTGCTATCGATTTAGATCTGTTTTAGCTGAGGGAATTAAAATTTTCTTCTAATTTTGAAAGAGCTGAAGAATATTTTTTAAATTTCTCTTTTTCGTGATTAACCACATTTCCCGGAGCACGATTTACAAAATTCTCGTTATTCAATTTTCCATTCACTGCATTCAACCGACCTTTCATATCCTCAATCTGACTCCTTAATCGTTTTCTTTCCTTTTTAATATCAATAAGCCCGGAAAGTGGTATGAAAATCTCGAGATCATGGACTACAGCAGTAGCTGACTGTCCCGGTTTTTCAATGGATTCACCAACTTCAATAGATTCCACTTTTACAAGTCTTTCCAGATAGTCTTTGTGGGAAGTCAGTATTTCCGTAGATGTAGATTGCCCTCTGACAAAAATGGATATTTTCTTACCGGGGGAAATACTCAAGTTGGTCTTTACAGTCCGTAATGAAGAAATAACATCCATAATGATTTGAATTTCTTTTTCGATCTGGGGCTGTATTTTGTCTGCATCTGATTCAGGCCAATTAGCGGTAAGCAATATTGCTTCATCTCTACAGATTGTGCTCCAAATCTCTTCCGTAATAAAGGGAGTATATGGATGAAGCAGTTTTAAAATTGATTTCAGCACATATACTGCCACCGATCTGGCTGTATTTTTATCTGATTCATTTTCACCATACAGACGGGTTTTGGAAAATTCAATATACCAGTCACAAAAATCACTCCATACAAAATCGTATACGAGTTTAACTGCTTCATTCAATCGGTATTGAGCATAAGCATTATCCACATTTTCGATGGTGTTGTTCAATCTGGAAATTATCCATAGATCCGTCTTATCCAATTTTGTTGAGCCAAATACCAGTTCGTCTGGTGGTCCATCCAGATTCATCTGAACAAATCGTGCAGAATTCCAAAGCTTATTCATAAAATTCCTACCCTGTTCGATCCGGTCTTCAGTGAATAGAATATCAGATCCCTGTGGTGCAATCAGGAGCATTCCCACCCGCAATGCATCTGCTCCAAACTGTTCTATGAGATCCAGAGGATCGGGGGAATTTCCCAAACTTTTACTCATTTTTCTTCCCAGCTTATCCCTGACAATGCCGGTAAAATACACATTGGTAAATGGAATTTCATCTTCAAAATACAAACCTGCCATGATCATTCTTGCAACCCAGAAAAAAATGATATCCGGCCCGGTCACCAAATCCTGAGTAGGATAGAAAGTCTTCAGATCATTGGATTTCTTTGGCCATCCCAGAGTAGCGATGGGCCAAAGCCAGGAAGAAAACCATGTATCTAACACATCTTGATCCTGTTTCCAACCGTCACCATCCGGTGGATTCAGTCCGCAGTAAATCTCTTCATTTTTGTACCAAACGGGAATTCGGTGGCCCCACAAGAGCTGCCGGGAAATACACCAATCTCTGATATTCCCTAGCCAGTGATTATAGGTCTTAACCCACCGATCAGGGTAAAATTTTACGTTATCGTCCTCCACTGCCTTCAAAGCCTTTTCTGCAAGTGGTTTCATTTTCAGAAACCACTGTTTGGAAAGATATGGCTCAACCACTGCATCCGTCCGTTCGGAATAACCAATGTTGTGAGTGTATTCTTCAATTTTTTCGAAAAGACCCAGAGATTTGATCTCCTCCACCACTTTTTCTCTTGCCTCATCTCTGGTTAATCCGTGATACTGACTGGGTGTATTCTCATTCATTGTTGCATTGGGGTGCATCACGTTGATTATTTCCAACTGATGCGTTTCTCCCATCATAAAATCATTGGGATCGTGAGCCGGTGTAACTTTCACACAACCGGTACCAAATTCCATATCCACAAATTCATCGGCAAATATGGGTATTTCCCGGTTCACAATGGGGAGTATGACAGTCTTTCCGACCAATCCACTGTAGCGGCCATCTTTGGGATTCACAGCAACCCCTGTATCGCCCAGCATAGTTTCCGGTCTGGTTGTTGCAACAATCAGGTATTCTTCAGAATCCTTGATGGGATACCTGAAATGCCAGAGATGTCCCTGTGTTTCTTTATAAATGACTTCTTCTTCGGAAAGTGCTGTCAATCCAACCGGATCCCAGTTGATGATGCGTTCACCTCGGTAGATAAGTCCATCGTTATACAATCTCACAAAACATTCAAGGACTGCATTTGAATAATCCTCATCCATTGTAAACTTTTCTCTACTCCAGTCACAGGAACATCCCAGTTTTTTTAACTGTTTGATGATTGTACCGCCATATTTCTCTTTCCACTCCCATGCATGCTTCAGAAACTCTTCTCTGCCAATTTTCAGTTTATCTGTCCCCTGATCTTTCAGCATTTTGGTAACTTTTGCCTCTGTAGCAATGGATGCATGATCAGTGCCGGGCAGCCAAAGTGTATTTTTACCCTGCATTCTTGCCCTACGGATGAGTACATCCTGAATGGTGTTATTTAATACATGCCCGATTGTGAGAATCCCGGTCACATTTGGTGGAGGAATCATAATGGTAAAAGATTCCTGCTCAGAATTAATATCAGGTGAAAATTTACCGGAATTCTCCCAGGCAGCATACCATTTTTCTTCCACACTGGATGGATCATATACTTTTGTAAGCTCTATACCGGACACAGTTGTTCTTTCAAATTGAATTGAATTATTAAGTGGATTTGCATAGCCCAAAGTTTAGGGTGATTTCGGTGTTTACTTAAAGGTGGAAATTTGTGAATTTATCTTCCATCAATAAAATTATAGATTTTTAAAAATATTGTTATTTTTGATACTTGTAAATTACTTCCATCAATTTTATTTAAGATTGTTACGATTAATTAACTCAAATGAATTCAAACTATGAATGATAAACAAAATTTTTCCGTTGATCTAATCATCATTCTTGGTGCTACAGCAACAGGTAAAACACGTTTAGCAGTAAAAATTGCTGGTGCTCTGAACGGAGAGATCATTTCTGCAGACTCCCGACAGGTTTATAGAAAATTGGATATTGGAACCGGGAAGGATTATGATGACTATTTTATAGCAGGAAAAACCATTCCCTATCACCTAATTGATATTTTGGATCCTGAAGAAAATTATTCTGTATATCAATTTCAAAAAGATTTTAAGACAGTTTTTGAGAAAATAACCAAAAAAGGGAAACAACCCATCCTCTGCGGAGGAACCGGATTGTATATTGAATCTGTGTTGCTGGATTATCCCCTGTCCGGTTTCCCACCTGATTTTCAACTGCGGGAAGAATTGGAATCCAAGAATATCAGTGAATTACTTGAATTAGCAGGAATTGAATTCAATGAAAATACCAATGAATCAGAAAGAAATAATAAACGAAGGATAATTCGGTTTATAGAGAAATCAGTTTATAACCCCAAATCGGCAGTACAGCATATAAAAATTGACTCAGTATTCGTTTTGGGAATTGATTTACCCAGAGATATCATCCGTAGGAAAATTTCAGATAGATTGAACTACCGCCTGAAGAATGGATTAATAGAAGAAGTAGAACAATTGGTTCAGCAGGGATTGGTGTTTGAACGATTGGACTATTTTGGATTGGAATATCGTTTTATAGCAAAATTTCTACAGGGACAAATATCCAGAACTGAGCTGCAGGAAAAACTTGGTACAGCTATACATCAATTTGCCAAACGTCAATTATCATGGTTCAGAAGGATGGAAAGACGGGGAATAAAAATACATTGGATACCTAATGGTGATTTTGAAATTGCTATTAAAACCATCTATGATAATACAGTTCTGACAGAAGAAAAACCGTGAGCACGGTAATTAAATCTTATTTGAAAAAAAGGGCTGAACGGGAGCCCTGGCAGTTAAAAAATCAGCCTAAAAAGAGGAAATACCAATTCGTAATCTGTATTCCGGCATTTGCAGAGGCAGAATACTTACCATATACCTTACAAAGTATTTCCGCACAGGACAAACAACTTCTAGAAAATACAATTGTCATTATTGTTATCAATAACGGACCGAATCCCGAACCAGACATACTTAGAAATAACACAGTAACCGAACAAATAGTCTTGAATAATCGTTGGGGTTTTGAAGTAGTCCCTGTGGATGCCTACTCAAGAGGAAATGATCTTCCAATAAAATATGCTGGAGTGGGTCTTGCTAGAAAAATCGGGTTTGATCTTGCACTCCCATATACCAATGGAAGCACCATATTCTGCAGTTTGGATGCAGATACATTGATTTCATCAGATTATTTACCAGTAATTAATAAATTTTATCAAGACAAAACTTTTATTGCCGGGGTTACAGATTTTTCACACCAGGTTCCTAAGTCTAAAGAAAAAATTAAATCGATAAAAATTTATGAAGATATTTTAAGACACATATCAAGTAAAATGAAAGATTCCGGATCACCTTATTTTTATCATTCAATTGGGTCAACAATGACCTGTCTCGCAAATGCCTATGCTGCAGTAGGTGGTATCCCCCGGAAGAAGGCAACCGAAGATTTCTATTTCCTCCAGGAATTAGCGAAATTTAAATCTGTAGGAATAATTGAAGATACAACTGTGTATCCTTCTGCAAGAGATTCTGTGAGAGTATATCTTGGTACGGGATTTAGAATGAACCAGGTAAAAAATGGATTTGATCTGAATAAATTGAATTTTTCTGATAATTCGTTTACCATTTTAAAAAAGTGGCTTGAATTCGGTACAAAAAGTAGTAATAAAACAATACAGGAAGTTTTTATTAATTCTGGCAATATCCACGAGGAATTACCTCAATTTTTAAAATCTGAAAAAATTGAGGGTATCTGGTCCGGATTACAAAAATCATCGCCGTCCGATTACCATTTTGAGAAACAATTTCATCGGTGGTTCGATGGTTTGAAAACATTGAGGTTATTAAAATTCTTCAGTGAAATGCAACAGGGACCCGGAGGTTAGGTCCCTGTGTATTGCGGATTCAGGAGGAAGTCGATTAGGCTTGCATAATATTATTCGCTTTTTACATAGTTTAGTTCCCATTTTTTTAATTACTGCAATTATTATCTAAACACAGATAATTTGGAATATTTCTCCAAAGAAATTTCTTTTCAGATGTAGGAAAATAATTGTAGTCTCTTTTGTAATCTTTGCGGAATATGAGTAATAATAATAGAAATATTACCTATTTAGATGGTATAGGTTTACATCGAGCGCTGGTTTCAGGAATTCAAAATGTTATTTCAAGACAGGATTATTTGAATAAAATAAATGTATTTCCGGTGCCGGACAGTGATACTGGAACCAATATGGCATTTACACTCTCTGCTGTAATTGATGGAACATCCTCTAATATTCATTCCTCTGTGGGAGATATGCTCGAGGTAGTGGCAGATTCTGCTCTCGATGGAGCTCGTGGAAATTCAGGGGCTATTCTCGCACAATTTTTCCAAGGAATGAGTGACGGAAGCGAGGGTGTCAAGAAAATGACAACAAAAGAATTTTCCACTGCCATACAATTTGGTGCAAAATATGCCCACGAAGCTCTTGCTGACCCCAAGGAAGGAACCATCCTGACTGTTTTATCTGATTTTTCTCATCATCTAGTCGATAAAATCAATGAAGGTGTATCAGATTTCATCAATCTGTTCGAATCTGGTATGAAAATTGCAAAAGAATCATTAGATAATACACCTAATCAGTTAAGTGTTTTAAAAAAAGCCGGAGTTGTTGATGCAGGTGCACAGGGATTTGTAGATATGCTGCAGGGAATTCATAGATTCATAAAGGATGGTAATATCAAGGAACCACTTCAATCAAAACCCTCTACTGACAACATAATTAATGTTGATACAAAAGATGATGTAACAAAAATGACTTACAGGTATTGTACTGAATGCATGGTAAAGGGAGATAATATAGATAGAAATCATCTCCGTGAAGATCTGATGGATTTTGGTGATAGTCTGGTAATTGCCGGAACTAAAAAGAAAGCTAAAATTCATATTCATGTGAATGAGCCCGCTAAAGTTTTTAAAGTGTGTGAAAGTTATGGAGACATCAGTGGACAAAAAGCAGATGATATGTTCCACCAGCATGATACTGCATATTCCGAACACAGTGAAATTGCAATTGTAACTGATTCAGGTTCTGATATTCCAGATGAATTAATGGATGAACTGGATATACACATTGTACCTGTCCGGTATAATTTTGGGAATAAAGGATTTGTGGATAAAGTTTCAATGACTCCGGATGAGTTTTATCAAGAAATACAAACAAATCCAAACCATCCACAAACCTCTCAGCCTACACCTGGAGATTTCCGAAGGCAATATCAATTTCTGTCAAGTCATTACCAGTCAATTATTTCCATCCATATTCCCCGAATATTAAGTGGTACTCTCCAATCCGCTGAAACCGCATTCAAACGTATACAGCATGCCAGTGTATCAACAATAGATTCTCTGAGTATGTCAGGAGGGCAGGGTTTAATCGTCGCCTATGCTGCAGAGGCAGCCAAAAAGAATTATACCCACGATGAAATAGTTGATCTGACCCAAAGTATAATCCCCAAGACTAAAATTTTTGCAGGAGTCTATGATTTATCCTATGCAGTGAGAGGGGGCAGAATACCAAAATATGTTAAATTGATTTCAGATATTTTTAAAATTACACCAATTCTATCTACAGCAGGTGATGGAAAAATTAAATTAGAGGGGGCATTTTGGGGAAAATCGAAGTTTGCACTCAGAATGGCAAATGCCATTATAAGGAGATTGGATTTTGAGAAAAAATATCGTGTAGTCGTCACCCATTGTAATTGTAAAGAAAGGGGGCAGTCTTTATTGAATATTCTCAATGAAAAATTATCAAATATACATACATCTTATTTGCTGGATTGTGGAACTGCTCTTGGAGTACATGCTGGTCCTGGTTCGTTAGTTGTTGGAGTTCAGGAATATGAATCAATAAAACCAAAAACTCTGGGAGGAAATAATTAATGATAACATCTTTAATAATCATTCTTGCAAGTTATTTATTAGGGTCAGTATCTGGCAGCATTCTGGTTGGAAAATTTAGAAATATTGACATCCGATCAATGGGAAGTGGAAATGCCGGGGGAACAAACGCTTTTCGTACACAAGGTTTTTTATTTGCACTACCAGTGATAATTGTTGATATAGGTAAAGGATTCGTTGCAACCCAATATTTTTCAAAGATTAGTTTTTTAGGAATTCAAGATTTCATACAGCCTGAATTGTTACCACTGCTATGCGGTTGTGCAGCAGTGCTTGGGCATTGTTATCCGGTTTTCCATAAATTTAGGGGAGGTAAAGGTGCAGGTACAGCTATTGGCATGATGATATCAGTATTTCCACAGACATTGGTTCCGGCTATCGGTGTATGGATACTGATTCTTATTTTATCAGGGTATGTAGGATTGGGAACTATGCTGGCAGGTATAACTGTTGCAATTACAGCAAATTTCTTTCCACCGGAAAATGTTAATCCGTATCTGGATGAGATATCTTTGGCACTAATGGTATTTCTTATTTTTACACACCGAAGTAATATTATCAGAATGTTAAAAGGAAATGAAAATCAATTTGAAAAGATAATGATTTTCAAAAGACGTACAAATTAGATCCTTTTAAAACTGCTCAAATGAATTCTGGGTACGGTTGAATATGGATTAAAACCCATATCCACGCCGATATAATCTATTCCGGATAAAAACAGCCTGATACCCAATCCAAATCCTACAATACCATTCTCCAAACTGATTTGCTGTGTATTTAATGAACCTGTTCCATAATCTGTAAATATTACACCATCCATCCCAAACTCAATACCACCATAATCTGATTTCTGTATCAAAGTAAATTGGTTCTGAACGGACACAAAAAGATAATCCTCTACTTCTATTTTATTGGAGGCCGGTATAGGATTTTCTTTAGGAACGGGTGAATAACCTCTTACCAATCCTTCACCTCCCAGATAATTCCTTTCAAATATTGGTAAATCTTTTCCTGTTTTTATTTCTCCCTGAAACGACAGGCAAATCACCGGTTCAATTTTCCAATCATTTAATAATTTGTATGTATTGAATGTAAAACTATAATCCAGAAAAGAGCTGATTTCTTCGAATCCTTTTGAATAAAATATCTGGTTATACCATAACAATCCCTGAGTAGGATCATTGTAAATGTCCCGAGTATCATTTGTATAATTAATCCCTGTGAAAATATATCGATAACTGTCAAATTCATTTAACGGTGTTGGTTCTGTATTCCCTGAATTTTCATTAACAGTAAGATCTAATTCTTCGAATCCAACGGTCACCTTAATCCTGTTTTGTAGATTTAAATAGAACCCAACCTCACCTTTCAAATATTTTAGTTTCTTATTAAAATTATACACTGCATTGGAATTCACAAAATTACCTATATCACCAGTAATAGATACATGATCTTCTGTAATCCAAGGATCTTGAAATCTAAGAAAATAAAACTTGTATGCACCTATTGCATATCCCAAAGAAACTCTTTCATTTAAACCTCGAAAATTAAGCATTGCAATTCCGCCACCTACTGTCCAACCATCTTTACCTTTGGCTTCTTCATAATCTATGATCGGAAATGGAATTATTCCTGGTGATTCAACTACAGAAATTACATATGTAGAATCCTCAGGGAAAATTTTTACGGTGGAAAACAATCCCAAATTATAAATACGATTTCTGTCGTCACGTGCCATTGTGCTGTCAAATTCTCCCGGAATATTATGGTGGATTTCTCTCATAATAATTTTATCTTTGGATTTACGGTTTCCAGTTATCTCTACACTAGTTAATTCAATAGCGTCTGATAAACAGATAATAGGAAAAATAATAATGACTGGTTGAATAGTTCTGAAAAATTTCATAATACAAAAAAGCCCCGATAAATAGCAGGGCTTTTTTTTCAAATACCTAATCTGATGAATTAACCTTTTCCTCTCGCCATTTTAGCACGGGAAACATCACCATCTTTATCGATGAAGTATAAATACCCTGATTCACGGGATACATTTGCAGTTGCTACTTTTTCTGCGCTTCCGCCTTTTTTGTCGCCGCGAGCCATTTGGGATCTCCAAACATTACCATCTTTACCAAGGTAATACAGATATCCTTTTTCTTTACTTACACCTGTTGTTGCTACTTTTTCAGCCATTTTGTTAAACCTCCTAGTTTGTTGATTGAAAAAATTTAAGTTATGATGATTAATTCTATGAATTTCCCGTCGAGGAAACCAAGCTTTTTTCGTATTTATTCAAAAAAAACTGTGAAAATCTGGCAATTTCAGGGGTTTTCCCTCGGTATATTAGTAACTCTGATGGAGAATTCGTGATAAAATTCCTGTAATTTCACAAAATTTATGTAAATTTCTCAATATTTTTCCAATTTGAGATTGGATTCCTCACCGACCTCGTTGTAAAAAATATTGTTAAAACTCTGAAATCTATCCTTACCAATGTTATACTGACCGGTGCTAATTAGTGCAGAAATTTCTGCCTGAGCAGCCCTTTCATCCAAATAATCCCAATCCAGCATTTTCCTGGAAATCCACAATATCTCCCTATAATTTTTCTTTTCAATATAAAATTTCAGTAATTCTAATGCAATTTCCCGAGATTTGGATTGAAATTTTATACGAATATCTTCGATCCAATCTTCATTGAATTCAGATGTTATTCCATTGCTGTAAAGTTGAATTGCTTTTTTGAAATTACTTAACCTTCTACTATGTTTTTTTGAATCATTTATATCTCCAAACTCCTTTGTTAATTCAGAAAATTCGTTAATATCTGTTTTGATATTGAGTCCATTCCAATTTAAAATGTACAGATTGTCTCTTTTCACAATTATCTTTTCCTTTTCTAACCCCAGTGCACTTTTTAATCTGGTTAATGCTACATATTTACGGTTTTGAATGGATTCTTCACTACCCTGCCTCCAGAAATGTGATTCAAATTCCGTAATTGGAACACCTGTTTCTTTATTGTAGGATTTTAAAATCAGGAAAAACAGAATTTTTCTAGTAAGTTTACCCTTCCATTGATCTTCCGTAATGAGTTTGTTATTCACTTTTACTCTAAAGTTATCAAAAATTTTCACTGAAATATTTGATGCACCGGGAATTCTTTTAGTTTTATTTCTACCTCTAATAATAGTTACCACAACAAATAACGAAATTATTACTCCTAAACCCAGGGATGTTAAAATAATTAATTCCTGTTGGTGAAGCGGATCAATTATTAAAAAACTCAGATAATAGGATGTGTTTAAATCCTGTGGATTATGGGTGAATTTCCGTACTTCAAATGAATATTCTCCAATAGGTAGATTTGAATACCTAATTGTGTTTTCTCTGGTTTTTGTAAAACTTTGATCATTTGATCCAATCAATCTATACTCATATTGTATCTCCTCACTGTTTTTAAAATCAGGAATAATAAAATGAAAAGAAATACTGTTGTTATTAATTGTAATTGATTCTCCATCATTTAATTGGGTTCCATCCAAAATTTTCGACGTTAAAATTAGAGGATTTTGAATTACATTTTCAGACCTTTCCAATATCCTGAATTCTCTGTTTTTTTCAAGAATATGGAGATCATTATGTATCACAAATGCCTTTGGGTCTAAAATTAACTCAGGTGACAAATTATAGATTGAAGAGGTTCCATTATGATAATTGACAATTTTGGTTTGAGATATAACACATATAAAATTTTCCATTGGTACTAACGCCTGAAAATAACCAGTATTCAATTCCAGAAGATCGAGCTTTTTCAATTTAATATCTGAGGTCAAAAGGTATAGAACATGATCTGTGAGCAAATAAAACTCATCATTCTCATTAATCGTATAATCCCGGATCACCTGATTTCCAAAATCTTTCATAGGGATTAATACATATTTCTCTTTGTCTAACCGGTAAATTTGGTTTGGTCCAATAATGAAAAAATTGTAATTCGTGAAAATAATGTCAGTGATTTCACTTTTGGCTTGTACAATATATTTCTGTGAATCGGCAGTTGTAGTATAAATCAACTCATTTTCAGTTAATATTAATAAATCCTGTGTATATGGATTTTCGGCAAATAAGATAATTTGTTTCTCTATTGAACCTATCTCAGGCAGTTTCTCAATTTTCCACGATTCAGTATTTAATTTTCCGCTCATTACATTTCTGGATTTTAATATCCATCCATAAGATGGAATATGTACAATATCGGTAATATTTTCCGGACAATTGTCTATTACCCTCCAACTATTCCCAAAATAAACCAAGCAGTTTGCCGTAATACCTGTACCGGCAGCGAATATTTTTGAATCAATAGTTTGCACCACAGTAACTGTATCTAAAATATTGTAAATCTCTGACTTTGGATACATTACTATTTCCAATGATGTAATCAGATGTAAAGTATTTTCACCACCAAACCAATAATTCCCTGATCTGTCAATAAAAACTGAATAAATATTTGAAAAAGGCAAGCTATAATGAAATCCATCAAGGGTATTGGACTGTGAGAGTTGTATATGTTGCAGGTCAGAAGAAATTATACCAAATTTCGGATGACGGTAGGTAGCCACTCCCCAATTAAATGAACCTGTCTGAATTTTATTTTCTATGAATTCTTGGTTAGAGGAAATATCCGATAAATGAATAGAAATTGTTTTTCCCTCAGTTAGATGAATTTGGAGTGTATCATCAATTTCATAAATTTCTTTCACATCAGCATTCATTTGAGGAAGATTGACTTGTTCTTCTTCCTGTCCAACATTCATCAGCCATATTCCTCTATCTGTGCCAATCCAGAGTCTGTTCGTTGAATCTACAAAAAGTGATTGTACATTCTGAATTTCGTAATCAACCATTGGAATAACCAAATCTTCTGAAGCAAACCGAAATACTTCAAATCCATTGTTTGTACCAAACCAAATCTGGTTATTCCATTCAACACCAGTGAAAACCCTGTTACCTGGTAAATTAAAATGAAATGTATCAACTTCGGTATCTGATATTTTAATGATGCCTTTTGATGTTCCCAACCAAATATTATTATTGGAATCTTCCATTCCATAGCTGACTTCTGCTCCCGGAAGTAAATTATTTACATTTAAATTTGAAAAATTTTTGGAATCAAATATACTTACTCCATTGGAAGTACAAATCCAGATTTGATTATGTTGGTCAGTAAAAATATGGTTAACAGCACCTCCGATAAATCCATCGTGCATAGAATACTGTTTCACAATGGGTTGTTGAGAAAATAAATTACAGATTAAAAGGAGGAGAATTGATTTCAGGCTGTATAATTTCATATGATTATCTGATTGTTAAGTGGAATGCAGAGTTCAATCTTATTTTCCCTGAAGGCGGCTTTTCTCAAAATTTTCCATAACAGTTAGGAATTCAGATTTTGACTTACATCTGAAAAATGGAGAAAACCTAATATTTTCCTTAAATGTAGTTGTTGGGGAATGACCATAATGATGCCCGGGGTAAATGATAGTTTCTCCTGGTAATTTTAATAAAATCTTATAAACGCTGTTGTATAATTCATTGATATTACTACCAGCACTGATGGTTCGCCCTGTCCTCCCTACAAATACTGTATCACCGGTAAAAATACAATTAGAATCCTTACTCCAGTAACAAATACTGTCTTTATAATGTCCGGGAGTAAATAATGCTGTAAACAAATGTCTTCCAATAGTTACCACTTGACCATGATCTAATTTTCGGAATTTTAAATTGTTTAATTGTGGTGGTTGTGTATGACCTTCAACCACTGCCTGTGGAAATATATTTTTCCATTCTCCCAAGTACGCAATATGGTCCCCATGGGTATGGGTAACCAATATTTTCTCTAATTTCAATGATTTTTCCAAAACCATATCAATCATCGAATCCGGCTTCACTGCCGGGTCCACAACTGCAGCATATCCCGATTTACGACACCATATCAGATAACTGAAATTTTTATCAAATCCGCCTAAAAATGATTTAATTTTCATTATATTGAATAAATTTCTGGAAGAATTTAATCATTTTCCAAACTTCTTTCAGCTTGAATAAATAACCTTTATTTGTAGAAATCTCGCGATGTTCATAGATGTGAGAGATAAATAATTCACTATTTTGAATTTTTTCACTGAGTAATATTGATTCTGTAAAAGGTATCATAGAATCATTGGCACCATGAAAAATAAACACTTTACTCCGAATTTTATGATGCCAATAACGTGGAGAAAGGGATTGGTATTCTTTTTTCATTTCTTTCCTGAAAATCTGGATAATTCTGGAAACTTCTTCATTTGGTGTTCCCGATAAAATATTGGTAATTATATCTTGGGGGGTTTTCGGTAAATTTTTACTCTCAGATATGGCTTGTTTCTCCTTATCCCTGACCCTTAAAGAAATGATTCTTTGAATATCTGACGTATCGTAGCCAATATCTACAAAGGGTAGATAGTTATGAAAAAGTACCACTAATCCCCAGGGATGAGGAGTAATCTGTATTTCGGATCCATTAACTGTAACTTTTCCAGTTTTAAGAAATTCAACAGAAGAGTCAAAATCATAATATGTGCCATAAACAAAAATTGATTTAGGTGGATTTTTGATCATTGAATTTTGAAATGATGCCTTTAAAACCATTGCACCACTGAAACTCATCCCAACAAGTGAAATGTTCTGATGATTTAGTCCTTCTTTCAGTAATAACCAGTTATAAAAATGATGTAATGATTGTACAATATCATTATTGATTTTCAATTCTTTCAATAAAGGGATTCTGGGCATATAAATAGTAAATCCTGCAAAAGATAATACACTGCCTAACATGATCATTCCGGGATGTTCTTCCCCAAAGGGTGATGCTCCAGGATAAATCACAAGATTATGAGTACTTTTTCCTTTAGGTTTAAAAATTTTAATCGGAATATTTTCGTCATTTTCACCGGTATACGTTCTGTCAATTATAGTCACCTTTTTAGAACTTCGATCTCGGTAAGTCATTAGGGCAATAACAACTTTGACTGCTTTGATGAATGCTCCCATATTTTAAAAGCTCAATTCTGAATAAATAGTGACCACTCTATAACATGAAAGAACCGTTAGGATTGTCAAAATTTATATCCAGCGTTAAATTTAAAATGATATTGAAATTCATCCTGATTATATACACTTTTATCTCCCCAACTCAATACTAATTCCATCGGTCCTAATGGAGATATAAGAGTTACACCAAAACCATATCCAATTGAATGTTTATCAAATTCTGCATCATCCGATTCACTGTACATCACATCATTTAATAAGATTTTGAAAAATATATCCTTTTTATATTCATATCTGTATTCGAATTGATTCAAAATACTATTGATACCAAATAATTGATTATCGGAAAAACTGAATGATCTGTTTCTGGTATCAGAATAATGAAATAAATAGGGAAAAGAAAGATTGGTAAAATTTGAATAGTAATTTTTTAATCTGAAGGTATGGTCGTTCACCGTGTAAAACAAGTCTGAATAAATTTCTAACCAAGAATACTCAAGAACTGAACCTGTCAATTGACCACTGTATTCAAAATTAACGGAAAGGAGATTCCCTGTTCTTGGTAACAATATATCATCTAACAGATCCAGTTTGGAAGAAACAAATATTTTGTTAACTGGTTCATTTGTAAATAGTGATTCATCTGTTTCGGATGATGGAATATCTGATTCTATATTTACAATTTCCTTAACATATTCAGATTCGACGAACCATTTATTTTTCAGTTGGAGCCCTACACCTGCACCTGCCATTTGGGATTGATATGTATATCTATTGATAGTACCATCTTTATTATATTGTTCAAAGGGAATCTTCAAATCATATACTCGGATAAATGGATAAATAGGAAAATCCATTGTTCTGCTGGGATAAAACAGATTCATTGTATTTTTTCGTAATCCGACGAATTGGAACTGGTGTTCCAGCCGTAATCCTGATATCAATAAGTCGGATAACTGGAAATCAATTACTGCAATTAATTCCAATTCTTTATCCCATTGAATGCCTAATCTCATCTTATTTGATAGATTTTCTTTTACTTTAATTACTAATCCAATCTTGTCATGAGATTCTGGATTAATTGTGAAATAGATAGTTGTAAAATATCCCAGACTATACAATTGCATGATACGGTCCTGTAGATCTACAGAGTTAAATACATCACCGATTTCAACACCCAGATTTTGTTTCAAAAAACCATCCTTGAATTTTCTGTTCCCGACAAATTCTATTGAAGAAATTGTTTTGGAAATTTTTCTGTTCTCAACATTTTCTGAAATTAAATCAATATCATTATCACAAAAGCTTACATTTTTTAATTCATGAAACAATTCAATATTTTCTAAGGCGGCAATATGCCCTAAATTATTAATTGTTTTTAATTTGGTTCTGTTGAAATTAACTGATCTGAATCCATCCAATTTGGGTCGTATCAGGAAATCAGCCAGTTTTGCATTTTCTTCCTCGCGAGTATATTCCTGAATACTGATAACCTGTTCTAATACATCCATCGCATTTTTTAACTGTTTCCTGGATTTCCTCGGTGTACCGGCATCTACTGCAATTATTATGTCTGCACCCAGATTGATAGCAACATCAGTAGGTAGATTGTTCAATAATCCCCCATCAACAAGAAGTGAATCTCCAATAGTAACCGGGCTGAAAATTGTAGGAACTGTAAGGGAAGACCTGACTGCTTCCGTTAAGGATCCGTCACTGAATATAATTTCATTTCCTGTAACTATATCTGTAGCAATACATCTAAATGGTATTGGAAAATCATCAAAGCTTAGTGCTTGTTCGTACTCACCAAAAAGCCTGGACAATACAAGCAGTACTTTTTGTCCATGAATATACCCGATGGGGGTAACAGGTTTTACACCATCAATACCGAACTCTAATTGGTATTTTCCTGTGTCTTTTTTCTGGAAATGTGGTAAATCCTGACGTTCGGGGGTATCGGTTAGGAGTTCATTCCAATCAAGGTCAAATGCTAATTTTTCGATTTCTTTTCCTGAATTACCGGTAGCATATAATGCACCTACAACTGCTCCCATACTAGTACCAACAATATAATCCACTTTTATGTCCAGGGAATCCAGCATCTTTAATGTACCTATATGAGCAAATCCTCTTGCACCACCACCCGATAGCACTAATCCTACCTTTGAACAATCAGAAGTTGTACCAAATAGAAATACTGCAAATGGAACTATAGTTAACAATCGCTTTAATTTCAATTTATACGGAATATTTTTTGAGTAATAAAATTTATAAACATTAATAATTAATCAGAATCCAAGAAAATAAATTTAGTGGAAAGTTTAGCGGGATTTTGAAATTTTTTTTTATTAATAAAAATTTCCGGGAATCAAATAATTGATAATTGAATATTAACAAATTATCTGTAGCCCGTAGGGGAATCGAACCCCTGTTGCAGGGATGAAAACCCTGAGTCCTAACCACTAGACGAACGGGCCAAATTAGTGGAGATTAATTTCTAACAGAGCACGAAATTTATTTCTATTAAAAAGAGCCAAACAATAATTATCAGGAATTATTTTTAACAATCAGAACAGGACATTCTGCTTTTAATGCTGTTTGTATTGGTTTGCTTCCGAATATATATTTTAATAATTCATTTTTTGAAGATTTACCCATGATAACAATATGATCAGTTCCCCCTTCTCTGATAATTACATCTACGGGATTTCCCTTCAGCATTTTAGAATCATATGTTATTTTTTTAATTGATAAATATTTTTTAGCCCATCTTGCAGCATTTTTATACCCCTTTTTAAATTTACCTGATTTACTAACCGTTAGTGCTTCGATATGAGAACCATACTGTCCTGAAATTATTGCTCCAAAAATTACTGCCCTTTTTGTTGCTGTTGAATCATCAACACACAAGAGAAGTTTGTATTTTTTTGTGGGATGTAAATTATTCACTATAAAAATACTTGTGTCGAGAAACTGAATAATCTTCCTGACGATCCGCTTATCGTTGGAATACCCAACTATTGCAAGTTCATAATCCCTGTATTCCGATTCCTTTTTTAATTCCTGCAACAGAGCACCTTCTCTGAGAATTAACCGAATTTTATTCCCCGTCATTCGAGGTAAAACCATTCGAAATCTTTCTTTTTCCTGTATCAGATTTTTTGGATTGAATTCAATTTCACTTTCTTTTAAAAATCCCAATTCCTTGAGTGAATTAAATGCCCATTCCAGTACTTCTATTCCCGGATGGAAAATATCCCAGTCAGCGAGAGAATCCCTTGCCAGTGCCACATCTTTTTCATTCATACCACGAACTTTCCAACCGACGTAAATAACCGAAATATCTGCATTAAATGCATTTGCAATTGTCATTCCTATATGCAGGATGTTTTTTGATTCATTGCTTCTATCTTTGATTGCTATCAGAAATCGCATAAAAACTCTACTCCTATTTGAAGTTTGTAAACCGGATCATAAATGGCCAGTAAAATAAAATTATACAAATTAATGTTACCAAAGATGCCAATCCCATTCTCCATCCGGCTTTTAAAAAGTCGGATATTTTCACCATCCCTGAAGAATATATGATCATACATGCTGGTGCTGCAACAGCGGAAAAATATCCAAATGCGGATGCAATTACTGCTGACATCCCCATAAATAGCGGATGACCTCCCATACTCAATACGATTGGACTGAATACAGCCATAGTTCCGCTGGAACTCATGATATTTGAAAAGAAAGCAGTAAGAAAAATTGAGAAAAGATATCTTGCTTGTTCAATTTGATCAATAACACCACCCATTAATACGATTACAGATTCACCTATCCAGGCAGCAACACCAGTGCTTTTCATTTGGACACCAAGTGAAATTGTACCGGCGAATAGGAGAATGACCCCCCAATTAGTTCCTCTGCTAACTTCATTCCATTCTACCAGCCCTGATGCCAGATACAGAAATGCTCCGCCAATAGCAATAATGCCCATTCCAAACTTTTCATTCAGAAATATCCAGCAGATCAACGTTATGGAAAAAATGATAATGGTGAAAATTTCATTACCAGTAATAGTACCTTTTCTTGCAACCTGAATTCTTAGTTTTCTGACTGCAGTATCAAGAATTTTATATTCAGGTTTAAATACTTTCAGCAATATCCAAGTTGTGTAAATTATGCCAATAACAACCATTGGATATGCAAGAATCATCCATTGGAAATAGGACAATGTAATTCCGGCTTCTGTTAGAGATCTCCAATATTCTATCATAATTGCGTTTCGCGCACCGCCTGATGGAGTTCCTACGCTTCCCACAGTTGCACCGTAGGCTATGGAAAAGAGAAGTAATACTGTCAGATTTGGTATTTTTTTCCTTCCAGATGCAAATTTTATCAAGGTCAATCCCATAGGCAACATCATGGCTACTACAGTATGTTCTCCGATAAAGGATGCAAGAAGTGCTGAGATAGATGTAAATCCAATTACAATATTCTGAACTTTGTTTCCTGTAATCTGTATTATTCCCAAAGCAAGCCTGCTGCTGAGTCCTTGGTGAACAATTGCCACAGCCATCATCAATGATCCCATGATAAAAAATACGGCATCACTCATAAATGAATCTGCTACATCAGATGGATTTGCAATTCGAAAGGATACTTCTAATACAGCTATCAACAATGCGATTGCAGGCAGCGGTAAAGGTTCTGTTATGATCATCAGTATCACTATTACCATGATGATTAATGTCCGGTAACCGCTCTCTGAAATTGAGGTTGGATATGGAAGCCAATACATTGCAGCACCAACAAAAATTATTGCAAGAAGCCATCGCTTCTGTTGAAACCAATACAGTAAATTCCGTAGAAATTCGTTAATCAACTTGTGTGATTTCCTTGTACATAAACCTGATTAAATTTACATTCTACCAATTCTCTAATAAAATCAATTATCTTTGAACACATTGGAAAAATTTTTGTCTTCCTTATATTTTTTATACAGGATTTCAGAAATATGTAAGACAGGAATTTTTAAATTATTATTTTTACACCCCTTTTCCAATTGTAGTTGACAACCAGGATTTGCTGTAACTATTGAATTGATATTTGAAAAATTCCCGATAGTATTTATTTTTCTTTGTAAAATTTCTTCAGAATGTCCGGGTTCTGAAAACACATAACTCCCTGCTGCACCACAACAAAGATTTTCGTCAAAATTCTCCACAATATTAAATCCCATTTGTTTTAATATTTTTTTTGGATTATCGTTAATTTTTTGAGCGTGAACCAAATGACATGGAGCATCATAAAATATTTCTTCATTTACAAAATTTGTATGGGGTATTTTCATGTCAATTTCACACAAAATTTCTGTAAAATCCTTGACTTTTGTAACAAATTCAGTTGAATCAACAGATTTCAACTCAGCTCCACAACCTGCAGAATTTGTAATTACAGTATCATATTTTGAAAAAACTTTCTGGTTTTTTAAATGATTGATTTCCATATTTAGTCTATTCCCAAGGTGATGATCCAATGCACCACAGCACACCTGGTTTTTGGGGATGTGTACTTCAAATCCATTCCATTGTAATATTTTGGTGGTCGCTTCATGAACATTTCCAAAGAAACCATCCATTATACATCCATAAAAAAAAGCAACATCTCCCCTTTTTTTGCCTATTGCCGGTAAGACCAATGGTGTGTTTTCTGAAAACGAGTTCCATTGCAATTTTGGTATACCTTTCAAATTATTAAATATGGGATGAGCAATTTTTGTGAGGATTTCTTTTATTTGAAGAATTTGTAAAATCCATAGAAATTTGTGAATGAATTTCATTCCATATTTAGAGGTTACTAATTTGATGAGGAATTTTGGAATAGTTTTACTATTTGTATAACTGAATCCGTATTTTTTTCTGGTTTCATCCAACACTAAATCATACTCTACTCCTGATGGACAGGCAGACACACAACCTCTACAATCCAAGCAGGTATCTAAATGTCTATATGCCGATATTTTTTCATTCCTTTTGTGAACCATTTTCATGATCATCAATCTTCCACGCGGACTTTCAGATTCTAAGCCAGTTGTCAAATAAGTTGGACAATCAGACAAACATAATCCACAATGAACACAATCATCAAGTTTGTTGAAAATCTCATTCATCTGCAAGTATTGTAGATCGGATATCTATTTTTTGGATCAAAAATCTGTTTCATTGATTGTATGTATTCAATATGCTCACAAACCTGGGGGATTGGTTTTCCATTTTGAAATCTGAAAATATTGTATTGGCTGTTTTTAAGATTCTCGAAAATCATTTCAGTATTTAATTGATCATGTATTACAATATCCACCATACCTAATTTTGGAAAAATCCTAAAATCAGACAAATATTTCTCAACTTTTAGAAGAAATGACTCAACTTCCGATGGCAATAATACAATTCTAATTCCATATTGAAAATTGGTGTTTTCTTGTAATCCTACTTCTCTGAACTCTTGCCCGGGAATTTTTTCTGAATTTACATTTAGAGTTACAGACTTATTTCTGGTAATTATTTGCAGTCCTGAGCATTGGTTAGTTTTACTGAATTCAATAGTTTCACTCAACCGCATCTCTGTAGAAATAAATGATTTTATTTTTTGGGAAACAGGATATAATTTAAAAACAGCAAATTTAATTTTTCCCAGTGAACCTTGTGCTCCGATCAAAATTCTTGTAAGGTCATATCCAGCAACATTTTTCATTACATCGGAACCAGATTGGATTGTTCCATGGCCGGTTTCTAATTCAGTGTTCAATAACCATTTCTTAATTGTTCCGAAATAATGGGAATAGGTTCCAATCAAATTAAAATTTACAGCATCCATAATGGTAACATCTTTATCAAAGGGACCAATTGGAATCATTTGATTTTTTTCTGATAAAATTTCCTGAATTTCATTTACATTTCCATCTCCGGAAACTGTTGCAGTCAGATTGGCAGGTTGATGGGTAATGACGGGATTACTCATAACTCTGAGTATCCATTTAATATATTCAGCTCACCACAGCTTCCCTTAGTTGGAAATATTTTTCCCGGATTATTGAGGTTGTCCGGATCGAAAATTCTTTTAATTTCCCTCATAATTTTTAGTTGAATTGGATTAAACATTCTCGGTATAAGGTTCTTTTTTTCTGTTCCTATACCATGTTCACCTGTCAATGAACCGCCAAAATCAAGACAGAGCTGAAGAATCTCTGTAGAACAATCGATTACAGATACTAACTGGGACTTTATTCCAGGATCATATAATATTAATGGATGGATATTTCCATCACCTGCATGACAAAGATTTGCAATTTGTAATTTAAATTTATCCCCAATTGTATATATTTCCTGTAATAAATCTGTCAAACGATGTCTTGGTACCACACCATCATTCGTATAATATGCAGGAGCTAATAATCCCATTGCACCGGCTGCATGCTTCCTGCCTTTCCATAATTTTTCCCTTTGAACTTTATCATCAGCTTTCAAAGGTTTATCTGAAACATACTTACTGGCTATTTTTATTAGGAGGTTTGATTCTTCTTTTACTTTCTCAATTTCTCCATCAAGTTCAATCAACAGTACTGCCTCAGCATTTATTGGATATCCTGCTCTCATTTTCTTTTCAACTGCACGAATACACAGATTATCCATAAATTCAAGCGCAGCAGGAATAATTCCTGATTTGAGTATATCAGAAACCATGTCAGTAGCTTTGTGTGTGTGTGAAAACAACATTAAAAAAGTTACAGCAGTTTCAGGTATCGGAGTAAGTTCAACAGTGATCTCTGTCGTAATACCCAACGTTCCTTCAGATCCTGTGAACAAACTGGAAAAATCAAATCCATTCTGATAGCGTAATTTGTTACCAAATGCAACGGTAGAACCATTCGGTAATACTATTTTCTGTCCTAAAATATGATGTGTTGTGACACCATATTTAAGAGTGTGGGGTCCTCCGGCATTTTCTGCTGTATTCCCTCCAATTGTGCTGACAATCTGGCTGGATGGATCAGGTGCAAAATGCAATCCGTATTCCCTGACGACCTGAGAAAGATGCATATTAACAACCCCTGGCTGAACGACAGCAATACGGTTGGGTATATCTAATTCTAAAATATTATTCATCTTACTGAGCTGAATAATTACACCACCATCAGAGACTGCTCCTCCGCTTAATCCGGTTCCGGCACCCCTGGCTGTAAATGGAATTTTGAAAACATTGCAAAGTTTTATAATTTGAATAACCTGTTCTGTAGTTTCCGGTAGAATGACCAAACCAGGTATAGTTGCATTCAGTTGAAGTCCGTCAGATGCGTATAATTTTAATTCATCATGGTGTAAAATTATGCTGTCTGGATGAAAACTTTTTTTTAATTCCTCAATGAAGGTAATAGAGATCATTTATACTAATCTTAATTCTTTCAATTTTCTCTTAACAATTGTATGAAAAACTAATGTATTTTCCCAACCATTATACGATAAAAAATGAATCCATATACTGTAATAAAAAAACAATTATTAGTCTTTATATCAATTATATTATTAGGGCAAGGGTGTGTCGAACATTTATTTTTCATTTCTGTTTCTTCAAATGGAGATTATACATTTCAATATAATGGGAAAGGTGATTTGGAAGACCTCACCAATTCAGACTTTTCTGTACCCAGAAGTAATGGATGGAATATTATTTCAAATTTTGTTGAACATGAAAATTCATACATTTTTTCTTCCCAAAAGAAATTTGAAAAAAATGAGAGGTTTCCAGATAGTTTTTTTGACAGTGATACCATACCATATTATTCATTACTAAAGCATCCAACGGATATTGGAATGGATAATTATTTTATATTTACCAGGTTTCATTTTAATTGTATTTTCAAAAATAGAGAAGTTACTTCAAGATATCCTAAACTTGGAGAATTTATTCTGAATCCGGACAATCCACCGGAAGGATGGATTAAAGAATCTTTTTCATCTCTGTTGAACATGACGCTTGATGCGGTAAATCCGGGGTTTAATAAATACCCCATATTGAAAAATGAATTAACTTCGTGGTTAAATGGTAATATCATGATATTATCAGATTCAATATTATTTGTAAATATGGACTATTATCGTAAAGAAGGATTAAAAATTTTAAAGGATGGTACACCATCAACCGAAGGTAAAATTGATTCCATATTTTACAAATTTGAAAGTGAAGCAAAAATTACACTGGATTTGATGGATGATCAGTTTAAATATCAGGTGTCTATACCAGGAAAATTAAATAGTTTTAATGCAGATTCCCTTTCCGGAGATACTCTTTTCTGGGAATTTAACCTTCAGAATTTTATGGATACTGATGTTGTTATGACCGCAAATAGTTATATATTTTATAGAGGGAGACTTCTATTTTGTTTAATTTTTGTCACTCTAATAATTGTGTTTTACCGAAATCGAGGTTTAAATAAATAAAATAACCATTTTTTTTCATGTCTAAAAATGAAATAAATACTTGTGGGGTTTAAAAACTATTTTTGTTTATATTGTCAGGAGTATAAATAAGTTAATTGACTGTCGAAAATAGTAAATATATGGGAATAATATGCTACATATTAAAAATACATTGATAAAAATCTCTATTTTATCGGTCTGTTTTCTCTGGGGCAGTGAAATTTCTATGCCCATTCTTGACTTGGAAAGTAAATATGAACAGAGATATTCTGCTGCCTTGAACTCTATACTTGGACCTGAATATTTTCATATCGAAATTCATGCAATAACTGAAAAATCGGTTACTACACCTGATTTACCAACAGGAATCCCTATTGATTTTTTACCGGGGTTGGGTATCAGTATTGAAACTATTCCAGAAGAAATTACTGTAGAAAAGGAAACTCCCACAGAAAAAGTCGGTTCCCTTGATGTTGTGTTAACACTTGATGAGAGCTTGTCAGATTCTCTTGTATCTGTTGCAACAACTGTAATTAAAAATCATGTTCTTTATAAAAAAATAAAGAATAATCTGAAAATAAACCGTGCAAATCTTTATCAATCACCTTTCTTAGAACCACCTATAATAAATATTGAAACCCCGGAAGTTTCTTCTGAGGAATCAATTACAAATCAAGGTGGGTTGATCATTGGAGCAATTATGCTCATCGGATTACTCGTTCTTGTTTGGTTTATTAACAAAATTTATAATCGGTTTATTGAATTCACTCAATCTCAACTGGAAGGGCAGGATGCAGTTCGTTTAACTCTGGAAGAAGGATTATCCGGCAGTGCCCTCGCATTGGAAGAATCGTCAGAAGATATTGAACAGATCATTCCTGAACCTGAAGTGCCTGAGCCTGTAGTTGAAACTCCTGTGTCAGAGGCTCCGGTTCAACCAGTCAATGCAGGTACTGACGGAACCCTTGAGGCAGTTTTCAGAGAAGTTGGAAGTGATATAATAGAAGCTATCAGCAATATAGCAGAACCAGTTACATCATCCGTGAAAGAGGCAATTTCTGAATCCACCGATTTGGAGTTATACCAGAAAAATCCTTTCGATTTTCTTTCTGCTCTTGATAACGATCTTGCTGCAAGGGTACTCAATGAAGAAAATCCGGGCAGCAGTGCAATTGCACTCAGTTATCTTGATCCCAAAACAGCAGCACAAATTTTGTCGTCAATCGATATTGATACCAGACTTAAAATTGCACAGCATATGGCAACAATGGAAGGAACTTCCAAAGAAATACTCCAATCAGTCAGGAAACAGTTCAGGGATAAAGTGATGGAATTACTGAAACCGGATTTTGCTCCCTTGGATGGGGTGAACATCTTAACCAATATTCTGAATCAAATGAATCAGGAAGATTCAGAAAGTATAATATTTTCAATTGCACAAACCAATAAAACTATATCGGAAAACATCAGATCAAATATTGGATACTTCAGTGATGTTATGAATATGAATGACGAGAAAATTGATAAATTATTGAATGAAGTTGATACTAATACGCTTTCTTATGCACTTGTGGATTGTGACGAAGCAATTTCTCAAAAGTTTCTACACTCGTTATCCGAGTCTGGTAAAAATGCAGTAAAGAGAAAGATTGCACTACTTGAGGGTGGTGATCCCCGTACGATTGAAGAGTCCCGAAAGAAAATTGGAGAAAGTATCCTTAAAATCACCGCTTTGGATTAGTGATGGCTACGAAAAACAACAAATCCCTCCTTTTAGTCTGTATAATTACTCCGTTAATACTTGGATGTTCTGGAATAATTCAAAAAGCACGCCTGGATAGGTTCAGTGCAAAATTGGAAAGCAATGAGATTCAGATTTCAGAAAAATTGAACGAAGATTTAGAAAAGAGAACCAGTAATCTTAATCGACTAAAAAAAGATATTGATATGCTGGAAGAAAATATTACGGATATGAGAAAAAATTATCATAAATATTTGAAGGATTCATTCAAACGGCATTCAAAAACTGTGAAATATGAAAGTATGGTCCAATTATTATCTCATGAAGTGACTATGCTGGAAAAGTTACAGGCAAAGGAAGAAAAACTCCGGAATATTTTACACAGGTTGGAAATGTTGGGATCAGCAGAAGATGAAAAAACCATCAAATCACTTAAAAAGGAACAATCTACACTGAAAGACTCAATGGATGCTGTATATATTGATATTGCATGGTTTGAATCTTCCGGTCGTGTAAATCTTTCAAATGCACAACAATCTACTAGTTTGATAAATGAAAGTCTTATATTGTCCCGAAAGGGAAATTTCACTGAAGCCATTAACAAAGTAAACCTGGCAAAAGAACTTACTCCGGAAATACCCATTATATATGCTCAGCTTGGTTCACTGTATTTTTTAACCAGTGATGACAAAACTGCATTGGAAAATTATCAAAAAGCTGAGAAGCTGGATCCATCTATCCAAGGTATCACTGAGATGATATCAGCTTTAGAATCAAGGGTAAATACTTCACCATGAATTTGTTTACATCAATACTTTTTATATTAATCAGTACATCCGCAATTTTTTGCCGAGATGATAGTGATTACATAAAAAAACAGAAACAACTGTTTGATGATCATCAGACTCATGTAACTGGAATAAAGAAGGAGTATGTTAACAATAAAAATTTTATTGATTCAGAATTAAACAGATTAATGCCGTTATATAATTCATTGAAAAGAGATTACGATTCACTCGTTGACTCCCTGGATAATATTGTTAAAAACAGAGTGAAAAAATACAGTGACGGTATTGATGACCCTGAAGTTGAAGGACATATGTATTTGATGGAAAAAGCCAAGCAATCAGTTTTAAAAAAAATGGATGAAAGAAATAGCTATTATCAAGGAAAGTTTGATGAATTGGATTCAAGAACAGATTTTTACTTTGATGTTCTGTTAGCGTATGAATCAAACTCATTGGATGTGAATGACATAGTATTGAAACTCCAAGCTGAAAATATTGCATATGAAAAGATGATAAGACAGGCAAATGAAGAATTAGACCAATTAGAAAATGGAATATCTAAAGATTATTTAAATGAATCCATTATTTCATTAATATCAGCGGACAGACTAATCAATAATCAGAATTATGAGGAAGCAATTGAAGAATGCAATAAGTCTATTAAATTGTTTCCGCATCTGTCAATTGCTTATGAAAAGCTCGGATCTGCATATTATCTGAACAATGACTATGAATCAGCACTGAAATACTGGAATACTGCACTTGCACTAAATCCGGAAAACTCAAATTTGAGCCAGTTTTTAAGTGCATTGAAATAATCATCGAATCCAGAATATATATTTTGATAAAAAAAAAGCGGAAAACTTCCGCTTTTTTTTTGAAGGAGGAACCAATACTTATGGAGGAATTGGTCTGTAATTTTGCTTACCTAAAATTATTACATTAATTAAATACGTAATTATAAGGATTCAGCCATACTTTTTGTAGTTATTTCCCCTACAAGTCAATTTACAAAATTAAATGATGCTCATTCACATATTGGCTGAGTTGATTATTTGAATCCATATGCATCTTATTCAGTATACTTGATCTGACATTATTTATTGTTCTCACACTTAAAGCTTGTTCCAAAGCAATTTCCACCACAGATTTTTTCAATGCTATTTCACACATGACCTGAAATTCCTGGTCTGTTAGATTATCATGTGGGTAATTCATAATTTTCTTTTGTGGATTTCCTGTATTTCCAGTATACAATTTACCATCAGAAATAATTTTAATAGCTTCCACAATTTTTTCTGGTGCGTGATCTTTTTGTAGATAACCATTTGCACCAGCCCTAAGCATTCGATTAGCATAATGATCCTCGGGATGCATACTCAATATTAGAACAGGTAAATCAGGTTTATCCTCTCTGATATTTTTTAATACTTCCAATCCGTTTTTTCCCGGCATTGATATATCGAGCACCACAAAATCAATTTTCTTGAATTTGATTAATTTGAGTGCTTCATCCCCATTGGATGCTTCATACACTACATCCAGATTGGGTATTTCACCTATGATCCTCTTTAACCCTTCTCGAACAACTGCATGGTCATCAACTATTAATAATTTCAATATTTTTCCTGCACCTTTATTAATTATTTTAAAATCAGGTTTGGGTTTGGTTGCAATCCCCATCATTTTATTTATAGTAATATGTTTCCATTTTAACGTCTGATATAATAATATATTTGGTAGAATTTGGGGTATCAGCAGAAATCTGAATACCATGTAGGGTGATTTCCTACAAATAGAATTTTAATCTACAAGTTTATTGGTAATGGCATAGTGAGTTAATTCGGCGTTATTTTTCATTTTCATTTTTTCAAGTACACGGCTGCGATAGGTACTCACGGTTTTATCACTAAGAGAAATTTCTTTAGCAATGTCCGTGACTGTTTTACCCGAAGCTATCATACACAGTACCTGGAATTCTCTATCAGACAGGTTTTTGTGGGGATCCTTATCAGGATCAATATCAAACCCTTCAATTAGCAGTTCTGCAATAGATGGACTTACAAATTTTCCACCATTTTCAATAACTCGGATTGCATCCACAAGTTTTTCAGACGCAATGTCTTTTGTTAAATACCCGGAAGCTCCAGACTTTAGAATTCTTACAGCATATTGTTCTTCAGAATGCATGGTTAATACCAGTACTGGTAATTTTGGATTAAATTGTTTGATTTCCTTGAGAATTTCCAATCCGCTTCTACCTGGCATAGTTATATCCAGAATTATCAAATCAAACGAACCATTCCAAATCTTTTCTAATGCCTGCTGACCATTTTCAGCCTCATCAGCAACAGTCATTCCGGTGGTATCGTTGATAATTCTTTTCAAGCCATCCCGAACAATGGCGTGATCATCTACTAATAAAATTTTAACCATTTCATTTTTCCTATTCCTGTAATGTAGGGATATTTACTATTACTTTTGTCCCTTTATTTTTGATTCCTTCAAATGATATTTCGCCACCCCAGATATTTGCACGTTCCTGCATACCCATTAATCCAAAAGATGTACCTTTATGAATTTCATTCTCGGAAATTCCTTTACCGTCATCCTGAACAATGAGTGAAACATTTTCCTGGGTTTTCTCCAATGTTATTTTAACATTTTTAGCATTTGAATGTTTTGCGACATTAGTCAATGATTCCTGAATAATCCTGAAAATGGCAGTGGCATGTCCCATATCAAATTCAACACTTTCTTCAGGTAGGCAGGACTCAATTTGTATTTTAGTCCTTTCTCCAAATTCCTTTATCTGCCATTCAATAGCAGGAATTAATCCCAAATCATCTAGTATGCTCGGCCGAAGTTCCTGGCTAATTCTTCTGGTTGTATTTATTGTCAAATCAGTTAATCTACTCAGTGAGTCTAATCTTTCAATTATTTTTAAATCAACACTATCACCCTGTGCTCTTCCTTTCAAATATGCAATATCCATTTTAATACCGGTGAGATTCTGGCCAAGTTCATCGTGAATTTCTCTTGCTATTCGTTTTCTCTCTTCTTCCTGGAGTGTTTGCAGGTAATTTGACAATTTTCTTAATTGATTCTGGGATTCCAAAATTTTTTCTTCTGCTTTTTTTCTTTCAGTAATATCACGGCAAATCACATAATAACCTGTTATAAAATTACCTTCCTTAATTAATCGTGCATTCCCTTCAATCCAGTATTTTTTTCCCGACCTTGATACTATTAACATTTCTGATTTAACATTTGGCACTCGGTTTATGAACTGCTCTCTGAAAACAGAATTTACCTGATCCCTTTGTTCCGGCACAACAAAATCCATTGAATTTTTACCAATGAGCTCATTTATTTCAAATTCTGAATGCTCAGCCAAAACGGGGTTTACATATTGGTAAATACCATTTATATCTATTTGATAAATCATATCTGTGGAACTTTCAACCAAAGCCTGATAATCCTGCTGAGTTTTTTCCAATGTCTTTTTAATTTCTTCCTGTTCGGTGATATCCATGATGGTACCGATTGTTTTTGTCAAATTGCCTTCTTCATCAGATAAAAATTCGGCTCTTTCAAAAATGACCCTTTCAGTTCCGTCCGGTCTGATTATTCTAAAAGTTCCCTGATAGGGATTCATCTCCTTCTCAATTCTGATCCATGTTTTCTTCATCCAGTCAAGATCTTCAGGGTGTAATCTTTCCCAGAATTTAGAAGAGGTAATTTCTTCTTCAATATCAAATCCAAAAATACGCTTGCTTTCATCTGACCAATAATATTTACCATTTGGATGTTCTTGTTCCCAGTTACCAAGATGGGCAATTTCTTGAGATTTGGTTAATTTTCCTTCACTTTCCCTCAATTTCTCTTCAGCCTGGGATCTATGAATAGCAATCCCAATATGTTCAGCTACTGATTCCAGAACTCTCATATCATCATTAGAATAGCAATTTGGATCATCATAACTCTGAACAGCAATGGCTCCAATTATATTGCCTTTCACATTTAATGGGACTCCCAACCAGATTTTTGCTTTTTCTCCAGATGGTGGATTTTTGGAAGAATGCAGCTTAGATAACTGTTTCTCTTTCAAGAGTAGCGGTTTTCCTGTCAAAATGACCTTTACTGTTATTGAACCACTTTTACTTGCATTTTCAATGACAGGACTTTGATCCCTCGCATCCCAGATTTCCGTAAAACGAATAATGTCCTCTTCCTGATTGTATAATGCAATATAGAAATTCGTTGTATCCATTAATTTATTCAGACTTTCTCTAATCTCAGCGTATAAATGTTCTAAATTCATTGTTGAATTTACTATTTTGGATATTTCGTACATTGTCTGTCTGATCAATTCATTTCGTTTCAACTCAGTAATATCTCTGGAAATTACATTGAAACCTTTCACAAAATCATTTTCAATTACCATATGTGCTGCATTCCCAACCCACATATGAGAACCATCTTTTTTTATTATTGGAATTTCTAAATAGGTATCGGCAACCATGTTTTTGAATTGATCAATATAAAATTGCCTGACTTCCTCTTTATAATCTTTCCTAACATGGATAACTGCTTCTTTTCCAATTGTATCCTCAGGAGAATATCCGGTAATCCGGGTTAATTGTGGATTAACATAAGTATAACATCCATTTACATCCACATGAAAGATTATATCATTGGCTGTCTCAACAAGGTTTTGATATTCTTCTTTGCTGGATATTAGTTTTCGCTCGGCTAATATTCTGTCTGTGATGTTGTCTATAATTCCCTCAATAAACTGCGGTTTACCTTCCGAATCGAAAATTACCTGTGCATTTAATTTTGCAATGATAGCATGATTCTTTTGTCCAACTAATTCAACTTCTTCATAACTGATATAGTTTTTCTCTAACAATTCATTTAGTAATTTAATATATTGTTTCTCATCCTTAAAATAATGCTGTATTCCTTTTTTATTCAGATCATTGATAGAACCTATACCTAAAAAGTTTAATATACTTTGATTTACTTCCAAAACATTTCCATTAACATCCAATCTGAAAATTCCTATAGGTGAACGGTCAAAAATGTATTTGAATTTTTCTTCTGTCTCTGATAATTGTTGTGACAGTTGCTTTTCCTCAGTAATATTTTTAAAAATGAGCAGCATACATTTTCTGGGATGTTCCAGTTTAATATTTGACTGGGAAATCAGAAAAGATGATTCAAGGTTACTCTGTAAACTTGTCGTAAAATTGGTATATTCCTTATTGTATTCATAATTTTGAAAAATACCGGTAATTCGTATTTCTTTGTCTTCGGAAAAATTGATATGTAATTCCTTTTCGGCTTTTTCGTTTATATTTAAAATAACACCTTTTCGATCAAACAATACGATCCCATCGTTTGCTGAATTAAAAATATCCAAAGCCAAATGTTCAATGGGATATACAACCAAATTATATCTTACAATGAGGGGCAAAATGACTAATGCCTGTATGGCTGTGACAGCAGGTCCCAATCTCCACTGATATTGATTATCCATAATTCCCAAAATTTGCGGAAGAACATCGATTATAAAACCGATAATTAATGCCACCAATATCCCAATGCTTAGAATCTGTAAATTTCTTTTTTGTTTTATTCTTCGTTCATGTGCATATTCACTTAAAAGCAAATAAATCGAATAGATAGCAGGTAATACAATATTTATAGTTGTACAAACAATAAATAGATCATTGGGTGTCCTGGGCATGGTTGTGGTGAATGATACAATCAATGAAAAGAAATAACTGACTCCAAACAGATTGTATAAAAAATCTTTCTCTCTGTTTAATACAGGATAAATGAAGTGTATTAAACCAATTCCCAAAAATAACCAAAATATGGACATAATACGCAGATAGTTCAGGTTGTATGGAAAAGTCATCCATCCTCTCATATAAATATCCATAGTTATCCACGCAATAAAGGAACCTATATAATATAGATATGCTTTGCTTACTTGAGATTTCCTGTTTATTGCAAATACATAAGTCCAGGAGAAAAAATTAATGACCAGAGCAATTATTAAAATAATTATTCCGATCATACCTGTAATTTATTCCTCAATTGAAAAAAATAATATCCGCAAATACTCCCAAGCATACCAGCAATGGAAGCGAACAGAACCGTGACAAAAAATAAGTTAAAGCTATTTTGAAGTGTTAGCATCTCAGCAACTCTCCGTGTTAAAATACTGCCTCCGAAAAAATATTTATACAGGAAAATCAAACTCCATGCAAACGCAACACTACCTGATCCATTTATTATTGCTGATTTCATTGTTTTGGAAAACCATCCGGTAATTGCTGTAATTGGTAAGATTATCCACCATGTGAAAAATGGCTGAATAATGATTACTGCTGTTGTTACATACAATAATTTTTTATTCATCATTGGGCGCTAAAGTTAATTTTTTTCCTTGAATATCATTGATATTTTCCGGATAATTCAAGGGATATAATACACCATTTACCCAATCATTTACAAATTCATCATAATGAATGCTCCCGGGAAAACCGGATTGACCGCCTGGATAAATGCCGTATGCTTTTGGATGATCTCCTAATTCAACTACATACCTCCAGGATGGTCCATGGGTTTTTTGTGTGGCATTCGGTATGTACTTTCCACCACTGGTTTTGAGATCCGTTCTGCCAAACCCAGGAATTTTCGCTAAATGGTTTATGTCTGTTCCTCTGTAATTCTGCCACTGCCAGGATGCATCAATTTCACCCAACTCTTCTGAGAGTTCTTTAATTGTTCTGCGAAAACCTGCCAATGCCAGCATTTCAAAATCTTCCTCTTCAGATGTAGCAATATTGTCAAACCAATCTGAGTTTTTCTCGTTTATCGCAATGCAGGATAACACCAGTGAATTGGGCCAGATCAATTCATCTCCATTTTCACCAAATTCATCCTTCCAGGTTAATTCTTCCAAAATATTGAGATATCTAACGAACACAGTGGGTTGAATCAAATTACCTTCAAATGTAAAATCCCAACTGCTAAACTCCTCTACGATTCTGGATTCAGTTTTGTTCAAATCATGAGAATTTAGAACAGGGAGCGTTTCCATAATTATTCTCTCTGCCAAAATGTTTTTAATATCTAACTGAATTTCCTGTAAATCCGTATAATCACTCTTATTCATCTTCTCCAGCAATTGATTAATTCGGGCACCACGAAAAGGCAGGGCGTACATACCGGAATAAAAATACGGATAATCTTCAGTTACCGGATTCTGATTTGCAGAGCTTAAATAACCACTTTCAGGATTCAGTGAGTGGGGTCTGTGTAAATTGTCAGCAAAATCCTGCCAATTATGTTTGGAGTCAGAACCATCCAGAATAAACTGTCCTTGATGTTTCCATTTTACAGGAATATCTGTTGCGTGCCAAATAGCAATATCACCCTGTTTTGATGCGAACACGAAATTTTGACCTGGGCAAGAAAAATTATCAATGGCATCAACATAATCGTTGTAATCTTTTGCACGGTTCAGTTTGTAGAATGCTTTACCTTCCATAGATGGTTTGTGTGCAAGCCATTGCATTGCTCTGCCAACAGGAACGAATCTGCCAAAACGGTCTGACTTTTCATTCCTGTCCAAAAATACAACAGGTCCATGATGGGTAAATACAACTGTATCCTGGATAGTATCACCACCCCTGATTTTGATTTTTTCAATTCTTTTAGTAGTTGGTTTCCAGTTTCCATCATACCAGTATTCATCCAAATTATTATCATTAAACCATACATCATAAAAATCCAAAACATCAAATCCGCCATTAGTCACTCCCCACGCAATATCTTTATTAAAGCCTATTACTACGCCTGCTGCCCCCAAAAGAGATACACCATATACATTCATATTGGGTGAAATCAGGTGATTCTCATACCAAATGGATGGAAGGGTCATTTCCAGATGAGGGTCATTTGCTAGAATTGGTTTTCCAGTTTTTGATCTGGATCCAGATATCACCCAATTATTACTGCCGTTGTGAGGGTTTGGTTTGAATTGCAGTTTGTCCATATTTATCTCTGATTTATATACAATTTCAGGTGAAGCTACCTGGACCGGTTTAAATGTCCATTGCTTTGATTCTGGTATTATGGGATCCAGTTCTTCAGGATGCAGTGGGAATAATTCATTATAAATTTCCAGACTAAATTCATTTAATACACCGGTGTGGTACAGGTCATCACTGCGTCCCGTTAATTCCCACGCCATATACATATACAACAAAGCCGTTTTCATCAATGTCCATTCCGCAGGTGCATAATCCAGGATTTTATACTCAATGGGGTATTGATCTTTATTTAATGTGTGGATGTAAGTGTTTATTCCATTTGTATATGCATTTAGAATATCTTTCATCACTGGATCATTCTCATACATTTTCAGTGCATTTTCAGCACCGAGCCGCATGCCGATCCTTCTTTGAAATCTGTCATATTTTACTGTGCGTGCACCAAGTATTTCTGATAATCTACCGCCTGCAGCCATTACCTGGAATTCCAATTGCCATAACCTGTCGAATGCGTGAATATACCCTTGGGTGAAATAGAGATCACGGTCATTTTCAGCAAAAATATGTGGAATCCTGCGGTCATCCCAAATAACAGTCACATTTTCCTTCAATCCCTCAAGTATGAGATTTTTCTCAGGTATTTTATCGCTGCCCACCAATGCAAGATATCCATTTGCAGGATCCAAAAACGGACCGATGGGAGGCAATGACCCCAATTTAATATTACCCAATATTGTAAATCCAAAAGTTATAAAAAACATCAGGATGAACTTTATTACAATCTGACTTTGGATTTGTGGATCTCTCCTCCGCAGGATATATATATATATTGCAATTGTAATCCAAACGACACCGAGGACTATAAATACATATTTATTACTCATCATTGCTTTTAATTAAATTGTTAATGGATTTCTCAATATGGTACCGATAAAGAAACATAGCAGCCATAATGTTTGTAAATGAAATAATAGATAGTGGTAATATCCACGTGATTGAAGGGTCTGATTCTCTGATATTTCTCTGAGGATGAAGCTGCACTTCAGGCGACCACATATCCACTGCATAATAGATAATGGGCACATCAATGAATGCTAATATTCCCACAACCGCAGCCAATTTGGAGGATTTTTCATAATGCCCGGCAAATTTCCGAACCATAAAATATACAATATAGATAAGAAACAGCAGCAAAGTTGAAACCAAACGAGGTTCCCAAGACCAGAATACACCCCAATTCAATCTACCCCAAATAGACCCGGTTACCAGAACCAGAAAACAAAAGATTGTTCCGACTTCAGCAATGGAATTTGCCCGCATATCCCAGATTTCATCTTTTGTTTTTAAATAAAATATACTGTAAATCATTACCATAAAATAGGCTATGAATGTATTAATTGCGAGAGGCAAATGGTAATAAAGAATAGGCCACTG
This sequence comes from uncultured bacterium, assembly GCA_964345035.1. Classification (GTDB taxonomy): domain Bacteria; phylum Fidelibacterota; class Marinisomatia; order SCGC-AAA003-L08; genus CAYFPO01. The sequence continues at coordinate 44,862 of CAYFPO010000008.1, forward strand.
CAATACTTTACTTACACTGCTATTTAATTTCTGGAAAATCAGGAATAAAACCACTAATGCAAGAAGCGCAGCAATACCTGTAACAATTCTGTGAATTTTATTTTGGAAAAATGTAGTTTTCATTCTTCTGTTATTGCATCAAATGTTAAATACCCTGCGATAGTAAAGACAATAGAAAAAGTTAATGTTATCATTATCCAGAAACTATAGTTGATATATTCACCTCCTCGCATTAATTCTTCAGTAATTTTGACAGCACTGATCAACACAGGGGTAAGTAATGGATATAACAGCATCGGAACCAGTACTTCTCCTATTCTTGTCCGCATTCCAATTCCTGACACAGTTGTACCCACCGCAGCTAATGCCCAATCCGTTAATAAAATAAAACCTATAAATGCAATTTCATTTTCCGGCAGTCTAAAGCCAAGTATTAAAATGAGAAAAGGAATAATTACCAACTGAGTCAAACAAATAAATGAACATACTGCTGCCAATTTTCCTATATATATATTCCCACGATCAATGGGGGAACATAATAGTAAGCCAAATGCATTCATCTCTTTTTCAGAGCCGAATGACCGTAAAAGTCCGATGACTGCAGAAAATAATACTGTTAACCAGAAAACTCCCGGCATAATACGAATCATATTGGATTGAGTCATTTCAATGGAGAATGCTATAAGCAAAATGACCGCAATTGCAAATATTACCATGGAAAACACTGATTCCTTTGACCGGATTTCCTGCAGCATCTCTTTTTTGATAATTAACCAGATCATAATGGATTTTAGGTTATGATTGTAATTTACTATCCTGAATTGTAAAAACTCTATCGGTCCAATTATCCAGCCATTCCTGTTGGTGGGAAGTCATTAATATTGATTTATTGTTGTTTTCCCATTCAGATAACTTCCCTTCCAGGAGTTTTATGCTCTTTTTATCCATTCCTGCAGTAGGTTCATCCAATAAAGCTAACTGCCAGTCTGATATCGAAAACTGCACCAATTTTAATTTTTGGATCTGCCCTACACTGTATTCCCTGACAGGTTGTTGGATATGACTACCCAGACCAAATCTCTCTGAGTACTCCATAATTTTGTTAATTGAATTTTTTTGCCCCCGGAGGGATAAAAATAGTTCCAGGTTTTCTATTCCGGATAATGCAGGATAGAACATAGGGTCATGGCTCCAGAATATGAGGTGTTTTCTATAATGGAAATCTGAAGTGAACAAGGGATAATGTAACAATTTTCCGTCACCGGTTTCGGGATAGATTATACCTGCCAGCATTTTCATTAATGTGGTTTTTCCACTTCCGTTTTCTCCGGTTAATCCGGTTCTGCTATTTGCTCCCAGAGAAAATGTCACATCCTTGATGACAGGTTTCCTGTGATACGATTTTGTAACAGAATGAATCTGGAGCAGCATTACAACTCAGACTTTTACTTTTTTTCCACATTTTGAACAGAATGAATCAGTTGGTAATGTTACCGAACCGCAGGAAGAGCAATAAGACAACTGTAATCCACATCCGCTGCAATATTTGTTTCTGTCATACAACTCAGTTTTGCATTCAGGACATTTCCCAATTTTCTGACTAACTGGATTTTCCATCTTAATATCCATTAATTCACCTGCTTCACTGATCAACCCCTGCTTCACATATTGAAAATCTTCTTCAGTCAAAATACCCATCTCTTTTTCAAATTCAACTTCCCTGATTTGTTTATACAAATTCTTTTTATAGATTTCTATTGCGACTTGTTCATCGTCAGAAATCAGAGTAAAATCTCCGGTGTTATTGATAAGAGGTGAAAATACAAACCAGCACAATGATAAAAAAATTGAAAAAAAGAGAATAGAAACAATCATTTTTCGTTTTGAGTCATCTCATTTGTAAATTGATCTTCGATCTTTTGCAGTTCCTTATCAGTCAATTTATTCTCATGTAATAATTCTCTTTCATTAGAAAATTTCTTTAGAATTATTGTAATTAAAAATAGTCCGAAAATGATAAAAACAATCGGCATACCCCAAGCCAATTTATCTAATCCACTTTGCCCAGGAGTTGATCGAACCCGTTCACCAAAAATCAGCACAAATAGGTCTACTATTTCACTATCACTCATCGGTGATTGAAGAATTGAATTTATATTATTCGTTAAAGCAGATGATACTGGAATTTTGAATTCTGTAACCAAGTTGTTTAATTCCAATCTCACTTCATCAACTACAAAATCTTCAGATATTAATTTTGCAATGATTTCTTTCATTTTGTTGGAAAGCGGTGAATCATGTTCTGACAGCACACCACCAAAACAACACGGTGCATTCAGAAGTGCTTCAACTTGTCTCTGTCGTTCCGGTTTAAACTGTGAAAAACAAGCAGTTGTTATAAAAATAAATATCAGATATTTGTTCAATATTTTAATCGTGGTAATTTTGGATTAATACAGATAATCACACCAATGGTTAACATCAATGTGCCCAGCCAAACCCAGGTTACCATCGGATTTATTTTTACCTTTAAAGTCGCCTGGCCTGTATCCATATCTACATCACCCAGCACCATATACAGATCTTCAAATAATGTGGATCTTATAGCAACTTCAGAATGGGGCTGATTGTTCTGATCTACATAAAACCGTTTTTCCGGCTGGAGAAATGCAAATTGTTCTCCATCCTTTTTAACTTCGATTGCAATTATCTTTGCTATATGGTTTGATCTTTTTTCAGGATCAGTCTCAGGAGTTTCAGCCCAAAATTTTCTGTATTCCAGTGAATAATTCTTTAGGGTGACTATTTCATGTAATTTCATGGATAAATCAGCTTCCTTATCAAATGCTTTCCCGATAAATCCGGCAAACATCATCATTATTCCCAAATGGACGATATACCCTCCATATCTGGATCGGTTTTTTTTGATCAGTATTGCGAATGCAGAAAACACATCTTCGTTATGTAATCGAACGCGTGTAGAAACAGCTCGGTAAAATTCCATGAAAATAACTGCACAAACAAAAATAACTAAAACTGAAAAGATGAGCGGATAAATTAATTTCACTTTGAAAATAATCGCCCAGATTGCAGTTAAAATGAATCCGGAAATTATGGGAATGGTAAAATTTTTCTTAACTGATTTTACAGAAGTTTTTCGCCATGCCAGCAATGGTCCAATCCCAGTTAAAATAAGAAGAACTATCCCAAATGGAATTATGACATGATTAAAATAGGTTGATCCGATAGTAATCTGCACTCCTGTAATAGCTTCAGATAACAAGGGATACAATGTGCCCCACAGAATTGCAGCACACATTGATACAAATACTACATTGTTAAACAGAAAACCACTTTCTCGGCTGACTAGGGATTCCAACCGATTTTGTGAAACCAATACATGTCTCTTTTTCCAAAGTAGAAAAATATTGAAAAGAACTATGTAAATAATAAAACCAAAAAACCATATCCCGAGATCTGTGGCTGCAAACGCATGGATTGAGGAAATTATTCCACTTCTGGTAAGATATGTACCAAAAATGGTAAGTGTAAATGTAAGCATAATTAAAATCATATTCCATCGTTTAAGCATATTTTTCTTTTCCTGAATGAGTACAGAATGTAGATATGCTGTTCCGGTTATCCAGGGGAACAGAGAAGCATTCTCAACAGGATCCCAAGCCCAATAGCCGCCCCAACCGAGTTCCATATATGCCCATTTACCTCCCAGCACAATTGCAATACTGAGGCAACCCCATGGAAATAAAGTCCATCTGCGGGTTGCTCTGATCCATTCCGCATCCAGACTATTGGTAATGAGTGCAGCTAATGCAAAAGCAAATGGCACTGAGAATCCTATAAAACCCAAGTATAACAATGGTGGATGGATGACCATCAATGGATGCTGTAGTAATGGATTTAACCCACTGGATCTATTGGATGGATTCACAGCCGGTAGAAATGGGTCTTCAATAAAATTACACATAATAATAAAGAAACACTGGATCACCAAAAGAATGATTATTACCCACGGCATCAATACGATGAATCTTTTTCTGTGGAGGGTGATGACGATTATTGAATACATCGATAGTATTAAAAGCCAGAACAGAAGCGATCCTTCCATCCCTGCCCATAATCCGGTAATTTTATAAATCAGGGGAGTGGTCGCACTGCTGTAATTAGAAATATATTCCAGTTGGAAATTGCTTTGAATGAGTTCTCTTACTAAAACTGAAGCTGAAATGAAAATCAAGGCGAATGATACATAAACTGCATTTATTCCTGAAATACGAAATTGTATTTGATTTTTGACAAGATACCAACCCATTGCTGCAATTGCATATATATTGAAAAATAATGCGAGAGTTAGTAATGAAGAACCAATGGTGGAACTCAGGATTTACCTCTCTGTTATTGGAATATAGTTTTTTTCTTCTTCATATCTGGAGGCACATTTGGTCATCAAATTGTCAGCAGTAAGGATACCGTCTGAATAACCGCCTTCCACTATCACATCTGCATTGTCGGAAAAAAGATCCGGTAATGCTGCGGATTTATACACTACCGGTAAGCTGTGGTTTCCTTGATTCATAATAAATTTAACCGTTAATCTGTCATCGGAATATTTGATTGACCCTTTTTGAACATTACCCCCCAGACGAAATCTATCCTGGGTAAACTCCTGATGGTGGTTCAGGATATCTTCAACTGAAATAAATGGGACTTCACTTGCTTTAAAATCCAGCGTAATCCAGCCAATAGCAAGTATTGATAACCCAAGAATGACAATAATGAATTTTTTTCGATTCTGCATAAATTTTCTCCTTTTAAAAGTGACAAAATTTACACAGTAATAGAAACGGTACTAAAGAGAAATCGGGGAATTATACTTTGATAAAAGTACTAATGCAGGAAAATGTGCCTGCCGGAATATTTTAGTGTAAATTCTTTTTCGGATTGATGCTAAATTCAGTAGTAGTAGAATTTTCTATTCGGCAATATCCCAATGAATCTCCCTTGTCACATATTGCACAGCACTGTTACCGGATAACGGCACAACTACCTCAAAATCAGCATATTCACCTGGATTAACACCCGAATCTGTAATAATACCCGATTCATATACTGTAATTTGACCATCCACGAATGAGGAATCTTTAGAAATCAATTGAGTTCCTTCATCCCAAAGTATATAAATAATTCTGGTATAATCTGCACGTCGAAGGCCGGTATTTTTTACAGTGCCTTTATATACTCTTCGGTCACCATAAATCTCCTCAACAGCATCACCCTCAAATTCTACATTGGGTTCTGGAGTTGCAACCTCTTCTATGCTTACAATGGAGCCTTTGTCAATGGTCAATTGACCAATTTGGGTATTCAAAATTATTCTGTCAGCATTTTCCTGAAAGATACTCCCTCTGACGATAGTTCCATTCTTTAATGTCACCTCATGAGTTAATTGTGGAACTTTGATGAGTTTTAATAAATCTGTATTCACTCTTGGTGCTGAAATTTTTGATTCATATTCAATAACTCTAGCACGGAGATCATCCAATTCAGACTGAATTCCGTCAAGAGTCTCCCGCATTGGAAAAAATTGCTGCGTTTCTTCCATAACGGATTGTGAAATGGTTAAGTCATCCTCGGATTCTACTATTTCCGGTCCGGATTCTACAACTTCAACAGGTTCTTGTGAAGATTCTTCCCCGCCCCATGGTAGATAGGTTTGGATTGTCGCACATCCAGAGAAAAGTAAAAATATACCTAAAATTCCGAAGTTTTTCATTGCGCTGAACTTCCGTTTGTGTAATTTTGATGTGCCTTGAAAGCGGCTGATCGTAATTTCCCTTTGTAATCTTCATAACTGCCGTATTCATGCACCAGATCTATAATTTCATTATAAAACATATAATTTTCAGGTTCTTCCAATATGGATATGATTTCATCCAATACTGTGGGATCCTTAAACCTTGCAAGCGATTGAAGCGATTTGATTCTCAGATCTCGAGAAAAATCCTCTGATAATGCAATCTCTACGAGAGGTCTTTTTACTGCAGGATGGTCAAACTCACCCATTGCTTGAATGAGAGTATTCAGGAGATAATAATAATCCTTTTTCCCGGATTGATAGGATTCAAGTAAAGCCATGATCATACGTTCTTCCTTTACATCCCCCAATGTGTTCAATGCAAAATCTTTCATCTCCAAATTGGATTTTGGATCTCCGAGTAATTCCACAAAGAAATCTACAACTTCAGGAGCTTTTTTCCTCGATAGGACTTCCACTGCACGATTCCTTACCCGTACATCCAGTTCATCATTATTTACTATCTCAATTAATATGGGAATCACTCTCCTGTCACCCATAGCACCGAGTGTTAATGTCAATAATTCATTCATTCGTGCATGATTGGTTTTACTTACTTCGTATAAATCCAGCAGAGTGATCACATCATCTTCACTACCGAGAATACTGATTGCATTGATCATTGATTCCCGAATTTCCATTATTCTGTCTTCCGATGCCTTTAGTCCTGAAACAAGAAAAGCTGCTGATGATTCATTTCCATATTTTGTCAAAAAATCAATTGCCTGCAGCATTAAATCCAGTTCTACCAGACTGCTGCTTTCAACTGATTTGTGAATCGTTTCCAGAGCAATCGGGTGCCGGCTTTCCGATAAAACACCCAGTGCAGATACACGAACGTCGTAGGGTTGATTCTTATCCAAGTAAATTTCTGAAAGCACTTCCAAGGATCGTAATTTCCCGTCCAGATATTCAACACGCTGTTTTTCCACATCATCCATAGAATGGACAACCTGCCTTGGTGCACATCCAGTATAAATCAGAATTATCAGGATTGTAAGTATATTTTTATTCAATTTCATTCCTTGATGAATCTTAACTGTGAACAGTTAATTGATTAATATTTAAAAAAATTAACAGAAAATACCTATGTATTCCAAGAATATTGATGCCAATCTTTACCATCATAAACAGTTACAGTGAATTGTGTTACCCAATCTCCCATAAAAATGAGTTTTTTACCAGAATTTTCTTCAATTCCGATTTGATGGTAATGACCAACCAGAATCACATCAATTCCCTCAGTCCACTTTGTTTCTGCCCAATGAGTTAATTCAGTAATAATTTTTGGATTCCTGTTATCCTGATTATCATAATGCCTGGTAGTTGCAGATACTAATTTTGCCAAGCGACACCCAATTTTTGCTCCAAGTAAATTAAATAGAAAAATATTTATTTTACTTCTCAAAATTAATTTTAATACTCGATATCCTCCATCCGATATGAGAATTCCGTCTCCATGGGTTACAAGTATGTTTAGTTTTTCCAATTGAAATTGAAAATCATCTTTGTAAAATCTCGCAGAAAACTTCCTATTAAAATATCCATTATCCCAATAATCATGATTTCCAGCGATATAATGGATATCAATACCGGATATATGCAGATTTTCCAGTGCATCAAACAGATCTGAATACTCATTCGGTATAAATTTTTTATAATCAAACCAGAAATCAAAAAAATCTCCGCCGATTATCAAGGTTCCCCCTGTAGACTGAATTTTCGAGAATAATGCATACAATTTCCTCCTACGCTCAGCTTCATCCGGAGTATCTTTCATATAAAAGTGATTATCTGAAATAAAATAGATGGGAAGATTCATTCGCTTAACTTACGGACTGTTAATGTAAAAATCATAATAATAATTATATCAGAGAATATTGATAAATAATTAAAATAGGACTCATAAATTAACTAAGTAAAATTACAGAAAATAATGAACTTTGATTAGTATAGAGCATATCAAAAAAATGTATATCCAAATTAAATTAATTCTGTTCAGTGTTTTATTGACTGTACAAGTCATTGGACAGTTTGGGCAAAATATCGTCCAATACGACGATTTTGAGTGGTATTATATTCAGTCAAAACATTTTGATATTTATTATTACGGTGTAGGAGAAAGTCACGCAGAATATGTAGCACACGAATCTGAAATTGCCTATATCAATATCTCAACAAAAATGAACTGGACATTGAAAAACCGGGTGCCCATCATCGTATATAATTCCCATAATGATTTTCAACAGACAAATGTGATAGATTCCTATATGTATGAAGGAATCGGCGGGGTCACCGAGTTATTTAAGAATAGAGTTGTAATTCCATTTGATGGATCTTATAAGGAATTTAAACATGTCATCCATCATGAATTAGTCCACGCTTTTATCATAGATTACATCTATGGCGGGAATATACAAAACCTGATTGCGAATCAGGTAAAAGCCCAAATCCCGGGCTGGATGAATGAAGGACTTGCTGAATATCTTGCAAGCGGCTGGGATACAAATTCAGATATGTGGATGCGTGATCTTGCCATAAATGGCGGAGAATTACCAATGATACACCAATTGCAAGGGTATTTAGCATATCGGGGTGGTCAATCTGTGTGGAAATTCATAACCGGTAAATGGGGTGAAGAATCCATTGCAGAAATTTTATATCAGATAAAAACCGAGGATAATGTGAATAAAGGATTGGAGATGGCTTTGGGTATTGATATAGAAGAGCTGACCGAACAATGGCAGGAATATATAAAAAAAGAGTATTGGCCTGATGTTTCAGGCAGGCAGAATCTGGATGAATTTTCCAGAATGTTGACAGACCATGAAGAATTGGAAAATTCCTATAATATTGCTCCTGCAATATCTCCTGATGGAAGTCAGATTGCGATTTTTTCTAATAAATCGGGAACGATGGGTTTGTATTTGATTTCCGCTGAGGATGGCAGATTTCTCAGACAGATAATTAAAGGTGAGCAAAGTGCTGAATATGAAGAATTACATATATTGAAGCCTGGAATAACCTGGTCTCCAGATGGTAAAAAAATTGCATTTGCAGCTAAATCAGGAAAATCAGACGCATTGAATATCGTTGATATTCACACAGAAGACGTAAATAAATACCGGTTTGATATGGAAGGAATTTTCAGAGCGTCCTGGAGCCCCTCTGGAAATGAAATCGCCTTTATAGGGAATAATGGTGAATCCAGCGATATCTACATTTTTAATGTTGAATCAGAAGAAATGGAAAATCTGACAAATGACTGGTTCACTGAAGATCAGATCTCCTGGGCACCGGATGGTAAGTCACTGCTGTTTATATCTGACCGTGGAGATGACTTGATCATAGATTCACCGGCAAATTCCAACTCTCATAATGTGGATAAAATTGATATTTTTCAAATATTCCGGGATAATGGAAAAATTATTAGATTGACCAATACAGAATTTTCCGAAGCCTACCCGCTGTTCACAAATGATATGAACCAGATCATTTTTACTTCAGACGAGTATGGTATTAACAATATAAATGTGATGAATCTTCAGACACTGGATGTAAAACCCATTACAAACGTACAAACCGGAATTTCACAATTATCATGGAACCAATCAAATTCACATCTATTATTTTCCGGATTTGAAAATAGTGGTTATGATATTTATATGATGGCGAATCCACTGGATATTGTGGAAAAATCTATTGAAATTGAGCATACAAACTGGACATTGGATCAACCTGAACCACCCATGTTAAATAAACCGGATAATAAGAAATCACCGGAAGCATCCCGTATATCCTATAAGAATTACGTGTTTTCTGATAATTATTTTACCCAAAGCAAGGATTCCTCTAAAAACAAAATTGTATATCCGCTGGAAGAAGTTCAGGACAGTTCGGGACATTTTATCAAACATCAATATAAAACCCGTTTCACATTGGATCTGATACAGGGGTATGCCTATAATTCTGCCTTTTATTCCCCCAATGCAATGATTTACTTTTTATTTAGTGACATTCTTGGTGACCATAAAATATATCTCGGTACTGAAATGCAGATATCTCTGGAAGATTCAGATTATTTTTTACTGTACAGGCTTTTACCAAATAAAACTGATTATAATTTCCTTGTTTACCATCTTGCTGAACATTATCAAAGCTATGATGAAATTGTACGTCTGAGGAATCTTGGGCTGGGTGTGAATGCATCCAGACCATTTTCAAGGTTTCAACGAATGGAATTCGGCATCCAGTATAGCTATATTGAACATGCAGAATTCAGAGAAGTAAATGATGGTTCATTTTCAAATACATACAGTGATGAGGAGATCATAGATAAGATTAATGCGGTTATACCCTCAATGGGATATGTATGGGATAATACTTTGTGGACATATACCTATCCTGTGGATGGAATCAGAGCATTTACAAGATTGGACCTATCTCCCAAATTAAATAATGATGGGCTTGAGTTCAGCACATTCAGTCTGGATTTGAGAGGATATAATCCCTTGAAGAATGGTGTGAGCATCGCCGGGCGGATGTATTTTGGAAAAAGTTTTGGGGGAAATGCTCAGAATTTTCATCTGGGTGGTGTACCCTGGTTATTTTCCTCAGAAAATAGTATCTATGCCAGTGATCCAAGAAATTCCAGTTCAATGCTGCAGAATATTTTTCTTTCTGAATATGTTATGCCGGTTCGAGGGGCTCAGATCAATGAAATAGACGGAACTACTACGGTGCTATTTAATGCCGAATTACGCTTGCCATTTTTGTTGTATTATTTTCCCTCCATCAAATACTTCGGTCAAATAAATGGTGTTATTTTCACAGACATCGGCGCTGCTTGGTCCGGTAAATCCCCGGATTTCTGGGACGGTGAAAGCTGGAATTCCAACCCAAAAGATTTTGTATGGACGTATGGATTCGGTCCCCGTTTCATTCTCTTTGGTTTACCCATAAAATTAGATTATGCATGGGAATACATACCCAACCAAAAATCTGAAAGAATGTGGTATGTATCAATCGGGTTGGATTTTTGATTTTTAAAATTCTATTTGGTGTATGTTGAACTTACGATAAAAAAGTTTATACAGAGTTAAGCAACTGTTAAATTACAAATGCAAACAGGATGCTTAATGGAAACAAAAAGGACAAGAAAGACATATGACAGGGATTTTAAGGTGTCAGGACTAAAATTAATTTTAGAGAAGCACCAGAGCGTATCCAAGTTGTCACGGGATTTAGGTGTTAGCCAGAACTCACTTCACTTATGGAAACGAGCATTTTTGCAAGATTCAAGGAACTGCTTTCCAGGCAATGGTCAAGTTACAGAGCATGAGAATGAAGTTCGCCGTTTAAAATATGAGCTTGAGTTGGTGAAAGAAGAGCGTGATATTTTAAAACCTGCCCGCCCTCCATTTTGTCGGGAGCAGGCGGGAAAGCCGTGGGCATATTTTCAGAAGTAAGAAAATGAAGTTTAAGTTTATAGATACCCATAAAATAAGAATAGAATTTCAAAGATGTGTGATATGTTTGGTGTTACACCTGGGGGTTATTATTAGTGGAAGAATCGTGGTAAGAGTAAAAGAGAATTAGAAAACGAGTATCTACTTCAAAAGATTAGAGAAGTGCATAAGAAAAACAATAAAATCTATGGGTTGGTGATATAACTTACATGGATACAAAAGAGGGTTGGTTATTTTTTAGCGAAGGTAATGGATGTATATAACAGAGAAATTATTGGCTGGGCTTTTGAAAAACGGCAAAAGACAGATCTTGTGATTAAGGCTATGGAACGGGCATTGTTTAAAAAAACGCCTGAAAAAGATATGATATTTCACTCAGACCGGGGTAGTCAGTATGCAAGTAACCGGTATAAAAGCCTACTAAGTGAGAATGCTATCCGGCAGAGTATGAGTAATAATGGAAACTGTTATGATAATGCCATAGCTGAATCTTTCTTTAAAACTTTGAAAACAGAGCTGATCTACCATAAGAGGTATAAAACAAGGGAAGAAGCGAAATTGGACCTATTTGAATACATAGAGGTGTTTTACAATCGGGAAAGATTACATTCTGCACTGGATTATAAAACACCTATTGAATATGGGAGACTACTAAATGTTGCTTAACTTTGACTCAACTCTTTCGTATAAAGACCAGTAATTACTAATATTGTATTGTTTACCATAAATTCAACTTGTACTGTTACCTCTGCCCGGGCTGGGGTTTTGGAAACCGGTCACGGAAAAATAGAGACTCCCTTTTTTATGCCAATCGGCACTTATGGAGCCGTGAAAACCCAGTCCTCCGAAGAGATCAAGACTCTTCCCAGTAAAATAATGTTATCTAATTCCTATCATTTATATATTCGTCCGGGGACTGAAATATTAGAAGCAGCCGGCGGACTTCATAAATTTATGAACTGGGATGGTGCAATTTTAACAGATTCAGGGGGATATCAGGTGTTTAGTCTCCGTGGTATGCGGAAAATTACTGATGAGGGTGTAACGTTTCAATCCCACCTGGATGGCAGTTCCCATCACTTTACTCCGGAGAAAGTAGTAGATATTCAACGGTCAATTGGGTCAGATCTTATGATGATGCTGGATGTGTGTCCTGCTGGTGATGCCGATAGATCTACCTGGAAGGATGCTCTGAAAAAAACTACCGATTGGGCAAAACGGAGTATGAATCATTTTAAGAATACCGAACCGAAGTATGGGTATAACCAGATCATTCTCCCCATAGTTCAGGGCGGTACTGATCCGGAACTCAGAAAGCAGTCTGCATTTGAATTAATGGAGTTGGATGCAGGAGCATACGCCATCGGCGGATTGGCTGTAGGAGAACCCAAAGAAGAAATGTTAACCACTACCGCTCTGATGAATGAATATTTGCCAAGGGATAAACCCAGATACTTAATGGGAGTGGGAACTCCGGCAGATCTGGTTAGATGTGTTGCACTGGGAGTTGATATGTTTGATTGTGTGATCCCAACCAGAAACGGCAGGAATGGGCAATTATTTACTTTTAATGGTAAATTCAATATTCGGAATTCCAAATACAAATATGATCATACTCCTATTGATGATTCCGGAGTATCTGAAATATCCGCAGAATATACAAAATCCTATCTTCATCATTTGTTTAAAACGGAGGAAATTCTGGGATACAGAATAGCAACACAACAAAATTTAAAGTTCTACATTCATATAATGAATCAAATGCGAACCGCAATCAAAAAAGATGAATTTGAGAAATGGTCAAAGGTATTCCTTAAAAATTATGAAAATGGCATAGAATAATGAAATTTTAGTTTTTTTCTTTTGATATTGAGACTGAGTCTCATTTAAACTTAGGTATTGAAATGATATTTAATTTTAAATAAATCAATTAGAAAAGGAAAAATACACAATGAAAAAAATACTAATTATGATGATTGCAGTGATGTCAATCTCCACAGTCTTCGGTCAGGATGAGTTCTTTCAACCGGGATCTACGCTCGGTGGGTACGGTGAACTGCATTGGAATCAAGCGGAGGATGCTGATGGGAATCAAACCAAAAATACATTGGACTTCCACCGCTTCATTATCTACTACGGATATAACTGGACTGAAAAATGGTCATTCAAATCCGAAGTGGAATTAGAGCATAACTTCGTGAAAGAAGGTCAAGGTGAATTGGAGTTGGAACAGGCATTCGTGAACTACCATGCCGGTAACTGGGGATTCCAGGGCGGTGTGATCCTTCCCTCTGCAGGACTCATCAATGAATACCATGAACCACCATTGTTTCTCTCTGTAGAGCGCCCAACCTACAGTAAATACATTATCCCCACAACATGGTTTGGTAATGGTTTTACTTTTTATGGCAATCATTCTGGCTTCAATTTCAGAATAGCTATGCTGGAAGACCTGGATGGTGATGGAATTATCGATGATGGACATATTCGCGGTGGTCGTGGTAAAGGATATAAAACATCTGCATACAGTTGGACTAAAAATTTGAGTGCAACATATACCGGTATTATTGGCTTAAGGGTCGGAGGTTCTTTTACATTAAATGATGCACCTATTGACAATGATGCAGATTCTACATTAGGTGTTCAAATGTTTGAAGTTAACGCCAAATACGATGCGAATAATGTATTAGCAGTGCTCGAATATGGACAAAATTCATTTGATGCAAGTAATATTGATAATGTTAATGACTGGACAAGTTCAGGGTATTATATTGACTTAGGTTATAATATCGGCAGCTTTGTGAACTGCGGTAAACTCATCCCCTGGATGCGTATATCCAATGTTGCCAAAAATGATGATGAGTCTTCCAAGCAGTCTGACATTCAGCGCTTTGGACTCACTTGGTGGCCCATTAACGATGTAGCATTTAAATTTGACTACGGCACCGTAACTACAGAAGATGTTTCAACTACTGAAATTAATGTAGGGATTGGTTATAAATTTTAATAGGGTCAATTTTGTTGATTGTTACTGAAAAGGGGTTCTATTTTAGAACCCCTTTTCTCCATTAAAAATGAAATCAGAACTTAATATGAGAATATATAACCAAATTCGAATTGTTGTTTTCTGTTTAATTTCAGGGTTTTCTGTTTTATCCGCTGGTATTATTGAGGGTGCTGAATCTAAATTGGCTGCCCAATATGGTACGAATTCTGAATTACTACATAAAAATATTGAAATCCCTGAAAGTTTGAAAGAAGAAATCCAAAAAAGAGTGAAGCAGAAATTTTTCAGGGATAATCTCCATTGTTGGAAGATAACCCAAAATGACACTACAACATTATTTGCAGTCTTGGATAACACAATCGGTAAATCAATGCCTATTACATTTATGGTCATTTTTAATGAGGAAGGTTCTATCTTACATACGGAGATCCTGAAATACCGTGAGTCCTATGGCGGAGAAATTCAAAACGATAGCTGGACTGAGCAGTATATGGGAAAAAATGCAGACTCCAAATTGAGAGTTGGTTCTGAAATCCAGGGGATAAGCGGTGCAACCATATCGGTTCATTCCGTAAACAAAGGAATTCAGAAACTAATTTTGATTTATCCGTTTATTCAGGAAATATTTCAGTGAAGCTGTATCTATTAGAGAAAGAAATAAAATATATTTTGTCACTTTTCCTGATGGTTCTTACCATTGGAGTAACAACCGGTCTATTGTATGTGTACAATACTACCTGCATATCCGCCATAGGAATTTCTGATCATTTCGCCGGTTCTGAAATGCAGGATGAATTTGACATCCCGGAAAACTTCCCAAAACCCTTTTCAGAATTACTCCTTACAACCCACAATCATGTCATCACTTTCTCAATCATCTTTTTTCTGGTAGGGAGTATTTTTTATTTTAATACTATCATTAGAGGAAAGTGGAAATTCTTTTTGATATGTGAACCGTTTATATCAACAGTGTTAACATTTGGCTCTTTTTGGGGAATTCGGTATGTTAGTAAATCATTTGTCTGGTTGACGATGGTCTCAAGCTTATTATTATATATGACTTTTTATTGTATGATAATAATATTGCTATATGAGTTACTTATAAAAAGAATGGACTGAATTTTATTCAGATTCCAAAATATCCAACTGCTTATATTTTTCCTGATATTTAGAATATAAATCTTTATGTCTGTCTGACATGTCCACTTTTCTCCCTTGAATGTATGCCTGTATCACCTGAGTTCTGATATCGAGAATATCACCATCGGCAATGAACAATGTTGCGTCTTTTCCTACATCCAGTGAACCAACCTGATTATCAACACCCAGGATTTCAGCAGCAGAAAGGGTGATACTCCTGAGACCTTCCTCAGCATCCAATCCATAGGATACTGCCTTTGCAGCATTGTAGGGCAAATTTCGAATATGGGGCATCTGAAATGAAGATTCACTATTTGAAATACAAAATTGTATCCCTGCGTCAAACAGTATATTGGGAGTTTTATAAGATTGGTCAAAATCTTCAAACCTTCTTGAAGGGGCAGACAAAACCTGTGTAAAAATCACCGGGATTTCGTTTTCTTTCAACAGATCAATTAATCTCCAACTGTCCTTTCCGCCTACAAGCACCATTTTTAGGTTTTGCTGCTTTACCCAGTGAATTGCTGATTCGATCTGCCTAACTTCATTGGCATGCACATATAAGGGTATATTTCCATCCAAAACCGGCAGCATCCCTTCAAATTTTAAATCGTGATTAAAGGATGAACTGTTGGAATTTTTCAGTTTTTGATAAGCTCTTGCATCCTTAAATAGATCATCCACCTTTTGCAGAGATTCCAATCTTTCCTGCTTTTGATTTTTTACTGATTTTTTAATATGATTTCCGGTTCCTATGTTCATATTCGGCCAAAACAGATGCAGACCAACCGGATGTTTTAAGGTGGCATCCTCCCATGTCCAGCCATCCAGCATCATCAGTGATGACTGCCCGGATATTAACCCCGATCTCGGTACAGACAATGCCAGCAGAATTCCATTTGACCGGCTGATTGGAATGATCTCTGAGTCTGGGTTGAAACTCACATTGGCACGAACATTTGGATTTACTGATCCTGTCTCTGCATAATCCCGAGTAGCCCTTACAGCGCCTATTTCCTGTAATCCAAGCACAGAGCCGGATGAGATCAGCCCGGGATAAATATATTTTCCGGTAGCATCATAGACTTCGGTGTCTGCATTAACTTTCAGATTTTTACCAATTTCAGTGATTATGCCATCTTCAAAAAGTAAATCCGTATTTTCCAGAATTTCTCCGGATACTGTCACCACCCAACCGCCCTGAATCAATATAGGGTAGGATTGTTGTGGCGCTGGAATTTGATCTGATCCAAAAATCAACGCGGAAACAATTATCAAGGTTATGTTTTTATTCATAATCTACCTCAATACAATGAAAAATATGAGGAGATTCGTCCCATTCTTTTTCATCCTCATCATCCTCCTCAGATTTTTTCTTTTCCTTCTTTGTGGAAAGAATCTTCTGAATTAAACCATTCCGGATTTTCTTATCCCTTTCCCTGTATGCCTGGTCCTGTTTCAGTGAGAAATATTGGATTCCCTCTATCCAAGTTTGTTCGCAGACTGCATTGGTTGATAATGGGTGATCACTCCAGATGACAAAATCTGCATCTTTTCCTACCTCCAGTGAACCTACCCATTTGTCAATCTGTAATTGCCGGGCAGGATTAATGGTCACAAAATTCAGGGCATCTTCCTCTGAAATTCCACCGTATTTGACTGCTTTAGCTGCTTCTGTATTCATCCTTCGAGCAAGTTCATTTGAATCAGAATTGAAGGACACATTTACCCCCACATTATCCATCAAAGCACCATTATAGGGAATAGCATCTATCACTTCATACTTATACGCCCACCAGTCAGAAAATGTGGATGCACCTGCGCCGTGTTCAGCTAATCGTTCTGCAACCTTGTAGCCTTCCAAAACATGCTGGAAAGTGCCGATTGTGAAACCAAAATCATCCGCAATTCTGGTAAGCATGAGAATTTCATCCTGACGGTAAGAATGGCAATGGACAAGTCTGTCTCCCTCTAATATTTCCACCAATGCATCCAGTTCCAAATCCCGTCTTGGAGGTACTTTCTTTTTCCATTTCCGTTTATTCTTATTAAAGTCCTCCCATTCATTCTGATATTCCCTTGCAGTGGTAAATGCATCCCGAAATAACTGTTCCACTCCCATTCTGGTTTGAGGGTATCGTGTTGTATTGTCATCTCCCCAATTGGATTGTTTAACATTCTCACCCAATGCAAATTTGATCCCCTGTGGTGCATCTTTAAATAAAAGTTGATCCGGTTCTACTCCCCACCGTAGTTTCACAACTGCATTCTGCCCGCCGATTGTATTGGCTGACCCATGGAGAATATTGGCACAGGTTAGCCCTCCAGCGAGTTCACGGTAAATGGCAATATCATCTGAATTTAATACATCCTGTATACGAACTTCTGCAGTAATACTCTGTGTGCCCTCGTTGATGGACAATGCAGCGGAATGGCTGTGACAGTCTATTAGTCCCGGGGTGATATGTTTTCCAGTGCCGTCAATGATTATGGCATTTTTAGGTGTTTTCAAATTCTGACCGATTTTTGATATCTTCCCATTTGAAAACAGTATGTCATAGTAGTCCAGGACTCCTTGATTACTACATGTCCAGATAGTGGCGTTTTTTACCAAAATATTACCTGTCGGTGTCAGTGGTTCTTCAATTCCATAGGCACCTTCAGGATAAACAACCGTTAATTCACTGCGATTTTCCTGAATGTCATCTACTTGAGTTTCACCAGTCCTAATCCTGACAGCTGACCATTCCTGAGATGAACCGGAAATATCAAATACATTTCCGGATATTTGATTTTCATCTAAATAACCTGTAAACCGATATACAATATCGTCTTCCGTTAATTTAATTTTCCAGTGGATCTTGCTACCTTCTTCTTCAAGATCTTCCAAACTTCTATCCAGAGAATCAATGTACAGTTGACCACGTAATTTTTCAAAGTGTTTTGAAATCTTCATATTGCCGCTCGTTTCTTCCCAGCGGAATTCCCATTCTCCGGTAAAATCCTGCTGCAATCCAGACACCTGTTGTATTTCTTCTCCACCGACCCAGACTGAAGTAACCGGATCGTGTTTATTAAAGAAACTGCCATCCACAATGGTGAGATTGGCAATATATCCCGGTTTAATTTTTCCCAAAATGTCATCCACTCCAAAATATTTCGCAGGTGTGGTTGTCAGAGCTTTTAGTGCATCAGTTTCGGATAATCCTCGTTTTACTGCCCGGATAAGATTTTTTCTAAATTGATTTTTCTCTTTTAAATCAGCACTGGTGAGACTGAAATCCATCTTGTTATCCGCCAATGTTGCAGGATTATCCGGAGCCATATCCCAATGTTTCAAATGAGCTGTGGAATAAGACAATGCCTGATAATGGTTGTTCACATTCGGTTTTTTGGGGAAATCAACAGGTAAAATAATAAATGGATTTGATTGCTTCAGCTCATCAAGACGGCGATATTCCAATCCATTACCTTTCAGCCAGTAATTCAGTTTAAATTCATCTGCCAGAACATTGGAACGCAAAGCATATATTTCATCCCCGGTTTCAAATATAAACGGTTGTTTAGACTGCAGACTGTGAGAGAGTGATTGGAGGTCCAAATCTTCCCTGAAAGGTTCATTTTTATTGGGATATTTTTCTGAGATTGCTTTTGCATTTCCATACCAATCACCATCCAATAAGGTCTGCCGAATGAGAGCAATCACACCCAATAGTGAATTTGGATAATTATCACTTCCCCATCCATCCACTTCATAAGCAATCGTTTGTGCAACTGAAGATCGTAATACGGTGTTTGTTTTATCCAATTGTACCAATGCTGATTGACCCCGAAAGATACCTGTATCCGCTACAATATGGGCACTTGTAAATCCGAGTTTGTGTAATGATTCTAAATCATCTGAATCCGAGTTGAAATAATCTGTCGTTTTGAGAGAAGAATTTACTTTGATATTCCAGTGTTTTCTGGGATGGGATATAACTCCTTTTTTGGTAGATACAGGAAGCCAGCTTTCAATAAATCCTGGATAAACGGTTGCACCTTGCAAGTCAACATGGGCAGCATCAGCAGGTATTGTAATATCCTTTCCCACATTCTCAATAAATCCATCCCGTATTACCACAATCCCATTTTCCAGGGGTTCACCAGGTTCAGTGAAAATAGTGCAGTTCGTCATTGCCCATACACGGGGCGGGTTTTCCCGAAGACCGGATACTGGTTGTACTTGGTTTCCCATTGGAAATATATCTCCAGACAGAATTATTACAATTAAAATGGGGGTAAATTTCATAACTTTTATAATCTAAATTCCGAGAATCTAACTGATTGTTTTTATTTCTCCTGTGTACATTAAAATCTACGCCAATAAAATTACAATCAACAATATCGGAATAGAGAAATTATCATATTATCAGAACGAACTTCAACAATTTTCGGTAAAAACCTGATTAAATATAGTGGGAACGTGGTGATAAAACCAAAGATAAATCAGCTTAGTTCACTGCTGTAATCTTCTTTGAAACTCTTCCTTTATCTGTTTTAAGTTTTAGGATATACGACCCGCTTGCAAAACCGCCCATATCAACTGATAATTGGTGTTCACCTGCCCCAACATACGCATTAATGAGAGATCTAATTAGTCTGCCCTTTATGTCGTATAATGAAAGGCGGATTTTACCTGATTGAGATAGTTGATATTTTATTGTTGTGGAACTGTTAAATGGATTGGGATATACTGAGTTTATAACCACCGATTCTGGAAATAATGGCGAATCACTTTCAATGCTCATATCAGGATTCCACTCGTAAGCTCCCATATCCGGTGCATCACCATAATATTGATCGGGCAATAGGTTTACCACCGTATCACCATCTACAATATACAAAGCAGTTCCGGCATCAATGAGAGGTGAATCAGGCTGAAGGGTATAATCACCATTTTCCGGATCCACAAATAGTGGTTCTGCATCGATATTTGAATCCTCATAAGTCAAATCCACAGCACCATCAAATAAGAATTTATCAGTCCCGTTTTGAACATCATTGTATGCCATATTTAAATAGACCATCTCCTGACCTTCAAAGTAATCTTCCGGTACATGTATTTCGTAAGGAATATCATCATTCCACAAAATGCAGTTGACAAAGCGTGCTTCAGTATGGTGCAAATCATCTGATGCAATTGATATTCCATAAAAATTACTGGAATTATTAGCAAAAGTACAATTTATAATATTTAATGGATAATTAATTGGGGTAACTGCTAAAACAATTGTTTGCATACCTACTGCTCCTGAATGGTCATTTATATTATTGTTAATAATACAGTTCTCTATACTACGAGAATAAGGTAATTCGTAGGTATAATGATGTCCACCTAATGTAATTGATGTATGTGAACCATCTACCCAATCATTCTCAAAAGATTCTACGGGTAAATTACTATCAAACTTACAATTTTGCACCAGAATATGCGTATTCCATCCTAGAGCTGTTGCCTGTAAAACTGTATTATTTCTAAATTCGCAATTTCTGATGGTTGTACTGGTATAATCCGGATACACCATATAGCTGGTTGTCATAGTCGGGTTTATAATATTCCTCGCAAAGATATTTTCAAAAAGTAAACTGTCTATGATGAGTCCGGAGTTATGATAAAATTTCAAAGTGATCGCTGACATATCTTCATCATATACTACGAAACCATTTTTTAAAGAAAATGAACTGAGTGTTACTTCCTTTTCATAGTTAGCACCCATCATTGCATACGACTCTACCTGTTCCAAATCTATGATGGAATTCTCCATTCCTGCTCCAATTAAGGACACATAGGACCGGAGGTTTAAAGGGAAATGCTGACCACCTGAGGGAGAATAAATGCCCGGGAGTAAATGAATGACTCTTGGATTTAATGAATCAGCATCAATCATATGCAGTGCATAAGTAATATTTTTCAAAGGTTCTTCAGCAGTAAGTCCACTGTTATTATTATTACCATCCGGAGATACATACAGATCATCCGCTACTTTATCTAATTTTCCGTTTAGAATATCAACCACCTCAAAATTACCGGCAATAAAATAATCATCAATAATATTAACAGTTGCTGTATCTAAATAAATTGTCGGACATGGTTCATACTCAAAAGTACATCTCAGGTCATTATTTTCTGCGGCTTCATTTAAAAATACATTACAGCGGTTTACAGAATCCATCTCAACATTTGCACGAGTGAAAGAAATTCCAGCAGCACATCTATAATCTGAATAATTTTCAGTTACAGTAATATTTGATATATATGAGTATGAATCTCGAAAATAAAGACCACCACCACAACCACCTACAAAATTATTTACTACATAACAGTTTAATATACTTGGGGAGGAATCTCTTATATAAAATCCACCTCCATGTGTAATACTTCCACCAATATACCTCCCACTACCATTGGTGATGGTAAATCCGTTTAATACTGCATCTCTGGTTTCACCTCCATAAAAAGTCACCACCGACCCGTTTTGATTACCGTCAATAATAGTATTATGAATGGATGAATCATTTTCAGTATAAAAATAATAAGAGGTTAGGTAGATGTTTTTGCCGTTATAATCAATATTTTCTACATAAGTACCTGGAGAAACAATAATTGTATCTCCTACATCATCTGACACATCTATGGCAGATTGGATAGTCGTGTAGTCATCCGGCACCAGATGAGTATGACAGAATAAAAAGTGAAAAATGAAAAATGAAAAAACAATAACTAAAATTAGGTGTTTCATCAGTTCAATTATTTTAGTAACATGATTTTATTCTGAATGACTTCACTCCCACTCTGTAAGTAGTAAAAGTAAATTCCACTGGATACTGCGGCACTTTTCTCATTGTTACCTCTCCATTCATAGGAGTGATTTCCGGAAGATAAACTCCCGCTTACAAGTGTGTTTATTTTCCTGCCTTTTACATCATAAATAATAAGATCAACAATTGCATCTGAATTCAATTTGAATTTTATTTTTACATTTGGATTAAGGGGATTGGGATTTGCTGAAACTGATGAAAACAATTTTGAATTATTTGTGACTGTTTTATCAAAATCACTTAATTGAACAAAAGCAATGTTGTTTTCAACCGTAATACTGTTAATGTTGAGCAAATGTTTGCCTGCTGGCAAATCTGCATCATTATTTTGTCTCCCATAACTTTCATCTTCCAGGATAACTTCAAATGTAATATCTGACAAACTTTGGTCATATATACGTAGATTGATAGGATATCCATACACAACTTCTGCTCCAACATAATCATTTGTATTCCGGGCACCAATTTCTTGAATATTTTCACCATTTTCGATATTTTCAATAGATTCTATAACTACCGGTATATAATCTCTTTTTTGGATAAAAGTAAAATTTTCTGCAGGTTTTGGTTCAGTTGGTGCAATGGGTGGATCAATCCCATTGCTATTCCATATAAAGCTCATATCATCTTCCATTTCTATGATATACATTGCCCCATACTCCAGCATAAAACATTCACCCTCACTGCCCTGGGTTTGCGTCGGACAATCTACTTTTACATAGAATACATCGTCTCTCCGTACCATAAACCAATTTTCTGCCTTAATAGAACTCATAAGATCTAATACTTCCTGAGGAAATGCATCACTCGGATGCTGGGGATATGGTAAAAAATAGGGGACCCAATTTTCACCTTCCACCAAATCAATGGGTGTTTCTGCAGGGACTCTGGTGCCAACGAATGGAATCTCAAATTGCACCTGACCTTCAGGTAATTCTATTTTATACCCCAGAGCACTTTCAACTTCTGATAATCCACCTGATAAATCCCATTCATCTTCAATCCATTCAGCTGAATTTGAAACGTAGTTTACATAATTCTCAATCCAAATCCAATCAATATCCTCTTCGACTGAATTGAAAATATCCACAACCGGATCCGGGTTGTTGCCAACTATACCATCTTCATTATCAACAAGCCAGGGGAACCCAACCCAGTTCCAACCTGAGTGGTA
>CAYFPO010000009.1:0-63311 GCA_964345035.1 uncultured bacterium
CTCAACAAACATTATCGCCATCATCCCGGCCCGAGGCGGCAGCAAAGGAGTACCCGGTAAAAATATCAAAAATTTTGATGGCAAACCATTGATTTGCCATAGTATCGACTATGCTCGTTCGAGTAAAATGATCAATTCGATCTATGTCACTACTGACGATGATCAGATTGCTGAGATATCAAAGGCAACAGGTGCTGAGATCATCTCACGGCCGGATGAACTCTCAACTGATACAGCTACAACTGAAAGTGCTATCGAACATGCTATATCTGTGATCGATCCTCAACCGGATGTGATCGTATTACTCCAACCAACCAGTCCACTAAGACCTGAAAATTCACTGGATAAAGCTATCAGTCTATTTCTTGATAATCAATATGATTCATTACTTAGCTTATCTCCTACACATCGGTTTTTTTGGAAAGTTGATGGTAAGTATGCAGAAGCTGAATATGATTACAATCATCGTCCTAGACGTCAGGAAATGACAGAAAAAGATACTCGGTATATGGAAAATGGATCACTTTATATTTTTACACGAGCTCATTTTGAAACGACTCAAAATCGATTAGGCGGAAATATCGGTTATATTGAATTTCCCGAAGAATATAGCTATGAAATTGACTCAGAAACGGATTTTTTAATTCTGGAAGAAATATCCAAAAGATTGAAATCTTGAGAAAGTTTGTTCACTCTCTCCCTGCCCCCTTTAAAGTAGTAATTATTTTTTTATTTTCTTTCCTGTTACTCATGCAGTTCTGGCATTTACTGTTTCTGTTAAGTCAATATGCTTATCTAAATTCAGTATTTCTTAGTGAGTATATTAAATCCTTTTTTGTTGCGATTCGATTAGATGGTGTAGTAGCCGGATATTTGGTAATTCCAATTTTCTTCACAATTTATATCCCGTACATTGGCTGGGAATCTCCTTTATATCAGAAAATTATTTCATATTATTTTGGGGCAGTTGTTTTTTTCTATTCTTTTTTGTCAATTGTGGATATAGAATTTTTCAATGAATTTGGAACACATTTGAATCTACTTGCGTGGCAGCCCGGTGCGTACAGTTCCGAACTATGGAAACTCATCTGGGTAGAATATCCGTTAATCTGGATTATGATTGGAATAATTTTACTCAGTTTCATCTGGATCAAAATTTCAAATGCAATAATCAATAACATAAAACTTGACCAATCTGGAAACATTAACAAATCAATTTCATTCATATTAGTTTTTATTCTGATAGGTTTAGCCTGCAGAGGGGGTTGGCAGGAACGTCCGATCGATTGGGGACATGCAATGTTCAGTCATAATAATTTAGCAAACCAAACTGCATTGAATCCAATCTTTAATCTTGGTAGGTCTGTGTTGCAACTTTCATCAGAAGAAAAATTAGCATCAATACTTCAATATTCCGATCAATATTTTGCTATGGATAAAACACGGGAGTTGATATTGTCTCCCGATGAGAAATATATTGATTCAGTTTCATTCAACAGGCAAATACAAAACCCCGAGCCAATTAAACCCAATATTATCCTAATAGTGTTGGAATCATTTGTTGCAAATTTTTGTGGCTTTATTAATCCGGAGATGTCAAATGTCACACCAAATCTGGATCAGATCGCTAATAATGGTGTCATAAGTTCAAATTGTTTTGCCATGGGGAAACGGTCTGCTTATGGATTGGGATCAATCCTATGTTCCTGGCCAGTACTTCCGGGGTACCCAATCATTTCACAATTAGAATCTCAGAAAAGTACTCAAACCATTGCTTCATTATTAAAGGAAATCGGATTTACAACTTATTTCATTTATGGTGGTGATGCTGATTTTGACAATATGAAAGGATTTGCAATTGCAAATGGATTTGATCAGGTAATCGAGCAGGAAAATTTTTCTCTGGGGACACCCGGCACCATGTGGGGAGTGTATGACGAATACATTTTTGACAAAGCTGCTACAATTTTAGACACATCCACTGCAGCAAAATTCTTGACGATATTCACTACTACGAATCATCAACCATGGAAAATTCCTGAGTATGCGCAGAATAAACTTCCTGAATTTTCTAATCAAAAATATCACCGTGGAAACACACTTTGTACAATGGCATATACAGATATGGTAATTGGTGAGTTTATTCAAGAAAACAGAACAAAACTTTGGTTCGACAATACAATTTTCGTATTCATTTCAGATCACAGTCTAAATGTATATGATGGAATGTACGAAGATCCGAGAAATGGTCATATACCGTTTATTATTTATGCACCAAAATTGATAACAGAACATAGAAGAGTGGATGAACCTACGAGTCAGGCAGATGTAGTACCCACTCTTTTACATTTAATAGGATATCCACTACCCTTCGATTTGATGGGCAGAAACATTCTCGCACCCAATTATAGAGGAATAGCTTGTAGAATTATTAATGACTATTTTATGTGGTTTACAAAAGATTACATCTACACAGAGGTTCCAGGTCAAAATCAAAATTTATATATATTAAATGATCTTTATCAATACCCCTATTCAGTCATTAATAAAAATGATATTCCTTATGAAAGTATTCAGTCGCAATTCCATGCATACATACAATCAGCATTTACATATTTCAAATCCAAAAATAACAGAAATTTATCCCTTAACAAATAGCATGGATTCCCGTAGGTTTTGACGTATACTTTCGACAAAATTAAGGCATTTGAAAATATGAATATACTACAATTTAACAAGCGAAAAGTTGGAGATGGTTCTCCTGCATTCATTATTGCAGAAATCGGAATTAATCATCAGGGTGATGTCAATATAGCAAAAGAATTAATACAACAAGCAAAAAACTGCGGTGCAGATGCTGTGAAATTCCAGAAAAGATCCATATCCAGAATATTGACTAAAGAAGGGTTGGAAATGCCCTATGATAATCCCAATAGTTTTGGCAAAACCTATGGAGAACATAAAAAAGTGCTGGAATTATCTGATAAGGACTACCAAAATTTGTATGATTACTCCAATAATTTGGAAATTCTTTTTTCAGCCTCAGGATGGGATGAAGAAAGCATTGATTTTTTGGATGACCTTGGTGTGCCTTTCTACAAAATGGCTTCGGCGGATTTAACCAATTTTCCTTTATTGGAACATGTATCCAAAAAAAATAAACCCATTATTCTTTCCACAGGTATGTCAGATATGGAGACAGTGAAAAATGCCTTTGAACTGGTCAACAAAATTAATGACCAAATTGCTGTAATGCAATGTACTTCTACCTATCCATCTAAATTTGAAGAAATTCATTTGAACGTCATTAATACATTTACATCTGAGTTTCCGGGTGCAGTGATTGGATATTCCGGTCACGAGTTAGGTATTGCTATACCGCCGGTAGCTGTTGCGCTCGGAGCAAAAATTATCGAACGGCATTTCACTCTGGATAGAACTATGAAGGGTGGAGATCATTCAGCATCTCTTGAACCGGGTGGATTTGCAAAGATGGTAAGGGATATCCGCCATGTAGAGCAAGCCATGGGAAGTGCTGTAAAGAAAATTCAACAATCCGAAATACCGATTTTTAACAAACTTGCTAAAAGTATTGTTGCTTCGGAGTCCATACCGGCAGGTTCCGTAATTGAAAGATCAATGCTGACAACAAAGGGACCCGGTACCGGTATATCTCCGATGAAACTGAATCATCTCATCGGTAAAACTACATTGGAAGAAATACCTGTAGACACAATAATTAAAGAAAATCAGATCAATTGGTAAATAAATCTCTCAAATCAAAAATTTGTAAGGTTAAATTGGTGGTCACTGATATTGATGGTGTCTGGACAGATGGTAAAGTTTACTATACAGATGAAGGATATTTATTAAAAGGATTCTCAACCTATGATGGAATGGCTGTTGAACTCCTTCGAAATGCGAATATGACCACAGCAATCATTACATCCGAGTTGTCACCAACAGTTCAATCCAGAGCAGAAAAGTTGGGCATTGAATATGTTTATATAGGAGAAAAACACAAATTAAAACGAGTTGAATATTTGTGTAAAATTTTGGAATTGGAGTTGGATAATGTAGCATTCATAGGGGATGATGTGAACGATTTGGAATCTTTGAAATCTGTCGGCCTTTCCGCAATGCCACCAAATAGCCCAATCCTTGACAGATTCAATCCGGACTATATCACCAAAAGAAACGGTGGTGATGGTGCATTCCGGAACTTTGCTGATTTTATACTGCAGAATAAATAATCACAGCCAATGCTGATATACATATTGTATATCTTACTCTCCCCTTTCCTCTGGATCATCCTATTCCTATGCTCATTAACTTATACCAAAATCGGTTCACATTGGAGATCACAGTGGATTACTGTAAAAAATACAAAAAGACAGATTAGAGCTTCTCTCAACAATCGAAAAATATTGTTATTTCATGCTGCTTCAGCTGGAGAATTTGAACAATTAAAACCCATACTAAAGTTGATTGACAAAGAACAGTATTTTGTTGTTCAATCTTTTTTTTCACCCACCATTTACGAAAAAGAATTTAACACTGAACTGGCGGATTGTGTGTGTTACCATCCATTTGATTTCCTCTGGTCAGCAATTTTATTTTTCAAATCTATCAATCCAGATTATTACATTATTACACGGCATGATATTTGGCCAACTCATGTATTTATTGCAAAATTTTTTAAAGTTAAAACAATGCTAATAAATGCCAATCTTCATAATGATTCAGTAAGATTGAAATTCGGTATAAAATTTTTTAACAGATGGCTATTTTCAAATTTTAACAAGATACTGACCGGATCTGAGCGATTAAAAAACAACCTCGAAAAATTAACCAATCCCTGTAAAATTATTTCCACAGGAGATTCACGATTCGACCGTGTGAAAAGCAGAAAAGAAAATGCAATTTTGAATCATTTTCCTGAATCCATTAATAATACCAGAAATATATTGTTGGGAAGTCTCATTGAATCTGATCTGGATAAAATCTTTACAGGAATCCAGAAATCCTATCCCGGTGGTGAAGATGAATTGAAGGAAAAAAAACATCGCCTGATTATTGTACCTCACGAAACGGATGAAACAGATCTAATACAAATTGAAGAATATTGTAAGAAACTTCAATTGAGTCCGGTACGTTTTTCAAATATGGGAAATAATCTGTCTAATACTGTTATAATTGATCGGGTGGGTATTCTTGCTGATTTATATGGATATGCCGATATGGCTTATGTAGGTGGCGGATTTGGTGCAGGAGTGCACTCTGTCATTGAACCAGCAGTTTATGGATGTGCTGTTTCTTTTGGTCCAAATATTGAAATTTTAGATGAAGCTATAGAAATGTACGACCGTAACATAGGAATTATGATACATTCTGGTGAAGATTTCTACAAGTTTCTAAAGCTGTTGGACAACACAGATAAATTGAACCAAATTCAATCTGATACCGGTCATTTCGTCCAGAATAAAAGCAATTCCTCACCATTGATAATAAAAGAAATATTTAATGATGGGTAATTACAAATTTTCAATCCTAATATTTTTTTGCTTCAATACTTTATTCACACAGTTACCATTTCAGGTTGGTGAAAAATTGATATATGATATTGACTTTCGTATTTTTAATGCCGGAAAAGCAACTTTGGAAATTCAACAGGACACAATTAATGGAGAAAATGTATTTAAAATAACTGCAATTACCCGCACAAATTCATTTCTTGATAGATTTTATAAAGTGCGGGATAGAATTGATGCGTGGATAGCACCGGTACAATTTAGTCTCATTAAAGTCCAAAAAAAAATAAGGGAGAGAAAATACAAAAAAGACCACACTGCAGTAATAAACCATCAAGATTCTACAGCTATAACAGGGAATAAAACAATAAAACTTCCTGGAATGGTTATGGATCCAACATCTGCAATTTATTATTTCAGAACATTAAATATTGAATTGGATGATCAATACCGGTTTTACAGTTATGATAACGGAAAAGTAAAAGAAGTAATGGTTCAATTATCTGAAATGAATAATGTTTCTGTTCCTGCTGGAATTTTTGATTGTTTTATTATTGAGCCGACGGCAGTATCAGGAAAATTGTTAAAAAATGAAGGAGAAATGAAAATCTGGATATCCAAGGATTCTCAAAGGCTGCCGATTAAAATTGAACAAAAAACCAATATTGGGAATATGGTACTTAACTTACGGGAAGTGCTAAAAAATCCTGGTTAAATCATTATAAATTACAAAAATAATTAACCCAAATAACAAAAACATTCCAACCTGCTGAACACCCAATTTCACTTTTGCAGGTAATTTTCTTCTGGATATTCCTTCAATAATGGAAATTAATGCATGCCCTCCATCCAATCCGGGAATGGGTAGTATATTCAAAAAAGCAAGGTTGACACTGATGATCGCCATCATACCAAATAATGACCAAATCCCAGATTTCGCAGATTCACCGGCCATTTTTGCAATTAACACAGGTCCTCCAATTTCTTTCAGGGATGCATCTCCTTTTAGAATAATAAGCAGGGATTGTGCGGTAACATTTAACCAATCAAAAGTTTTATTGATACCAAGCTGCATCCCTTCAATTAATCCGACAGATCGAGGTTCACTCAAAACCGGACCAATACCTATCATCCCCTGATTCACCAGATCGCCATCTACCAAGGATCTTTCTGATCGTGTAATTAGTGAGTCTGAAAAAATATATCCATCTCTTTCCCATTCAATGAAAACAATTTCATCAGGACGGCCATGGATCATTTCAGTCATTTCCACCCAACTGGTGACTTTTTTTCCATCTACTGAAATAATAACATCTCTCTCAATTAACCCGGCTGTCATTGCTGGATAATCTTCAACCAGATAACCAACTGTGGGAGATGGATCAGGTTCACTCACACCCATTTTCATATATAACATGGTAAACAAAATAATTGACAGAAGCAGATTCATTATTACTCCTGCAGATGAAAACCAGATCTGTTGTATTGGTGATTTTGACAAATATTCATTATCAGCACCTGTAGTATTAGAATCCAGACTTTCATCTATAATTCCTGATACTTTTACATAACCGCCTAATGGAAATAATCCTAAGCCATATTCAGTTTCACCAATTTTTTTCTTTAGACCTAATCCAAAAAAATTGAAGCCAAGGTAAAATTTTTCAACCTTTATCCCAACTGATCGTGCAGCTAAATAATGACCAAGTTCGTGAACAAAAATGATTATACAAAATACAAATATGATAGAGATTACATAAATCATGTTTCAATTTCCTTAATATAATTTTGAACCAATTCTTTAGTGTTTTTTGTAATTATTTCAATTTCCTCCAATTCAGGATTTTTTATAAAGTCACTGGCTTCCAGCGCATATTCAATAATTCGTGGAATTTGTGCAAATTGAATCCTTTCGGCCAAATAACTACTCACTGTTTC
The DNA here is from genome assembly GCA_964345035.1 of uncultured bacterium. Lineage (GTDB taxonomy): Bacteria > Fidelibacterota > Marinisomatia > SCGC-AAA003-L08 > CAYFPO01. Next base: position 7,470 of record CAYFPO010000009.1, read on the forward strand.
ATCATTAGCAACATTTAATACTACTGGTGCTGACCCACCGAGATTAAGTGCATCGTACGCAAGTTTAATACACGGAAATTTTTCTAAATCCGGAGGTTCAAATGTGAGGGATTGTATTTTTGTAAAATCCAAAGGTTCCCATGAAACATCCGTGTGATCTGGATAAGTCAGTGCATATTGGATGGGAATTTTCATATCGGGTACGCCCAGTTGTGCTTTTACAGACCCATCCACAAATTCGACCATCGAGTGAACGATTGACTGTGGATGGACTATGACTTCAATCTTTTCAACCGGAATATTAAATAACCAATGCGCTTCTATTATTTCCAATCCCTTGTTCATCATTGTAGCTGAATCAATTGTTATTTTATTTCCCATATCCCAATTAGGATGCTGCAATGCCTCTGATTTTGTGATGGTATTAAATTCTCTAATGGGTTTCGTTCTAAACGGACCACCCGAGCCTGTAAGAATCAACTTTTGTACCTGCTCCAGTTTTTCACCCCTAAGGCATTGCCAGATAGCAGAATGTTCACTATCCATGGGAAAAATATTTACATTATACTCTGTTAACAAATTGTTGATATGTTCGCCTGCCATCACCATACTTTCCTTATTGGATAAGGCAATGTCCACTCCTGCTCTAATACTGTTCACCGTTGGTGCCATCCCCACAGAACCAACCAACCCATTTACCATTAGATCCACAATATCTATTCTGGCAGTTTCCAATAATCCATCTCTCCCTGTAAGAATATTACATTTTCCATTCAAAATGGCGGTACAATAACTAAATTGTGATTCATCCACAATACAAATGGTTTCAGGTAAATATTTTAATGCTTGTTTACATAACAATTCAGCATTCATATTTGCAGATAAATATTCTACTTTGAATAGCTCAGGATTTCTATCAACAACTTCCAATGTTTGTGTTCCAATGGATCCGGTAGATCCCAGTATACCAATCTTTTTCATAAATGTATTAATAATCCCAATATTGGTTGAAAATTTGAATTTGAATTAGTTGTACTAATTTTAAATCCTACATTGAACTGAAAATTGTCTAAAATGTTTTGATAATATTCCATTTGAAGAATATGAGTATGCCATTCGTCAAACAGATAAATCCATGTTGCTGATAAAAATTGATTATCCAATTTTTTAGTAAAACAAAATGCAGCATGATACCACCTGTAATTTTTTTCTTCAAAATATTTTATTCTGTGTATTCCTGCATTAAAGGATGTATCTGTCCAGGGAAAGAGTATTAATTGTGGGATGTAGCCTATGGATGTTTGGAAATACAATTGTATATCATTTTCATTTTCTGAAGGAGAAAACGCACCTGAAACATTTAAATTCGGTGAAATCCACCATTTTCCTGAAAAATAAGGTCTGATTGTGTTGTCATATTCTTGAAAATCTCCAGAAAACTGGAATTCAGATTCATAGTAATGATTAATTTTAAATGTGCTGATTTTCCCGGAATATATGTCTGCATCAATGTCCTGTGCAGACAATATATTTGAAAGAAAAACGACTTGGAATATTAATTTCCAGTCAGGAAATAATGCCTCTGTCACTTTCTTCCAGGAATTCCAGAATATTTTGAATTTCTGGCAGTGAGGGTAGTTGATTTTGAATTTCTTCAATAGCTTTTGTTAAATTAAATTCAGACCGATAAATTAAATTATATGCTGCCTTTATGTTCTTCCTGACCTCTGGTTTGAATCCTTTTCGGCGTAAACCTATAGAATTAATTCCATTAAATTTTAATGGTTCCCCTGCAGCAAGTACGTAAGGTGGAACATCCTGAACTGCTCTAAAACCACCTCCAATAAATGCATGATCACCAACTTTACAAAATTGATGCACCGGTGTCATTCCACCAATTGATGCATTATTTCCAACAGTAACATGCCCTCCTAATTGAACACCATTAGCAAGAATTGCGTTGTCTTTTACTTCACAGTCATGGCCAATATGTACATAAGCCATCAGCAATACATTGCTGCCAATGGTTGTTTCCCCTCTCTCTTTTGTGCCCCTATTCAATGTTGTATATTCTCTAATGGTAGTATTTTTTCCAATTGTTAATTTTGAAATTTCATTTTCAAATTTTATATCCTGTGGAATTTCGCCAAGTACTGCACCTTGAAATACTCTGCAGTTTTTTCCAATAGTTGTATGGGATTTAATGATGCTATGGGAGAATATTGTAGTTCCTTCACCAATGTATGTATTGTCTTCAACTACAGAAAATGGCCCAATTGTTATATTGGGACTCAGTTCAGCTTTTTTACTAACTAATGCAGTAGGGTGAATATTGTTCTTAATTTCAGGATCTCCTGTCAACAACCGTTGCCATCATTTGGGCTATAGCAACCACTTTATCGTCAACAAAAGCTCTTCCTTCAATTTTACAGGTGCCTAATCTGAACTTCAGTAGTGACACTTCAAAATAAATCTGATCTCCTGGAATGACTGACTTTTTAAACCGTGCTTTATCCACAGCGGTAAAATACATTAATTTGGTTTCAGGATTTTTTATTGAATTCAATACCAAAAATCCCCCTGCCTGAGCCATTGCCTCTAAAATCAACACTCCAGGCATAACAGGCTGTCCAGGAAAGTGCCCCTGATAAAATGGTTCATTTATTGTCACATTTTTAAGTGCTTTTACAACTTTTCCTGGTTCCACATCCAGTATTCTGTCAATCAATAAGAATGGATATCTGTGTGGCATAATTTGTAAAATAGCCTGTATATCAAACTTTGATGAATGGGTTTGTTGTTGTAGTTTTTTTGCTGCCAATTTCTGTGAATAGGTTGATTTTATTTTTTTCACCAATTCAACATTTGCAGCGTGTCCACTTCTAGCCGCAATTACATGACCCCTGATTGGCAAGCCTAATAATGCAAGATCGCCAATTAAATCCAATACTTTATGTCTAACAGGTTCATTTGGGAAACGAAGTTTTTCTCCATTGAGTATTCCATTTTTTCCGATGGAAACTTTTGACTTTATATTAAACAACTCTCGGATTGTCTCTACTTCATCATCCATAACTTCACGGTCAAGAAATACCAGGGCATTTCCCGTTGAACCTCCTTTGATCAACCCCGCTTCTTTTAATTCCATAATTTCAGAAAAAAAGCAAAAGGTACGTGCTGATGAATAATCTTTTATAAAATCTTCCTCTAGTGAATACATAGCAGTATATTGAGTACCAAGAGCTTCAACTCTATAGTCTGTCATAAATGTAACCCTGAATCTATCAGAGGGTAAGACATGAATATCTACACCACGGTCAGGCTCACTATAGGTAATGGTCCTGTCTATAATCAATTCATCTCTGTGAGCATTTTGTTCATCAATCCCCGCTTTCAACAAGACATCTACGAATGGTTTTGCGCTTCCATCCATAACTGGCGGTTCCTTGCAGGTAAGTTCTATCAATATATTATCAATCTGCAACCCTACAACTGCTGCAAGTACATGCTCTACTGTATGGATTCTGTTGTTGTTTTGGCTGATTGTAGTACCTCGGGAAATATCAGTCACATGATCAATATCTGCTAATATTTCCGGAAAATTATCCAAATCCATTCGATGAAACCGGATGCCTGTATTTGGTTGTGCGGGCTTAAATGTAGCCGTGGAATCCAATCCTGTATGTAGTCCGATACCAGTTACACTGACCTCTTTTTTGATAGATTTTTGATAATTTGAATGTTGAATATTATTTGACAATTTGAGAATCCTCTAATAATTCTAAAAGTTTTTCCAGTTTTCTGATTCGTTTTTGTAAAGCCGGTAACTGGGTGATAGCAATATCCTGTTTAATTCGATCAGGATGGTTTCTTGCAGGGATTCCAGATATAAATGAACCATCAGGAACTGATTTATACACGGCAGATTTAGATGCTATCACGGTTTTACTGCCAATAGATATATGATCTATAATTCCAACCTGCCCGGCAATTGTTACCCAATCACCAACTTTTGTACTGCCGCCAATCGCCGTGCACCCGGCTATTAAACAATTTTTTCCAATAATTACATTATGTGCAATTTGAATCATATTATCCATTTTAGTACCTGAACCGATGACTGTTTTATCAAAAGTGGCTCTGTCTATACAGCAATTGGCACCTATCCAAACGTCATGTTCAATTATCACAGTCCCAATTTGTGGAATTTTATGGTGTTTTTGATTATCTGTGGTCCATCCAAAACCATCTGCACCAATAACAGTTCCTGAATCAATATGAACATGATCTCCAACATTACAATTTGAATAAACTGTTACATTAGATTGAATTACACAATCTTTACCAATTGTGGTATTTTCACCAATGAATGTACCCGCCCCAATCAATGTTCCCTTACCAACAGATACATTTTTTTCAATTACAACATTTGGTCCAATTGTTACATCTTTTGGGATTTTAACAGATTCACAAATAACTGCAGATTGATGAATTCCCTGATATCCTGTTGTACCAGGGTTCAAAGTTTCCAAAACCTTGGCAAATGCAAGATTGGGGTTTTCAACTCTTATTACTGTTTTTCCGGTTGTGGAAATTGTTAGATTTTTTTCTATAATGATAACTGATGCTTTGGTATTTTCTAAAAATTGTCTATATTTTGGATGTCCTAAAAACGAAATACAGTTTTTTTTCCCTTCCTTCAAGTTGCAGGCACCGGAAATTGTAATATCGGGATTCCCCTCGAGCTTACCATTAATTATCTGCGCAATATCTATTGCTGAAATCAAAATATAAATTCCCTAATTAGATGAAGATCCGGAAGCTCTTTTTAACTCTTTTAAAACTTCTTCAGTCAAATCGTGGGCATCTAATGCATAAACAATTGCTCCGGATACTGCATCGAATACATAGTCATATCCTTTTTGAGAGGCTATTGATTTTATTGCAGCATCCACTTCTTCTAATACAGGTGCAAGTAACTGACTCTGTTTTCGAAAGATTTCCCCTTCAGGACCAAATTTCTTTAATTGAAATTCCTGAATATCCTTTTCCATCTGGATCATTTCATACTGTTTTTCTTCTCTTCTACTTTCACTCATTAAAAGCCTTTGACGTTCAAACACCTGCTTTAGACTGTCAAGCTGATTCAACATTCCGTTATATTCTGATTCCAGTTTTCGCTGTTCTTTTTCAAGTTCAACCTGCACATCCCTTACATTTTCATATTCACTCATGATTTTGTTCGAGTCTATGTATCCTATTTTTACGTCTGCAAAAACCAAAACCGGCAGACTTACCAGTATTATTCTTATTATTTTCATTTCTTCGCTGTTACTCCTTCTTATTCATTAAAATGGCAATCCAAAAATTATATGATAATTCCAACCCTGTGGCAGTTTATCACCATCATAGGTTGTATCATCAAATCCATATCCCATATCAAATCCCAACATCCCTAACATGGGCATAAATGTTCTTATTCCAACTCCTGCAGATCTTTTAAGATCAAAAGGATCAACAATATCAAATCCTGACCAGTTATTGCCTAATTCAGTGAATAATAGCCCATACACTGTTGGAGCTTCAGAAAACTGATACCGCAATTCCAGGCTGTATTTTATAATTATGTTGCCTCCTCTCGGTCTTGTGATTCCAAAAGGACCAATTGTATTATCCTGATATCCCCTTAACATCTCACCGTAGGGAATTCCACTTCCACCTAGAAAAAATCGTGTTCCGGGGGGAATAATGGATCTTTCACCTTCAGATACCGGAATACTCTTAATTACACCAGTTTTTGCATTCTGGCGTAACACTAATTTACCAATAATTGGGCTAAACCAGTTAAAATCAAATTCGTGTTTATGATAATCTTCCTCACCACCAAGGAATGATCCAGACAAGGTAGATTTCCAGGTAAAATTGGAACCGAATGATGGATATTCTGGGTGATTTCTACTATCTCTTGATATAATTTGGGTAATAGACCGTCCAGATGTTGAAAAATATGGTACCCCGTCATCGGATATTGTGATTGAACTTTCTATACTGGATCCAAAATAATTTGTTAAATCAGATATAGCAGATGAAAAGTATCTGCTGCTTGATGTACTGACTACCCAAGTACCGTGGAAAAACCTGTCAGGCCATTTAAACTGTCGACCCCATCTCGCTGATCCGCTAATCTGATAAATATCGAATGGCAAATAAGTACCTTGACCCCTTCCCCGTTCCGAATAAAATACTGAAACACCGATGAGATTTCTTGTATCCAAAACTCCCGGATCAATAAAACTAAGGGACATGGACTGAAAACTTGCACCGGTATTGGCGGTTGATGAACTAAATGTAGGTTGATTAAATGAAGTGCTCGCATTTACTCCCCTTTGATAACTGATAGAAAGATTTTGACCTCTTCCACGAAAATTTGGAAATTCAAATGCTCCGCCACCAGTTAGACCATAGAATCCATTGTATCCCATTGAGAATTGTGCCTGACCGGTCTGTTTTTCTTCAAGATCAATCAATATATCAATCTGTGTCTCATCTACTGGTTTTACATTCGGAATAACATTTTGAAAATAATTCAACATCATAATATCCCGTAGTCCATCTATCAATTTATTCTGATTAAATGTATCACCAGGATAAAAGTGCAGCCTTCTTCTTACAACATTTTCATGGGTTTTTTCATTTCCACCAATAACTATTTTACGTATATATACAATTTCATTTTCAACAATGTTAAATTGAATATCCAATGAATCAATACCTACCGGAATAATGGTTGGTTCAATTTGTGAATAGAAATATCCGTCATCCCTGTATAATGGATTTACTTCATTCGCTAAAGCTATTTCAAAATCTTCTTTATTAAATATATCACCAGATTCCATCCCCAATCTGTTATTCAACCTCTGATCTGAGTGCACAAAATTACCTTCCCAGACTATATTCCTGATATGGTACTGGGGACCTTCATAAAGTTCAATTGAAATTATTATTCCATTACCATTATCAGTGAATGTTACTTCTGAATTTGTGATATAAAAATCATTATATCCATTTCTTTGGTAAAAAGAAATTAATGAATTCTTATCCTCTTCAAATTTATCTTTATTGTAACCACCTCTCCATGGCATATACCATTTTCTTGGTTTAGTTTCCTTTAGTTGTTTTAATATTTTCTTATCCTTGATGGCAGAATTTCCGGAAATCTGGATATCATGGATTTTTACTTTTTTACCCTCAGTAATTTTAAATTTAAGGTTTTTGGAATATCCTAAATTCCCTGTACTGAAAGATGTATCAATCTCTACATTGTGGTAATGATCCTCTTTGTAGGCTTTTTTAATTGACTGAATTGAATTAAAAATCACATGTTCTGATAATATCTGCCCTGGTTGGAGTTCAATTTTTTCTTTCAGTGTATTATCACTGATTTTTTTATTTCCTGTAAATTCAATCTTATCCAGTATGGGAATTTCTTCCACTTCAATCAACAATATTATTCCTTCAATTGATTCTTCTTCTATATAAATTTGAATATCGCCAAATCTACCTAATTTCCACAGGTTTTTAACACTTTTCTGGATATCTTCAATATCAATCTCCTTTCCGGGCCATAATCTTGCATTCCGTAATATATCTTCATCAGAAATGCGGATATTCCCTTCAACAGTAACATCCAAAACCTGAATTTTCTCTGGTGATTGCCCGATGGTTTGGGAGATTAAAAGACAAATTGTCATTACAAAATATTTCACCAGATTATACCTGCTCACTGATCTTTCCAAATCGTCTTTCTCTTTTTTGAAAATCTTCAATTGCTTCGATGAGTTTTTCTTCCTTGAAATCAGGCCAATATGTATCTGTAATATAAAGTTCAGTATATGCGATCTGCCATAACATAAAATTACTGATTCGTAACTCCCCTCCCGTTCGTATTAATAAATCGGGGTCACTATATTCGTCCAATGCAATTTTGGATTGAAAATACGATTCATTTACATCTGTAGGTGAGATTTTTCCATTTAATGTTTCTTCACATAATTTTTTACAGATTTCTGTTATTTCCTGTCTGCCTCCGTAATTAACCGCAAGATTCAGATTTAAGCCCGTGTTTTCAGATGTTTCTTCCATTGCTTCCTGTAGCTCTCTGTAAATCTTTTCAGGCATATTTTGGATATCCCCAATTGTTGTAAATCGAACATTGTTCTCGTGAAGGTTGGTTACTTCTTTTCGAATAGTTTTTACCAGTAGGGTCATTAATGCTTTTATTTCTGATTTGGGGCGTTTCCAATTTTCGGATGAAAATGTATATAAGGTCAATTTTTGGACACCTATTTCACCGCAGTACTGTGTAATCTTCCTAACAGTTTTCACACCTTCTCTGTGCCCTTCAATCCGAGAGAGATTCCTGGATTTTGCCCATCTGCCATTTCCATCCATAATTATAGCGATATGGGATGGTATAGATAAAAATTTATCTGTATGGTTTTTAGAATTCTTCATTTTTGATAAAGTTCTGCTTGGTGATGACTAAACCCGGATAGAAATTGTATACCTGAAGCTCCTCTAAATTCAGTTGAGCACCGGTAGCATACACCCACATCCGGAATAAATTTCATTAATATTAAATCAATCAATGCAAAAATCAACAGGAACACATAACTGATCATGATGGCAAGAACGGCACCACAACCGATTATTATCAATCCGATTAGTTGGTTAAAATCTTTCCTTTTAAAAAAACCTGTGTTTTGGCATACGGGACAAGGATTTTCATACTGCCAATCTTTATGAATAGTTCCCAAGTCTGTATTACAGTTTTTACAATTAATCATACATTCTTTTTCTACTGACATCCTGAAATATTTACCACAATTGCCACACTCAACACCAACATTCAGCATCACAGAATTAATCCAGTCTGAATCATATAATATTTATAAATCATTTCAGCCATAAGTATCATTACAAGATTTACATACAGAAGACCAGTAGCAGACTGTGTGGAATGCAGTTTCACTGTTTTATATGTCAACAAATTAATAATCAATGCACCTATTATTCCAAAGAGAATGGCTATCCACAGGAAAACTCCTTCAAAGGATTGTAAATAATGGAGGATGGAAATAGTACCAGAATTTTCAACTACTACTGAGGAGGTACCAATTTTCCAAAAATTCCAAAGTAATCTTATAATTAATATAATCCCCAAAGTAATTACAGATTTTCGTATATATTCAATGGATAAGTTTACAACATTGAGATACCAGTGCCCCAATATCATGGAAAACGCCACACTGCTCAATGCAAGTGTGCCAATGATAAAACCTGCAATTGTTAATCCCGGATAATGAAATTCACCTGCTGATACACTCGAAATCCAGAACCCGGCAATTGATAGAACAGTAATTATTGAAAGTGGAAATTTTTCCCTATTCCAAAAATACCAAGTTAATATGAACAGAAGTCCCAGCCATATTGCAATAACGAAATTAACAGATAATTGTATGAATTCAATAAGGGATAAACCGGATGTGAAAAATGAAACACAAATACCGCAGAATCCAATAATTATGGATAATCCCAGATTGAATTTAAAAAACCCTGTATCTATCTTTTCCTGAGGTATTAACCACAAAAACAGTGGATAACTCCATGCGAAATTCATAAATAGGATGGTTGTCATTTTTCCCACCATTGCAGATTAAACTAATTTTGTAAGGTTTTCACCAATTTGATCAAATTCATTGGTTATTTTTGTACCCTCATTTGTCATAACAAACGGTGTGCCCACATCAGTTGATTCGGCAAGTTCAGGTATTAAGGGAATTCTACCTAAAATTGGTACATTTAACCGCTTACTTTCGGTGTCGCCTCCTGAACCTTTAAAGATCTGTGTGGAAGCCTGGCAATGGGGGCAGATAAATTCAGTCATATTTTCTATTATTCCCAATACCTTTGTATTCACTTTTTTAAACATATCTGCACCTTTTTTCACATCCAGGACCGCAAGATCCTGAGGGGTGGTAACTATTACAGCACCGGTTAAAGCAATTTTTTGAACTAATGTCAGTTGGATATCACCCGTCCCCGGTGGTAAATCCAAAATCAGATAATCCAGATCTCCCCAGACAACATCTTCAAAAAATTGCCCGGTCATTCGTGCTACCATAGGTCCTCTCCAAATAGCAGGTGATGTATTTCCACTGATAAATCCGAATGACATCAATTTCAAATTGAATCGTTCAATAGGATAGAGCTTACCTTCCTGTGTGACTTTTGGCTTAATTGTATTTCCAATTATCATTGGCAGACTGGGACCATAAATATCCAGATCCAACAATCCTGTTTTATACTTTTTTGCTAATGTTGAAGCAAGGTTAATTGCTACTGTGGATTTACCTACCCCACCTTTAGCACTTGCTACTGCAATAATATTTTTTACACCTGAAATCGGTTTTGCCTGCATCATTTGTGGACTACCATTAGGTTGTTGCTGTTGAATACGCACATTAACCGATTTAATATTTCCGGTTTGTAACAATACAGATTCAATATTCCGTGTGAGTTCTGATAGTTTCGATGTATCTTCAGCATTCAGGGATATTGCAATATCAACTTTATCCAATTCAATGTTAATATTTTGTACCATTCCAAAGGACACTATATCTCTGCTAAACCCCGGATATTTAACTTGTTTTAATATTTCGAGTATTTCAGCCTGGTTCATAATTTTATTTTAATTTGGGGAATTTCCTGATCAATGAATGAATTTCCGGTATGCTAATCGACAAATATTATTTCGAGTATAGCTATTAAAATTACGGTAATTTTCTAACGGATGACAAATTAAAAACCGGTAGTCTTTCATGAATCTGTAATAACTTTGCACCTTTATTTAAAAACAAATTGAAGAAATTATTCCTACAAAATAAAAATCTTTTCTTTTTATTCATTGGTCATATGATATCTCATGCTGGTGATGCAATTTATATGATTGCTCTTCCCTGGCTCATTCTGGACATTACTGAATCCACCAGCACTACTTCTTTGGTTACTATGAGCGCTTATCTGCCCTCACTTTTATTTGGGCTGATTGCAGGGGGAATAGTGGACAGATATTCCCGTAAAATAGTGATGATCTATTGTGATTTGTTCAGAGCGGTTACTGTTATTATAATTCCCATTTCTCTTATGCTCGGATATCAATCACCTATTCTGATTGGAATTTTAGCATTCTTTTTATCATTGTTTGGTACACCATTTTATCCTGCCAGAGATTCGTTAATACCTCAAATAGTGGAAAAGAAGAATCTTTCCACTGCAAACTCAATTATTTCTGCATCAGGACAATTTGCACATGTGCTGGGTCCCTTAGCTGCCGGGTTGCTGGTTTCTTTGGTTGGAATTACACACCTGTTCACAGTGGATGCATTGACATTCCTCTGGTCACTCCTTTTCATTAGTATGATTTCCGGATACAAAAGTGGATTTCAAAACAATTCAAGAACTTTTAAAACAGAATTTATTCTGGGTGGATTAAAATATGTAAAAGCCCATCGTGGACTGCTAATATTATTACTTTTGACCCTGATAAATAATTTTTTCATTATGGGCCCGGCAATGATTGGAATCGCAGTTTACGTAAAACATATCCTGGATGATTCCTTTGTAACCTTGGGAGCAATTGAAACAGCAATGGCATTAGGAATGATAGGTGGATCTTTCATTGTCTGGAAAATTTCAAAAAAATATTCCATCCTGAAAATTTTATTGTTTGGAGTTATATTTGATGGACTCACTTTTTGTCCGTTATATTTGATAGAAGGAAGAATCTCAGCAGTGGTGGCAATGTTTATTCATGGATTTGGCATACCCATGATCACCATTTCAAGAACCTTGATCATTCAACATTCCGTTCCAGAAAATATTCAAGGAAGAGTATTTGTATTGTTTCAAATTGCAGTAATCGGGTTAACTGCTCTTTCCATTTCCGTTGTGGGACCCGTATTGGAAATAATTCCGGTGAATATCTTATTTTTCATTATCGGGATATGTGCTGCAAGTAGTATCTGTATTGGTTTATTTTCAAAGAGTTTTTGGGCAATCAATCAGGAAACTTCAACTATTCTGAATAAACCATAGATTTAAAGAAGTATTATTATTACATTAGAAGGTGGTTTACTTTGAGAAAAAGAGTATTTTAATCAATATTTAATATTTTTATTCGTTTTATTTAAAACAGATTTTCACTTTTATAAATTAATTTATTTAAATCTTTCCTCTTTTTCCTCTGTAATTCCATAAGTAAATAATCTAAAATATTGCATTTTTGGATTTGGGTACAAAATCCAGGTATTTGTGTACGGGTACAAAATCCGGAATGCAAATTAAAGAGGTCTGACATGGAAAAAGTAAAAAAAGAAATTTTCATTAATGTTTCGTCAGGCAGCACCCGTATTGCTATTACGGAAGATGGTACTTTAATGGAAGTGTATATCGAACGCCCCGACCACCAACGTAAAGTTGGAAATATTTATCGGGGGAAGATACAAAATGTGCTGCCCGGCATGCAGGCTGCATTTGTCAATATTGGTACAGAAATGAATGCATTCCTTCCTTTCTCAGAAATTGGTAACCCTGAAAATCTGGGTAGTTTTACCACTGATGATGATGATTCTGATAACGATAAACCCAAGAAGAAAAAAAACAAAAAAAATGGATCTAATTCTCCTGAGAATAATCTGTCAGTTGGTGATGAAATTTCAGTTCAGGTAATTAAAGAAGCATACGGCAGCAAGGGTCCTAGAGTAACTACAGATATTTCATTGCCCGGAAGTCTATTAGTGTTGGTACCAAATGCTAATTTTATCGGGATTTCTCGAAAGATCTATGACAAATATGAAAAACGCCGGCTAAGAAGAATCGTAAAAGAATTCAAGCCGGAAGGTTTTGGTCTGATACTTAGGACAATTGCAGAAGGTAAAGATCAATCAGTATTGAATGGAGACTTTCAAAGACTCTGGGATGTCTGGCACAAAATGGAAGATAAATCCAAAAAACACAAAGCACCACAGGTGATTTTTGAAGATTTCCAAACTGTGGATCAGGTGATTCGTGATCTATTTACTCCGGATATTGACAAAGTAACGGTAGATTCTAAACCTATTTATAAGCGATTAATGACTTATATAAAGGAAATTTCACCCTCTCAAGTTGATAAAATACAATATCACCGAAAAAAGGGTACCGTATTTGACCGATATCAAATTGAAGACCAAATAGACAAATCCATGAACCGTAAAGTCTGGATGAAAAGTGGGGCGCACCTAGTTATTGAACATACCGAGGCGATGGTAGTTATTGATGTGAATAGCGGTAGATTCATCGGAAAAAAAGACCACGAACAAAACTCATTGAAGATTAATCTGGAAGCATCAAGAGAAATTGCCCGGCAACTGCGCCTGCGGGATATTGGTGGACTCATTGTTATTGATTATATTGATCTCCAAGAACAGGTAAATAGAAAAAAAGTCTATAAAGAATTATATAATGCCCTCAGTAATGACCGAGCAAAAGTATCACTTTCAGAATTTTCTAATTTTGGGCTGTTGGAAATGACCAGACAACGGGTACGGTTATCCCTGCTGCATACCGTAAATGAAGAATGTCCCACTTGTAATGGTTTAGGATCGATCGCCTCCAAGGATACAGTCATTACCAGATTGGAAAACTGGCTGAAACGATTCAGAGCAAAAAACAATGATAGAAGACTTGTTATTCAACTGCATCCAGAAATGGTGGAATATATTAAAGACACCAGAACAAAATTGATTAATGGGTTTATGTGGGATCATAAAATGCTAATAGACATTAAGGATGACCATACAGTAAGTCCTGAAAATTTTAAAGTCTGGTCTAAAAAACGAAAAACAGATATTACTACCATTGTTTAATTCTTGTTTGTCATATATCAAACCATATAAATTTCTCGGCTATTTTGGAGTAAATTTATGTATGCAATAGTTGAACTATCAGGAAAACAATTCAGAGTGGAGCCGGGTTCGGAAATCAAAGTCCCAAAGCAGTCCGGCAAAGTTGGTGAAAAAGTATCCGTGGACCGTGTGCTGTATTTTGATAATGATAAGGAAAAAATGATTGGAACTCCTTATGTAAAAAATATGGTAGTAGATGGTAAAATCACATCTCATGGACGGGATAAAAAAATTGTTGTCTTTAAAATGAAGCGGAGAAAAAGATACCGCAGAAAGCATGGTCACAGGCAGGAATATTCCATGGTGACTTTTGGTAAACTTGGAGCACCAAAGAAAAAGACTGCGCCAAAAAAAGCAGCTACTACCAAAAAAGCTGCAACACCTAAAAAGACCTCAACAACAAAAACAAAAATAACTAAAAAACCTGCAGCCAGGACCACTGCTACTAAAACTAAAGCAAAGACTACAACCAAAAAAAAGGATTAAGATATGGCACATAAAAAAGGTGTAGGCAGTTCGAAAAACGGCAGAGAAAGTCACTCAAAAAGGCTTGGTGTAAAAACCGGTGACGGTCAAATTGTGACAGCTGGATCTATTATTGTGAGGCAACGTGGAACCCGAATCCATCCGGGAATTAATGTTGGCAAAGGTAAAGACGATACCCTATTTGCAATGATAGATGGTAAAATCACATTCGAACGGAAGGGAAGAAGCAAAAAGCAAGTCAGTGTATATGCCATAAACTGAATTTATTCAATTCTCTTTACCAAAACCCCGATCAGCAATGATCGGGGTTTTTTTATTTCATACGATTAACCGTTTTGATGGAATTAAATTCAGATAATAAATTTCCCCTGAATCTTTATGGAAAGGAATCAATGATGCTACGCAATTTGATTTTAGTCGCAAGTTTTCTTACCAACTTTCTGCTTTCCTCGCAGGAAATCGAATCAGATGTGGAAGAAACCAAAAAGTGGGTAAATACTGGTGATAATGTGACTAAAATTTTTAATGACTATGAAATTGATGAAGGTGAACATGTTACCGGAAATTTGAAAATTATTGGTGGTGACCTGACGGTTAAAGGGACCGTGTCAGGTGAGATTACTGTGATTGGAGGAGACATCAATATACTGTCAACGGCTGTAATTAACGGCAGAATTGTTTCCATAGGTGGTAATATTGAAAAAGATCCCAATGCTAAAATAAAAGGTGAAATTGTTCAATTGGGTGTAGATCAATTTTCTATCAGCCGAGAAGAGAAAGAAGGAGAAGATGGAGAGATTGAGGAGAAAGATACGGATTCTGGAACCGCAATTCCAAGCCCCTCAATTTCAGAACCTTACAAGGAAGATGGATGGATGCGCTATAATCGTGCTGAAGGTTTTTATCTCCAGGGGAACAAACATATTCAGAGTGATTATGTACCGGGGTTAGCATTATTTGGCGGGGTTGGCAGGTCTTTTCACATTCCGGGTTGGAGAGGAACCCTGGGATTTGAACAATTCATACTGAATAACAGTATGCAATTTTTTATAGAGGGTTATGATCGATCACATACTGATGATACCTGGAGAATCAGTGATAAAGAAAATTCTATGGCAGCATTCTTCATCCATCAGGACTTTTTAGATTGGTATAGAACCACCGGCTACCGCGTAGGAGCAGAACTTCACTTACCATGGAATCTAAACCTCAATGCAACCTATGTTGAAGAAGAACAGGATACTATGCCCACTGTTGTGAACTGGTCTATGTTTGGTGGCGATAAGGTATTCCGGAATGGATTTGATATAACTCCCGGAACTGAACATACAGCAGCCTACGGTTTTTCAATCGGCACACCATATTCGTGGATGGATTCAGAACAATTATCCTGGTATATAAATGCAATTCGCACTGAATCACAGGATGGATCGGATTTTACTTATGAAAAAGATCAATTACAGTTACAGACATATATTCCATTCAAGGAAGATCTTGGATTTCACTTTAATATCCTCACGGGAAATATTCTGGATACTACAAATCTGGGCAAGCAGCATAAATTCTTTATTGGAGGGATTGGATCATTGAGGGGCTATGACTGGAAAAGTATGACCGGCACTCAATTCCTTTCCACAACCGTTGAAATTGTGTTTGATGATGTTTCCGTGTTTTATGATCGTGGAATAACTTCAGAAATTTCCGCTGGTGCATTGTTTGATAGTCAATTAATAGAGAAATATAATGATTCAGGATTTGAATCTGTTGGATTAAGCCTGGGTGCTGAAAATTCCTGCAGGGTAGATATCATCAAACCGCTCACTGGTGATGATACGGATATCAAGATAAACCTAAGGTTAGTGTGGTAAAATATTTCATTATTATTTTAGTCTTTTTCGCTGTTATTTGCGGTGGTGAAAAACGACAAGTTATTACTATCAATGAAGAACTCGGAAATATTCAATCCATGAAATCAACAATTGATTTCAACTTAGGAAAGATTCTGTTGGAAAAAGGGCAGGATAATATGGCTGTTACGGGATTCCTGATGTATAATGCGGATATTATGGACGGTGAATTAAAATACAGTAGTTTTGGATCTATGGGAATTTTGGAACTAACCACAGAAACCGAATTGGATTTGGATTTTGGGAATGACTGGGATTCAGAAAATGCAAATCAATGTGAGTTGTATCTTACACCAAAATTACCACAAAAGATTGTTTTTGATCTGGGATTGGGAGAAGCAGAAATTGATTTGGATGAGATTCAATACAACCATTTTACTTTAGACTGCGGACTGGGAGAAGCATCCATTAACTTTGGGAGAAAACGGAATCCATTGGATTGTAAAACATTGGATGTTAATGTAGGGCTTGGTTCAGTAGAAATTAACAATCTATTAAACTCCAATGGAACTGCAATGAACTTTGAATGCGGTTTGGGGGAACTTGATCTGGATTTTACCGGTGAAATTACTAAGGATGTGAATGTTGGTGCATCTGTCGGCTTAGGTTCCATTGATATCCTGATTCCAAAGGGGACGAATGTAACCATAAATTGTGATAAATCATTCTTGTCCTCTCTGGATGTGAAGAATTTTGACAAAGTGGAAGATGGTGAATACAAAAGTGAAGAGTTTGACGATGAAAAACCCATACTCCACTTTGACATTTCTCTGGGTGCAGGCAGCGCCGAATTTCGATGGATTGATTAAATTTATTCAAATCTACCTTCTAATAATTTTACACCTGATTAAAAATGAATATAATTAAGATAATATTTTTAACTCTCTACACAGGATTCCTCTATCCCGGGACTGGTGGAACCGTCTCCGGTTTTGTGGTAAATGCTGATACTGGTGAAGAACTGCCAGGTGCCAATGTATTTCTTGTGGGTACTGAATTTGGTATGGCAACAGACAAAGATGGTTATTTTGTCATTCCGGGTATTCCTCCAGGTAATTACAATATGTTTGTATCCTATATTGGATATACTCCTTTAACCCATTCGCTTTATCTGAATGACGGAGATGAGATTCAGGATAGGTTTCAATTGCAGCCGGAGACAGTACAATTTAATGCAATACAGGTTTCCGGGGAAAAAATGGATCAGAAAATGAATATACAAATGAGTAGGGTGAAATTGAATTTCAGGCAGCTAAACTCTGTTCCGCAATTAGGCGAGGCAGATCTGTTTCGTACCCTGCAAAGTCTTCCGGGAATTCTCACTGAATCGGAATTCAGCACTGGTCTGGTCATTCGCGGCGGAAACACCGATCAAAACCTCATACTGCTGGATGGTATCACAGTGTACAATCCATCTCACGTCGGCGGGGTTTTTTCAAACTTTATTTTGGATGCAATAAAGGAAGTGGATCTCCTAAAAGGGGGATTTAATGCTGAGTATGGTGGAAGATTATCAGCTGTACTCAATGTCCGTAGTCGGGAGGGAAATAGTAAATATTTTAGTGGTAAAACTTCCGTTTCAGCCCTATCAGCTCAAACTACGTTAGAAGGGCCTATCAAAAACGGGGCATGGCTGGTTGCCGGGAGACGAACCTATGTAGATAAAGTCACCCAGGGGATGAGTAATGCAGGTTTGATAGATTTTACACTCCCTTATTTTTTTTATGATCTTCAGGGACATATTTTTCAAGATATCTCTGAAGGAGAAAGAATTTCATTAAGCTGGTATTCTGGAATGGACAATCTGGAATGGGATGAATTTGGGCTACTGACAAATTGGAAGAACCAGACCATTGCTGCAAATTATAGAAAACTATTCAATACACAACTCATTTCCAATTGGATGCTGGCAAAAAGCCGGTTTGATATCTTCTTTGATCTGGGTTCCGGCGGAATGGTGGAAAGCGATTTTATTGATGACATCACATTTAATAATACCTGGAGCTATTATGCTTCACAGAAAACCCGGCTGATTTTTGGAATTGAACTGAAAGAATTGTCTTTCAACTACGGTGTAACCTGGCTGGATACCGTTATTTTTGAAACCCAACAAAAACCGCTGGAAGGTGCGGTATTTTTAAAAACTGCTACGTGGATAACTCCAAAATTTTTAGTAACTCCTGGTATTCGTTTATGTTATTATGAAAATCATCCGGAAAAATGGTATTCTGACCCACGGCTCAACTTGAAATATCTGGTCACCTCTGACCGCCACATTAATGCATCTGCGGGTTTGTATCATCAGTTTATGGAAGCAATACAGGATGACTATTATCCCAAAATATTGGATGCCTGGTTCGCTGTGGATCACTCTGTTGACCCTGCAAGTGCATTCCAATTTGTTTTGGGTTATGAGGAATATTTTGAAAATACCTATCGAATTCAGCTGGAAACCTATTACAAGAAAATGTACAATCTTCTTACTTTTGTGGATACCCGTTCTGCAGTTGATGAGCTTGTATCGGATGAAAATCTGGACAGTCTGGTGGAAATGGGCGATGGTTATGCGTATGGATTGGAGGCATTTATACAGAAAGAATACGGCAGGTGGAATGGCTGGATATCCTATTCCACCTCCATTGCCAGGAAAATATTTGAAGGAAATGAATACTTCACAAACTGGGACAGACGACATGCATTCAACATTGTGGGTAATTACAACCTGAATGATAAATGGAGTTTTAATTTTCAATGGACATATCAAACCGGACAGCCATATACACCCATTCTGGGGTATTATACGGAAACGCTCCCCGATGCTCCCGAACTAAAATACCGAACTATCCCCGGTGGACGGAATTCGGTACGATACCCCAATTACCACCGGCTGGACTTGGGCGCTGTGAGAAAAATTCGTTGGTTTGGTTTAGACGGTGAGCTGTTCTTTCAGGTAATAAATGCGTATTGGAAAGAAAATGTATTCAGATATTTCTACCATTTCGGTAATACACATAATGGAATAGACGATGACCATAACGACCAGATTGATGACCCTGGGGAAGGAATCCCGCAAAGAGTACAGATAAACGGTTTCCCGATCATACCATCTATTGGAGTTAAATTTGAATTTTAGATTGATTATACTCAGTGTTGGTATTCTGTGTATCACTTGCGATCTGCCGGTTGATTCACCAGGATATGAAGAAAAGCTGGTGGTATTCGGAAATATCACAGCAGAAATGCCACTGGTTGATACATTCTATGTATCTCTGTCTTTCTCTATAGATGTACCCCATGAGACTGATGCTAAATGGGTGGATAATGCCGAAGTATCTATAAATGATGGTGATACCACTATCTTTATACCTCCTATTGAAGGAAATCCAGGACGATATATTGTTAACAACCACGATTATACGGTAATGCCGAATAGAACATATTCCATGGAGGTCATCTGGCAGGGCGATACGGTAACTGCTGAGACCACAGTGCCCGATACATTTACCATCCACAGTATCTCATCTGACCAATGGGAATGTGATGGGGAGGTAATACAGATAGACACAATTAACTTATATCAGAATGTGTATGATTTTGATACTTTAAACGATGTTATAATTGAGGCGTTAGTGGGTGGTGATTTCAGCAATTTTCCTATGGATACCATTGTGTATAAAGAAGGAGATTGTTATACATCCAGCTTTGCGTCGGTGCCATATTTCTATGTATCCCGGGAAGCAGATTATGAACCGCCCATGATGCGTCTCACCAGTTATGCACTCACCGGCGATTCCCTGTATTCCAATGCCATTTTTGATACATCATTTTCAGCCAATGCATTCAAAGGACCTATGTACATTGAAACTGTAGATGACACTACTGTGTATTATCGTCCCAATCCTTTGGTGTGGAATCTCAGTCAACCGGATATTGATATGGGTTGGCTGGCATTTAATTATTATGGTCCCCATCTCATCATCTTTCAGGCAGCAGATCAGGATTTCAGGGATTATTTTGAGGGGGATCCATTGGGTCAGAATCAATATATTCTGCCCAACAGTAATATTGACGGGGGTTACGGGTTATTTTCTTCTTCTTATTTCAGGTACTTCCTGGTGTATGTAGCTGAAGAGTGAAAAATGAAGAGTGTAAAGTGAAAAGTGATAAGCAAAACCACAATATTGAAAATTTAAGATTGAAGTTTTAAATTCGATTTTCTCCTATTCTCCGGTCCACCAGCATTCCGGTATTGGACTTAATCCTAATACTAAATCTAAAACATTCAGTTCATCATCTGCATATACAATGCTTGCACAGAATTGAGTTTCTGTGGGTGTATCATTACCTATAATAAAATTCACCACCATTATCACATCTAAAATATTAAATAACCATCATCGTTCACATCACAGCGAGTGTAGATTAACTCATCACATTCCGAGTATGCAAATGAAAACATCATGGTGGTAATGAGTAAGATTATAAAGTGTTTTCTTTTGTTTTTTTTAATCTTTTACCTCCTATTATTGTATTGTCACTCCAGTTTTCCAAGGATTTCTGAATCCCAATCCCATTTAGCCGGATTAATTTCAATGTAGGATTGTGTATTCCAATAACATAATTCACAATCATAAAATCCAATTTCCTCATCATCCAAAGTACACTCACCACCGATTTCCTAATTGAATAGTGTACTCACTGAAAACATCAGAAAGATCATTACTATGTATTTTGTATGAATTTTCATTTTAGACTCCTTCCAATTTTACCATAATAAATTCTTTGTATCAATTTTTAATATTTTCTATTTATTTTAGTAGAGCGTACTGACAACTTGTCAGAATATTGTGTAAAAATGGTGGTTTTACGCCTGTATAGGTATCCTATACCAGAAAAGGTTTCATTAGCAGCACTAAAGGTTTCACTTTATGATGCTTGTACTGCAAAATCCGCAAAATTCAATCAACAATTCATATTTGTAGGAGAGTACCTATGTGTCCTCCCGGTATTCACAATATTTACTGGACAGACACACGGGTCTGTCCCTGTGGGATTGAATTAATTCAAGGTAGGGTCCAGAGGGAGAGTTGGTAAGAACTTATCAATTTGTGTGTCCTTTTCCAGTTCACTTTCGATATAATGTGTGATGACTTCAAGGCGCAAGCATAGGTCAGGTAATTCCAGAAATTTCTGTTTTTCATTCACATCCATCGGTACCATGGAACAGATCAGATTTGTCAACAATTCTGTGCTTATGGGCGCATGATTCACAATATCCAGATTGAAATCCTCTCCGGACATACCCAGTAGTTCTGTAAATTTAGAAATTAAATTCCTTCTGAGATTGTCTTCCTGCTGAATCTGAAGGTTTTCATTTATTATGGTCATCGCACCGCGTCTGTATGTAAAATTTCTGGTAGCTTCATTGATTTCCACTTTTTTCAATCCATAAATGATGACTTCAAATCTGTCTGTTTCAACCTCTTCATATTCATCTATATATCCCAATGTTCCAACCGTATGCATGGGTGGATCGCCCTCATAATCATCTTCCCATCCGGGTTGGAGTAAGGAAAGGGTAATCAATTTGTCACCTATGATCACATCATGGATCATGTCCAGATATCTGGGTTCAAATATCTGGAACTTATGACCGGTGAGTGGGAACAGAACAAAATCGGGAAGCGGAAAAATGGCGGTACTCCCTGAAAAGTTTTTGAGGATTTTATTTATGCTATCCAAGTGAAATGATCACCTCGTTATTTGCTACCTCCACGGGATAGGATTGTACGAAAACTACCGTGTTTTGTGTACAGATTCCAGTTTTTATGATAAATTTCCATTCATGCAGCGGACATGTCACAATCCCATTTTGTATATCGCCGTCACCCAGTGAGCCGCCTCTGTGTGGACATCTGTTATCCAGTGCATATACTCCTCCCTCATTTTTGAATACAGCCAGAGGGATCTCGTTGTGAAATATTATTCTGCACCCATTTTCCGGTATGGAGTCCAAATCTATGACAGGATTATTATCCACCTGATATGTATTTAATTTCTTTGCGTCTTAGTGACTTTGCGTTAAAATTTATTAATTGAGTACCGGTTCTTCTTTGTGCACCAGACTCAGAACTGCGGTTACCAGCTTTTCAATCCCTGACGCCGCATCACTGATATTTTCTGCCAGCATATAAGCCGGTGTGGATACGATTTTATTTTTATGATCCATAACAATATCATCCACTGCACAATCCACATGATTAGCCCCAAGTGATTCTATTTCTTCTGCTGTTCCAGTATCATTCCCAATTGTCAGTTCTGGTGAAACTCCGGTATCTTTCAATGCTCTTGCCATCATTGCCGGTGCTATACAGATGACTCCAATGGGTTTTTCAGCATCCAACATTTCCTTTATTAACCGTGTCACTTCAGGATGAATATCAGAATTACTGCCTTTCATACCAAAATCACAGAGATTTAGTGCAGCACCAAATCCTCCCGGAAAAATGAGTGCATCCATATCACTGGCTTTCATCTTGCTAAGATTTGTAATATTTCCACGGGCGATGCGGGCACTTTCCACAAGCACATTTCTTACTTCCTCTGTATCTTCACCGGTGTAATGGTTTTGCACCCGCAACTGATCTATATCCGGCGCCATACATATCACTTCAGCGCCGGCTCTGTCTAATGCCAACAGGGTGATTACAGATTCATGAATCTCCGACCCATCATTGACACCACATCCTGATAAACACACACCTACTTTAATCATAAAAAGCTCCTATAATTATTGAATTACAAAATTATTCGCAATGGAAAATTACCAGTTTTAGGTAATTTTATCAACCGAATTAGATACAGATTTAATATTTCTGATCAACCCGGAATACTTGGTTCTTTTTACAGCAGAATTTTTGAATTGTACCCTGAATTCATCTTCCGTCAACAGGATCCAGTCTGATATTTCTCTATGTTGAAAATTTTTTCGCGGACGGAATGCATTCTCTTGTGTTTTCTGACCGAATTTACTGTTCCAGGGGCAGACCTCCTGGCAAATATCACATCCGTATATCCACCCGTTCAATTGATCTTTGTATTCCTCCGGTAGGTCACCTCGATGTTCAATCGTTAAATAAGAAATACATTTATTGGAATCAATTTTGTATTCCGTGAGAGCCTTTGTGGGGCAGTCATCTATACAAGCAGTACACGTTCCACAGAGATCTTCAGTAAAAGGAGTATCATACTCAAATTCCACATCTACGATCAATTCTCCCAGGAACAGCCATGAACCAAAATCCCTGTTGATGAGATTTGTGTGTTTTCCCTGCCATCCCAGTCCGGCACGTTGTGCCCAAACTTTGTCCATGATTGGTGATGTATCTACACAGACCCTGCTTTTCAACTCGGAATTTGACTTTTTAATGAAATTTAAAAGCTGATGAAGTTTTTTCTTAAACACTATATGATAATCTTCTCCCCAGGCATAGTTAGAAACTTTTCCAATTTCATCGGATGGGTCAGCATTTCCGGTAAAATAATTCAATCCTACGGAAATAACTGATTTTGCTTCCGGAAAATATTTGTGTATATCTCCCCTTTCCCCTTTTCTGGATGCCATCCATTCCATTGTGGCATGATTACCAGCAACCAACCATTGATCCAACTGATCAGATTGCTTTTCCAGAAATTCTGCTTTTGCGATTCCCACAACGGAAAATCCCAAATCCAATGCAAAAGATTTAATTGATGCCGAATTGACCATCATTTAGTCCTGAAGATAAAACCGCATGATGGGGCGTGTTTCTGACCGACGTTTAACTTCTTTAAATCCTGCTTTGATGAAAGCAGAAACCAAACCGGTAGACACAAATACATCCGGGGATCTGGGCTTCTTTGGATCAATTGGATATCCCTCAAGGATTCCTCCACCTCTTTCCAAAACAAAGGATTTTGCATATTCAAGCAACTCAATGGTAATTCCCATATTTCGAAATTCTTTTTGAATAAAAAAACAGGTGATTGACCATACATCAGCATCATCCAAAGGTTTTAGAATGGGAGACCGATCCAGTACCGGATATTCCGTTCTGGGTGCTAATGCAATCCAACCTACAGGAATGGTACCACTATATGCGATTATTCCGGGTTCTTTTCCATTTTCAACTATTGATCTAAGAAAATTTTTGTTATTCTGTCCCTTGTTCAGAGAAAATTCTGACCGAGTCAATTTCCACCACATACACCAACATCCGCCGCATGCACCATTTTTACCGAATAACTTTGTAATATCATCCCATCTATTGGGAGTAAGCGGTTTAAAATTAAGTGAGCCGTTCATAATTCACAAATCATCACATAATGGGGACCATACACCGGAATCTCAAATTCTTCACTGATGATATTGAAATTACTTTTTTCATAAAATCCAACAGCCGATTTCCGGGCATTGCACCAAACAGATATTCCTCCCTGTTTTCCGACAAAATTATTCCCATATTCAACCAATGCACTGCCCACTCCGAGGCTTCTGAATTCCTCGATTGTTGCCATTCCCCGTAATCTCCATGAGTCTGTTCCCGGAAGATCAGGACGTGATTGATTTATATATGTTACAATCCCAATTAATCGATTGTTAGTGAATGCACCAAAATGAGCAGCTTCATTATCATTAGGGTAAATACAGGTGTGGGGCGGCATTCCAGGTCGAAGAACAATTTGGCGAATAGTCCGGACTTCCTCTACACTAATAGACCGTATTTCAATTCCGGAATCGGACAAAATCAGAGATCTTCCAGCAATTCCTTTGCTTCTTTCTGCATATTCCTGTCACTGTCATCCATGGGTTTCATTTTCATAATATGATTAAACACTTTCTCTGCTTCGGCTTCATCATCCAATTCGATCAACGTTTTTCCCAGCCATAAATGATGTCGTATTTCATCCGGTTTTGCCTGAATCGCTTTACGGTAAAAATCAGCAGCATGGTCGAATCCACCCTCCGGCGGTGTTTCATAGACCCATTCCGCTATAGTTCTTTCTATCCAGGATAAACTTGCCAATTCAAAATGCCATCGGCCCATGACATGGTAGGTCCCATCATAAGAGGGGTCAAGCTCAATTGCTCGTAAACCATACTTTTCAACATCATAGGAATTGATAATCTTCTGTTCTGTACCTTCCAGTAAACCGATTTTACCAATCAATACAGCATACCAATGGTTTGCTCTGGCAGAACTGGGATTTAACTCCAGAGCTTTTTTGGCAGCCTCGATTCCCGGATAAAGATGAGCTTTATGAATTTCAATATCTGCAGTCTGATCTGCTATGTCAAAATGTGCACGGGCTATTCTCCATAGAATATCAACATCATCTGGATATTCATTTAATCCCTTGGATAATTCATTTAATTCTAATTCATACTTTCCTGCAGAATTCAACTTATCCGCTTCTTCCAATACAATTCCGGATGAGCAGAACACAATTGAAAATAACCAAATAGCTGTGTATTTTTTCATTATTAATTCCTCCTCATTTTAAAAGAATTCGGAATACAGTATCTTAATTTCCCTGTTGGTATATTCAGCATCTGTATTTCTGTTGATATCATTAAAAGCTAACTCTAAAAGCAAATTGGTGGCAATTGTCCATCTAAAACCTGCATTCAAATATCCTTTTCCCCGTCCAAAGGAAATATCTTCTAATTCATATCTGTCGTCATTATCATTCAGGGCAGCATCATATTCAACTAAAAGGGCAAAACTGCGATTAATTTCCTTATCAAATCCGAAGAAGAAATCTGCATCATCATCACCATCATCATTTTCCCAGGAATTTTTGCTCACACCTACATGCACTCCAAAATTCCCAAATAAATCCCAGTTTTTACTCATTACCATATAAACACCCCACGCCTTTTGATCATATCTGTTTCTTCCAACTCCTATGCCTGTGCCCAATCTATAATGTCCGCGCCCCTGTGTTTCTAATCCAATAGTCACCGCAGGTTTTGCCATAGTTTCTTCGTACAGACGATATTTGATTTGCACTTCTGGCTTTGATCTATTTACCTCTGGTTTGGTGCTTCCAATGAAATCCTTTATTCCGTATGACATTCCAATTGTGAAATTATCCGTTAATCCAACAGCAAGTCGTGGAACAATACCGCCTTTTTTCTGAAGCAGAATTTCAATTGTGTAGGATCCTCTCGGCATTGTCCCTGCAGTAGGAATTGAAACCAGGTTCAGAGGGGGATATGGATGTTCGCTCTGTGAAAATAATATTGTCATTACAAGTATGCTGACCCCTGCAATCTTTAACTTCATGAATACCTCTATAGAAAATTGATGAATTATGCTTTGAAAAACGATTGAGATTACAGGTGTAGTTTAAAACTACAATGAGCATATTTTAAACGGAAAAATCAGGAATCATTAGATTCTGAAACTTCTTGGATCTCCCGGGGAATCCTGGAAACTTCTCTGATTTTTTCCTTTCGGTCTCCAAGATACCATACGACTTCAGTTACTGTCCCATCAGTAGAATAACCGTAATCTATGATACCTAATGTGTTGCCCGATATTGCATGTAATTGGACTGTCTCAATAAGTTCTGAGTCATTAAATTGGATTTCCTTGTAGTAATTTGTTGTTGTTTTGGAGAGACCAATATGATATGCAAAATCAAAAAACAATTCACCCAATTCCCCTGTTTGATACCATGTAATTGTGGTTGTTCTGCCATTCGATTTATCAATGGTCCTCGAAATTTCTTTTTGCTCATTATAAATAAACTCACGGGATTTTAATTCCCGCCCTTTTCGATCAAACCAGGTCATTTCTGATATATTGGAAAATATATCCCATTCTGCCTTTATATACCCATAGTGCGTATTTTCTATTTCATCTAATGGAATATCCTGAAGAAAACTGAGTTCATCTTCAAAATATTTAATTGTATGTGTTCTTGCAACTGAAAGTTTTTCCTGGATTGACAAAGCTGTCATTTTATTTAGTTGATCAGCAGCAGACTGTTGAGCAAGTAATACATCTCTTTCTGAAATACGGTCTTCAAGTAATCCAATATATTCAGTATAGTCAGTGTAATATTTATCCAATTTTTTCATCATTTTGTTATATTGTTTTTCCAACATTCTGGCATGCTTTTCGTGAAGATTCATCTGGATTGTTCCCTGCAAAACTCTAATTTGTCTGAAAGATTCCTCAAACCTTGGTCTCCTTCCTTTCACCTTTCCAGGTGTTTCCCCCAGATTGTTTTCAAGTTCTTTAATAGTTTTTCTGTAAATCCTCTGATCAGTCATAAATTGGTTTATTTTATTTTTAATACCCCAATAAAATGCTTCCGAAACTGTTCTGTAAAATTCAGCTTCCTCCAACTGATTCTTAATATCTTCTCCAACAAATAGGTATTTCAGTAATTCATCTTCTGAATCTCTCATTTTATTTGTGAAATACGGACTGGAAAAAATTTCCTTAAAATAAAGATCTCCGGGATTTAAGTTAGTCTGTTCCTCCGCAATTTTTAAACGAGCTTCATCAGACTTTAATATCCGTAAATAAATTTTGTAATCTGCATATCTTTGTTGATAGAATTCATGAAGTTGAATGTATTGTTGACGGAGAATTCCCATCTGTTTATAATGCAATTGATGATTGAGTGAATAGTCTTGGATGCGGATTGGTTCAAACTGAATTTCACTCCACGGTTTAATCCCTGAAAAATTAAATGAACCATCAAATCCAAGATTATATTCATAATTGTCCATCAGATTCAAGTAGGTGGTAGTGGTATTCACATATTTTTTATCCAATGCCTGGAGATGTAAATTGATGGCTTCTGCAACAGCCCGATAGAAAATTGCCTGATCGAGAGTATCAGTTATTTGATCTCCGGTCTCCTCTGCCTTCAAAAGTGTATGTATTTCATTTCGCATATTTTCAGTCAGGAATGGGCTTGTAAATTCATATTGTTCAACACCAATAGCAGATTCTGGAAAACTCAAATCATGCCTTCTATTATCATAATCCGCTTTCAGGTGCACTGCTGCATGTCTGAATTTTTCCAGTTTGGAATCATAAAACTGATGAAGAACGGCATATTGATTTACCATCAGTTTGGCTTGTTTTAAATGAAGGTTACTACTCAATAAAGTATCTGTGACTGCAATGGGTCTGTACGCTTTAAAGTTGATCGGTGGTGTTGCATCCAAATTAAAATGACCATATTCCATTTTCTGTTCATAATAGAGTATCATATTCTTGAATTTTGAAACTATATAATTAAATTCCAATTCAAGTCCGTGTGTTTTTACTGTGAGGGCTTCAGAAACTGCACTGTAAAATTTTGCCCTTTCCGGTGGATCATGAATTGTATTTGCAACATCCTGAAATTTGAGCAATGAGTCAATATTATTTCTTGCGGAAGCTGTAAGATATTTACTGATCTCGGTTGGAAATTTATAATCTGTAATATATGGATTATCATCCACATAATAAATTACCGGTGGACCTGTTGTATTTAATTCAGCAAGATAATTTTTTCTATCTTTAACGTGGATTTGAGCCCATCTATGTAATTTGATATATTGATCCCGCATGATCAATGCCTGGTAATAATGCAACCTTTTATCAATAGCTGTGTTAGATATTCTGACTGGGGAAAATTTCAACGATTTCTCGAATTCATCATAAATAACGGTGCGGGTAGCATAACCGAAATCCATCTCCATTTCTTGGATGATGTCCGTGTAATCTTCATACAACTCAGTAAATTTGTCATTTAGCTCCAGAGTTTTCAGGTATAATGCTTCAGCAGCTGCCCGGTAAAAAATTGCCCGTTCCTTTTGATTCTTTATCTCTCTGGCAATTTCATCAAACCTCAGGAGGTATTCTATAGATTGAAATTGTTCATAGCTGAGGTATTTACTAAAAAATTTCGGATCATAATAATTTTTGTTCTCCGGATTATCTTTCATAAACTGAATATAGTCCTGCCTTCTTCGGAGGTTTTCTTTCACCCATTTATATTGATCTATAAATTGGCTCCGCATCACCTGCAATTGATACCAGTGCAGATTTTTGTCTATGGAGTTATCAGTAATTTTAAGCGGTTGAAACCAGTATTTCGGACGAAATTTTACATATCCTGCATTGAGTACTGCATTCAGATTTTCCGGTGAATTTATATTTTCCACAAAATATTCAGGTCGGTAGCCATATTGTTCTTCATAGAACCGGATGAGTAATTGATAGTTCTCCAGGGCATCCTGATAATCTGAATCAAGGTCCTGGGACTTTAAAAATAAATGTTCAGAAACAGCTTGATAAAACTGAATAAGTTCCAATGTGTCCTGAATTCCGGAAGCGATTTCTTCAAAACGGAGGAGTGCATTTGGATCGTTCCGCACTTCTTCGGTAAGGAATGGACTGTGATAATAATATCCGTCCTCTCCTTTTTTCGGTTTGGCTGCGAGCAGACAGACCAATCCTATCGTCAGGATTATTCTTTTACCCATCTAATATTTCTCCTACCACTGCAACCACGTCCAGAATATTTATGTCGCCATCTTCGTTCCTGTCAGCAATACATATCTGTTCAACAGAAAATTCTGCGGTATCCAGAATATACCCAACAATCAATACGACATCAAGAATATCCAGGTGACCATCCAGATTGACATCGCCATTGGCATTACAGCTTTCTGATGTATTTTCAATGCCGGGAGTACCATAATCTCCACTGGGCATAGGTATATCAGAAGTTTGCCAATTTTCTCCAAGTATATTATCCAACACCGGATTGATAAGCATCATACTTGCTCCTGTCGGATCCGGGAAAGTTGCACCATTATCATACCACACTTCATCAATTATTGTCCCATCGGGATGTTCAAGAATTACCTCATCCCAGGTATTCCCCAGAAAAAAGTCTGAATATTGGTAATCAATGGATACTCCTCCGTTCAATTCCACTTCTTCATTTACTCCCAGCACCAGAAATTCACCCGGTTCTATCAAAAGTCCACCTGGATGTATTATCGTATGAGAATCACTCCCGTCATCTCGGATGATGATGCCATTTAAGTCAATTTCCACCGGTCCAATATTGGTTATTTCAAACCATTCTCCGTAAGAATCTGATACTACACCGGGATTGTTCATAATCTCGTTTATAACAAGACCATCACCCGAATTAATTTCCTCAATAGGTATTTTCCACATAACCGGGCGGTGGTCGGATACATGGTTTTGATACAGTGCAGAACCCATATAATCATCTATCCGTATGGTTTCCACAAAACCGGATTCATTTTCATCAAAAAGTCCATTGGAAATTAATATATGATCCAGAAAGCTGCCCCCATCCCAACCCCAGGGCCATGACTGTTGATAGGGATTATCTGCAATGGGAGTGGTAACAAAATACACATACTCCGGGTCATTTACCAGAGGCCATAATGAATTGGATCCTTCAGAATCATCAATGGCATCATTAAAATCACCAGCGACAATAATATTTTCTTCAATTCCGGAATTGATTTGGTCATGGATATAATCACTTAGGATTATACTCGCTTCAAATCTTCTTTCAAATCCATCATCACAGCATTTATAGTGAACATTTATCAATTGAAAATCCAAAAACGCATCTCCACATTCCCAGGTGAGTTCCGCTTTCAACGGATATCGATACGCAAATTCCCAACCATCCCAGGGGAATAAAGTGGTATAACTGCTCAGATTCACACAGTCATTTCTAAATGCAATTCCCAGATCAATTCCTGACAGACCTCCGTCATCTGCATAATCTGTGTGAATGAAAGTATATGCCGGGATGTCGGAATTCAGATCTTCAAAAACTTCCAGATCGTTAATTTCCTGAAAATTGATCACATCTGGCAGTATATCAGAAATTATTTCATTCACATAATTCCTGGTATAACCGGATAAAGGGAATTCCTTTACATTCCATGTGACAATTTCCAGACCATGCCAATCGTTGACTCCGTTAATATCCCAATTATCAATGGGTGGATTTACCGGAATTGTATCTAACGGCGGGCAGTCCTGTGAATTAAGTACATTCATGTGTAAAATACACAGAATTCCTGCCAGAAATACTAATATGTTTCTGTTATTGACCATAATTATGTCCGCACTCGTTTCCTTTCGTATCAGAAAGGATGGAGAATTTACGAAGATTTAGATAAAAAGGAAGTGATTTTTTTCCCGTTAAAGATATTCTTACCGTAGAGAATTCTGTATAGGAAACCTCAACATCACAGGAAGATGATCAGAGACCAATTTTTCATAAATTTCGTATCCACCCATATAATCGGGAATTGGGAGGGTTTGGACAAAATAATCGGATTGGGGAGGGATAAAATCTGTAGTGACCAGAATATGATCCAAAAAACTCACATAGGGCTCTTTAGGATATGTAACTTGATTTGGGTCATTCACAATTTCCTGATTTACAAAATAAAATCTTCGGTCTTTGAGAAATGGATCAAAACTATGTTCATTAGGTGCATCCCTGAGGTCATCATTCCAGTCTCCCAGGATGATGAAGTTACTATATCCCTGATCCAATTCTGCAGCTACATAGTTGTGAAGCATTTCCACTGCCTGCTGCCGTCTCCAGAGACCCGAATCGCAACATTTTGAATGAATATCCACTACACTCAGCTGAAGGGAATCTTTCCCACAGATATACCAGAAATCTCCCCGCAAGGGCGGTCGACCTGCAAAGTTGTAATCATTATCTGCAAAGGGTTCTACCTGGCGCACAAGATGAAACAAATCTTTACGGAATACGATTGCCTGATCCATAAATGAAGATTGCTGTGAAATAATGAAATCATACCCGGGTAGTTTTTCCATCAATTTACTGAACCAGCCGGTATAACGGATTTCCTGAAACGCATATATATCTGCATCCAGATCGGAAACCAACTCAGACAGTGTTTCTATTGTCTCCTCCCATGCAGTAGGAAAAAATTCACAATTCCAGGTAATAATTTCTATATTTTCAAAAGTGTTAACGGAGGATATATTCCATTTGTCGGGATGAAATTTTGATTTGGGATATTTGCAGTCAGTAGGACTATATTCAATATGTGTTTCCCAACTTATTTCTGGGTCATATATTTTATCCTTGGTGATCTTTTCCAGAGAATGTATTAGCTCCTGAGTTTCCGGATCTGAGGGGAAATCGTCAGCAAGAGTGGTCTGAGAAACTCTGCCTTCCACAACTGTTTCAAACCCTATAAAGGTATGGGTAGCCGAATCAATATTGAGTTTAATATGTCCAAATTCTGTTCCATTTCCATAATTCTGGAAAATAAATGTGTGGGAATGAGGATCATACCAAGGGAGAGGATATCCTTTATTCTCTCCTCCAGATATAATTATATCCACTCCTTCGGCAAAATAGCCCATCTGAATTGCGTTGAGTGTGGTATCTACTGGATTCCAATCCGGTTCATTAATCATTCTCTCACGGAAATCAGCATATACCTTTTCTCTTACCCAGGGGACACCTGCGCTGGTGAGAACTATAACTACCTCAGCACCCGCCTCTTTGACTCTTGGAACCCATTTTTGTAATGCAGACACTTCTTTCTCAACTGAAATTCCGGGAATATTTTCTGATAACACCCAATCTTTCAAACCTGAGGATACAATTCCAAGGATACCTAATTTCACCCCTTGAATTTCTTTGATTATATAGGGGTTGATTTTTTCAGTATCCAACCCGCAATTATCACAGTTCAGGTTTGATGCCAGAAATGGAAACTCCGCAGATTTAATCAATTGGTTCAGGTTCCCGGATCCTAAAATAAAGTCATAACGCCCGGGTACTATTGCATCGTATGCCAGTCCATTCATCCATTGGATAATAGATTCGCCGCCATCAATTAGTCCCATCGGGTGCCCCTGAAAGAAATTTCCTCCATCAAGCATCAGTAACCCTTCGTTGGAATCACTTAAAGAATTTCTCAACCGTTCTACGTAACCATACATAGCAGTACCACCCAGTATTTTCGGTGGATATTGTGGATTCATAAAATTTGCCATTTGCGCACCAATCACACCATGGATATCATTGGTTGTTATAAGATTTATGGTAATTGGGTTGGAACCAAAACATAAACTGAAATATAAGGAAATTATTATTTTTAGTAATTTACGACTTGTCATTGAATTAGAATGAAGCTAACAAACTTTAATGCTAATCAAATAGATATTGTATCGTGCAAGAAATCCCAATTTTGGTTTCATTGATGGTTTCCATCCCTGTCGGATTACTGATGTCACCGCTGGGTATAAATTGATCTTCAAATCCATAGGACATTTTGCTGTATCTGCCAGAAATATCCAGTACAAAATTTCCAAATGATTTTCCTAATCCTGCAGTAAAAATACTCTCCGTTAACTCACGCATAAGTGGTGATTTTCGATAAATCATACCTACTCTAACCGGGATATTTTCTCCTGCTATATGTTCCAATCCAAATCTATATATTTCCTCATCAAATAATTCAGTAGAAATAGACCATAATGAATCCAGTTTGGAGTAAAAATTCCATTCATATTCAAATACCAATTCAGCAGGATATTCCTGTTTTGGTGTATAACAAAATCCAAATTTAATAGATTCCGGAATTATATATTCACTAATTCCATTAGAAGAAATATTGGTTGAACTTGTTGTTTCCCCATCTGAAATAGTATAATTAATTGAATCATCTATAGAAAAATTTAATTCAGAATTATAATTAAATGAAAATTTTGATGATTCTGAGTTTTTAATTAATAAACCGACTGAATAATATTTACTCCCGGTCAAGGGAATTATTGTAGTTACATCATCTGTTTCACTTTCACTCAGGTTTTCAGTATTTTCAGGATCTAATACAATGACTGCTCTTCTATCCCCAAAATCAAAATCATTTAGTAAATGAAATCCAAAACCAATGGAAATATATTCGTACAATTTTATTCCCAGGCTTAGTGAATTTCTAATAATTGTTCCATCATATTCTTCAATATGGTATCCAGCCAGGGGGTCTCTGTAAAGACCATCAATATTACTATCCCCTGCTCTATGTACTTCTTCTGTATAATTATAGTCAAATGTGTGAAACGGTGAAATACCGAATCCAATTGTACTAATTCCAAATTTATAGGCACCTGCAATTGCATAATCATAATAATTAATTGAATTAAAGACATAGGATGCATCAACTAAATAATCCCCGAAAAAATCGTGAACCGGAAAACTCCTATTTTCTTTATATCTATTCATTTGACCGGAAATTACGACACTGTTTGATTTCAATTCAGTTAAAGCTGCCGGATTCGAAATTGCCCAGAACGCTGTGCCGTCTGACATCAATGAAGTGCCGCCCATGGCATCACCTTTAGATGAACCAATAAATGATTTTTCTGAAATTCCGAGACTCCGATGATAATAGGATTGTGAAAAACTCATTCCCATCACTGTTAAAATCATTAAATTAATTTTAAAATACATAATCAACCTGTAATCTGAAATCAGTTTGATCTTTTAAAACATAAGGGAATTCAACATTTGTACCATCGTAATCTTCAATGTCTGTTGCATCTGGAACAATATTGGTCAGTGGATAATCAGTAGTGTGACTTATTTTATATCTAACAGATAAATTATTACCCAAATGAAAAACAAAGCTTAACCAACTGTGAAAAGATTGTGTTGGGGTATCGAATATTCGGAAATCAGTATCTTCAAAATTCCAGAAAAATCCATCAATATACAGGATTGAACCTTTCATTTTAAAATTGTTACTAAAATTATGGGTGACAATAAAACCAAGCGTTTCATCAGCAGACCCAATATCCCCGGTCATCATATCCCAAGCAACGCCGGTTTCTGCATTTTTTGTGAGTCTCGGTCTAGGTGAAAATCGAGTAAAATTATCGGAATATAATAATTCTAATTGGTCATACCTTGACAGCCGTAATCTAACGGTAACACGTGTTTCCCTTGAGTCAAATGGACTTGGATGAAAAACATCAAATGCACCTCTCCCCTGGAATTTCTGTCTTATTTTAATTCTGTAATTAAAGACTGGCCTGAATTCAATATTTGCTACAGTTCTGTAATATTTGGTATTGTCGGCAACTCGGGTCCAGGTATCCCAATTAAGTGTGCCTACCATGGATCTGTGAAATTGATACCGTGATGAAAGGAATAACCCACGTTCTGCCTGAGGTTGTGGGTTTCCTGAGTAAAGGTATCCATACACTGGATCTTCTAACCAATAAATATCTTCAAATATACTGGTTTTATACCGTTGATAGTTGGAATATGACCGCTGGTAAGGATTATCATAATCCAAGGAATAATCCCTGTATAATGCCAACAGATTGAGATTATCAAATTGGATATATGTATTCACGACCAACCCATGGGGTTCATTCCCCAATTTTAAAATATCATCTTCTTTTGTTAATTCTCCATATTCAGCCTGGATCGCAAGGTTTTTATAGATGTATGAAAAATCGAACCCGATCACCCTACGAAAAGAAAGCGCTTCATCCCACAGTGGTGATTCTCCAGCGGATGAATACATAGCAGCGATTTCAGGATCAGCGGAATTACTCATATATTGTAAATACCGGTCATCACCTGAATATGTTGGGTCCGGACCTCCTGTAATTGATTCTTTAATTTGTGGATCAATTACACGGTCATATAGACTTTCATAAAACGTCATACCAAAGTTTAATCCGGTTTTAGGAGTAAATCTAAGATTACCACCCCAAGTAACTTCTTTAACAGATTCTGTGATTTCGTTGAAAACTTTATTTGTATCACTATATGCTCCAAACGGTAATCTTGGCTGCATGACTATCATTGTAGAAAAACTTGCTTTTGTGGTATCTGTTGCATCATTATTGATTATTGCATCTCTTGGATTGGCTGAAATGAATAGAGCTCCTCGGAGAATTTGGTTTGAAACCTGTAACCCTACACCATTCATTACATATTGGGAAGAACGTGATAAATCCGGGTGTATACCTTCCGTACGTTTCGTCCACATATACCCAGTCCTCCGCGGACTGAAATAATCAGTGCTCTCGAAAACAACTCCTTGATTAAATGACACAGTAAAATTTCCAAAGACAATTCTATCCAACCTAAGGTATGGAAATTGTACTTTTTCCAATGAAATTGAATATTTCATTTTTGGAATTGTTATATCCTTCGATCCTAATAGCTTTTCTGAAAAAATTGACTCACCCCTGTTTCTATGGTAACTAGTCCCAATTTTTAAATGTTTTCCATACCTGATCGATATCCTCGTCAATGTTTCGGGAATCCCATCTCCTGAGAATTCAATAATGGTACCTTCATCATCCGGATTAGTTGTAATGGGAACAGTACGCAATAAATTTGAAATTCTAAAATGAAAATTACTATCATTTTTCGGCGGGGAAAATAACACAAAATCACGAAGATTTTTATACCCATAATAACTGATATTGGGTGAATTTTTTAATTCGAACGTACCTTTAATTTCACCTCTTTGTTTTTGTAATATTACGGCATTTGCATCAATTGGTGTAATGGTAGGAAGGAGCATTAAATCATCATAATTCATTTCGTTAACATTCATCGGTTCATAAAAACGATCTAACCATACTTCCGATAATCCTTCCGAACTACCATCAGATGCAAGCCAGTTTTCCAGTTTATAAGTATTTCTGGATATTTTCTCCTGCACATCAGTAAGTTTGGGAGGTTCGACGATAATATATTGCTTCAGTTTGTGAATATCAGCTGGTGTAAATTCCGGAATCTCCAATAAATCATAAATTGTTAAAAAGTATCCCCGGGATACCAATTGCTCAAATAAAGCAATTTTTTGATCTTCAGTTATTGGGAGATTGGAAAGGTCATCCATTGTTGATAGATTGATATTTATTTTGTTAGAAAATAAAAATTGAAAAACAATTACATTGACAATTAACAGATTGATTTTCATTTTTGGAGCTTATATCCTAAAGATATATGATGAGTATTTGGTAAAACATGATGTGTAATAAATGAATAATTAATTGCAAAACCTGAGTACTGAATTTCTATTCCACCACCCATACGATTGGGATTGGATTGCAATCCTAAACTTAGATTTAGAATTTTTGTTAAGTTATAGCTGAATCCGGATTTAATTTGAATTTCATCACCGAACAATCTGTCCATTACCAAAGAAGTCAATATGCCATTTATTGGTGTATAGGCAATACCAATTGACATTCTTCTAGGTAAAGTTTGCTTAGACACTCCTTTGCCAATTTCCGGCTGATTGATGTTTTTCATAAATACACCAACTCTATGTTTATTCCTGAGTGAGGATTGAATCCCTAAATCAACTCCAATGGTATTATTCGATCCTAAATCAAATCCGTTTGAACCATCACCAGTATCACCGGCAGATTTTCCTAATTCCCAATATAAATAGTTTAGTGTGTACCCTGCCGAAAGAGTTGAATTCATATCGTTTAACAAGAAAAACCCATGAGATAATCCCGCAGAAGTTTCAGATGAAATTGTATTACCACCATATTTAATTGCCATTTGTTGAATTGACACACCAAAATTCCCAAAACTACTCGTTGTAATTACTGCTCCAGTATTTGAATAGGGTAAATATGACTGACTGTATAATTCAGAAACACCCATTTCAAATTGGCTGTTTTCGATTTCTGATAACCCTGCGGGGTTATGGTAAAGACTCCAAAGTCCACCTGGGTTTGCTGTTACTGCCCCACACAATGACGTCCCTTCAGATCCAACATAAGCATAATCTGAAATTGACTGAGCAAACAAATTTGACATAACTGAAGCTAATATTATTATTCTAAGATTCATTTCAGTCTTGATCCAACAACGACTGGAGCTAATGCAGATTGTGAATTCCCACTGGTAAATTCAGTTGCATCGATATGCATCATATAAGTTCCGGGCATAACCAGTTCACCTAAATGTGTTCTACCATTCCAATATTCAGTCGTTTTTAACTCACTTGGTTGAAAATCACCTAAAGTTGTAACAAATCTGCCTGATAAATCAAAAATCCTGATTAGAATTCTATAATCAAGATTTGGAGCTGTGTATGAATATTGAATTTTTTCTCCTAATTCAGGAACAAATGGGTATGGCGCTACTGACAACTTAACTGACAATAGACAGCTGTCATCATCAATGGTCGCATTTGGATTGTAATTCACTGCATCTGGATCAGTACATCCATACACAATTTCGGGATTTAAAATAATATTCCAAGACTGCAAAAAATCCTCACTGGTTTCATCATGTCCGGTAATTCCATTTCCGCCTGTTTCACTTTCACCAGTTTCTTCATAGCTTACACGGACAAATGATGAATCCTCACCATGGTGTCGTATAAAACTTTGCTGTTCAATTGGTGTATCGGGGAGATACTCTTCTACGCCCTCCTTATTAATTGCCATGGGATGTTCTTCAGGAGTTGAATCATCATAGTTAGAATCATTCCAAAGAAAATAATCCACATCCTGCACCATAGGAGACTCACCATCCCAATAAAATAAAATGAGAGTTTCCCGGCTGTCTGCTAATACTCCTGCATTTTCATTTTCTGAACCAATACCAATTGTATTTTCTCCACTAATTGCATTTAGTAAATCGCCATCTCCCAAAGCAAAATCAGGAGAAAAATTATAATATTCCTGAAATTCTGTTGAAGTGTTTAAGCCAATTGTTATAGTACTGTTTGGTTCAATTGAAAGATTAGGAAACCTGCAAATAAAATCAAACACATTTCCACTCCAATAATTAACTCCACTTGGTAAATTGTAATAAAAGTCTGGAGAGTCAGTCGCATCAGTGAGATAATAATTGCTTAGATCAATGGATTCACCTGTGGGATTGGTAATTGCAACCATTTCCGCCTTATCCGGTGTGATTACGATGCGTGTAAAAATAAGGTGGTCCGCCTGTCCTGATCGCAGAACAGACAGGACCACCAATAAAAGAATACTATGTTTCAATCAGATTATTTCAGTAAAGTTACTTTTTGAGAAATTGCTTCATTACCGGTTTGAAGGCGAGCAATATAGATACCGCTGGAAACATCATTTCCGTATGTGTCCATTCCATTCCAAACGGACTGGTAATTCCCTTGTTGAAAATATCCCGAAGAAAGAGATGTTATTTTCTCACCAGTCATAGAAAAGATTGCCAAAGTTAAATATGTATCTGATGGAAGAAAATATGACAGAGTCACATTTGGATTAAATGGATTAGGATAACTATTTAATAATGCATAATCCTTCGGTACGTGAACTGAAATATACTCATTGCTGTTTGCAGCAATTACATCCTCAATTTCAAATTCATTTTCTGTTGTAAACAAATGATTCTCCTCAGGATAAACTATGATCAGTTTGGTAATTTTGTCGATAGTAATAAAATCCGATACAAGGGCAATGTCCGTTAATTCAATTGAAAAATCATCGTCATGACTCAATGTCATTTGAATGGCACCAACATAACCATCTGATGTATATGACACATCAAAACCATCTCGAATTATGGAAATAGATGAAGCATCTACCGAACGTGGGTTTAATATCCAATTCACAATCATTACTACATCCAATACGTCCACAGAAACATCTACATTCACATCTGCAATACAGAATTGATTATCTGTAAAAGTTGTATTGCCCAAAATATATCCTACAATCTGAACAATATCCAGAACATCTACACTGTCATCTCCATTGGTATCCCCGTCTGCAACACACTCACCTTCTTCCTGGCTGATATCATCTGCATTCCTGGGATTGACACCAAAAGCGCTGTAGGCATAATCAACCACGCCTACTATGGATGCAATGGTAGTTCCCACAGGATAAACTTCAGCGTCACCATCAAACATCTGGTCATCAATCTGACATGGACCTGATCCATCATCTACGATCCATTCACCAAACTCATTAGGTTCTTCGATCACAGTAACATTTTGCAATTTGACCAGCACACCTTCATATTCCTCACCACTCAATGAACAACCTCCTGATAAATCACCCGTACTGATTAGAGTAGATCCAATATTATTTCCTGTGGAAATTGTTGTTGAGGCAACCACATTCTGTAATTCGGTGAATCCAAAATATTCTTCTACCTCCGCAGACAGCCATAATTCATCTCCCACTGCAGGTGCAACAGAATAATCAAAAACGTAAACTCCACTAAAGCTGTCTGCCCAGGGGTCCTGCATATAAAACCGAGGATTTGATCCTGGCTGAATTGCAGTAACTATACCGGTCACAAATACCGTTTGACCAATAAATGGAGATGGATAGCAATCCAATCCTTCACCGGGGTCTGAAGCTGATTGGATCTCTGTAATGGACATTGGTTCATCTGCGATAAATATGGAGACATTATCAGAATTTGATGCACCTGTGTCATCAAATACCTCTAAATTAAATACAAGCAATCCCTCATCCATAGGTGCTGTGAAAGTAACCACCGGTTCCTCGTAATCACTGAGCGTTACTGATGTACCCTCCGTCTGTGTCCAAACATATCCAACAATTTCACCATCCGGGTCATAACTGTTTAATCCATTCAAAGTTACTTCATCACCACCTGATACAAATTGATTTTCTCCAGCGTTTGCAATTGGAAGTAAATTCCCGGTTGATGCTTCAAAATCACTGACAAACCTTGGTAGAATCTGGTAGCCGCTGTCGTAAGGGTCTGAATAATCAAATTGACCTCCAACCCCGGTTACATCCACAGGCCAACTTGGTTCCAGAGAACCGTCAATATCTGTATCACTGTCAATACGCATGGTGGTCTCACCAGATCCATCACTTATTGTAAGATTTTCTGAAGACCCTTCTTCCGGCCAATTTCCACTGATTACAGATACACCTGACAGTGTTACCAGCTCGCTTTCAAAATTTTCGGCATCAGCAATAAATTCACCAACAGTTAAAACTTGTGGATCCGGTATTGAACCAGGACCAATGACAGTAATATTTTCTGGATTATCCACTATTAATTCAAATTTTCCATTATATTCATCTGTGATACCTGTGACAAAAATTTCATCGCCATAATTCAACGCCAAATCAGTTCCATAACCAAAAATTACCAAACCTGCAGATTCATCCTGAATTGTATATTCTGAATTGGAAGATTGAAAATTAGGAGAAGTTACTACTCCCTGTATGGACAGACATTGGCCAATGCCTCCACTCCTTGCCTCTGAAATTGAAACCAGCCCACCACAAACAGACACAGTTACATTGTCCGTGTCTGGTTCAAATTCATCATCCCAGACAGTCAATTGAAATACAAGATCTCCACCGGTGTCTGGTGCCGTAAAGGTAACTACAGCCGACTCATAGTCAGACAGGGAAACCGGTTCACCGCTGGTTTGTGCCCATTCATAGGCAATCACCGTGCCATCTGAATCATAACTTCCTGAGCCATCCAGTGTTACTATTTCCCCTGCCGAAACCATTTGGTTATCCCCTGCAACTGCAACTGGCGGATAATTTACATCACCTCCACCGCCGCATTCTGTACATACATGATCACCCAGAAATGTAAACTCATTTTGATCATATACAATCCATTCTGAATCTTCGGGGTTGGTACCAGCAGAAGAAGACCAATTTAAATTTCCTTGTGTGACTGTGGGTTTTCTGACTAATGTATGTTCTTTTGTTCCATTACTAACACCTGCAACAGCCCAACCGGAACCAGGATCAGCTCCTTCTTCTCCAATGGCATCTACTAATGAGCCATTATGGGCTAAGCCAACTGCATCATCACCATTAAACCATGTTGCAGATGTACCTATAATATCACATGGAGCTGAATATTCATCTGCAATACTGGAATTACAAACAACAAATACATCACCAGGAGCAAGAGTATATCCATCCAATGGAACATCATTACTTTCGCCTTCAGCCCAATCTCCGCCATTGGAAATACGCCAAATTGAATATTCCGAAAGGTCTACCTCTGAGTCTGATGGGTTAAAAATTTCGAGTGCCTTGTTATTGCTGGATCCTTCTATGTATTCGGAAAAAAATAATTCCTGAGCTGATAGAATTGAAAAAAACAAGGTTATGAATGTTAATGATTTCATGGACAATACCCTCCCTAGATATTATTATGTATTATGTTTAAACTACCCACACAAGATAGTTGTGAAATTTATGAAATCTAAACCATATATTACTAACTGTAAATTGAGAAAACCAGAGGCCTGGGGATTGTTTTAGTTAATAAGTGGAATGTATTGTAATTTAACAATTGCTTAACTCACTGTAAACTTTTTTAGGTGAAATCCAGACAAAGGGAAGTTTATTAATTTAACCAAAATAGTCTTCAAAACCATTTAAATTAAATTGGCACAAATACATCAATTGCTCCAGGGATAACTTTTGCATGAAAAGGTGTAGTGCCGCAGATTTCTCCATCCAGGTTTAGTTGATCTATATCATTAGATTCCAATGAAAACTCCCTGACTTGATAGTATTCCAGGTCGGGATGGTGAATATGAGATCCATCGAACACACTGGGTAATAGCTTCAACAATGTAAATCTGCTCACATTACGGACTACTACGACATCAATGAGCCCATCATTCAATTCTGCATTTGGTGCCATCTTCATTCCCTTACCTGTATGCTGAGTATTGCAGGCAATCACAAATAAGAAATCATCCTCAATTATTTGTCCGTCAATATTCAATTTTGCAGGGTGTCTTTTTTTGATGAATACTTCCAATGCAGTCATAATTGTATATCGTGAGTCACCTATCCAGCGGATGGAATCTGCTTTTCGACCTACATCTGTGACTAACCCCCAACCAATTATATTGAAAATATATTCCTGGTGTCCATTCATATTGAGATTAGCTACATCTATTTTTTGTATTTTTCCATTCACTACTGTTTTTGCAGCTTCAACTGGATCTAACAAATCCAAATCATGCATAAATGCATTTCCTGCCCCTCCGGTAATTAATCCAATAGGAATTTTACATTTGTCTTTTCTATTGAGCATACCATTCACAACTTCATGCATGGTACCGTCTCCGCCTATCGGGCAGAAACCAGTGTATCCATCCAATTCCAATGTATTGGCTAACTCTTGTGCATGTCCTGGATGTGTTGTTTCAATAATAGTTAATTCCGCTCCTGCTTTTTGAAAAACAGGCAGAATTTTATTTTTTATTTCCAGCCCCATTCCGCCACCGCCATGGGGATTTACAACCAAATAATATTTTCTATGATTCATAGTTTTATAAAAATTTACAAAGTAACAATTTATAAATTCCTTTTTATACATTTTAGTAAAATAATCTGTTTAATTTATGTTGGATGTCAATAAATGTAGAAAAAATCAACAAATCTTTCCGAACATTTAAACGGGAAGCGGGACTTATCAATGCTATAAAATCCTTTTTTAATCGCCAATATGATGATATTCATGCACTATTGGATATTTCACTTGAAGTAAAACCGGGGGAGATAATCGGTATACTTGGGGAGAATGGCGCAGGAAAAACCACGCTTATAAAAATACTGGCAGGTCTCATTCACCCCACCAATGGAAATGTTACCATAAACGGCTATACTCCGGCAAAGAGAAAGAACTCCTTCCTTCAGCAGATATCGGTTGTGATGGGTCAAAAGAATCAACTCTGGTGGGATATTCCTGCATCAGAATCCTTTTTACTGAATCAGAAAATTTATAAAATTGAAAAAAACGAATTTCGAAATCGGCTTGATGAACTGGTATCTTTATTGAATGTTGAAGAAAAATTGA
The DNA here is from genome assembly GCA_964345035.1 of uncultured bacterium. Taxonomy (GTDB): domain Bacteria; phylum Fidelibacterota; class Marinisomatia; order SCGC-AAA003-L08; genus CAYFPO01. The sequence goes on from CAYFPO010000009.1 coordinate 51,790, forward strand.
ATATCCAGGTTCGCCGGCTTTCCCTCGGTGAACGGATGAAAATGGAAATTATTGCTGCTTTACTACATAATCCTAAAATCGTATTTTTGGATGAACCCACTATCGGCCTGGATGTGATCTCCCAATCTCGAATCAGAGAATTTGTGAAAAAATATAATCAGGATCATCATACTACATTCCTGCTCACGAGTCATTATATGAATGATATTCAGGCATTGTGTAAACGTGTTTTTGTGATCCATAAGGGGCGGGGTTTGTATGATGGTGACTTTGAGTCTCTGATTGACAAAGTGAATCCAGGGAAAAAACTTACATTCGAATTTAATATCAATCCGGATCAAATAACTTTGGACAACCTCCACCAAGAATTTACATTTAAGATGAACCATCATATTTTGACAGCAGAACTTCCGGATGAAAATATGACCCAATTGATCTCAAAACTGTTCAAACTGGATACTCCAAAATCCTTCACAGTAGAGGAATTGCCGGTAGAAGAAACAATGAAATCATTTTTTGCTGATCCAACAGAATTCATTAAATGATTGCATGGGTTCAAAAATATTCATCAGTGGTTCGGATGGAATGGATCCGTGCATTGGAATACAAAGCCAATACTCTGGTGGGTACATTTTCCATTTTTTCCGGAGTATTAATCGAATACGTACTTTGGAAGCGAATTTTTACAACTCGCGGTGTACAGGAAATTAACGGATTCACCTTTGAAGCACTCATTGTATATATTTTCTTTGCAATGATGGTAGGTCAGTTGAAATCATCCTGGGTGGTTTCAGTGGATATGATTGACTCGATCCGGTTGGGAGAATTGAATAAATATCTCATCAGACCAATCTCGTTTTTCACATACAATTTATCCGTATTTCTGGGATATAACTCCCTGTTCTTTTTTACCTATATGAGTTTGTGCATCATTTTTCCGTTTGTTCTACCGGGATTTGCATTTCCTTCATTCCTGAATTTATTGGGATTCTGGATATTCCTGATGTTTTCCATCTACATTTCATTTGGAATGTATTTCATCATGATCTGTGGTGCATTCTGGTTTGGGGAAGTTCGGGCTTTGGTCATAGCCTACAACCTGGCAAATCTGGTATTTTCGGGTCAAATGATTCCCATCCGAATGTTTCCGGAATGGCTATTACAGATTCTACAGTATACACCATTGCCATTACTGGTCGACCTGCCTGTGAGTGCCGCATTAGGATATTTACCCGCTGAGTTCTGGATACAGAAAGTTTTCCTTGCAATTTTCTGGAGCATTATCGTGACAATAATCGGTCAAATTATTTATCGAATTGGCATCAAACGGTATGAGGGGTTCGGTGGCTGATCTGACTCGAAATTTCTTTTTATGGAAATCCTTTTTCCTGAATTGTTTCACTCGGGATATGGAATATAAAGCCAATCTCCTCAGCAGTCTGGTTTTGGATGGAGTGTATTACGGAACACATTTTTTCTTTTTTAATATTATTTTTGCCTATGTGGATTCATTAATGGAATTTACCAAAAATGATGTAATGATTTTTCTTATCATCACCTTCTTGATGGATACCATGTATATGTTTTTCTTTTCCGGAAATCTGTTTAATATTAATCGACTCATTGTAAAGGGGGATCTGGATTTTGTGTTATTGAAACCGGTAAATAGTCAGTTCTTTGCATCTTTCAGGTATGTCAGATCATACACATTTCTTTCAGTGTTTCTGATAATTGGTCTGTTAATTTTCATTTCTTTCTCATCACCAGGGGAAATTGCAACCATTAATATTTTAGGATTTTGTCTCTCTTTCATCATTGGTATTTCCATCTGGTACTCTATTGACCTTTCTATAGGATGTCTCGGTTTCTGGTTCAAGAATTTCAGTACCGGAGGATGGCTCAGTCACGAAATCTTAAAATTCTCCATGCGGCCGGACACAATATACACAGGCTGGTTGAGACGAACTTTGTTTACCATTGTGCCTATGGCGCTTATTTCTTCCGTGCCAGCAAGAATTCTACTGTTTGGATTTGACTGGAAATTATTGATGGGGCAATTTGCTGTGGCTGGGATTTTTCTGGTAATTACCAAAATAGTGTGGCAGCAGGGATTAAAACGGTATGAGAGTGCTTCGTCTTAGTTGTTTGGTTAAACGCAAAGACGCTCGGTTTTTTATATTGTTCTCACCGTGTCACAGCGACTCTGCGTTTTGATTTAAAAACACTTGTATCATATTAATAATTGTAATTACATTGTAATTATGAAATCAAAGTTAATACAGATAGGAAACTCAAAAGGAGTGCGCATACCCAAAGTGTTATTGGAACAATGCAATCTGAAAGATACCGTGGAAATTGATGTGAACGGTAATCAGCTTTTGATTACACCGGAGCAATCACCAAGAACTGATTGGGAAAAAGCATTTAAAACCATGGTTGATTTAAACGATGATACCCTGCTAATTGAAGAAGATGTACAGTTGACAACCTGGGATGATACGGAATGGGATTGGTAGTCCGCCGGTTTGATGTATTTCTCATAAACCTGGATCCCACTACCGGTTCTGAAATAAAAAAGACCCGTCCCTGCCTGATTATCTCACCGGATGAAATGAATCGCTATATTAAAACGGTAATTGTCGCACCTATGACAACACGAAGTAGGAATTACCCCACCAGGGTGAATATTACATTTCATGGGAAATCCGGTCAAATTGTATTGGACCAAATACGTACTATTGACAAAACACGGTTTTTGAAAAAACTGGGAAGAATTCAAGCCAAAACACAGAAAAAAGTATTGAAGGTGCTTAATGAGTTATTTGGTGAATGAGAAAGTTTATGTAATTTGTAGATTTAACGCAAAGGCTCAAAGACGCTGATTAATTTTTTTACTCCCACTCAGATTCAGAAATTGGGTTACCACCGGAATCAGTTTTTATTAGCCAAACATACTCATCATTATTTCCATAAGAACCAGTATATCCTGTAACAATATACCCACCATCCACAGTCTGTTGACCTGAATAACCCCTATCAGAATAACTTCCACCATAGGTTTTAATCCACTCTTCCTGTACAAATTTATTGGTTTTTATTAATACTACATCAAAGTTACTAAATTCAGAATAACCGCTACCTACTATGATTTACCCGCCATCTGCAGTTTGCTCAACATATTTCCCTTCAGATCCAAACAGTGTTACACCAGGATGTCTAAAACCAGATTCAATATTACTGGATGATTGATAACCATAAATGTCTTCTACATTCACTTGATAATAAATCAAATCACCAATATTTACATCATTCACTGTATTATAAGTATCAGAAATTAAATTAGTTTGACCAATCAAAATCTTATTTCCCATGTCCTCTGTGAAGGATTTGAATAATTTATATTCAAAAAAGTCTTCATCAAAGCTTTTGGACCAAGGTATTGAAAATGTGCCAAACTGGTAAATGACAGGACTTAAATTAACTGAACATGGATATGAACCTGTATTATCTACGGTTAAAGTAATCGGTTCTATCAGTTTTGTTTTACTTGTGTCATACGACCGGACTGAAATAATATGTGAGGATTCGTCTTCATAAGTTGTAGTATTCCAGTCAAAAGGATAAGGTTCTGATGTATCAGTAACACCCGTAGATACACCATCTACCCATAATTCTACTCTCTAAACTCCCTTGTTATCTGTGGAAATACACGTAAAGGATACAATCTCATATACCGATTTATCTGTTGAGAATGTTATGGTAATAGTTGGTGGTGTTGTATCCGGCTCCTCAGGATTATCACAATTCAACCAGATTGTAAGTAGTAATAAAAGAGTAAATACGGCTTTTTGAGTGTTCATATCTGAGATAATTTAGTAAAGTATTACCTTAAGTCTTTTTCTCTTTTTTTCGTGCGGCAGGAAAGAGCACATTGTTCAGTATCAGCCTGTAACCGGGTGAATTTTTATGAAGGGATAAATCCGTAGGAGGGTCGCCCACAAAATGCCGATAGTCTTCCGGGTCGTGACCACCTAAAAATGTAAAGGTACCTCTTCCTGCATTCCCGTGAATGTATTTGATCATCGCATCATTCTCTACTTCACCCAAGACCACTACATGTTTTTTAAGCATATTTCGGTTGAATCCAGTGGTCTGCCCCATGTATCCATTGATCACACCCACATGATCCTGGGTGAGCATAGTTGGTACCGGATCCCATTTGGCTGAAAATTCAAAGAGTGTAAAATAATCTGCCTCTGCGCCCCTGGTCACCGGGCGATGACTGGGCGGCACATCAATGGTGGAATACTCATACAGCATTGGATCCGTATATAGTTGATAATTTTCAAATGCAAAGGATTTTCCAAAATCCAATTTGGATTGATAATTCGGGTCAACCGGAGATCCGTCATACACTGATGCTGCAATATCTGTATTTTCCGCAGCAAGCGCAATTTCAAATGAATCTGTAGCAGAACACATGGCAAACAGAAATCCCCCGTCAATGACATAATCCCGAATAATTCTTGCAATTGCTTTTTTAAATTCACTTACTGATGGATATCCAAATTTTATGGCAGTTGCTTCGAACTCTGCCTTTTGTTGTCTGTACCAGGATGAGTTATGATAATTTTTATAAAACTTTCCATACTGTCCTGTAAAATCCTCGTGATGGAGATGGAGCCAGTCATATTTGGAAAGTTTCCCTTGCATCACCTCATCATCAAAGATCACATCATAGTCAATCTCGGCATAAGTGAGAGCCAGGGTAACTGCATCATCCCAGGGTTGATTGGTAGGTGGTGCATAGACCGCAATTTTTGGTTTCTTTTCCAGCAGAACAACATCCATATTACTTTGATCAATTTCACCATATATGGATCCGAGTATTCCTGCATCCACTGGTTCATACGCAACTCCTCTGAGTTTACATTCCCGTACAATAGAGGAATAATTATCAATCAGAAATGATCCGCCTCTGTAGTTTAACAGCCATTCTACATTGGTGCCCTGCTTCAAAGTCCAAAATGCCACACCATACGCTTTCAGATGATCGGTTTGTATAAAATCCATAGGGATGAGGATTTTCTGTCCAAAGCTTATTGCAAAAAAAAGTGGTAATATTTTTATGTATAATTTCATAATTCGTTTTTATTTACTTTAATTCATAAGATCTTTAAGAGGTTTTATTCTTCTTTGCGACTCTGCTTCTTTGCCTTAAGATTTGTTTTTCCTTAATCACTAATAATCATTCAGCTTGCCAATTCACGGAGTCTCATTCTTATACGGTCATAATAAATACTGGTTGGATATGTTTCCAGAAATTCCAGGTAATAATCTATGGCGTTTCCTGCATCCTCCAACAGATAATCGGAAATTTCTGCTTTCAGTATAATAGCAAGTTCAGTAAACATTGTTTCCCCGGTAATCATCTCTGAAATCTCAAGTGCCAATGGAATGTCTCCCTGAAGTACCGATAAATATGCAGTTTGATATTGTGATAATTCACCGATAGCAGAATTCGGATTCTCCAATAATGGAGTTAATTTATCCAATGCCTCTTCCCGTTTATTTTGCTGTAGAAGTAGTTGTGCCTCAGCGAATTGCGGGAAAAAATCCTGTGCCTGTTGAAAAAATGCTAATAGACTTCTTATTTCCAAAATGTCATTAAACTGGTCATCATTTAATGACAGATTGTTGACTTCATTTTTCAAATGGGTTGTGAGTGAATCCAATTCACCTTGATAAAAATAAATCTGTGCTTTTTTAATGGCAATATCCGTGCGGAATTTTTTAACATTGTGATCAGTTTTAAATTTATTGAGTATATTATGTGCACCAATCAAATCGCCTTTTGCAATCTGCACATTCACCAATCCGAGAATACTTTCCTTTAATAGTTTGGTATTTCGCTTATTATTGATTATATCTTCAAAATGTCTTGCCGCACCATCTAAGTCCCCCAGAATCCTGTAGCGAATTTCACCAAGACGATAATTGGCTTCTACTGACCGGGTTGTGGTGAGAAGTGAGTCATAAATATTAATTGCTTGCCAAAGGGATTCAGATTGGTCCTCATCCAGTTTTCTAAATGGGGACATAAAAAATGTATTTTCCTTAAAAAATCCGGATATAGGTAAAGGATCAACATCATTCGTGGTTTTCAATTCAAAGATTACTGCAAGATTAAAAATAGATTTTTCCAGAATAATTGAGTCAGAACTGGAATGGAGAATATTGGTAAAAACTTCTTCGGCCAATTCAAAATATCTTTCCTTGATAAGGTCAGATGCAAAATCCATCAGAAACCTTGTATCAACGGATTTCTTTTTCAATAGATGATATGCTTTCCGATAATCCTTGCGTTTAAAGTGGATATCTGCCAAAATAATCATAGCTTCCTCAATTTGGGAATTTTGCAGTGCATTTATTACCATTTGGGTAACATCTTCAGAATCAGGGAATCCCACAATTTTTCCCGATACAAATTCCAAACGTGATGGATTTTTACTGAGGTAGAGCAGGTATTCCGTCAACGCTTTATCATACACCATTCGGCTGGCATAATACCGCCCCATTTCCAGTGCATAAAAATCCGGTTTGTTGGTGGAATATCTCACTACAGTGATTAGTGAATCAGCTTCTTCAAACAACCCATTCTGTGCCAATTTGTTAATTACCAGCTTTGCATAATTTGAATTCATCGGTTTTCTGTTTAAAACCTGAAAAAATATTTCTTTGGACTTCTTTAACGAATCTGCCCAAATATACACCTCGGCTAAATCAATTTTGGATTGGATATTTTCCTGATTGGCATTGCTGTAGTTTTTGGTAAATTCAATAAGTGTGTCCCACTCCCCCCGTTGTTTGAGGATATTTTTCAATGGGAGAAAATACCTGGAATTTCCAGGGAGTTCTGTATTGATCTCCCGATACAATTTTTCTGCTTCTTCCCATAATCCTGCTTTCTCCAGGGATTTTGCCCGTGTATATTTTCTGTGAATTTCCGGATTTTTCTTTTCTTCTTTGGATTCCTGTTTCAATATCTGGATTTTTTCCATCGGCTGAGCAATGATTCCCGATTTAACCAGACAACTGACAACAGCAATAATACCTACAGTCTTATTCATTTTCCTGGTTCTCAACTTTCTGCAGTTCTCTGAAATAGGTTTTTATGATATTCTGGTATTCCCGGGAATGCCCCTCCTGAAGTGCTTCTTCCATCGCTTCGATAAGCAGAATTTCTCTTTCTCCCAGATTAGATGGAAGTCCTGCAGGACCGTCATAGGTAAAAGTTTCACCTTGTTTACTTTTTCGTTTTTCTGAATAATCCCGCTGGGATAAGGATTTTTGAGCATCCAGCATCCGAGATAAAATCCGCTCTTGCTGTTCCATGGTTTGCCGGTCTACTTTTCTTCGTTTGAAATCTTCAATAACATCTTCCATTTCCTTCTCGGCTTTTCCCAGCCCTCCGGATTCTTCTCCCGGATTTTCATTGAGCAGATCACTCAATGCCTTTTGTAATTGCTGCTGTTGTGCCTGCAGCCTCTGCATCATTCCCTGTTGGTTCATCATACTCATACCACCCAGCTGCATTGTGGAATTATTAATTCCCTCTTGCTGTCCCGACATTTCAGCGAGGGACTCCATAAAACTTTGAAATCCGGATGCAGACCCGCTTTGCTGCATTTGATCCATTGCTGCCAGCATAAGGTTAGCTGCTTCATTCAGTCCTTCAATTGCTTTTGACTGAGCAGATTTTCCATTTGAAATATTTCTCTGTTCAAGCTGAGTAATGGCTTTATCCATATTTGTCCGCCCTTTACCCATTGCTCTATTAATCGCAGGGGATATATAAAAAGATTTTCGGGAAAGTTCCAGCAATTGTTCAATTGCCTGATTTGTCTGCGATCTCGTTATTCCCTGTTTAACTGCTAATTCAACCAGACGCGGACTCCGGCTTTTTAACAATTTGCCTTCTGAATTTAATTTTTCCTGACCATGGGATACAGCAAGGATACTCTGTACCACACGCTGAAAGAGATTTACCATCTCGGCGACTGTCTGCTCTTGATATTCCTGTTGTATAGAGCTTGCCTGATTTAGCATCTCTTCCAGATTCTGCTGGGATTGGCTACCGGAACCCATGGCATTCTGCATATCCTGCTGCTGAAGGGATTTTCGTGTATCTTCCAGTTCCTGCCCGGTTTCCGAGGTGAGCTCACTGTCTGCCAATTCTTGCAATTCCTGAGCAGGTTGGGCAGCGAACTTTTCCATCGATTCTGCAGCTTCCTCCATGGCATCTCTCAGATGATCAAACCCTTCTTCCTGCCTACGTTCACGGGATGCAAGTTCATTGGTATTGGCATCCGGTTCTGACATCTCTTCCATAATTTCTGTCTGCTCCTCTACCATCTCTTCCAGACGTTTCACTACTTCGTCCAATTTCTGCTCTGCCATGGCTTGCTGGAACATTTCCATAAAACGGTCTAACTGTTCTTCAAATTCTTCTGCGTTGAATTCAAATTCCTGAAGTGCCTGAAGCATCTCTTCCGGATCCATATTTTCCATTGCCTGCTGGAGCTTTTCCATCGCCTCCAATAATTCCGGTGTCATGATCTCAGAGAGTAAATCCTGAAGTTGTGAAAACTTCTCCTGGAGTTCCTGGCTGACCAACTGGTTATTCTCTGCCATTTCATTCATCAATTCCATTTGTTCCTGAATCTGCTCGATCTGTTCCTGAATATCCTCCATTTTTTGTAACGTTTCTTCAACTTTTTGGGTCTGTTCCCAATTCACCTCATCGGATTTCAATAATTCCAGTTCCAGCTCTTCCACCAACTCCTGAACATCCTCAAGGGTCATCTGAATGGATTCTGTCTCTGCCTCGACTTCTTTTTCATCAGATTCAAAATCCATAAAGAGATCTTCCAAAGATGGGTACCGACCAATGAATTTCTGTGATCTGGAAACAGAAGGTCCTGTCAATGTGTTGTTATCTCTTACCAGAATATGAAAATGCAGTTCATCTTCAGGTCCTAAATTTAAATATTCAATTTCCCAGTTATAGTACAATTGCTGACTTTTTACACGTTGCAACAGACTGGTTAACGGATGATTATAGATAGTGGTATCTTTCTGTAGATAATCCGGATGAACAATTCTAAATTCAATTGCTGCATCAGTAAATCCATAATCATCGGTAACTTGAACATTAAATTCCACTGCCATATTTTCATCCAGGTCAAATTCCCGTTCCGGTGCAAACACAATGATTTCCGGCGGTGTATCCGGTATTACTGAAAATCTATATTGGGGAGGATGAATATTAGCAACGAGATTTTGGTCTATGCACCAGAAACTCACTTCCAGATCTTCCAAAACTGTAAAATCGCCCGTTATCTGATTATCACGAATTGCAAATTCCGACCTCGCACCATTCATTACAATCCAGGATTTCGAGAGTGATTTTGATGCAGTTGCAGCAACATTTGCCCGACTACCTTTTAATGTATGAATATCCGTAATATTTCCGGGATGTGTAAATGGTTCTTCTTCTGTGTAAACCGGCGGAACTATTGTAAATTGTATATCCTCTATCACCGGACGGTCGGTGACAAAAATTGTATCTTTTTCGGATAAAATAGTATTCCATGGCGAAAACCACGATGTATTGTGAACTTCCGCCCATACTACAAGGTCCGCATTCACATCAGGAAAAATGGCGGTGAACACTTCATTAACTGCTGAGATATTCTTCTCTTTTTTGGTCGAAATAGATTCCCAATTCAATTCCACCGAATCAGGAAGTTCTCCCACACCAGTTATGGATACCGTTACCGTATCTCCACCCAGTATGCTTTGATTACCAGACATTGATACAAGTGTAAATGGCATAGGGACAGAAAACTCAGTCAATGGATTTAATAATCTCTGTCCGGATGACAAAAGTGAATTACGGAAAATCACCGTTAAAATCAGACACAACACCGTAATACCCACAGTTGTTTGAATGAGTTTCCGAGAAATGGCTTTTATGATGGATTCAGGTGTTATGGTTTCCAATTTACTTTTCATCCGGTTCACTGCATGGTCTATCAATGAAGAATCGTTGGAACCTATTAATTTTCGGTTTTCGATTTGAAGTGTGTTCAGGATTCTATCGGCTATAACTGTTGAACGTGCTCCAATATATCGTGCAATATACTCATCATCACGGTTTCCAAACCATTGGTTACGATTTATGAGAAACCGCAGAATATGGTAACCAAATCCGGTGCAGGTCAGTATCCAGAAAATCGCCATGATTTTCCTCCGGTAAACGATATCGAGGTAAAATACGGATTCAATCCACAACAAAATAAAGAAAAATGGAATTGAAATGCCAATTATACGAATCACTCCCGTAAGACATTCACTCTCAGCCAAACGATTCCTGACTGTATTTATATATCCACGAATTGTTGTATTTGAATCAGACATATTGAATATTTTGGGATAGAATTTGCTGTGATAAACGAATCAAGGATTTATGGTGATCATAAAAGTGCATTATCTGCTTAAAGCATACAAAATAATATTGGTTCCCATTTCCAGTGCTGCTCTTTGAATTTCCGGCGGATCACTATGAACTTCAGGATCTTCCCACCCATCGCCGAGATCACTTTCGTAGGTATATAGTACAACCAGTTTTTCATCGTAAAACAATCCCAATGCTTGCGGACGTTTATTATCATGCTCGTGCACCTTGGGTAATCCGGTTTCGAATTCAAATAATATATGAAATATTGGATGATCTGGTGGTAATTCTACCCAGTCCAATTCAGGAAACACTTTTTTCATTTCTCTGCGGAAAGACTCATCTATTCCATAATTGTCATCGGCATGGAGAAATGCACCTCTGATGAGATGGTCACGGAGAATTTGTGCTTCCTCATCACTGAATTTGATATTCCCATGCCCGGTCAAATACAGATAAGGACTTGAATAAAACACATCATCTCCGATCTTTGCACGTTTTTCTGCTGGGTCTACTGCCACATTGGTCTGTTGTCTGAGAAATGATAACAGATTGGGAATTGAACTGGGATCACAATACCAATCCCCACCGCCCCCATAATGAATTCGAGTGATGGTGAACGCACCAGCAGGAACAGTATTTCCACTCCAAACAAATGACCCAAATAAAATCCCAAAACTAAATAAAATTGATTTCATAACAGGCGGGAAAATTACAGTAAATTTCATATTGGATTTAGGAGAGAATATTTTCTATTTCTCGTTTTCAATCAATGTGAATTGATTATGAGTAAATTGGAGTAATGGAAATAAAATATCTGTTTATGATAATAATTTTCAATATGTTTAACCGGCTATTGTTACAGTATAACCGGAATAAAAATAAGAGTAATTATGGTGATAATTCCCTTAATTACTATGAGTTAGAAAATAATAACAAAAAATGTATAACCGGCCGTTTGAGTAAGATAATCAATTTTGCTTAAGTCGTATATACAGGGTTA
>CAYFPO010000010.1:0-59243 GCA_964345035.1 uncultured bacterium
GATGAATATCTGTATCACCAATCATTAAATTAGTTGGGGTTGTTGGTTGGAATTTTACTCGTGAAGGTATTTGAGGATTCTGGTCTTTTTCCCAAATATCCCAAATACCTAATTCCTCGAATGGTAATATTGGGGTATCTATGTCATTAGTATTATTAGGTGCACAAGCACACCGATAAAAACCAATCCCAGTATCTTTTTTTGAGGCATCATTTTGACCAAATCCATTATCTAAATAGGGATAGTCATCATCGCGAGTATCTAAGTAAAAGTAATTTTCGTGGCGTGTAGATGTTACCTTAAAATAACCGAATGGAAAAATACCATAACCGCTCTCTGAATGTAATGGAACTACACAAGTTTGTCCTCCAGTGCTTCCAATGAAATCACATCCCATCGTTGGCCCATCAACATTTTCGTTTTCGGCTATATCTATTTGTTCATAGCCAGACAAAATTAACAAATGATCATGATCCCATACAGGTCCCAATGGTTCCAATGAAATTGTGACGATGTCTTCTGATACTACATTTGTAAGATATATGAATAGTTCAATTGGACAAGTTGAATCTTTAGGGATTGAAAGACAAAAAAGCCAATTGCAAAAAATTATTTTGGTACAAATAATGTAGATTCTTAACATAATTTAATTTTATTCAATTTTCCTCAAATTTACCGGAGATTCATCCCACATGGGCAAGATAAATAGTTCCCCATTTGAATTAAATGCCGGGGAACCATAGGTTCCAAAATCCTCATTGGGAATCCGCCATTTTTCTGAACCATCACTACGAACTGCGACGAGATCAGAACCAGTATAAAACCCGGATACATAAACAGTCCCCTCCAGATCAGATACAAGATGCGATCCTACTCCACTGGGGTCAATTTCTAATGGAATCACATTGATTTGCTCACCATTATTATTGATCTTTATTAGATAGCTTTCCGGGGGATCATCATTATTTGTATTAGAAACATTTCCAATTACTAATAAGTTACCATTTATATCAATAGTGGGAGCAATAGTACCATCAAACTGATCAATTCCCAGACTGTCACCTGAGATAACCCAGCGGATATAACCCATAGCATCCCATGAAACGACCTGGTTAAGCATTCCAGATATCCCGAAAATATTGCCATCATTATCTACACATGGATAAACATTCTGGTATAACTCCTCCCGCCAGAGTTCTTCTCCATTCAGGTTATATGCAACAGGACCGGATAAATATAGTGTCTCTCCATCAGGACTGAAGGACATGCTTGTGAATATATTAACGGGTATGGTCCACAATATTGAACCATCTATATCAAGAGCAAATAAATTATTTTGATTCAGAAGGGAATTATTTTGATAAACAATAATCGTCCCCTCTTTAGAGATTCCTGGTGACGTATAAAGATATTCTCCAATATATGTTGTCCACTCAATATCACCAGTATTTTCATCAATACAATATACATTGCCGTCTGGAGATGGTATTATTATTAGAGAGTCAGAAGTTACAGTTGGTGCACTATGTATTTCACCATAAGCAAAACCGTTGAGAATATTGGTTCTCCAAAGCAATTCTCCTTTACTGTCAAGACAATACAGCCAACAGACATCGGTACCTTCATCTTGATTATAGGAAGATGCGAAAATCACTCTGTTACTATGACCTATGACTACCGAACCAAAATTAGATCCATCTACTGTGGTGAAAAATATGTTTTTTTCACCAATTTGAGGCCCAATACCATTAAATCGTCCGGTAGACTGTGGATCACCATGAAACATCGGCCATGGACTGTCTGCAAGACTGGGCCAGGGAATGGGCTCTTGGGTGTAATTTATGCTATCGTCCTCATCTCCAAATTCCGTACAATTCAGGAATAATATAAGTAAAAGTAACCAAATTGATTGAATTTTTTTCATTTTAATAAAACTACCTTTTTATTTATAGTATTATTTTCACTGTTTATTTTTATGAAATATAATCCTGATGATAAATTTCCTGTCGTAAAACGAACATGCTTAGAGCCTACATCAGGATAATATCTTTGGCTTAACCCAACTTTTTTTTCCATTTAAATTGTATAGATAAAAACTAATATTTCCTGATTTTAGAACCTGGAAATCGATTCTAATGGATTCATTAAACGGATTTGGATAAGCATTAATAAACCTGAATTCATCCGGATAATTTGCGCTAAATTCAATTCCGTCAATATCGAGTTCGTTATTTTGCCAATATGCTTTTAACCAGTTAACCTGGTTTTCTAAATCTACCAATGCAGTTTGGAATGAGTCACCCGGGGCAACAACTAAAGCATAGATTACTTCAGTTGAATCCCCAGCAGGAAGATCAAAAGTTGAACTGGATTAAACAAATCCTGCTCCACCAGCTCCAAATGCAATGGGTTTAATATGTTAATTATATTGAACTCCATTTGTCTCAAAGTTAATTACACTCCGCCAAATACCTCAATATCTTCAAACAGACAGACCGGAGAAGCATGTCCCACTCTGATTGCCTGATTGGGTTCTCCTTTGCCGCAATAAGGCGTTCCAAAATATTCAAATGTACTCCCATCACCAGTCATTTTCAGGTTATTCCAGAAAGGAGTGGAAATCCCTCTGTAATTCGGATTTTTTACTGTTTTCGTCAATTTGCCATTTTCTATGAGTTTACCGTATTCACAACCGAATTGGAATTTATTCCGGTAGTCATCTATAGACCATGAACGATTGGCTTCCATATACACTCCCCTTTCTACTGATGAAATTATCTCATCAAAAGTAGATTCGCCGGGCTCCAGATTCAGATTTGCCATACGGTCAATAGGTGCACGGTTCCACGCGCTTGCACGAAAATTCGCAACTCCAGGTACATTTGATCTCAATTGACTTTCCATTCCGCCAAGACCTCTCACCAATTTTCCATTCTTTATGATATGTTCCTTTTTGGCTTCCAATCCTCCGTCATCAAAACCATAACTAGCAAATTCACCTGATAAAGTGGGATCGAAGGTAATATTCAACAACTCAGATCCATACTGAAGATTTCCAAAATCCTCCATACGCACAAAACTCCAACCGGCATAATTTCTTTCATCACCCAGAATTCTGTCTATTTCAAGAGCATGTCCAATACTTTCATGGATTTGCAGCATCATTTGATCCGGGGCAAGAACCAGTGATGTGGTCTCGCTGGGGCATTCTTCTGCTGTAAGCAGTTCAACTGCCTGTTCTCCGATCTGTTGTGCTGTTTCAATTAATTCATCCTCATTGAAAACTTCAAAACCCGCCTGGTAGCTCTGTGCCATTCCTCCATTGGCGGAGCGTGACTGTATCGCACTTCCATCCTGTGCTGTTGCAGATAGATCGGTGGAGATCATCAGAAAATCCTGGTGAATATCACTCCCGTTTGAGCTGACAAAATTAATTTCTGTCTCAACAATTCTTGCCAGAGAAGTGGTACTTACGATTTTATCAGACACTTTTACACTCGAATTCGCCTTCAGCAGCATATCATTCAATTCCCCGGGATGGATACCGTTAGTCCACTCCCGGGGAGAAATATAAGTACCCACCGATTTTGGCCGGGCATCTGAAGTAAATTTGCACACTGCCCAACGGGAAGCCAGTTTTGCCTGTTCCAATGCCTTTTCAGCAGTTCGTTGAATACTGTTTTCATTGAAATTGTTGGTGCCATAATATCCAAACTGTCCATCAGCAAGAACTTCCACCAAAATGCCGTGAGTTGCGTCTCGACTGTTTACCTGAGGATGACCGTCCCTGATCCACCTGTAAGTTGTGGTTTCATGCACTTCACGGAGTCCTATCCAGTCTGCAGAAATATGAATTGATTCTAATAAATTGTGGAGATTTTTTGTTTTCATTTTACAATATTTTCCTGAAAATTACCCCAATAATTTACATCATTACGGAAAGATTATTTTAAAAATCTACATTGTTACATTATTTATGAGTCAATGCGTGTTACATTTTGTATCAAAACATCATTTTATAGGATGGGAATTTGATATTACATTATGATTGGATTCAGGATTATAATTTTGAACAAATAAAATATTAATTGGGAGACTATAGATGAACATCAAATTACATATTGTTTTAACCTTTACCTTTATTACAGGAATCCTATACGGTTATTCCAGTAATCCTCCCAATGGCCGAACCGGCGCACCGGGTGAAACAACCTGTGCAACAGGAAGCTGCCATAACAGCTATCCGGTGAATTCCGGTTCAGGAGATGTTACTATCTTCGGCCCCACTGAATACACTCCTGGAGAAATTTTAACATTTGTTGTGACGGTAACCCACTCCGGGCAATCCCGCTGGGGCTTTGAACTCTGTGCAAGGGACGATGATCTGGAGCAGGGGGGTGAAATAATTGTCACTGACCCGACCAATACACAATCCAGTACTGGTGCAGGTATCACTTATTTGAAACAGACTCTATCCGGAACTTTTAATGGGCAAAATAATGAAGCACAATGGGAGTTTGAATGGCAGGCCCCGGAAGCAGGCGGCGGTCCCATAACATTTTACTCCACCGGTAATGGCGCAAATGGAAATAACAACCGTCTCGGGGATTATATTTATACAACCAGTTATACGGTTGAAGAAGATAGTGGAGAAGATTTACCGGTAGATTACTATACTCAAATTGTACCTGTTTTTTCAAATGCAAATTGTAACACACCCTATTGCCATGGCAATGGAGCAAGCGGACTGATAATGGACTCTTATGAGGGATTAATGGCAGGTGGAAATCACGGCCCTGCAGTAATACCTGGGGATGCAGACAACAGCATTCTGGTGCAAAAGATTTCTCCTGATCCACCATTTGGAGGCCGAATGCCGGCAGATGATCCTACGTACTTTGATTCTCATATAGATGAATTCCAGTTGATTGTTGACTGGATCAATGAAGGTGCAAATGAATATCCTGAAACAGGTGATTGCACACCCAATGGAGATGTCAATATGGATGATGATCTGAATGTGTTGGATATTGTAACTGTGGTGGGATTTATTCTTGGTACAACTGAATTTACAGATGACCAATTCTGTATCGGTGATGTGAATGAAGATGGTCAAATAAATGTATTAGATATTGTAGTAATAGTTAATTCAATATTAAATCCATAGATTAATTATTAATTGAGAATACAAATCTTGCCATTTCTAATTATTGGTTCAGTTTTATTGAGCCAAGTGGATTATTCAACCCAGATACAATCCATATTTGATTCAAATTGCACCGGTTGTCACGGAAGTTCAGGTGGTTTGAATCTAGATGAAGGATCAAGTTATGGTAACTTAGTAAATGAAGTGTCAAATAATTATGCACCTGCATTACGTGTTATCCCGGAAGATGCTGTAAATTCTGTTTTATGGAATAAAGTAGCTGGCACTGGTAATTTTGGTAATCAAATGCCACCCAGTGGCCAATTAACCCAAGATGAAATCGATTTAATAGAATCCTGGATCAATGAAGGTGCAAATGAAATTCCATTATCAATTTCCAGCGAAGCACTAACCTCTCCTGGCAAAATTAGAATATTAAGTAATTATCCCAATCCATTCAACCCATCTACAACTTTATCCTGGATGCAGGAAAAACCGGAAAAACTTGATCTGTATATATATTCAGTCCCGGGTCAGTTAGTTGAACATATTACAATGGGAGAATATTCCGGTGGTTATAATCAATTTGTCTGGCAGCCGGAAAACTTATCAAGCGGTATTTATTTTTTAACATTACAAGGAAATACTTTTTCTACACAACATAAAATCATTTACTCTAAATAAAGAAATATTTGACTAACACACCCCTTTACTTCACTCTTTTTGTGCTAATAATTCTGTATTCCTGTTCAGATTCCGGTAATCCAATTATTCCACCAATTTCAGGCTGCACAAACCCAGATGCCTGTAATTATAATGAAATAGCAGAAGTAGATGATGGGAGCTGTATTAACCCGATAAATGAGGTGTGTGTTAGTTTTGAAAATGATATTCAACCCATATTCAATTCAAATTGTACTGGTTGTCATGGTTCATTGGGTAATCTGGATTTAGGTGCAGGTGTTAGTCATAATAATCTGGTAAATGTCATTTCAAGTGGATATGCACCCGTATTACGCGTATCCTCTGGAGATACGGCAAATTCAGTGTTATGGCATAAAGTTAGTGGAACGGGTGAATATGGAGATCAAATGCCCCAGAATGGGCAATTAAGTCAAGAAGATATTGACTTGATAAAAAATTGGATAAAAGAAGGGGCAGTTAACAATACTGATTCTTAAAATAATGAAGTTAATTCTGCCAATCATTTTATTTCAATCAATTCTTGCTCTCCCCAGGTTCGCGGTTCAGGAAGGTGCATCCTGCAGTTTATGCCACGTAAATCCTACTGGCGGCGGTCTCCGCAATGATTATGGATCCACGGTATTTGCCCTGGAAGAACTTCCCATGCAAACCATGCAGAAATTCGGGAGTGAGGATTGGGACGGGTATGTTGGAGATTTTCTGCAGATCGGTGGTGATTTCAGAGTTCAGGGATTTGCATATACGAAGGATGATGACCAGAAAACCTCTTTTTTCCCTATGCAAGCCGATCTGTATACGTTTCTTGAAATAAATGAAAAAGCTGGATTATATTATAAAATATCATTAGGTCAGAATAATCCCGAATATTGGACATTACTATCAATACTGCCAAACGACGGTTGGATACGAATTGGAAGAACACTTCCAAATTTTGGGTTGAAACTTGATGATCATACCAGTTTCATTCGTGGTGGTAACTTGTCCCGATCAAAATTATTATACTCTGAAAAAGAGGGATTGATTTTTAATCCCTGGGTTGACCTACCGGCAATATTTGAATTTGGTATAAATCCTTTTGATCAATTATCTCTCACTGCCAGTTTTTCAGATGGTATTGTGGGTAATTCTGAAAAAATTGAAGACATGAATTTTACAACCAATGTAAATTTTCTACATTCAATTTTTAACACAATCAATATTAATACAGGAATCAGTTTTATGCAGGAATCTGATTTTCAATTGACTGGGATCTCAGGCGGGGTAACATTGGGTAATCTGACTTGGAAAGGTGAAATAGATCAATCTCAAAACTGGCCGAAAGGTGTAACTGCGTTTACCAGTTACAGTGAACTGGTTTACAAATATACTCAAGGTATTCATTTGTTGGGAAAATATGATTTTTATGATCCGGACAAAGATTTGCAAAGTGGTGCAATAACCAGATATACAATTGGAGTAGAATTATTCCCGTTGAACATTTTAGAAATAAAACTACAAAGCCGATTCTCTCAAATAGATCTTGATGAAGTAGTTCAGCCTTATCCGGAATTCTTAATTCAGTTTCACACTTGGTTTTAGGAGATTAACATGAAAAATATTATTTTCGTTCTTATATTTGTTGGGTTTGCAGGAGCAGGTAAAACCCCTGAGAATCTGAAAGTTTTGAAATTTGAGACTAACAGAGAAGTTGTAAAATATATGAAATCCATATCAAAGGATTTGGGTGTAAAATGCAAATTTTGTCACGATATGAAAAATAAAGCAAAAGATACCCATCACAAAGAAACAGCACGAAAATTCATGCAGCTGGTGAATCAGGTTAACTCAGATATTCTCACTTGGGAGGAAGCTCCGCAGATTTCCTGCTGGACATGTCACCGGGGTAGTCCTCACCCCGAGTCAACACGCCCTAATAATTAATTTTAACTTTCTTCTGAAATAAAATAACAGGAAGTATCCGTAATAACAACACCTGCCTGGGGTTTACCCGTTTTAGATCCTCCATCAATTAAAACCCACTTTTGATTGATTTCACTTTGGTAGGGACCATAGGGTGTATGTCCGGTAATCAGGTACCTATCACCAAAATATTTTTCAAACATAAACTTCTCTTCCTGAAGTTTTGTAAACAGAAATCGTCTGTCCCAGATTACCTGATATATCTGCTCATAATCCAGTTTTTCTTCTTTTGATATGGATACCATCTGCCCTGCATTTGTAAAGCCGCCATGAATAACAACCATCACATCATCGATATAATAATCCTGAATTTCATTTTTATAGAAATGTCTGTGGGACTCAGGGATTTTTTCAATTTGGGATTCGGCTTCCCGTAATTGATGGATTCCATAGCTTGCAAAAGTTTCACGTGCACCTTGCTTTGCCCACATTGGATGAGGAATACCACCGGAATCCAGCCATTCCCGAAACCAAAGGTCGTGATTTCCTAATACAAAAAATACTGATTCTGATGCTTTTTTTAATTCCAGTAGCAGGTCAATGGTATTTTTAGTCGAAAAGCCGAGATTTTTCTCATGGTCATTATAATCACCAACAAAAATTAAAATATCATCGTTTGGATTATAATTATTTATGTGTAATAAATTTTCTACACCTTGGTAATTACCGTGAACATCACCAATTATGATCCGGCGCTTCAATATAAATATTTAGGTTGTTCTGTGCCTTTGTAACAGTTTAAAAATAATTAGAATTTACTTTCCAGATGTGCATCAAGTGCTGCATCCACGCGTGCGGAGATTTCAGCAATATGTGCTTTTGAAATATCATCCATTCTGGAAACGTACTGCATATTTCTTAATCTGCTTTGCAATTCTACTAGATCAGCACGTGCCAATACTACTGCATCATAGGGTAAACTCATATCTTGGTTAACCACTAATTCAGTGAGAATTCTGAGATGTATTCTCTGTAATCCTCTGCGGAATGAATTGATATTTTCTCGTGAATAAATTTCTTCCCAGATTGAATTACGCAGCGTTGTAAACAATTCTGACATTGTGAATTTACTCTCACCAGGTTTGAATCGCAATTCATTATCCCGTACACGGCTAAGAACCAAAGGATTTAATATTCTTACCAAGGCAGTTGCGTGGATACCCTCAACTGCATTATGAATTGGAAAATCCAGTCTTTGCATGTTCCAGACTGATCCTCTGAATGTTCCCAATCTTTCGGGCATTAGCTTATTTAATAATTCTGGAGAAAAACCGAATGCATCTTTGTGGAAAATGTGATCATTCAGAATCTGTAAAGCTCTTTTCTGATCTGATGCCGGAACCAGATTAAAGGGTATTCTATCTCCCTGATCACCAATATGATCTCTGTAAATGTAACTGCCTCCAATAAATTTTGTAGTGGTAAAGACTGCACGTCTATACTCACCCCAACCCTGCCAAAATACTCTTCTCAGTTTTTGATATCTATTACCTTCAATCTCAAAATTATTTAGTAAATCACTCCATAGTTCCCGGGATAATCGAATTCTCAATTCTGCAAATTCCATGGGATCAGTTCCCAGGTCATAAACATTGCAGGAAGGATCCATTCCCCAAATCGATGTTCCACGGGCATCTTCATCAGTTCCGTATTGCAATAGTGGGTCAGACACTCTACCAGCTATATTTTCCAGCATTTCAGATTCTGTCATATTTGATTTATAATCCAGGGGTTTGTAGGCATATTCAATTGCCCAGTAATCATACGTCCCTAAAGTTTTATGAAACCAAGATCCCTGAGGCTGCCCTTTTGGTGACAAGTTGACTGGATTGTAATCCATTACAGAACCTGTCACTCCATTTTCTTCTGTGAACTCTTTATCCTGTAACTGTTCCAGGGAATAAATGGAACTTGCTTTGAAATTATGCCTTAACCCCAAAGTGTGTCCTACTTCATGGGACACCAGATCAACAAGACCATCATAGATAAATTGCTCCAGATTTTCATCCGATACCGTCCCTCTGGATTCCAATAGATTCCAACCAAATTCCATTTGCTCCATCATCCCGGTTGCATAACTGCAGTTAAAATTTTCTGATGGTTGTTTTGTAGGTTCGGCAGGAAAATCTCCGGGGTATAAATTCTGCTTGATATTCGATATTGATAATGGTGTTACCCATTCATCATATTCACGTGAAAACCATCTTACATACCCTGAACTGATACGTATATCTGCATCATAAATTTCTCCTGTATACGGATTTGCTCTGGATGGTCCAACACCATAACCGCTTTCCGGATGTATTATCCACCTAATTGTATTATATCGAACATCCGCAGGATCCCAATCTGCATCATCAGGCATCTGTTTAACTATTACAGCATTTTTGAATCCCGCATTTTCAAACGCATCATTCCATAGTAAAATTCCCTCACGGATTGCATCTCTGAATTGCTCAGGAATTGTATTCTCCAACCAGAAAACAATAGGTTTTTTTGGAGGTGATACTGCCTTGCGCGGATCGGATTTTTCCAGATTCCACCGGGTAATATACCGTGTGTACGGTGTCTCTGAAATTACATTGGAATAATCCTGAAAAATGGTGAGAAAATGTCCAACTCTGTCATCAGCCAATCTGGGCTTGTAATCTGTTTCCGGCATAGTTGAGAGACTGTAATGATATCGATGCAGCATACTTCTTGAATCCGGGAGTGTATAAATAAAATTAGGTTTCGCATTTTTAAAATGCAGGACGAGGTCGATCTCCGTATTTTCCGGAAAAGATTTTAATTCTGAAAAATAGCTGTTTTCCTTATCAAATGTGAATTTTATTTTTCTTTCACCAGTGATATAACCCACCCTATTGAAATCCTGAAGGAATATCTCACCCATATCTACCAAAATTGCTCCAGATTCAGGATGGGGTTCACTTAATACTTTTGTGCTGGCAAAAATTGAATTTGAAAAACTCTGTTCAACAGCCCTGTTTGCAGCAGGATCATTTTCTGCACGAAAGGATGTGTTCTTTTGAATCATCTGAATCCGTTCACCTATTTGTTGAAAATAAAATGGGAATTCTCCTAACATTGATCCGGCATCAAACATCATCCCATCACCGGTTTGTCTGGTAATATTACATAAAAATTCCTGATTAAATTGATCTGGAGAGATTTCCATCAGAACTTTGTGTTTCTTTTCATCGAAATAAATGGTAAATAACCCTGGTATTATTTCCATATCTTTAATCTCTTCTTCAAATGATTTTTCATTCTTTTTATCTTCCTCAGATCCATCTGCAATTGGTAAATCAGTTACTTGAAGTGTATCAATTTTCAATGTATCATCCGGTGTTGTCTGAAAATCAACAGCCATTAAAAATAATGGTAATATTACAATCTGTATGTATATTTTATTAAACATAAGTATTCTCCCTGTTTGTACTAGTAATTTCTAGATTCAATAAATATTTTTTTGTTGATAATCCACCACCAAATCCACCTATTTTTCCATTGTGAGATATTACTCTATGACATGGAATTATAAGAGGTAGTGGATTGGTAGCATTTGCAGTGCCAACCGCACGGCATGCTTTGGGATTCCCCATCCTTTTAGCAATATCTTTATAGGATGCAGTTTTACCGTATGGTATTTTGGCAACCTCATCGAGTGTTTTTTTTCGGAATTCAGTATTGATATGATGAATGGGAAAATCAAATTGTTTTCTTTTTCCGGTTAGATATTCTATGATTTGTGAAATAGCAGGATGAGAATATTCATTTTCAACTTCGGGTGTGATGTCCAAATTTTGTTTACACCACTTTGAGACGTATGCTTCAGAATAGTTCGGAAATGCAATGTAACATACTCCAACTTCTGTAAAATATAGTCTTAGCTTTCCAATGGGGGAATCAAATTTTGTGTAATGAACCATTTCAATAAATTAATTATCATGCACCAGTCTAAATCTCGGAAATAATCCAGTTTCAAACAAGTAACATTGAGTAAGTATTTCAAAATTAAATTTGTATAATCTGATGCCTTTCAGGACCTGTCGAAATAATTTCTACAGGAGTTTCAAGTAGATTACTGAGTAATACAATATACTTTTGTGCATTTTCAGGTAATTCAGAAAATGTTAATACACCTGCAGTGGAATCCTGCCACCCCGGGAAATGTTCATATACCGGAGTAACATTTTCCAGGTAAAATTGTGCTTCTGAATAATTTGAATATTCAGTGCTGCCGTTTTTATATCCTGTGCAGATGAGTATTTCCTTAAATCCATCTAGTATATCCAATTTTGTCAATGCAATTTTTGTAAATCCATTTACTTGACAACTGTATCGAGCAGCTACAACATCAAACCAACCGCACCGTCTCGGTCTGCCGGTCGTTGCACCAAATTCAGAACCGATTTCCCGCAGTTTTTGGCCGGTTTCATCATTCAATTCTGTGGGAAATGGTCCCATCCCTACCCGTGTAGTATAGGCTTTAAATATCCCAATATTCTCATTGATTTGGGATCCCGGAAATCCCAGCCCTGTAGATATACCACCGCTCGTGGGACTGGACGATGTGACAAAGGGATATGTACCATGATCCACGTCCAGCATGGTGCCTTGTGCACCTTCAATCAAAATCTGAGATCCATTCCTGGACTTTTCATGGAGCAGCGTGAATGCATCATCCACAAAAGCTGATATCTGTTTAGTACATTTATAAAATTCTTTGATCTGATTATTTAATTCTTCAACTTGCTTTGCTGTCAAATTATATTTTTCGGTCAATGCATTATATTGATCCATAACAGATTTTTTCAGTTTCTCTTTACTAAATATTTCAAATGCAAGAATTCCTTTTCTGTTGTATTTATCTACATAGGCGGGGCCAATTCCTTTCAGAGTAGTTCCGATCTTATCAGAGCTGTTGGATTCATTCAAAGCATCCTGCATTTTATGGCAAGGAGTGACAATATGAGCATTGAATGCAATATGCACACGATCAGAAATTTTGATTTTCAATTTTTTGAGTAAATTCAATTCTTCCACTAGCCCTACAGGATCAATCACCATTCCATTGCCGAGAATACAATGGCATGTTTCCCTAAGTATCCCGGATGGTATTTGATGAAGAATTATTTTTGAGTTGCCGATGTATACGGTGTGTCCGGCATTTGCACCGCCCTGATAACGGGCAACTATATCTGCATCACGGCACAGGTAATCAACAATTTTACCCTTACCTTCATCTCCCCATTGACCACCGATTACTGCAGTTACTGACATCTATTTCTCCTCATAAAAAAACTCCGTATAGACGGAGTCTTTTTTAATTAATTTTGTTATTATGGATTGTGAATCTGAAATTATTTTTTCGCTAATTTTTGTCCGGCACGATTTTCAAAATGAATCATTACGGGACTTGCTACATAAATTGAAGAATATGTTCCTACTAAAACACCGGTTATCAGTCCGAATGCAAATAATTTAATTACCTCACCGCCAATGAAAAATAATGTACCTACTACTAATAACGTAGTAACCGAAGTTATAATAGTACGGCTGAGAGTTTCATTCAATGATAAATTGACAACAGATTCCAAATTCTCTCTGGTGTATTTACTAATATTTTCCCGGATTCGGTCGAATACGACAATCGTGTCATTTAATGAATATCCAACAATCGTTAAAAATGCAGCTACGATTGTGAGGTCAATTTCAAAATTCATCAATGAAAATATTCCAAGTGTAATCATCACATCATGAACCAATGCAGCTACACTGCCCAACGCATAAAACCTGTCAAAACGGAACCAGATATAAAACAATATACCGATTAATGCGATGATGATTGCATACACAGCCTCAGCACGGAGTTCTCTGCCAATACGTGGACCGACTGTCTCAACTCTGCGTATTTCAAAATTTACCTCAGATAGAGCAGACTTAACGATAGTCAGAAATTCTTCGGAAGATCCAGTTGTCTGTGCTCTCAGCAAGACTTCATCCTTACTTCCAAATTCAATAATTTCAGCATGTCCAAGGTTATTCGCTTCCAATGTGGATCTTAAATTGCCGATCTCCATAGGTTTTTCAAATTTGATTTGAACGATAGTGCCACCGGTAAAATCTATGGAAAGGTCAGGTCCGCCTTTTGTTAAAAGGCTGACAATTCCAGCACTAATTAATAATAACGAAATTACTACGGTGAATTTCCGTTTATTCAAAAAGTTTATTTTAGTATCTTTAAAAATTCTCATATTAAATACTTAATGATTTCATTGTTTTTCTATTTGTCAAATACATGAAAAATGTTCTGGTTACAAAAATTGCAGTAAACATAGAGCTGCAAATCCCAATGCTCAATGTAATTGCAAATCCTTTAATAGGACCTGAACCGATTCCCCAGAGAACAAATGCTGCGATTAGAGTTGTCAAATTTGCATCCAATATTGTAGTAAAAGCACGTTGGTACCCTGCATCAATAGATGCACGGACAGTTTTTCCTTTATCAATTTCTTCTCTGATTCTCTCAAAGATTATGACATTGGCATCTACTGCCATTCCAATTGTCAAGATGAGACCTGCAATTCCAGGAAGTGTTAATGTTGCATTCAGCCCGGCAAGTACTGAAAGAACTACCACAATATTTAATATCAGTGCAAAAATTGCCAAAAACCCTGAACCCCTGTAGTATAATACCATAAATGCAATTACCAATGAAAATCCAATAATCATTGCGCTGGTGCCTGAATTAATGGAATCTCTTCCCAATGACGGCCCAACTGTGCGTTCTTCAATTATATTTACCGGTGTAGGCAAAGCACCTGCTCTTAGCACATTTGCAATATCCTTGGCTTCATCAACATTATCAAGTCCGGTGATTTGAGTTCTGCCGCTTGGAATCCTGTCACGGATTACAGGAGCGAGATACACTTTTCCATCCAGTACAATTGCAACATTTCTTCCAACATTAGCACCAGTGGACTGACTCCACTTTTTGGTGCCCATACTATTCATGGTCAAGTTTACAACCGCCTGACCGGATACATCGGACCCGGCTGCTCCAAATGTTGCAGATGCTTCTTTAATTACACCACCAGTCAGTTCCGGAGTTTTATTGACAAAATACAAATTTCTATAGCTTACAAAAGAACCATCATTTAGCTCTGCATTATTAACTTTACTTCCCCATAAAAATTTAGAATCAAACGGAATAACTTTTTTTACTGCTTCATTTGCCAATAGGTTTGATACTTTATTAAATTCATCAGCTAATACACCCAATCCTGTTGGAAATGCTTTCAAATACCCTGAAAATGGTCTTTCATTTAAAATATCACCTGGAGTTTTTAATGGATTTGATTCGTCAATTTCATCCACCTCATTTTCAGAATCAAATAATTCTGCCAATACATCTGATGTAGTATCTGCTGAAAAATCAGAATCTGTGTTTGGATTTTCATTCGAATCACCATTATCCAAAGTTACACCTTTTTCAATGAGTATATCATCTATGGATGTAAAAATTGCCTGTTGTGCCTGAGCATCTTTAACCAGTATAAATTCCAGCAGGGCAGTACTTTGAATCAGATTTCTTGCACGTTCAGGGTCTTTAACACCTGCAAGTTCAACAATTATCCTTCTGGTACCTGACTTTTGTATATTGGGTTCGGCAACACCAAATTCATCAACACGGTTTCTAATTATTTCCAGCACACTGTTAATAGAATTGTCAGTCTGATTCTTTAATTCATCAATGACTGCTGTATTCCCGGTTGTAGAAATTAAATTAGTAAATGATCTTTTAAGTGGTAGTGTTTTTTCATCTGAAATTTTTGTGAATTCATCAAAGAAATCACTGCGGTTCTGAATTGATAATTTTTCTGCATCATCAACAGCTGCAATTAATTCCGGTGTTTTGTTATTGGCAAGTTTCTTTACAAGATTCGGGATGTCAACTTCCAATACGACATGCATCCCACCTTGTAAATCCAAACCCAGATTTATAGCATCTTCACCCAGATTTTTCAGTCCGACCGGATTATCGGTTTCCAGTTGAGTTTTATCTTCTTCTGTTAAAGAATAAAATTTATATGTGGGCCATAGTTTATATGCAACAAACAGAATCAGAATGCTTATCACCGCCCATCTTGAACCAGTACTCTTCAGCATATTATTACTTTTAAATTATTATAAAATTGAATTTATTACCTTGATATTACGAATTTTGGGAATTTGAAGTCCAATAAAGCCAGCCAATTTAAATTGATATTAATTCCATAACCAACACTTCATTTGGAATATTTGAACTAAAATTAATTGAAATAATTGTAAACATTACAAAGCGATTTATTGCAAACCAAAACAATATAGGATTAATTTTGAGGCTGATTCTAATGAAATTATTTGATACAAAAGTCATTGCGGTTGCAAATCAAAAGGGAGGTGTTGGTAAAACTACAACTTCAGTAAACCTTTCTGCATATTTTGCTGTTGCAGAAATTCCCACCTTGCTGATAGACATGGACCCTCAGGCAAATGCAACAACGGGTGTTGGAGTTCCCATTTCCGGATTGAAGAAAACAGTTTATGATGTACTTATTGGAAATGCGGACATCAATAAAGCAATCCAGAAAACTGATCTCAAATATCTGGATATTCTCCCTGCTAATGCACAGCTAGTTGGTGCAGAGATTGAATTGGTTGGAATGTTTACAAGAGAAATGATGTTGAAAAATGCACTGGATTCTATACAGGGAAATTACAAATATATCATTATTGACAGTCCGCCATCCCTGGGATTATTAACTGTTAATGTGCTAATGGCTGCCCATTCAGTGCTCATTCCTATACAATGTGAATATTATGCTCTCGAGGGGTTATCCCAATTGTTAAATACAATACGTCTGATTCAGAAACACAAAAAGAAAATAGTCAAAGAAGATCTGGAAATTGAAGGCATTTTGATTACAATGTTTGATAACCGCCTGAATTTGTCCAGACAGGTTGTTGATGAAGTAAAAGAGTATTTTGGTGAAAAAGTATATTCTACTTATATAAAGCGAAATGTCCGACTAGGTGAAGCACCCAGTTATGGTAAACCTATTCTGTTATATGATGCCACATCTGTTGGAGCACAAAATTATATGAATCTTGCATCAGAAATTTTAAATACCAATGCCTAAACGGCTTGGCAAAGGACTCAAAGCACTCATTCCGGATTATACATCCGATGAAAACCGGTATTTGGAAGATGGAGTTCCAATTGACAGCATTATTCCAAACAGCAGCCAACCCCGGCAGGATTTTTCAGAAGATGCTATGGTTGATCTTATTAATTCTATTAAACAAAATGGTATTCTTCAGCCCTTAACATTGAGAGACCTGGGAGATGGAAAATATGAATTGATTGCTGGTGAAAGGCGCTGGCGTGCGGCAAGTGCTGCGGGACTTGAATCTGTGCCCGGTTATATTATTGGAATAGAAGCTGACGTTGAAATGTTGGAATATGCAATGGTTGAAAATGTTCAGAGAGAAAACCTAAATCCTATTGAAGAAGCTGAAGGATATGCTCTTCTGAGCGGTAAATATGATATGACTCAGGATCAAATTGCCCAAAAGGTTGGGAAAAAACGTACTACAATATCAAATTCTCTTCGGTTACTGAAACTCCCCCCTGAAATTAAAAAAAGTTTGAGAAAAGGTGAGATTTCTGCAGGCCATGCCCGAGCTATACTTCAATTAAGAAAATCCACACAAATGCAGAATTTATTTCGTAGAGTGATACGTGAAAAAATAAGTGTTCGGAAAGTTGAAGAAATTGCATCCAAATTATTAGATACGTCATCCACAAAAAAACCAAAAAGAAAAAAACCTCGAAATTCATCCATAATTTCTGAACATGAAAATACTCTGATCTCCACCCTGGGTACCAAAGTCCAAATTCATAATACACGAAAAGGACACGGTAAAATTTCTATTTCATTTTACTCCACAGATGATCTTAATAGAATCCTGGAATTAATTTCCACTATAAAAAACTAAATTATTTTCTAAATTCCATTTGTTCTAACTGAAATTTATTTCCTAAATTTTTGGGCTATCCCACAGTGAAAAAAAGGAATTTTACAATATGGATCATTTCGGATGATGATAATTTTAAACGATCATTCCGAATTTCACAGATTATTTTCAATGTGGGATTGTTTTTTGTTATCGGGGTGATAGGATTTTCAATCTTTGGATTACTACGAGTAACAGGTGCAGACAAATTAACCGATGAAGCCAGGGAATTGAGAAGATTCCAAAATTTTGCAATCCAAATCATTGAAGATTTAGGCGGAGAAAATCTTGTAAAAGAATTCCCGCACATTGAAAAAGCATTGCAGAACCAATTTTCAGATATTGAAGAGTTAATGCCATTGAAAATGCCGGTAGATGGATATGTTACACAAGGGTTGGAATTAGAACGGTCAGGGTATGAACATTACGGGATTGATATTGCCGCAAAAGCAAGAGAGCTCATAAAATCACCTGCTTCCGGTATGGTGGTTTTCAGCGGAGATATGGGTGAGTTGGGAAATACAATAATTCTAGCCCACAAGAAAGGATTTTTTACTGTGTATGGTCATAATGATGAAAATCTTGTGAAGATCAGACAACAAGTAAACAGAGGCAGTGCAATAGCACGGGTAGGAGAATCAGGGCTTAGTGACGGACCTCATCTTCATTTCGAAATCTGGAAAAACTCAGAGGTGCTTGACCCCCGGGAATTCATAGAAATTTACAAGGAAAAAGATATTTCCATAAATGAAACAAGATAACCAGATCAGTTCAATATTATCCCCTGAAGTTGAAATTCAGGGTGATGTAAAAGTTGCCGGAAGTATCCTGATTTACGGAAAAGTATTCGGCAAACTGGAATCAAAAGGCACTGTAAGAACTGCAAAAGGTTCTTTTGTTAAAGGTAATATTTACGCCAGGGAAGCTCAGGTCAGCGGTAAAGTTGAAGGTGATCTCATTGTTAGTGAGAAGGTTACACTCGGTAATAGCTCATTCCTTGCCGGAAATCTCAACGCAAAAGTATTGGTCATTGAAGAAGGTGCTCAATTTGAAGGAGTGGTCAATATGGTCAAAAAAACTGAACCTGTCAAAGCTGAATAAAATTTTCACTTGCATCAATCCCAATGAGAAAAAAACCTACAAACTGGATGGAATATTCAGGAGTGGGCATTCAAATGGCTTTGACAGTTTTGATTTGCTGGTGGATTGGGAGTAAAGTGGGAATTTGGTTGGATGCTGAACCCTGGGGAGGTCTTGTCGGGATCTTTTTTGGCTTATTCGCTGGTATGTATAATCTGATTAAAATTGTATCATAACATAAAATTATTTGTAAAAAACTGGTCTTTAAGCACGGGCGTTATAATTGCTGTGTCTATTTTTCCTATATTGATTTGGGGAACTGAATTCATGATGGAGTTTTTACTTGCATTCTTATTGAGCAGTATTAATGCATTTACAGGATATTTTCTGGTGATGAGATCTGCAGAAATGATTAATAAAGATTTTACAATAAACGTATATGGCGGGATGTTGGTGAGATTGATCTTTATAATTGGAGCCACCCTGTATCTCAATTATTATGAGTTGGTAGCAATGGTTCCGTTTTTTATATCTCTTATGATTTTTTATGTAATACATCAATGGATGGAAATTACTATCTGGATGAAGGAACTCCCAAAATATAAAGTGAAAGCTCAAGTATAAAAATGAAGTCTTTGGTTAAGTCAATATTTTTAGTATTAATTACATTTTGTTTTGGCACAAATGATCCTGGTCAAGATAATCATAGTAATAGCCAGGAAGTTCATTCATCTCAACAAACTGGTCATGAAGCTCATTCAGAACATAGTGATCACCCTTCAGTTGTAGATGGGACTGTAATTATGGATCACCTCACTGATGATCGCATATTTGAAATTCTGAATCCCTTCAATATTACCCATCCAATTGAAATTCCAATATACCCTGAAGGAGGAAAACCTATCCTTGGAATTACTAAACAAGTCATTATGATGTTAATTACTGCTGCATTATTAATACTTTTTTTCACTTTCGGGTACAAGAAAAATAAAAAAGTACAGAGCCGATTTGGAACTTTGCTGGAAGTTTTGATACTGTTTGTTCGCGATGAAATTGTGTATCCGAATATGGGTGAAAAACACGGTAAGAAATTCCTACCGTTGATTCTGACCTTCTTTTTCTTTATTATTCTGACAAATTTACTTGGTCTGATTCCCGGGACTGCAACTGCTACCGGCAATATTAGTGTTACAGTAGGACTGGCCCTGATAACCTTTTTTACCTATATTATTTTTGCCAATAGAGAATTCTGGAAACATATTTTTGCAACTCCTGGAGTTCCTTTCTGGTTACTCCCAATTATGATTCCAGTTGAAATATTGGGACTCTTCACTAAGCCGTTTGCACTTGCAGTCAGATTGTTTGCAAATATGACAGCAGGTCATATTATTATTTTTGCATTTTTAGGAATTATTATCAACCAACAGAATTATTGGATTGCACTTGGTTCAGTTCCAATGGCAATAGCAATCAATTTACTTGAAATTTTTGTAGCATTCTTACAAGGTTATATTTTTTCACTCTTATCGGCAATTTTTATTGGATTGTCCGTAGTTGAACACCAAGGGAGTGAAGCTCATTAACAAACAACATAACAAAAGGAGATAAACAAATATGGAATGGGCAGCTTATATTGGCGCTGGGATTGGCGCTGGCTTAGTAACAATTGGAGCAGGAGTGGGAATAGGTATGATCACTTCAAAAGCAACTGAGGCAACAGGACGTCAACCGGAAGCAGCTGGTGATATTCGTACAACTGCATTGATTATGTCAGCACTTATCGAAGGTGTTGCATTATTCTCAGCAGTTACCTGCTTCCTTTTACAGGGAAAATAAACCGGAAGGACATTTAATATGTTAGAAGTTCATGGTGGACTACTTGCCTGGACGGTAATTACTTTTTTCATCCTATTGGTCGTCTTACGGGCAATTGCGTGGAAACCCATCCTATCTGCGTTGGATGCAAGGGAAAAAGAAATAAAGGATTCTCTTGCAAAAGCTGAAGAGGCACGGGAGCAGGCTGACCGAATGGCTCAAGAATATGATCAAATGATTGCCAAATCCAGGAGAGAAGGAAAAGAAATCATCTTAGCTAGCAAGGAAGCCGGTGAAAAAGTAAAAACTGAAATTATTACGGAAGCAAAATCCAATGCTAAAAAGATATTGACTGATAATCTGGATCAAATTGAAAGAGAAAAAGATAAAGTTATCAGTGAAATTCGTCAACAGGTCGTTGAATTATCAGTATTGGCAGCTGAGAAAATAATTGGCAAATCTCTGGAAAAAGATGATCATCATAAAATGGTTCAGGACACAATCGAGGAATACGGACAAACCTGATGCAGGCATCTGCTAAAATTCGCAACCTGGCAATTGCGTTCCTGAATATTGCCGACAAACAGAACAAACCAGAAGAGATTGTTTCCGGATTAATTCAATTTTATGACGTTTATTCCAAAGATAAAAATCTTAAAACCCTCTTGTATTCCAAAAGGATTGCTCTGGAGGCAAAAAAGGATGTATTACAAAAAAGCTTCGGTACAGTACTACATGCTTCCGTCATTGAATTTATTAGTTTCTTAGCTGCAGAAAAATCAATGAAAATGTTTAAAAAGATAGTCCGTTGTGTGGAAAAAGAATATAAAATCCGGAATAATATTGTGGATGTACATGTTCAATCTTCCCAATCAATGGATGCAGATTCCATAAAGGAAATTCAAGAATCAATTCGGAAAAAGGATGGCAGAACAGCTAATATCTCCACTTTAGTGGATGAAACAATATTAGGTGGAATTAAACTCAGGATTGGTAATACAATTGTTGACGGCTCGGTAGCCAATAAATTGAATCAATTAAAAAATACACTGTTAAACAGTAGAAATTAAGGGTAATTATGAATATTCAAATGGATGATATAACTGCTGTCATTCGACAGGAAATGGGAAAATTTGATGGTACTATTGATGTATCAGAAGTCGGTGAAGTCATCATGGTTGGTGATGGAATTGCACGTGTTCATGGAATTGAAAATGTAATGGCTTCTGAACTTGTGGAACTCCCCAATGATGTGATGGGAATGGCAATGAACCTTGAAGAAGATGAAGTCGGATTGGTTCTGTTTGGTGATTCCCGATTGGTAAAAGAGGGAGATATTGCAAAAAGAACCGGTAAAGTTGTAGAGATCGGTGTTGGTGATGGGATGCTTGGCAGGGTTGTAAATCCTCTCGGTCAACCACTGGATGGCAAGGGCAATATCACCGCTACCGAATCCTACCCAATGGAAAGAAAAGCACTGGGTGTACTTGCACGGAAATCTGTACACCAACCACTTCAGACCGGTATTAAAGCTATTGACAGTATGATACCCATTGGACGGGGACAACGTGAATTGATTATTGGTGATAGACAGACCGGAAAAACGGCTGTCGCTATTGATACAATCATTAATCAGAAATATACTCATGATACTGAAACACCGGTGTATTGTATTTATGTAGCAGTAGGTCAGAAGGCTTCAACCGTGTCACGTGTTGTGGCGGAATTGGAAAAGGCTGGAGCGATGGATTATACTGTGGTAGTTACTGCAAATGCATCTGATCCTGCTCCGTTGCAGTTTATTGCGCCATACTCAGGTTGTTCAATTGGAGAATATTTCAGAGATAATGGAAAACACGCACTCATTATATATGATGATCTTTCTAAACAAGCGGTGGCATACAGGCAGATGTCTCTACTTCTCAGGAGACCACCTGGACGTGAAGCATATCCGGGAGATGTATTTTACCTCCACAGCCGCCTTCTTGAAAGAGCATCAAAATTGAGTGATGACCTTGGCGGTGGTTCATTAACGGCATTGCCGATTATTGAAACACAGGCTGGTGATGTGTCAGCGTATATCCCAACAAATGTAATCTCCATTACCGATGGCCAAATCTTTCTTGAAACCGATCTTTTTTATTCCGGTCAAAGACCGGCTCTAAACGTAGGAATTTCCGTGTCTCGTGTTGGTGGTAATGCACAAATTGGAGCTATGAAGAAAATTGCCGGAAGTCTCCGACTGGATCTGGCACAATACAGAGAACTTGCTGCATTTGCGAAATTCGGTTCTGATCTGGATAAGGCAACACAGCAACAGTTAGCCAGGGGAGAACGTCTGTATGAAATCCTTAAACAGGACCAGTATGTTCCAATGTTGGTTTCAGATCAAATTGCAATTATTTACGCAGGTGTTAAGGGATATCTGGATGATGTACCCGTGGAAGATATACGGCGCTTCGAATCTGAATTCCTGAATCACCTTCATGTAAATAATCAGAATCTCCTGGATAAAATTGATGTTGAGATGAAATTATCTGACGAAATAGAAGAACAACTGGTAACGGAAATCACCAATTTCGTGAAAGGATTTCTTGCCTGATATATGGCTAATCTGAAGGATATTCGCACACGGATAAAAACGGTAAAAAGTATTCAGCAGGTTACCAAAGCAATGAAGATGGTAGCTGCTGCAAAACTGAGAAGAGCACAGCAGAATATGGAGCAGGCACGGCCCTATGCAGGTAAAATAAATGGTATTTTGAAAAACATTTTGCCTTCCATAGACAGGAAATACCATCCATTACTTACAATACGGGAACCGGATAAAACCGGGTTTGTTGTTGTAACGGCAGATCGTGGACTTTGTGGTAGTTTTAACACAAACGTTATACGCAGGGCTCACGATATTGTTGATGAAATTGGTAAAGAAAATGTATCACTCATCTGTATCGGCAGAAAGGGAAGAGATTATTTCAGAAAAAGGGACTATCAAGTAGTGGATTCATACACTGACTTTTGGAATGAACTGGACTTTAATGATGCAATAAAAATCACTAAGGCAGTAACCAATCGGTACTTGGAAGGGGAATTTGATCAAATTCGTGTTATATTTAATGAATTCCAGAATGTTGCACAGCAAAATATCATTGAGTTTAACTATCTCCCATTGGTATTGGATGTAGGTGAAGAAGCCGATACATCTGATTATCTCATTGAACCGTCAATGGAAGAAGTTGTCCAGTCATTAGTTCCCAGGCATCTGACAGTACAAATGTGGCGATTTTTACTGGAATCCAATGCATCTGAACAGGGTGCCCGAATGACTGCAATGGAAAACGCTACAGAAAATGCAGGTGAAATGATCAGTGATTTGACACTGGAATATAATAAAGCCCGGCAATCGGCTATAACAAATGAAATTTTAGAAGTTGTCAGCGGCGCAGAAGCCCTGGTACAATAAAGGAGATATATGATGGAAAATACAGGAAAAATTCAGCAGATAATGGGAGCAGTTGTAGATGTCGTCTTTGAGGACGGCCAGCTTCCTGAAATTATGAATGCACTTACTGTGGAACGGGAAAAAGAATCAACTTTAGTGCTGGAAGTCGCTCAGCATTTAGGCGATGAAGTGGTAAGAACTGTTGCTATGGATTCAACAGATGGATTACAGCGTGGTGTAAAAGTATTGGATACTGGCAATCCTATATCAGTCCCTGTAGGTGAAGAAGTATTGGGCAGAATGTTTGATGTAACAGGAAATCCCATTGATAATAAACCACAGGTTAAATCAGAAAAAAGGAATCCAATTCATCATGCCCCTCCTAGACAGGAAGATTTAATGCCTGAAAGTGAAATCCTGGAAACAGGAATTAAAGTGATTGATCTATTGGAACCATATACCAAAGGGGGGAAAACCGGATTATTTGGAGGTGCAGGAGTTGGTAAAACTGTGTTGATCCAGGAACTCATACGGAATATTGCAACTGAGCATGGTGGTTACTCAATATTTGCAGGTGTGGGTGAACGTACCCGGGAAGGAAATGATCTGTACAATGAAATGATCGAATCCGGTGTAATTGATAAAACTGCCATGGTATTTGGACAAATGAACGAACCGCCTGGCGCCCGATTGAGAGTAGGTCTATCAGGTCTTACGATGGCTGAATATTTTCGTGATGAAGAAGGAAAAGATGTTCTCCTGTTTATTGATAATATCTTCCGGTTCACACAGGCGGGTTCAGAGGTGTCTGCATTATTGGGTCGTATGCCCTCCGCAGTGGGATATCAGCCAACCTTATCTACTGAAATGGGTGACCTGCAGGAACGGATTACCTCTACGAAAAATGGGTCCGTAACCTCTGTTCAGGCAGTGTATGTTCCGGCGGATGACTTGACTGACCCAGCACCGGCTACCACATTTGCTCACTTGGATGCTACATCAGTATTGGAAAGATCCATTGCAGAATTGGGAATCTATCCAGCTGTGGATCCGTTGGCATCGACCTCCAGAATTCTGGATCCAAGGGTTATTGGTGATAAACATTACAATGTGGCAAGACAGACACAGGAAATCCTCCAGAAATATAAAGATCTGCAGGATATCATAGCAATCCTGGGTATGGATGAATTATCTGATGATGATAAAACTACAGTCCACCGTGCACGAAGATTGCAGAGGTTTTTGTCGCAGCCATTCTTTGTTGCGGAAGCCTTCACAGGTACTGAGGGAAGATATGTATCACTGGATGACTCCATTACAGGATTTGAAGCAATAGTAAATGGCGAGATGGATGAATATCCTGAAAATGCCTTCCTCTATGTGGGCAGCATTGACGAAGTAAAAGAAAAAGCAGAAAAATTAGCTAATTAATGGCAAAAACTTTCAATCTTGAAATAGTAACTCCAACAAAAGTGTTGGATGAAGGTCAGGTTGAATACCTACGGGCACCCTCTACCGATGGTCTCTTCGGAGTTATGAAAGGCCATACCAAGAGTATGATTGCTTTGGACATTGGTGAAATCAAAATTACCAAAAACGGGACAGATCACTTTCTCTCTACCAGTGGCGGATATGCGGAAATCACAGGAGATTCCGTACAGATTCTTGCAGAAACTGTTGAAAAATCTGAGGAAATTGATGCTGACCGTGCTAAAGAATCTGCAGAAAGAGCAGAAAAACGGATGAAGGATACACAGATGGATCGCATCCGATCCCGTCTGGCATTGGAGCGTGCCAAAAATCGGCTCCGTGTTTCAAAAAGATAATTCTTATCGGACCAGTTAATACAATACTCACTTCCTAAGTAAAAATTTGAGTAAGTGTAATTACGCTAACATAAAAATCCAGACATAATTTCAATAAGAAAGGGAAAATTTGAGATATACATTTATTCTAATCACAGCAACACTTTTCTTCATCGGCTGTGCAAATAAAAAATCTGTAGCACCAGAGGGTGAAAAACCAGCAGATTCACTAAAACAGAAAAATACAGAAACAATTCAAGTACCAGATGTTGAATCAAATATTCAATCAGTTGATAATCAAACTGACCTAAAAAATGGTACGAACAATTCCCATCATGGAATCAATAATGAACAGGGGAATACAATAATTCCGGCAGAAATAGAACCTGCAGAGAAAAATGACATCGCTAAAGAAGAATTACCTGAAATAGAAGAAATTCCGGAAGAATCTCCACCGAAAATGTATACTGCGAAATTTGATCCGGAAATATTGTATCCTGATTCTGTCTGGACGGAGTATCTTACTCATCCCGGAGATTATTTATCACTTATTGCCTATCATGAATATAACAATCCAAATGAATGGCGTCGAATCTGGCAATGGAATAAACCACATTGGAAAAAAAGAAATATCGGACCAAATCCGGATAACCCGAATTTCATTTATCCATACAGAGAATTGGACCTGAAAAAACCTACAAATGAAGCATTGGAATGGGAATATGATTTTGAGGTCCACACAGTAAAACCCGGTGAATCATTATGGACGATCGCAAAAGATACCTATGATGATGAGTATTCGTGGGTGATTTTGTTCTGGGACAACGAATCGCTCATAAATGAAAATAACGGTAAACTATATCCCGGTATGGAACTGAAAATTCGAAGCAGCCTCTGGCCGGATGTGAATTGATATTGAGACACTCACCTCACCACATCTATTATTAGGATTAAATTCTTACTAAATTTTCTTTCCAATTTAATACGTCTCTATTTGACGTTTATCATTTCTATATTTTTTACACAGAATTAAACTAAAAAGCAATAAATACCAAGTTTTGCTTTTTAAAATAGTTTCAGTGTATTAACTTTTCCTGACATTTTGAACCAGTTTCAGATGTTATAAGTGGAAACCATACTAACATAAACCAAAAAATTAAGGAGCTTTATCATGAGCCAAAAAAATGTAACAATCATCTGTCCACGTTGCGATAATGAAATCAATGTCAATGATGTTCTTACTGAGCAGGTTAAACACCAACTTTCACAGGAATATCAGTCCAAATTTGAAACTGAGCAAAAAAAGGTAGAGCAATTAACCCAACAGCTTGCAGAAGAGAAAAAAGTTATTGAGAAAGAAAAATCACAATTGAAAATATCCATCCAGTCCGGTGTTCGGGAACAGCTCAAAAATGAGAAAGAAAAAATGGAATCAGATTTAAAAAAGAGAATCAGTGAAGAAACACAAGAAGAACGTGAAATAATGGAAAAAGAACTAAAGGAGAAAACACAACAAGTAAAAGAATTGTATAAGACCAGGGCAGAGATTGAAAAATTGAAGAGGGAACAGGATGAGTTACAATCCAAGGCAGAAGCAGAAGCTCAGAAAAAACTTTCAGAAGCATTGGCGAAAGAAAGAGTAAAAATACAAAATTCAGAACAAGAAAAAAGTGATATTCGTATTAAGGAAATTCAAATTAAGTTTGATGAGCAAAAACAACTCATTGAAGAAATGAAACGGAGACAAGAAGAAGGTTCTTCAAGATTAAAGGGAGAAGGACAGGAATTGATCATTGAAGAATGGCTTGAAAAAGAATTTCATACTGATAAAATTATTGAAATAAAAAAAGGAGCAAGGGGTGGTGATTGCATTCAAATTATAAATACACCAACCCGTAAAGATTGCGGCTCAATCTATTATGAAAGTAAACGTACAAAATCCTTTCAACCGGCTTGGATTGATAAATTTAAAAAAGACATGCAGGAGAAAAACACAAATATTGGTGTGTTGGTAACAGAATCCATGCCTTCGGATATGAAACGATTTGGACAAAGGAAAGGAATCTGGATCTGCAATTTTCAGGAATTTAAGGGGTTAGTATTTGTATTACGGGAATCTATCATTCAAATCAGTAATGCAAAGGTTTCTCAGGAGAATAAGGGTGATAAAATGAATATGCTATACGATTTTCTCACAAGCAATGAATTTAAACTCCAGATAGAAGCGATTGTTGATGGTTTTTCCCAAATGCAAGAAGATCTTGAAAAAGAAAAACGTACTTTTCAGGGTGCTTGGAAAAGAAGAGAAAAACAAATCGATAAAGTCATTTTAAATACCAATTTTATGTATAATTCCATTAAAGGTATTGCTGGTAATGCCATTCAGCCGGTAGCTCAATTAGATCTTCCTGAGGGGGAGCCGATTGATGAATAGTAAAAAGTATCTTTCAAAATCACGGTTTGTAACCGCTCTGGAATGTCCTACAAAACTCAGATATTGCAGTGATAAAAATTATGCCAGCAATAAACAGGAAAATGAATTTCTACAAGCATTGGCTGAGGGTGGTTTTCAGGTAGGTGAGCTGGCAAAGCAGTATTATCCTGAAGGAATACCAATCGATGAACTGGATTATGAAACTGCTCTCAATAAAACCAATACATTATTAAAAAATGAGAATGTAACCATATTTGAAGCAGCCATCCTTTATGATGACCGGTTTTTTATTCGTGTGGATATTTTAAAGAAGACGGGAAATAATATTGAACTCATTGAGGTTAAAGCAAAGTCCACAGATCCTGAAAATCCTGATTTTTATTATATAAAAAAGGGATTAGAAGGATTTATCCGACCAAAATGGCGGCCTTATTTATTCGATGTTGCATTCCAAACCTGGGTGACAGAACTTGCTTTTCCGGATTGGAAAATTACACCCTATCTGATGATGGCAGATAAAACTAAAGCTGCAACTGTAACTGATCTCAATCAATATTTTCGTATCCGTAGGAATAAAAAAGATAAAAAACGGAAGGAATGCTATGTTCATCCTGAAGACGTATTAATAGAGGTTGGTGAACCAATACTGGAAAAGATGAATATGACAGGTTTAGTAGATCAAATAATTGCTGGTGAGGCGGTTCCCCCTGTTGACAGAACAGCTGAAGATAATAAAGACTTTGAGGAAAGAATTTATGATTATGCTGAATATTACAGAAATCCGGATAACAGTTACTTCCAAAATATTGGAAAACATTGTAAAGACTGTGAATTTAAGAATGATAAAAAACAGGATTTAAAAAGTGGATTTGAAGAATGTTGGAAGCGTGAAAAGGGTGACCAATTTGATATACATGAACCTCATATTTTTGATATCTGGTTCAAACCAAAAATCAAAGAAATGCTTGAAGATAATATTTTCAATCAGAAAGATGTAGATATTGAAAAGTATTTTATGAAAAAGAATAAATCTGGTGATTTGGAATACTCTGGCACTCGCAGTCAAAGGCAGGCATTACAAGTGGAAAAAATAAAAACCAATGATATAAGAGAAGATATTAACGAAAAATTGTTTGATGAAATAGCTGATTGGTGTTTTCCCTATCATTTTATTGATTTTGAAACCAATATGATGGCGATACCATTTAATAAGGGTAGAAAACCCTATGAGCAAATTGCCTTTCAATTCTCCTGCCATACCTATTTTGAAGATGGAACTATCACTCATAACGAATGGATCAATACTGAACAAGGTAAGTTCCCAAATTTTGATTTTGTAAGAGCATTAAAATCACTCTTAGAAAAAGATGAAGGTTCTGTTTTCAGATATGCGGATCACGAAAATACTGTATTAAAACAAATCATGACACAAATGATGGAGGACGGGAGCATAGAATTAACTGAACTTATTGATTGGATACCTACAATTACAGTAATTGATAAAAAAGAGAAACCGCCAAAACGGGCAATGGTGGATATGTTAAAATTGGTGCAGAAGTATTATTATCAAAGGGATATGGGTGGATCAAATTCAATCAAGCAGGTTCTTCCAACTGTATTAACTCATAGTAAATTCTTGAAAGAAACGTATAGTAAACCATTGACTTACGGAACAAATTTAAGGGGTGAAATATTTTGGCAGATAGCTGATGGAAAAAATATTGACCCCTACAAGCAATTACCTCCCATATTTGAGAATATCAATATGAAGGATGATAATTATATTGATGAGAAAGGAAATATTAGAGATGGCGGTGCAGCTATGATGGCATATTCATATCTTCAATTTGCTGATCTGGATGAAAAACGACGTAATGCCATTACAGATGGGTTATTAAAATACTGTGAACTGGATACATTGGCTATGGTGATGATTTATGAACACTGGAAAAGTCTGGAATAGAAAATCCAATGAAGAATTTAACAATTATATTGATGTTTATTTCACTGGGATTCAGTGAAAACCTGGATATACAATGGGAAACTATAGATGTAATCATCCCCCAGGACACTACTTTTACAGAAGCAGATACAACTTATGATGGTACCAATTGGGATGATGATTACGATACCGGGAATGCATTTTTCAGGGAATTATACCAATATGGGACATATCATGCAAAACAACAGATTACACACTGGTATATCCACACAGAAGCAGAAATAATTCGTAATTTAAAAAAAAAGGAATAAACCATGGCAAAAATAAAATTTAACATTCAAGGTGATGTAATCAGTTTTAAAAAAGGCAGAGGTAGTTTTACACTGGAAAGAGAAACCTCTGAATTTGATTTAAAGAGGTACTTTGCCCTTGCAGGACTCTCGAATATTGTCACCAGTTATAATAAAACTGCCGACGGTTGGGAATATTTCAATAAAGAAGGTAAGCGGGCATGGTGTACCCATGCAGATTTAATTGATAAATTGAAAGAGTTAGAAAATAAATAGGACACTGATAAACACTGATCAAAGTGATTTAACATTATCTATTAAATCTGTGAAAATCTGTGTCTAATAAAATATGAAAAAAATAATTTATGTTGATATGGATGGTGTGCTGGTTGATTTTCAATCCGGGATTGATGCGTACGATGATAAAACACAAAAAGAATATAAAAAACGAGAGGATGAAATCCCCGGTATTTTTGTAAAAATGAAACCCATTGACGGTGCCATTGATGCATTTATAAAACTTTCTAAAGTGTATGATACTTATATTCTCACCACCTCACCGTGGGATAATCCTACTGCCTTACAAGACAAACTGAATTGGGTAAAAAAGCACTTAGGCACCCACGCAGAAAAACGGTTAATATTCAGCCACCATAAGAATTTACTGAAGGGGGATTATATTATTGATGACAGAACCGCAAGGGGAGTGGATAAATTTGACGGTGAACATATCCATTTTGGTAGTACAAAATTTAATTCCTGGTTTAATGTTCTTGAATATCTGCTGCCGAAATAGTAGTCCAATTCAGATATTGAAAAAATCACAAAACATTTAGTAAAAAAGGAAAAACTAACTCAACAGGAAGCTGAAAAAAGAGCAAGAAATATTATGGAAAAATATAAGGAAACCCATAAAGAAAGGGATGCGATACGAGAAAAAAAGAACAAAGAAGCATGGGAAAGAGCATTAGATTTGGAGTATATGAACTTGTATTTAGATTTATTACAAGATGAGTAAGGTTAAACCTGAATTAGTAAAATAATTAAATATCAAACGTGAATTAGGATGGATTTATTTTCTTGATAAAGAGGGTGATGTCAGCAAGGGTAGAATTGGCGGTATAAAACAGGTTGATCCGATTCAATAAAAGACCAGGATTATTATAAATTTATTGAAGAAAAACAAGCTTGGGTGGATGAATTGTTTGGTTGGATGAAAATACTCTAATTTGAATCTATGTGAAATTAATAATAAATTAAAATAGAAGGACAATTTAGCACTTAAATCCTATACACCCTTTAGATCGGTCAAACATACTTGCAGCTTCAATTTCACAGTATTTAATTAAATCTGCTTGAGTAAGTTTTTTCAGTTTCCCTGTCCGCCCAGCAGCTGCCGTAGCTGCATTTTTCACCACAATACTGATCTGCCCGCCTGTAAATGAATACTGCTTTGCTAACTCCTTCACATCAATCTCATCTGCACCGGGGATGGTCTCCGGCAGATGGAGTTTCCAAAGTTCTACCCGTTCAGAATATTCCGGTAGAGGAAATTCCAGTTTTAAGTTAAACCTTCTGCTGAATGCCGGATCCAGATTATCCCTCAGATTGGTGGTTGCAATCATCACTCCCCTCAAATGTTCAAACGCTTCCAGAAATAAATTCTGCAGAGTATTATACATGACATCCACCGAACTGCCGGTTTTGGATAAACGCTTAGTTAAAAACTGATCCGCCTCATTGAGAAGTAATACCGGTGGATTTTCCGTTCTTCGGACAATCCGTTCAAAAATGGTAAATAGTCTGCGGACATTTTTCTCACTTTCACCCACCCACATAGACTGCAGCCGGGACATATCTGTCACCAGTAATTTCTTCCCTAGTGATTGGGCAATGGCAGCAGAGGCGAAGGTTTTACCGGTTCCCGGGAGTCCATGAAGAAGCATCAGCAATCCAGGTTCATTCTTCTTTTTCGTGTTCCCTACAACAGTTGTGCCCCCTTCAAACAATTGCCACTGTGCAATAGTTCTGTCCACATTTTTCTCATAACGTTTCAAAGATGTTAATATGGTTTTTTTTATTTTTTCCGGCAGGATCAAATCGTTGATGGTATGTGTGGGTTCCAGTAAGGTAAAAATTTCATTCCCCTTTAATATCTGATTGAGACGCTCATCATCCGTAACCGGAGATTTCATGATAATCTGTCTGGTGATATCCTGAGAAATCCGCATTTCTCCGCCATTACTTCTGAAAAACACATTTTCAGATAATTCAATTAGTCCCTGCCGAACCAGTTTAGAATCACCGGCAATATATTTTTTATTCAGATATAATTCGTGATGATCCCGGCTGATGAGTTTTAGCACTTCATCCGTATCTACGTGGTTGCCTTCCATATCCTCTTTCACCAGATATACCAAAATAACCGATTCATTATGATCCAGATTATATTCATCTACAATATCCAAAAGTGGAAAGAATTCTGTGGTTTTGTCAAGGCGTGACTCAATACGGTTTTTCCACTCCATTGCCTTCATCAGATCGTTGGATGGTCCCTCATCCAGTTCACTTCCGTATTTTCGATCACTGAAATCGTAAATACTAAATTCCCAGA
The DNA here is from genome assembly GCA_964345035.1 of uncultured bacterium. GTDB lineage: Bacteria > Fidelibacterota > Marinisomatia > SCGC-AAA003-L08 > CAYFPO01. The sequence goes on from CAYFPO010000010.1 coordinate 33,298, forward strand.
GCTGATTCACATAAGCAAACCAGTCGGAGAGAAAATCCTTATTATCGGTATAGGGTTTAGCAGTTTTTACCGCTATATCCTCCTCTTCATTTAATAACAGACGAATAAATGAACGGTGGACATGCACATCATTCTCTAACAGTGAATACTGGTGATATTGGACTTGTGTGTTTGTGCTTCCGAACAACCGCTCTTTATCGTTTTGTATTTGGACCAATTTCTTTTTACAAGTATAAAATATATTTTTCTTCAACAGTCCGGTAATGATCGGAAGTTTTTCAATGCATACGGAATAGTCAGGAAAAACTTTTTCCAGCAATTCAATGGGATCAATAAACTGGGTTCGTTTATCAATTAAATTGAACCAGGCACAGCCGATTATTTTGATTTCTTCCGGGATAAATGAAAAGGATTGAAATTCCTCGGTATTTATCAGGTCATTTACATATTGATCAATTTGCTTTTGTGTAAATTCAGGAATTTGATCTTTGTTTTCATCAAAATCATCTGTTGTTTTTGAATTATAATACTCCCCTATTTTGAGGAATGTTTTGTGGTGTTGTGTTGTTTTCATATTCTGACTCCAAATTTGACACCTAAACTTAAGAAGCCAACAAGTCAGATTATGACGTTATGAATTCTGATTACAATTAATACTTATTAACCGTTTTGTTTAAATTACCTTTTATTTCTTCGACCAACCCCTTTGGTTTCATCACTTTCACAAAATGATGCCAACCCATTATCCAGGATATCAGTTCCGGCGTGATGGCAGCTTCCATTTCTAAAGTCAGATTTCCTCTTTTATCCCGAGTAAATTTCTGTGTTGGATGCCAATGTTTATGCTCAATATAGTGCCGGATGGATTTATTAAATTTAAGTTTTAGCTTTTCCGGTTCACCTGAAAATAAACCAAAACGATTCCTGATAAATTCTTTTTCATCAAAGGGATGGTCATCTTCAAATTGCTCATCAAACAGTTTTAATTTGAGAATGCGGTGTACCGCCAAAGTCCAGAATTCATTTTTGTTACGGACATAGAATATCACATACAAACCGCCCTGATATGTTAACAATTTCTCAGGCTCAATATAAAATGTATTACCTTTTTTTGATTTGGGAGAATCATAAGTTACCAGGCATTTTTGTTTATTGGTGATGGCTTTAATCATTTCACTGATTATATCGTTTTTTCCTGAGTAATCATATTGCCCCATAAAATAATTGGTGAGGATATTGGATAATTCACCTTCAGTGGATTTAATAAATAAATCAGCAGGCAGGATCTGTTCAATCTTCTTACTAAGTTTTTCCACATCCTCCTGTATGGAGGTGTTCTTAAAAATGGCTAAATTGGATTTCAGCATTTCCAGAGCGAGATATTCATTCATTTCCAGAGGGATGGGAATAAACTGTTTGAAATGATCCATCAGATACCACGCATTTTCATTGGCTGTGAGTTTTTCATTAACCAGTGGAACTCCACAATCGGACAACGCCAGCAAATCCCTTTGCAGAGTACGCCGGGTAATATTATAATCAAAATAATCCAACAGGTCAGTTGTGGTTACACTGACTCGTGTACTTAACAACTGTAAAATCCGAATAAGACGACTGATTTGACTGAAATTATCCATCTGGTTTTATCCTTAATTGGTTCAAATATTTATGGGTAATTTTAATAATTAAAGAGACATATCAAGACGGTTTTAATTTGAATATCCGGATTCCTGCGAGATTTTTTTTCAATACTTAAACCTGAATAATCAGAATTAATTTGCACTCACCTCACCACATCCGAGGCATTTAAGAATTCATACCCTTCCTCTTTTAATCTGGGGATTTCTGTTTTTAGAATTTCATAGGTAACCGGTTTCACATGACAGATTCCCACAACCACATCCATCACTTCAGTAAGTTTCAGTAGTTCATCTAACTTTTGTCTTACACTATCAGGATGTTCCTGATGATCCAAAAATATCTGGCGGACTTCAGTTTTAACTCCCAACTGCCTCATCGTGATAAATGCCCTGCTTTCCGGGCTCGTATAACTATCAATAAAAAATTTATCTAACTGCTGTAATGATCTACCAAGATCTTTCATCAACTGGAGATTTTCTGTGGCTTTTGATCCCTGATGATTATTCATCCCCGAAGCCCATGGATTTTCATTAAATGCATTTTTAATTCTTTCAAACACTTCATTGAAATTCAGGTTTTCAGTTAACTGATACCGTTTTTCACTTTCACCATCCCAGTTGAAAGGTTCCATTGGCATATGGACCATAGTTTCAAAGCCGTATTTAGATGCCAAATGCGCAATATCTTCAGAGTAGGTATGTCCCGGAATTATAGATACTGTAAAATCATTTGGAAGATAGAGAAATTCCCGGGTCAGTTCATTTTCTGAATACCCAAAATCATCTATGATAAGACAGATTTTCCCTTTTGATTCTGGAGGAATTTGAAGGTTTTCAATGGATTTTGGTCGAAAAATGAAGAAGCCAATTAGAAGTCCAATTATTAATCCATAAATAAAAAATAGTTTAGTTCCAGAGGAAATAAAGGATTGACTCATTCACTAAGATCAAAAATACCAGGCGATGTCCAGGTATTGCGGTATTCCCAGTACGGTGCGACTGTGAACCAAAGCACTCCAGGATATTTTCCAATTTCTGTAGTGGTATGAAATTCCACTGCCTGCTATGAATTCACCACCCTGGAATGTCGCTCCTGTCTGGGTAGTCAGTTTTCCAAAATGATTCCTAATACCTGTGCGAAAAATTGTACCATTTACTTTGTCCTGGATGACATCAAACAATAACAATGATGAAAATACAGGTTCAGTTATTGAAATACCTCCGCCAATCTGAAGCGGTAAAACTGTTCTCATATTATCTGAAGCTTCAAATCCGAGGTTCTTAATATTTAAACCAAATCCGATTTTTTTATTCAGTGAATAAATGGAACCATAATCTACAGTTATACCGGTCATTGTTTCAGTGTATAGACGTGAATAGTTTACTCTGACCAATATTCCGGATTGGGTTCCTCCAAAGTTTAATCCCACTCCATATACAGCAGATATCCAGCTAGTGCTGAATTTTCCCAGGGGTTCTGCTTCCGGGATTTCACCATATAGATCCAGATCATTAATCGTTGAGGATTCAATTGCCAGGTGATGGAGCAATTGTGATTTCCAGTTAATGGCAATTTGATTTCCGGGAATTCCTCCCAACCACCGAAAATATGTGAACTGTACATGTGTATTTTCTATATTGTGTATGGCAGCGGGATTAATCCAGATATCACCCGGAGATGCGATCCCTGCACCGGATGATCCTGCCGCACCGGCTGTTGGCGGGATGTTCAATGTTTCCACACCAATACCGAATAAGTATTTGATCAATATAGTTGATAAAATTATCTTTTTCATTTTATATTTCAATTCTCCAACTGAAATTGTGACTGATGCCCTCTCCCTTCATCCCGGGGTCAACTGCATAATCCCAGATTAGTTTTTTGTCACCCCAAATGGAAAATTCAGTTCCCAGACCCAGAACCGGATTTGTATGTATTAATCCAGCCCGAAGAGTAAGATTGTTTCTATTTACTCTCTCGACATCAAAGATTCGAATCTCTTTTTCAATACCAATTCTGATGGTAAATTCATCATCAGGAATTCTCCATAGGATCTCATCGCTCTCTGATCTTACGATACCGGATTCAAAACTACCGGATTGATTATCTACAATGGGAAGCAAAGAAAAATCTGCCTGAACCATAATTTTAAAACTTTTTGGGGAAATGTAGCTACATCCTGTTGAAATTAGTTTTGGCGAAATTATAGAATAATTTCGTTCAGTACCGTCCAGCAGATTATATTTCCATTTGGATTTACCAAATAAATTAACTCCTCGGAGTCCGATATGAAGTTTCTCAGAATATTTGTATAATGCACCTGCATCCACACCAATACCATTGGAATTTACATCTTCCACTAAATCGGAACATTGGATTTTTACATTTAATCCCAATGATAACTTTTCAGAAAACTGCACTCCAAATGTAAGCATACCCAAAATATCGGAAGACGAAAATGTTTCTGTGATTTCCCTGTTGGTATTTCTCCCGATTATGTTTTTAACACCAGACCTATAGAGAGATAATCCAATCCCTGCATTTGGGGGCAGATGACGGCTGTATGTTACAGTCTGAATGGAACGGTCCAGAGACATACTGAAAAAGGAAAAACCCACTTCCGACTTCTCAATCCAGGCTAACTGTGCAGGATTGGAGAATTGTCTGAATCCGATATTTGTTTCTGCAACCAAGGCTCCTGCCAGGGCATATTCCCGGGCATTTGATCCATATCTTGTTTCTGAGCCTGAAAATCCGCCTAGATTTTCTGCTGGTGAAAAAAATGGGATTAATAATACACAGATTCCCAGTGAAAAATGAATTCTTCTCAATTGATTACCACCACTTTGGCCCAATGTACCACATCTCTGTTAGTGAGCTTGCAGAAATACACCCCATTTGCAACTTTATATCCGTATGAATTTCGTCCATTCCAGATAAATTCACCGGCATTGTTATAAATGTTATTTTGGATGGAGATCGAATTTTTTAAATGGATCACCTTTTCCATTGAGAAATTAAAGATGTCCAATTCTGCTCTGGAATTCCCGTTATTGAACACGAACCGGACATATCCATCTCCCTCAAATTGATTGACTTCATTTAAATAGAATGGATTGGGATATGCATAAAATGCAGATTCACTTGATACATCCTTATCCGGTAATTCCCAGAATCGGTAGATATCCCAGTTAAGCCCAAGGTCATAAGTTCTTGCTATGCCATCGGGTGTCCCCACCCAAAGTGCATCATCGTCAGTAACTATTGACGAATATACTGTTTCTGATAAAATTGTCTGTCCATCGGCATCCTGAATAGCTGGAAATTTAGCCCAGTGTTCTGCATCGAAGGTGATAAATAATCCATTTTCTGTGGATACATAAACTGTATCTCCCTCAGTAAAAATATTATATGCTTTAATATTCAATTCTTCTATTTGTCCGGCAATACTCCAGGTTGTGCCTCCATCATCAGAATAACTCACAGCGTTGGTTTCCACTCCTCCGGTTGACCAGGTGATTGCCCAGATGCGTGTAAATTCCTCAAATTCCTGATGGGCAAATCCAATCACCCAATTCCCGGAAAAGCCGTGAGTGAGTGCATTATAATGTTCCCAGTTGATACAGTTTGTGAACGGATCAATGATACCTTTATTGATTCCCGCAGCAGTACCAACCCAGATAGTGGTATCATCACTTGCGTAAACAGAAAATCCTTTATGATTATGTGATCCTCCATTTATGGGATCATTGGGATTCAACTCATAACTGTCTGTATCAATATATCCGCAATCCATTGTAAATTGATCGTCCATCGGCAGAGGAATTATTTCCCAGGGATTTTGATCCTCACATTCCGGTATAGTCTCCAGATTCTGATATTTAAACCGTCTGAGTCCCCCTGCCCAACTTGTTGAATAAATATAGTCACCCACAATTGCTAAATCGTAGGATATATTGTTGATCACCGTGGTTACCGCCAGTTGTGTAATCTCCTGCCCTCCCCATGATATTGTCTGATACACACCACCTGCGGGAATCGAATCAACTGGTTGAGATTTATAATTCCAAGTTTCACCTCCATCCGTTGAATAGCCAATTCCAGAACCAGCAGGATGAAGTCCACCTGCAGCTTCTTTCATTACACCACCGGATACAGCAATCACATCTCCATTTGAAACCAACGCTGGATTGCTGCCTACGGGCAGGTTCTCATCCTCAAATGTACCAAAATATATAATGTCATTTGGCTCTGTAAATGCATATCCAAGTCCGCCTGAGGTTCCAAAAAATAACTGATTATCCAATCCCTGTCGAATATCCACTACTGAATTACTGGGCAGATGTGAATTTTCTGAATGTCCTGATCTGCTTAGGTCATTATTGGTAAATGAAAATTTTTGGGGTAAAACTGCAAATGAAAAAGTTGAAATTACAAAAATAAAGATAAACCTACTCACCACAGTCTCCACAATCTTCAGGGCAGGATACACAATTTTCAAATTCTTCAGTACATACACCATCACTACAGGACATTATTTCAATTACAAATCCAGAAACAGATTCTGTCAAATTTTGCTTATCTGAAACCACAAAAGAGAAAAGTGCGGGACCATATCCACCGCATTCAGCAGATGGTCGCATGGGGATGGATGTTTTAAATACAGAATCGATTTCAGATTCTACCATAAACCAGGACGGATCACCATAATAATTATTTTCATTTTGATCATCCAGAATATAATGGTCACATTCTTCAGTTGATGGATCGTCTTTGGTGAGATAATCCGAATTGATCAGATACCGGACATATTTAATATCATCAACTCCGTTGCTGTCTGAGACCGTAACAGAAATATCCAGATTTGTCCAGTCTGATTTGTCCAGATGAAAGGTTTCCGGAATTTCAACTGATATGATTTCTGGAGGGTAATTAGCTTCAATTTGGAGTTCTTCACTAAATGTATAGATCTTGCCATAAAAATCGGTTATTGTTAGATCAAATTGGTATTTCCCAAAAATAAAATCTTCTGATAAGACTTGAACGGAATATACCCCATCATTGGGTATAATATCGCCATTTAAACCATCATCGTTGAGGTCGATAATAGTTATATCTTGGCTGTCTTCAAAATAAAATTGTGTAATTATGGATTCAATTAAATCATAATTTATAATTGAAACTGAAACATATAATTCTTCAGTCACCTCATCATAATCTGCCTGAATTTCCAACACTTGCGGAGTTTGATTTTCCATAGGATCACCTGGCAAATCACAAGTGATAAAAAATAGTAACAGAAAAATACCAGGTAAAAGTCTATTCACTTTTCAGCTCCATCCCAATCCATTCATCTCTTGTTTGTATGTTTTTCATCTTCAAATTATTTTCCTGACAAGAAGTTAAAATGAATTCTTCATCAGTTTTCAACAATCCAGTGAGTATTATTTTTCCATTAGAATTTTTCAGGTTTGGTATCAATTCCAAAATGGTATTTCGATTGATGTTTATGACAATCACATCATAATCGAATTTCTTCCATTTCAGAACATCCATCAGATGGTAATTAATTGTTCCATTCAGATTATTATGAATCAAGTTTTGTTGAAAATTATCAGTACAGTCCGAATCGAACTCAACAGCATCAATTGTGCCTGCACCCAAAAGTTTTGCAGCAATCGAGAGTATACCGCTGCCTGCACCCAAATCCAAAACTGAACATCCTTCAGTAACCAGTCGTTCAAGCATCTGCATTGCTAAATTTGTAGTTTGATGGTGCCCGGTACCGAACGCTCTTCCCGGTTCAATTCGGATAGTTACATCAGATTGAGTAATTGTGTCCCAGCTCGGGACTATAGTGATTTTCTCTGTGATGTTCACCGGTTGAAAATTCTCCTTCCATGCCAAATGCCAATTTTCATCCTGTATCACTTCCCAATTCCAATTAAAATTAAATTGTGGTTGTAAATTTTGCAGATTTGAATCCACAGATGCTTTCATTTTCTCGGGAAAGTACAATTTTATTACCGTATTATCAATGACTACTCCGAGAGAATCTGTGCCAACTAATGCAAGTATCATATCTCGATTAGAAGAGTTAGTTGTTAATTGAAGTTCCATCCAAACCTTTTGAGACGAATTATTCAAAATCCTCCTGAAAAATTAGCGTGGTTACGACAGTCCCTACCCTTTCCAGTGTTCTTGGTGAACAGTTTTCGGGGATGTCACTCAAGGTATGCCAGTAATTGGTATCTGCATTTGGATATTCAAAGTCTATTATATCAATTGAAGGAATTCCTGTATGAATAAACAGTACCCGATGATCATCAAATACTGGTTTACCAATACGTGGTTCAAATTCTTTGTAACCCAAGTTTTCTGCAATTGCCCAAACTTCCTTTATCAGGCGGGGTGCCTGCTGTAATGAATACGGCTCCATATAAAAAGATGGCTCTGCATCTCCAACCATATCCAGGCAGACAGCATATTTAGGATAGGGTTTTGGAATTTTCTTTGAAAATTGGATTGTCCCCAAACCAAAGTTTTGGGGTTCACCGGCTTTACCCATATCCTCACCATCCACAAACAACAGGTCAACACCAATTGTGTTTAATTTGTTCTCTTTCAGGATTTCTGCCATAACCATTAATACTGATATTCCACTGGCACCATCATTAGCTCCCAGAATTGGTTTGGACTGGTTCTTCAAAATTGGATCCTTATCTGCGATTTCACGGGTATCCCAATGTGCCATGAGAAGAATCCGTTCCTGCCTGTCCGGATAATACCGAGCCAGTAAATTTGTGAGTACAATTGTTTCATCCCTGTATGGATGGGTGATTGGTTCCTTCATAACCAGTAAATCATGTGACAGGTCTTTTAAAAATTCCTCAAAATACAAAGCAGTTTTTGTATGTCCTTTCGAACCGGGGTAGCGTGGACCAAATTCACATTGTTTTTCCAAATATTCAAATGCTCTGCTGCCGTCAAAATATGGAATGGATTGACAGAACAGGATTGATAATAATGGGGGTAATAGTATTCTTATCATTATTTTCCCTGAATTTTTATTTTAACTGAAAAACCAAAATCTTTTTCCACACGTTTTCCGGTTGACATATTATCCGTATAAATATAATCAAAATGAACTCCTCCATTTACCCACTTAGTGAAACTATAGGCAATCTCAGGTTTTATACTCAAGCTTGTATTTTGCTGCAGGACAGATGATTCACCTGTCAATGTTATTGTACTCTTCACATTGGTATCATAGGACATTCTTAAATTAAATGAAATATCATTTTCAAAGTTAAAATCCCTGAAAAAGAAAATGGGGATATGCATTCCACTCTGCCTGCTGTATGACAGATCCGATGAAATTGTATTGGTATAATTTCGTTCAGTGCTGCCTGTCTGTATATTATTATTAATGGTCAGAGTCTGGCTGATCCGTGAATTTATACTGATAGAATTTTTATTTTTGGTTCTCAAATTCAATCCAACTAAAGGAGAAAACTGATGTGTGAAATTTTCTGATTTCAGTTCCCCGTCTTGCTCAGTGCTGGATAGCTCCCCTCTGTAATTATGGGAAAGTGATACAGAATTAAACAATAAATTCATGAAGGGGAGTTTTTGCAGTCCTGACCAATTAATATCCCAATTAGGAAAGGGCATATTTATTTTATCAATTCCCGGGAATGGATCTTTACCCCTGTCTCCAAAAGGAATGAGAGATAGGGTCTTATTAATGGTTTCCTGCCCGCCATTTTGTTTTGCTATGGTTTCTTTATTTACAAAGGTAAATTTCATTACGATTCCGGATGCAAAATTTAACCCGCTGTTCAATGAAAGGTCATGGGTTATGTTGTTGGAAAATGACCCTACACCCTGGCTGTGGGTTCCCAATCCCGATCCCTCAAAATAATTTGTATTTAATAATTGATTTTGGATTGATGATAATCCAAATCTGTAAGAATACCCAGGCATCTCATCAGCCAATACATTACCTTCAGAATTTGTAACACTAATGGTATAAGAAAAACTGATGGGAGTTACTCTTCTTGCCACAGAGTGAAATGGTTTTAATATAGCTCTTGCAATCGGGTTTTGAATATTTATTTTTTTTCCGGTTGATTTACTACCTCTTGAACTTGATCTGCCCCTTGATCTACCGGTTCCCGGGCGGGATGATCCGGCTGTATTTTCCGGAGTATAAATGAGCTCGATAAAATCCTTCGGATTAAAATTAACACTTGTTTTAAAGGTATTTGTAGAACTGATACTTGCATTTCTTAATGAGTCAACCAAAGAATTTAATACCCAGGAAAAACTGGAATTATAGGTGATACTTGGTTTCAGCCATCTCAAATTATCAGGTGAAAATGTATTGTTCAATGTTTCAGATACATTGGTGACAATTCCGGGATTAAAACTCTTCAAGGCTTCCAATCGTTTTTCAGTGCTGTTTTTAAAATTAATGAGGTTACTTTTGATATTTTTTGAATATGAACTGGATAAAGAATTTGTTAATTGATAGGTGACTGAATAATCCCTGGTCATTTCCAGCTTTTCAGTAATATTCTCATTTCCATTTCTGTATAATTTAATATTATTATCTTCATCTAATTTCATCTGTGAATGAATTTTCTTTGGTGACCAAAATAGTTTGGATTCTGCCATGGTATTACCAACCAGTGGTAATTTTTCTAAAATTTTCAGTGGTCTCCAATAATTTTCATTACTGAACTGATAATCATATTTCATAGTGAGGTCATAATTGCGGGTTGTATTACTTTTTTCGGTTAAGTTGGAACTCTCTTTTATGGTAGCTGAGAGGTTAGTGGAAAATTTATCCAGTGTATACTTCAACCACCACTTGTCAGATCTGGAAGTCTTTTTAAAGGATGTTGACATTGTTACCGTTTGACTGATCGTTTTAATTGAATCCGGTGCTTCACTCGCACTTCCTACAAGAATATCTGTTCCCTGTCTATATTTTGGTGTTGATACATTGCTGGAGTAGTTCACATTAATTGGAGTTCTTATTCCCCACTGAGCAGGTAGAACCAGTTCAGGACTCAATGTTGTATTAATAGAAATTGCCTCTGTTGTTGTGCCTGAACCCAGTCGTTCCTGTAATGTACGGAATTCAGAATCCTTTTTTTCAAACGATGTATTTACGGATAATAAATCTGCAAAGTTAAAATCTGTCTTTAATCTAAACGCCTGTCCGCTGGTTTTTCTCACACCGGAAAATCTCATTTCATTTACCAACACAGTTCCTTTAATAGTATTCACTGTATCAGGATTATTGTTCTGAACTCCGATCATGATATAATTGATTCTGTCAATTGATGGTTCACCCCGAATATGTGTAATCTCCAGTGTATTTCCGTTCCCTTCACTCCATTCCCATATATTGGTTTCTTCATCATAATTTTCCGGTGCTTCATCCAACAATCCATTATTATTATTATCTGTGAACGGTTCCCATTCATCATAGATGCCATTATTTTCTGTACCGTCAGGATTATTTAATTCTGAATAATTATCACCATTCGGATCACTCTGTTCACAGGATTCACAATAAATCTGATCCCAAAATAATTGTCCGCAAACAATGACTTCATCTCCATCGCTGGTTACCCAAGTTGTATCCAGGATATTATCAACATTCATTCCCAGGGAATCTAATACATCTTCAAACACAAATCCGGTAGGCAGTGCACCGCCGCAGCCATTTTCAAACTCACTGAATACACTGTCAATACCTGTATCATGAAGTGAGGGATCAAAAACATCCAATGCAATAATACCTTCTTTCCTACGTGAAATTTTTCCCAAATCAATATCAATATAACTCGATTTGTTTTTCCATAAGACAGTGTCTTGACAAACAATTGGTTTGACTACTTCATAAAAGTTGTCATCATCCATACCAAACTGAAAAACCAGATTTACAAGAGAGGTATCGTCAGGTGACCAGTTATCACAATCATCCGGTCTGCCATGAACATGCATTTTTAGATTATCATACACAAAAAAGCTGTTTTTCTTATCATTGGGCAAGGTTTCAAATGATCTTCTTATAGCTGCAATGGAATTACTTTCAATTCCATTTTTTTCAAAATTTAGTACGAGCGATTGTTCTTTAGATGTAATACCGTAAAGTTTATCTTCTTCAATTACAGCATCTGAAGGAGCATCATACCAGGAGTTATGTTCTTCTGTGTTGGCTACTGTAGCCCCAAATGACTCATCCTCAGACCAGGGATCATCCAATAAATACAGACTATCCAATTTTGCCTGACCAAGCTCTTGCCATTTATTTCCTACTAGTTCCAGTTTTGCAATTTGGATCTTACTCACAATTGATGCATCAGGTTGGATTCCATCCATCCATAACCGGATATACCGAACATCACTCCATTCTACTTCATTCTCACTATTTTCGCTGATTCTGTCAAATTCCGATAAGAGAATGGTAAACAATTTCCATCCTGTTTCTACCCCATCATTTAAGGAAGGGTCTCCCACATCAACATTTGGTTTCAATGCGTATGTAAAATAACTGTTGTAAAAATCAGGATTATTATCCCTGTTCAAATCTTCCGTATCCGGATAGGTAAATCCGGCCATTTCAGAATTCCCTTCGGTACCATTTATAGAACTATAATCTGAGGAACCTTCTGAATAACTCCAGTTGTCATTATTCGGATCACTCCCTGTTACATAATCAGGATCAGGTGTATTAAGACATCTTCCATCTCCATCCTCATATTCATCAAGACAACCGTCAACTCCAGTGTCTTCTCCTTCATCCAGAATACCGTTTCCTACATTTGTACCGGGTATTATAGGCTCATCTTCCATATCTAACAGTTCGTTATTATTTTGATCTTCACTGATGTAACCAATATCAATATGAAGGGTTGCACTGGTATCAGGGAGCTGTTCTGCATTCAGCCAAATTTCCAGAAATTTTTTATCATTCTGATTATAGTCCCCTTCGTATAATGTAGTGGTAATACCATTCCAGGGATTTTCTTGATAAATATCTGTAAATTCAGATGCTAAAGTAAGTACCTTCGTTTTATTGTTCCCTGCACGGGAAGAAGTTTCTTTATCCGGCCAGATTTCCTTTGTGTCAACATCATTATAAGGGTTATACCAATACATTTTTCCACGGGACTCAACATCATACAAATTACCTAGTGTATCAAGTAGAGGAGGTGAAGCCATTTTCCATTGCCTCTGCATGATACTGGGGGAGGTTGTAATTTTTGAAGATTCAAAATCATCCAGGAATGCCTGCCCTAAAGGATTCGGGTTGGGGATTACCTGTGCATATTCACCTTCAATGGTAATTTTGGAGGGTTTGGTTGTTTCAATAAATGGCAATATATCCACTGCCTTTGTCATAAAATCAACCTGCCGGGAATATTTACCATTTATATCCCAAATAAAATTTTTGAGGGGTTCATAGCCAATGTCCACTTTATCATCTATAATAGTCTGGTTATAGTATAATGCAGTCATACCAATGAAATTATTATCTCCCAGATCCAATTCCATTCGGGTACCTGCCATTAATTTTTTGTCAAAAGATACCAATTCATTTTCTTCATAAGTAACGGATATATTGGCAGTGGGATCAAGTGCTTCATCCGTTATGAAATTAATGGTACCGGAAAAGTAATCTATTGTGTAATCTATATTCCGTGTTAATGTTCTACCATTCAGAATTACTTCTTCGCTTCCTTCTACAACCATAAAACCAAGACTCATTGTTGAACTCCTCTGAGAGTGTCTAACCTTGAAAATAAATTCATGTTCATCTGTTGCGTCCTGGTTATTTCCGGATGTAGAATAATACATTGCAGGACCTTCATCTCCTTCATCTGCAAAATCACCATCCCAATCATTAAGCGGTTCATCAATAATATCCGCCAATTCCGGATTTGTATTACCCCAATAAATTAGACTGTCAAAGTGATTTGTCTGGTAAAAGGTATCTGTATATGCAAATGGCATATGGAATGGTAAAATTATCTCTCCATAAATTGGGTTTACTATACTTCCCAAATCATCAATTTTTCCGTCACCACCCGGGAGAGTCTGACCATATTGATCCTGTTTATCTAACCCAAAAATATTCAAAAACGATGTGCCACCGGGACTATGGGTTTCTGTTCCTGTAGGACCCTTTTCATGGATAATTTCGATTTCAAAATCTTCCATATTGATATTTCTAGCTCCCAGATCATACACATTTTTAAACATCAGCGGCCATGTTGGTTTTGACGGATCTGAATTTCCTTTTACCTTTAGCAATTTCAGATTTATCTCAACAGGTGGATCATACATACCATCATCATCGTTGTCTATAAATGGCTCACCCAAATCATATTCCCCGTTTCCTTCGGTGCCGTCTGGATTTAATTCTTCATTATAGTCATCCCCATTGGGGTCGAATATAGAATTCTGTGTAGAATCTCCCCAAAATAGACTGCCGCAGATTGCCACCTCAATTCCTTCAGTTGAGACCCAGGTAGTATCCGTAAAATTCAGTGAATCCAACTCTAATGAATCCAATATCTGTGTATAGATATAACCTTCCGACAATCCTCCACCACAACCGTCTTCATTTTCGCTGGGGAATCCATCTTCTCCGATGTCACTTTCCCAATTGTCACCCGATGGTATATAGTTATAATCTGTATAGGTACTATCATAATACCCTGCTTCAATTATTTCAAACGATTCCGGATCCATATTGTTGATATCATACGCAATTCCAATGGCTTCATTTCCAACTGGGGATTTCAAGCGTATATACCCCAAAATTTGGTTTATTTCATAATCAACTTCACGCTGCAGTTCAATCCACGATCCAGAAACTGAATATGAAGAAATATCAGAAGGATTAATATATGCTGAACCCTGTATTGATCCGGCAGTATATTGGGATGTAGAAACAGTTTTATACAACTTATAATCAGTAACTACATCTGTAATTTGGCTTATGCCATCTATATTATCTACATTGAAGAAATGTCTCCCGTCAGAGGATAATGGATAGAAATTATTTCTGTAAGTGGTATCAATAAAAAAGTATCGGTCTTTTACAAAATTATAGTCATTTATACTGATATCACTTGCTGATTCATCCCCGGTTTTGGTCTTAGCAGATTTTTTCACTTGTTCTAGAGAAAGGATAGAAGTTGTTGACAATGGTCCTAACTGATTTACTGCTTTGATTCCAAACAAGCCCTCACTTTTACCACTGCCGTATGTTACAAATTTTGTGGATGGTAAGGACAAGCTGATATTACCGGCATCAATGCTCTTTAATACTTCATCTTCCTTTCCTTCATAATTTAAGAGAATATCATTTTCCCAGGAAAAATCTGCTTCAGAGTTCTGATCAACCAGTACAGAAATCCTGTCACCTATTGTTCCTTCTATGTTGAAATTCTGTTTCTGATCGATTTCCAGATCCCAGCTTTGGTTTTCCTTGTAATTCGTATTTACCAGCTCCTGATCCTGAAAAACTACCTGTCCGAGTATGTCAATATTCCCACGTATATTCAAGGCTACTTCAGATTCACCAATATCTGCAATATTCCATCTAATCGCCCGACTAGATCCGCTTCTTCGTCCATTCTTTTTCTTAGTGAATCTTTCAATAAATTTTTTCTGGAATATCGCAGTGGCATTTTTCACCAGTTTTGCTTTATAAAACCATTCCAGGGTGACAATAGCAGGAATTCGAAGATTATTTCCCTGCAATGTTTCAAAAATACCAAATGTATTATTGATGAGGACAACTTCACTGAATTCCTTATGATTTCTCATTTTGGGGTCTAAAAAATGATTATTCCAAAGAGAATCTGAAGTGGTCAGTACCAATGTTTTTTGTTTTTCCTCAAACGGTTTAATAATTTGCGGCAGAAAATCCCCTGTACGAATTGAATGGACAATCTTTCCTTCAAGATTTTCTGTACACACGATTTCCATAAGGATTACTGTAGAAATTGTAATTCTCAATAATATCGGAAAGAATTGATTCCGAAGATTTATTTTATGGTATGACAACACATGAGCAATGTGTCGCTACGCAGACTCCTCTCTATCTCCAACTGGAGTATTTGTGGAAGGAATAACAGAATTTGCTGTCAGAAGTTTAAACAGATTTCTCACAGCTTTTCCGCGGTGTGATATTTTACTTTTTTCATTCATCGTTATTTCTGCAAAAGTTCTTTGTAATTCAGGAACATAAAATACGGGGTCATACCCGAAACCTCCAAATCCTTTCGGTTCTGTGGTAATAACGCCTTTTACGGCTCCTTTTGCCATAAGTTCCACCTGGTCATTAATGTAAACCATGACGGTTGTAAACTTAGCACTCCTTTGAATCTCGGGAATATTTTCCATTTCTTGGAGTAATTTTACCACATTGTCCTTGTACGTGCAGTTTTCACCTGCAAACCGTGCAGAATACACTCCGGGAGCCCCATTCAATGCATCTACTTCCAGCCCTGTGTCATCTGCGATTGTCGGTAATCCTGTTATCGCATGGACAGTTTTCGCTTTTATTAGTGCATTTTCATCCAGAGTAGTACCAGTTTCCTCAATATCTCCAATTTCCGGAAATTCATCCAATGTAGTTAATGATATTCCGGGTGAATTTGCTTCAGACAGTATTTCCCTGCATTTATCACTATTATGTGTGGCAATTACTATTTTCATCCAGTTAGGTAAAATATTCTAAAATTTAGGATATAAAATTAAAAATTATAAGGCAGATATACCGAGGTATTTTTAAATTTCGCGTCTCGTATTTTACGATATGTGGCTTGGTAGCTCAGGTGGTAGAGCGCAGGACTGAAAATCCTGGCGTCGGTGGTTCAACTCCGCCCCGAGCCACGAATGCTTAGAAAAATGATGAAAAGTAAAATTCACCGGGCTACGGTGACAGATGCCAATCTGGATTATGAGGGCTCTATTGCTATTGATCCTGTATTGATGAAAGCTGCTGGTATAGTAGAGTATGAAAAAGTTCACGTACTGGATATTACCAATGGAAATCGCCTTGAGACCTATACGATACTCGGTGTACCAAATACAGGTGAAATCTGTATCAACGGTGCTGCTGCCCATCTGGTGAATACAGGCGACTTGGTGATCATTGTATCTTACTGTTCTGTGAGTGAAGAAGAATTACAGGAATTTAAGCCTTCTATCGTGCTAGTAGATGAGAAAAATAATATCAAGAAACTGTCCCACGCCATTGATCCCATCCTGAATTAATTCAATGTAATCGTATAACCACCTCTCCGGGGATCACCCATTCCTTCTGAACCCAACACTGAATTTGCCCCGCCAAAAAATACATTTTTCTCCGACCATTTGTGTAAAATAAATCTGGAAGATAATTTCTCTAATGTTGAATCCGGGATTCCCGGTTCTGTATGCAGCACATTACCCTCAAGATGTACCCGTGGAAAATTCGTTGCTGATTCGATATCCATATCACTGCATAATGTATTTACTATCATCTGAACAATGACTGATCTGATTCTGTTACTACCGGCAGTGCCCGTAACCAAAATTGGTTTTCCATTTTTTAATACAATGGTTGGTGCAACCATTGATGGCAGTCTTGCACCGGGAGGGTGTTGATGAAAACCATTTGGATTGAGATCTTCTTCACCAAGCATATTATTCAGCATAAATCCTGCCTGAGGTAATACATAACCACATCCCTCACCATTCGTAGTGGTAACACTGGCTGCATTTCCAAATTTGTCAATCACACTGATATGTGTTGTAGATCCATTTCGGTTTTCCGGTGTTTGATCTACAGAATAAAAATCCTGACCCTCATTATACATTTTCTCAAATTTCTCAAACATATCCCTAAAATCAACATGCATATTTCTGGATAAATCCTGTAAATATTCTGCCCGTGCAATACAGGTTACTTTAAAAGCATTCACTAAATCCGAAATGGATAATGAATGGTCCTTGCCAGTTTTGCCGGATTGTAATAATAACAAAATAAAATCAACCAGCAATCCACTGACTGCCGGCGGTGGATTACTTAGAACATGATATCCATGAAATTCAGTGACGATTGGATTTCTTTCCACAATGGAATAGTTTTCTAAATCTTTACGGGTGATTAATCCACCATTTTTCTGAAAATAAACAATCAAATCGGCAATTTCACCTTTGTAGAATAAGTCTTCTCCTTCACGACTCAATGTATCCAAAAAGTCAGAAAATTCCGGCATTTTTAATTTTTCGCCCGATTGTATCAATTTATTTTCTGTGCAGAAAGCTGTTTTTCCAAGGTCACTATGACATATAATGGGCTCAAGAATTTTCAGAAAATATGCCTGGTGTGAGTTTATTTTAATTCCATCCTTCGCTGCTATCATTGCAGGATAGATCACTTCCTTTAGAGGTATTCTACCAAGTTTTCTGTGTATATGCAGTAAACCTGCAATATTACCCGGGACCGCCACAGATCCCTTTCCGATATGGAACTCCTGTTGTGAATCTCCAAAATCCACATTAATATTGAAAAATTCGGGTGAGCTGCACTTTCCGGTGGGCATATTCACAAAAAAGTCATATAATATAGGATTCTTATTTTCAGGATATGCCATCAGGAATCCTCCACCTCCTGCGCTGGTAAGTGCCGGCTCTGCAACCATTGCCATAAACATTCCTGCTACAGCACCATCAAATGCATTACCGCCGGATTGAATTACTTCTGCTGCAGCTTCAGCAGTGGATTTACTTCCTGCAGAAATAATTGCTGAGTGATTCAATGAAGCAAAGTTTGTGTGTTTTAGTTATCTAAAATAATATTGATGATGAGTATAATATCCTGGACATTGATCAGATCATCACTATTGACATCAGCAACTAATATTTCATATTCACTTGGAGGCTCATCTACTCCAATGATTATGTTTACTGTTCTTACTACATCCAATATATTAATCAATCCATCGTCATTTACATCACCTAACAATATACCGAAAAATCCAATGTCACAATTTTGATTTGACTCACCACAGTCATTCAATGCTTCCACACAATATAGGTGTTCTACTTCAGCAAAAGCGAATAAATCTGAATACTCATTCTGATCGGCACCTGTCACTCCAAGCCAAGTCCCATCTCTATAAATCTTATAACCGGATTCATTTGCAACGTCTTCCCATGTGATGACAATATACTCAGTGAAGGTTCCGTCTGATGCATCAACTGATGAGGGAGCTAAGGGTGATTCTGCAAGTGAGCCGTTATCACAAGCTTGGTAGGAATTTCCACAAAAATTGATTGATTCTATACAGTAATTATGATCTCCTGATGCAGCACCATAATCAACATAACTGATACTTCCTGCAGGGAGTGGTGCAATTGCAGTTCCATCTCTAAATACAGTATAACTCTCAGCTTCAGGATCATTTTCCCAAATTAATTGCACTGATGAACAATCCATTCCATCAGACGCTTGAAAACCGGTGGGAGAATCAGGTGTATTACAAGTAAAATACATCTCTACCTTAACGTAATCAACACTGTAATTGTCTTCTGACCAGATCACGGGAGTTATAGCACCATCGCATAGTAAATGATCATACATGGTCACGGGTAACATAAAGGGACCGTTTATTGTATAGTCTATACTGAGTTCAGCCTGCCATTCATCCGTAGCCCAAGTGCAGTCATTTTTTTTCACAGTCACATAAGTCTCAGACCATGCTGGCAAATCATCACATTGAACACCCTGCACCGTTATCTCCACATGGTTTATTGATTCCAACGGGGGCGGTGTAAATGACCACCATGCTTCACCATAATAATCAAGCGGGTCCCACCAGTCATCATTGTATCCTATTATGAGACAATCCGAGCCATCAGTACACATGCAATCGTAGCCAATTTCACCACCGATGCCGGATGCTTGATTTCCATATTGATATTGGACGAAATATCCACGCCCATCCGGCTGGACATAATTTTCACTAATGATTCTATAATTCTCTTTTGACAAAGTATTTTCAATAGTAGGAAAAAGATTTTTAGGTATAATTCGTTGGTAGGATGCTGCTCCATTCTGTAATTCCAGTCCATTAATCACAGAACTAATTAGGGTAACCAAGCTGTCATTGGGTAAATCAAACTGAATGCGATACAAATGCTGATTTTCTTTGAAGGGTCCTAATGCATTTATGCTTCCCGGTTCAATATATTTTTTAGTTGTTAGGACTTTTGATTGATTATTGTCGGAATATCCGACATTAACAATCAATATCGAAATAATTAGTGAGAAAATATTGAAAAATTTTGAATTCACAAGGTCTGAAACTACAACAAATGATGGAAAGAATCAAAATCAATTCCTCCGAATGTGATTAATAGTGATATCCATGATTTGATTTCAAGGTGACACAATAGTCTCGATAATTTTCAATCCATTAATACCCTTTGTTTTATCAAGGTATTCTATCAATTCACTTTTGTTGGATGCTTTACAATATTTTCCTTCATACAGTTTTGAAATTTTTTCTATTGAAAGATTTGTAGGTGTTTCCCAGAATTCAATGAATTTGGGATTATTTTCATTCAATGACAATTTTCTGAAAATTCCACCTCCATGATTATTTTCCACCACGATAGTGAGATTTATATCATATCGTTTTGCAGCCAATAGTCCATTCATATCATGGTAAAAACTCAGATCACCGATGAGTAGGAGATGATTGGCTGTTGGTGATGAGTGATGAAAACTGTAGGATAGCCCCAACGCTGTGGAGACTACTCCGTCAATGCCACTAGCGCCCCTGTTTGCAAACACCTTGATTTTTTGATCTGAATTTGAAGTGTAACCATCCAAATTACGTATCGGCAATGAATTCCCAATAAATAACACATCCTCATTTGAAAGTGAATCCATACAACATTTAGCAACAATCCCTCCGGTAAAAGAGGTGGTATTCAGTTCATCATTATTTTTTTTCCCCGATTGATCTTCCAACTTTTTGATCTGATTAAACCAACTTTTTTCGTTTTTATTTTCAGTGGACCAGGCAATTAGTTCATTAATCACAGATTCAGGGTCACCACTTATTAGGTTAGGACAATCATCATTAAATCTTCCCACAGGTGAAATGAGTACCGTGTACTCTCTCCATTCGTCCAATAATGCAGTAAGTTTTTTGGATGTTGGTTTGGAACCAAATCGTATTACTATATCAGGATGTAAGGTATTATTTTGGAGAAATTTATCATAAGTGGTAAAAATATGCGGATGTACATACCCGTATCGTAATTGGGACACCGGATCTGCAAAAACTGGTGCACCTAAATTTTCTGCAAGTTCTAATATTTTGTATTTCCACTGATTTAATTCCATCCTGCCACATACAATCAATGGACTGGAATAATTTTTCATAATAGAAAATTTACCTGTCATTTCATCCAAAGGATTGTGGGAATGTTGGAAATTAATTACAACTTTTTTTTCATCTGTTTCCTTTTCCACTACAATAATGAGATCCTCATTTAAATAGAGCGGTTCATCAAAAGGAATATTCAGATGTACCGGTCCGGGCGGACTTACTCTCAATCCAAAATGATCAAATCCCATAGAAATGCGGTATGCCTGTATTAAATATGAGGTAAGAGAATTAGTATTTTCAGTTGGAAGTCCTATATCATGAAAATGCCTTACCTGATAACCAAACATCTCCTGTTGTCGAATGGTTTGATTTGAGCCTGTTCCCACTATGTCAGGAGGTCTATCAGCTGTAAATACCAATAGAGGAATCTGACTTAAATTAGCTTCAATTATAGCGGGATACAAATTTGCGGCAGCAGTTCCGGATGTTGTAATGATAATTGTAGGTTTACAGGAAGCTTTTGACTGACCCAATGCGAAAAAGGCACTTGACCGTTCATCTACATGACTGGTACATGAAAATCCAGTATGGTTTGTAAATGCAATTGTGAGTGGTGTATTTCGATTCCCCGGTGAAATACACACATCGGTTATTCCAAGTGTATGTATGGTTGATGCAATCTGCCGGGACCAGACACCGTTTAATCCCTTAGAGGAATCTTGAATCAGATTTGTCCTCCAGTCAATGCTGAAAGAATGGGTAACAATTTCAATTCTGTTTCTTCCCACTCTTTTTCTGGTATGGATTCAGATACAATTCCACCGCCAACAAAAATATGGGCTTCTTCATCTTTCACCAATGCTGAACGTAATGCTACATAAAACTCACCATTTCCATTGGGATCAAACCAACCAATAGGTCCGGAATACCAACCACGATCATTTTTTTCCAAATTCTGGATGATATTCATAGCACGGTCAGTGGGAGTTCCTGCAACAGCAGGTGTAGGATGAAGAATATTTACCAATTCCAAAATATGCTCACCATTTTTCAAGTATCCGGAAATTGGAGTTTTGAGATGTTGGACATTAGTCAATTTCATGATTTCAGGTGCAGAACTTATTTCAATTTCATTCAAAAGAGGCAGCAGTTTTCGTTTGATCTGATCTACTACCAGTCTATGCTCCTCATTTTCTTTATGACTATTGATGAGGGTTTCAGAATATAATCTGTCCTCCTCCATATTTTTTCCTCTTGCCTGAGTTCCGGCAAGCGCTTCAGTCTCAATGTAATTTTTATTCAGGCGGATCAATTGTTCGGGAGTAGATCCGAAAAAAATACCTTCACCTGGAAATCCATACATAAATGTGGTACAGTTTGGATACATATTCCGTAATACCTGCAATGCAGATGAAACACTGAATTCATTACTGATCTTTATATGATGGGATCGGGATATCACCACTTTTTCTACTTCTCCCGGTTGGATTTCTTCCAGCACAGCATTGATAGTCTGTTTCCATTGACTCTCATTTGGAATATCCCTGAATTTATCTACCTCTACACGAGTTACTGATGGCAATGTAACCGGCATTCGATTTTGATAATGGGTGCATAATTGTAGTAATTCTCTGTGAAATTTTTCAGCAGACATCCCTTTTTTTACAAATCTGGAAATTGTAAGCCAGGCACCATCAGCGGTCATTGTTGCCAGACATTCCGGAAGAAAAAACCTACTCCGGGGAAACCCATCCCAGGTGGAATCGGTTTTAGCAGCAATATTGAATGCATGACCCCCGATCAATTTCGGACCTATAGACGGAAAATCTGACATAGAAACTGAATTTTTAAAAAGTAACTCCATCTCAGATATTACATCCTCACTATAATCAGCTTCATTTCCATTACATGTCCATATTGTATTCAATCCTGCAATGCTAACACCTTTAGATGGCTGCTCCCAGTAAAAACGAAAATGTTTTCTGTCAGACGGATGCGTAATTATCGGCAGGATATCATGCGAATCAAATCGGAAAGTATAGCTGAATAAAATATTATTACTTGAGGTACGTGCAGATTCGACAGCTTCATCAATTTTTGCTGTTAATTCTACATTTAATACATCATTGGTTTCATCTAAAAACTGATTTACGGTTTTAATCCCCACGATAAAAGTTACTATTTTTTGTAAATACTCCTCAATGAAATCAATTACCACAACTTTATATCATTGTAAATTTTCTACAAATTATTATTCAATTTTAAAATAAATGGCGGAATTTTTACACAGAGGGAAAGAAAAAAAAGAAATTGTCCGTGATATGTTTGATGACATTTCGGGAAAATATGACTTTCTAAATCATTTTTTAAGTCTGGGGATTGATACCTACTGGAGGAAAAAATTCATTGGCATGTTACCCATCCGGGATAATTCTATTATTCTGGATATTGCAACAGGAACCGGAGATATTGGTTTTGAGATCCGGAAAAAATGGAATGCTCAGATCATTGGATTGGATTATTCATTTAAAATGCTTGAATGTGGAGTTCGAAAATCTGAACAATCAAATACAACGGGAATTACATTTATCCGCGGGGATGGTGAGATGCTGCCAATAAAAAATAATTCCATAGATATAATCACTATTGCCTATGGTTTTAGAAATCTCAGTAATTTCTCGACAGCTCTGGATGAATTCTTCCGTGTATTAAAACCCAATGGAGTGTTGGGAATCCTTGAATTTTCACAGCCAAAATCAAAACTGTTTTCTACAATTTTCAATATCTATTTTCACAGAATATTACCATTTCTCGGAAAATTAATATCCGGTTCAAATGCATACAGATACCTGCCGGAATCAGTTACGGAATTTGCCACTCGAGATGAACTCCTCCATTTGATGGACTCAACCGGGTTTACACATTGTAAAATGAAGGATCTTACATTTGGAACTACAAGCATTTTCATTGGAACAAAAGAACATGTTTAAAAATAAAGAGCTGATAGCACAGATCTCCCTGGTATTTGCTACTTTTGTGTGGGGTTGTACTTTTACAATTGTCAAAGAAGCATTACAGGATTGCCCGCCGTTCGCTTTTGCTGCTTGGAGGTTCAGCATCGCATCAATTGGCTGCCTTTTCTTTTTGGATTGGAAAAAACTGCTTTTCACTAATCCAGAACTTATAGGAGGTATTCTATGCGGTATTATTTTATTTTTCGGATATTCATTCCAGAATTTCGGGCTGTTGTACACATCACCTACAAAATCAGCATTCATCACTGGAACCTGTGTACTGATGGTCCCACTGTTGTTGATAATTCTCAGACTACAGGTAATACAATTGAAAATCTGGATTGCCAGTATTCTGGCATTAATCGGATTGTATTTTTTATTAAATCCTGAAGGGAAGGGATTAAATAGAGGTGATATACTCACATTTGGCTGTGCGCTGAGTTTTGCCATTCACCTGATCGTGCAGAATCATTACACAAGAAAATCCCGAACCATGCATCTCTTTTTTCCTCAGTTGGTAATGGTAAGTCTGCTATCGTTTATTCTTCATCCCATTACAGAAACACAACCAACAATTTGGTCAACTAAACTAATTTCTACATTATTTATTACAGGAATTATAGCTACACTATTTGGGGTAGGGATTATGGTATGGGCACAGAAAATACTTTCTCCTTCTCGAACCGCAATCATTTTCAGTATGGAGCCCGTGTTTGCTGCATTGTTTGCGATGGTCGTCATTAGTGAATTTTTATCACCTCTGGAATGGATTGGTGGAGGATTGATCGTTGCAGGTGTGATTTATGGAGAATCTGAAAAGGAGTAAAAATTCTATATTAAGGTTAAATGAAATTAACTTCTTGCAAATGCTTCTTTTGTAATAAAAAGGGGTATGACTAGTTAAGAGGTTTATTATTTAACAAAGTTTTATAGATATTTTCTTTCCTCAAATTAAATCTAAATTCACAAACTTTCAAATGCAAATTAAAGCTGTTCTTTTTTAGACCTCTAAATTTAGATAATCTCGTCTTAACCAAAATATCTTTCATCCACTTCTATATCTCTACTTAGTGGAGATTGTTTCTTACAATATTCTGCTATCGCCAAGCGAATTATCTGTAAATATCTATTTACCGTATTTCGATTTAAACGAGTTAATTCTCTGATCTGAACTGCCGGGAAATCAAGTGAAGCATCTTTAATAATTCCCGAAAATTCTTCTCAAAAATTCAGAAACAATTTGAATACTAATTTCTTATTGTCATTACTACAATCTAAAACGTTTCTCATAAGCTTAACTAATCATGAACCGTCAACAATAACATTATGACCTTTATTCACAAGAAATCGTGCAGCGACTATACCTCCTGCACCATTATTCCCGGTTCCGCTGGCAACCACTATTTTGAATTGTGTTTTATCTTTATTTATTTTTCAGGTGCTCAAACCCAAGGGAAAATACAGCTCAAAATATTCCTGCATGTTCCATCATTTGCGCAAGTGTTATTTGATATTCTTCGACCATAAGCCGATCCACTTCCCGCATCTGTTCAACAGTGACTGTTTGTAAAAATGGATCATCCATCCCATTCATTCAATACGTTTTTAAGTTGTTCAGCTGAATGATAACCGGTTTGATGATATACTTTTTCCCCATTCTTATCAAATATGACTATAGTGGGTAAAGCAGTGACTCCGAATTGACGAGCATAAACCAAACCTTCCTTTGACTCCACATCTACTTTTACAGTAATAAAATCGTTTAGAACATTTATTACGTTTGAATCCGTAAATGTTTCATGGTCCATTTTCCTGCAAAAATGACACCAGTCTGCATGGAATTTAATCAGAATGGGCTTTACTTCCA
>CAYFPO010000011.1:0-50797 GCA_964345035.1 uncultured bacterium
TAATGGTTGTCTCCCGATCCTCCCCAATGAGTTTTATGCCGTTGGTGGCAGGCCAGATGATGTTTTCAATATAGGTGCCTGTAGCAACTGAAACAGTATCATTAGTTCCGGCTACATCCAGTCCGTGCTGTATGGTGGCAAAGGGATTTTCTTCCGTACCGAATCCGGATTCGTCAGAACCATCTGTAGAAACAAATAAGGTTGTGCCCAATAGGATGTTGGTAAAAACTATTACAGTAATTGATTTAATGAGTTTCATATTTGTACTCCCATTTTTGAAAAGTTAAATTT
This sequence comes from uncultured bacterium, assembly GCA_964345035.1. Classification (GTDB taxonomy): domain Bacteria; phylum Fidelibacterota; class Marinisomatia; order SCGC-AAA003-L08; genus CAYFPO01. The sequence continues at coordinate 292 of CAYFPO010000011.1, forward strand.
TTGGTAAAATAAAATGATTAGAACCGTAGAGACTGGATTAATCAAGTCTCTACTCAACAAAATCAAGTCTCTACTACAATTGATTAGGTTATATTTATTCATTGGTAGTTCGCAGATTAAACTTATTCTGGTATTCTGGTTGATGTGTTCCCCACGACCAGTACAGGGGGTTATTTACAATATATTCCTGGATTTTGTGGAGTTCTTTTTCATTACGAATAATTCTGTCCCAAAATCGGGATTGCCATTTGAAATGTGTACATCCGGATTTGCGGATTTTTCTCGTTACTCGAGCCTTATATGAACGCACGATTTTTCCCAATGATAGACCATGTTTTTTCATTAATATCCATTTTTTATCGGTCTTTGAATCATCATTGGTAGAGACTTGATTAATCAAGTCTCTATCTGGATTAATCAAGTCTCTACGCTCATAATCGGTAATAATAATGATCCCGTGCACATGGTTCGGCATGATGACAAACTGATCTAATTCTGTATTATTAAAATGGTCGGAAATTGTGTTGAAACAAATATTGGCAATTTTACCATTCCTGTTCAATTTCATCCTACCATCCACAACCTCACCAAAAAAATGCTGAAAATTATAGGTGCAAATGGTTACGAAATATGCTCCCGGACTGGAATAATCATACCCTTTATACCGTGCTGAGGGAATTCGGTATGTATTCTGGTATAAATCCGGATTGATAATTGTTTGGATCATTCTTCGGTACCGGTGATGGTCAGGGCACACCTGTATTGCTCTGAAAATTGACATTCAGAAAGATTTGTCGACATAAAACTCCAAAAAAAGGGCACTGGAATTCCGCATTTCCCCTCCCGATTTAACGGGTGAATTAGCATTTAAACTCCTTATTTAATAAATAAAACGAGATTATCGCTAAGAATTTACGGAATCTCCCGATATTATACAAGTGATGGAAAAACATTGGCAACTGGGTAGTAGAGACTTGATTAATCAAGTCTCTACCTGGATTAATCAAGTCTCTACGCTCATAATAAAACTCCAAAAAAAGGGCACTGGAATTCCGCATTTCCCCTCCCGATTTAACGGGTGAATTAGCATTTAAACTCCTTATTTAATAAATAAAACGAGATTATCGCTAAGAATTTACAGTATCTCCCGATATTATACAAGTGATGGAAATCATATTTAGATTGGTGAATTGTGAGTGATGAATATCGGCATCAGGTGTCCGGTACCAGAGACCGGGAGTTACCTGCCAATTCAAAACGGGTTGATCAATGCATATCGAATATACAATTCAGGTGTCTTATGATTTTTCCAATTATTGATTGATTGAGCATATCCAATGGCATAATTGAATAAAGTAAAATCTCCAAATTTCAAGCCGACTTTCATTTCATATCCAACTGTTCCAACCCCAAGATTTGCGTCATAATCAGCACCATACCACGTATTCCCAACATCCGAAATAACTGCTCCGGTAACATCGCCAATGGTAATCCCCAAAATATTCATCGGAACTTCTTCCAAAATGGGTATTCTGTATTCCATGGTGCCAAAAATCAATCGATCTCCCATTGCATATCCCCTATACCCCCGGGGACTCATATTTTCGGGGAATCCGCCGGTGCCTGCAGTACCGGGAAGATAAAAAGGTGCATCCGCAGTTAATCCCACATATTCCTGAGCCGGGGGGCTGCCCCAGAGTGCTATGGATTTTCCCCGCAGGAATAATATTCCAAATCCGATCTCCAGGTTGGTGAAAGAATCAAAAGTGAGCCGTTGATACGTGAAATCTCCAATGGCATTTTTATCGGCAACATCTAATTTTGTCTTCATTCCCCACCCTTGTCTGGGAAACCATTGATTCTGTTTGAATGGCCGTCTGCTGAGGTATTTGTATTCCAGTGATACAGATGCCTCATTACCCTTTTCAGGCATCGGCAGCCCGTCAAATGTAAACACATGGTCCACAGGTTCATCATTCTCATCCAGGGAATCATATGGCATGATGAAATCACGGTTAAAAATGTTGAGATTAAATTTCACCAGATGGTTTGAACTCATATCCTCTCCTGTATTGACGGGATGAGATGTCCACAGATTCCACCCGTCAAATTTTTCCAGTAATCCACTAAATGATCCATCATAATTACGGTATGTCCAATTAATGTTGTGGAAAAAATTAACTCCCCACAACGGTCCATGCTGGGCATTCACATAACTCATCATATAATACGGATTATTAAAAGTCCAGTCAGTTGCTCCACCCATCAATTGAAACAGATGCTTACCCAGTGCTTCTGACCATGTCGTCATAGCAAATGGCGCATCAAGTGGTAATATGAGAGTGGTCAAATGTTTTGGATATTGATAAAATGTATATTTTTCATTTGAATTTATTTTCAACGGCAAATTTGGATCTAACTTCACCATAGGGATAGCCGGTTCTTGGGTTCTCCACCGTGTGTAATCCTCACGGATATTTAACTGGGATGTCGCAGGTTGTCTACGTGGATCAATGTGAACAATACGGACTGAATCCACATCATTCATAGTTGCAGCAGTTATCGTTTGTCCCTTTGGAGTCCATTGAATCCCCCATACCGGTTCTGAGCTGTCGGTTACCTGTCCTGATCTTCCGGTAGAGATATTAATTGTGTGGATATTGGGAGTGGATCCAAAATGAGATGTGTAGCTTAATGAATTTCCATCGGGATGCCAGACAGGCATATAATCCACTTCAGGATTATCCGAAATTTGGCTGATTTCTCCTGATTCCAAATGAATCGTATAAATGTTCATACGACCACTCTCACCGGATTTGGCGAATGCAATCTGATCTCCTCCCGGTGACCAACTTGGAGTTATGACCGACACATCTCCCATAAATTTGGTGATTTGCTCCATATTACTGCCATCAGTATTCATTTGATACAGATTTGCTGTACTGTTGGAATGGGAAACAAATGCGATCTCACTACCATCAGGAGACCAGGTTGGGTGGGCTGCCCTGAAATTTTCAGTTACCCATTCAGATTTTCCGGATTCCAGGTCAAGTATTTTCAGATCCCAGATCATTGAACCATGTTCACCATAGTGGTATTTCCCATACGCCAGTTTTTGCCCGTCCGGTGACCACGCCAACCCGGAATGAAATTTACCATGATCCACTTCTTCATTCCTGTAACCGGGAGAATCTTTTTTATCTTCATCATCTTCATTTTCAAAAAAACCAAACAGAGATGTAACCTGTTCAAAGAATTTCGATTCATCATCCTGAATTGTATCCAAATTTGCAATGATCAAAGATTGATCATGTTGGTCATTGTCATCCTTCCCTGTAATGGCAATTTTCAAACTGTCCGGTGAGAACTTGAATGCATCCATTTTGGTAATGGGCAGGGAAGCCGTAGTGCCAATATCTGTATAGCTTTCTTTTTGGGAGCGGTATCCATAATAATAAGTATTCATTGTCCGCCGCCAGGTTTCTTCAAATTGCTCCACACTGACTCCTGTGGCTTTTTTAAATGCTTTTTTGAAATTGTACAATTTAAATTTGTCACGATACTGAACTATCTGCGTAATTGCTGAATCTCCATAGCTATCTGCAAGCAGGAGCAGTTTTGAATATCCATCATGATGGGGGTCCATACCAGACATATCATTTTTCAGAACATGGAATTTATGGGCTATATCTGCTCGGTATGGTCTCCATTTTTCTGTCATATATTCTGCCAGTCCTTCTACAAACCAGCCCGGAGTCTGACTCAGGAATACTGACCAGGGTTCGGGCATCCAGGTTTGCACTGCATTATACCATACTATATGCTGTAATTCGTGAGCAACCACCTGAAACAACCATTTTTCATCCTCCAGCCAGACTGCAGCATCATTCTGATCTACCCATATAAATGTCTGGTTCGTCCACATCGCATACCCATTCATAATTTCATCTTCTGTGGTGAATATGATATCAATGGTCGGAATCTCTTCCAATTCCACCTGTTTCAATAATGTCGGTAAAACCTGTTCTGCTATGTTGGCACCGCTGTTGGCAATATCTTCAATCCCATTGTGATAGTGAACATTGAAATGATCTGTTTTCAGAGTTGACCAATCCAATTCATTATGCACACGATTAGACCACTGCCACGTTCCCTGTCCGAATACCAGGGAAAATAACATCAAATTCAGTACTATTTTTTTCAATTCCCCCTCAATAATTGCAAGTTTATGAGCAGTTTAATGGGTGAGCATTTTTATTTTTTCGGATTCTATCCAACCCACTTTTCCATCCATTAATTCAATTTCAGTCCAATCATCTGTCACATCAAGAATATCCACTTTCAATCCTTCGTGAACCTGAAATAATTGTGTTGAAAATGCACTGGGTGCTGAAAATGCATGTATTTCAGGTGAGTCAATTATTCCCTGGTGAATGGTAAATTGATCCCAAATGGAGAATCCACCGGGGAATATAGAGATTAATAAGAGGATTGACAATAATATTTCGACGAGTTTTACTGATGGATAATCAAGAATTTTCCGGATGGCGAAAAATACAGCGATAGCAATGAAAATCAACCCCCAGAGCTGAATCCATCCTGTAGGAGTAAACGTAGATTTTAATTTCCAAAATAATTTCAGTAAAAATGGAGGTTCGGGCATATTAATTCTGTCTTTTACTTTTAAATTCGCCAACTGTAGATTGTATTTTGCATCCGTATTCAGAGGATCAATTTTGAGGCATTGTTCATAAGCCCAAACAGCACCAGCAATATTGTCTGACTGGTAGTGCGCATTCCCAAGATTGTAATATAATTCGGGAGATTCCCAATCACTGCTCAGGATTTTTTCAAAATTCTGGATTGAAAATTCATACTGTCCATTTTTATAGGCATTCAATCCCTGATCATACAGATTTTCCAACTCTGAGTTTGCAACACCAACCTGCAGAATCAAAATGAGAAAAGTTAAAATATTACAAGTCCTTTTGATTGGATTTATTTCCATTGCTCATCAATTTTTGGTAAAAGATTTCTGAAATTTTCCAAATCATTTTCTGCATCTCCCGGAGTTACAGGAGCGTATCTTACTGCATCTGCATTCTGTATTATTGTTGATAATTTTTCCAGTTGGAGTTCATCAATGCTGTGATCTAAACAAATATCAATAATTTCCTTCCCGGATCGTACTACATTCTGGTTCAACTTATCAGATATGAAACCATTCAGGATTTGGTGTATTTGTGTATACATTTTTTCAGGCTCGACTCCTGATATTTGTTTTAATGCGTTCAACGCCTTTCTCAATGCAGATTTCGCTTTTCGATATTCATGAGTTGAATCACGATGAGATTTCCGTAAATTTATGGTTGTCGGCAATAGAAACAGAATCATTGCAATTGAATAGAATATAATTGATCTTGTGCTGATAAGTGCGGTGGATCTTCTCTGCCATTGGGGATCATCCAGATTCGTAAACCGAATATCACTCCCAACCAGAGCAATTTCCTCCTTGGATAAACCAATGGTGGTGGGTATTGATTTTTCATTGGGTGTCACCGACAGCTGAATGGTTCGGCTTCTGCTGGTTTTCCATTTTTTGTTTTTGAGATCGAAATACGTGAGCTCTACACCGGGGATGTTTATTTTTCCTTCACGCCTGGGAATCATCACATATTCAATGGTTTTCTTACCGCCCAGCTTATCCCGAAACGGACTTTCTGTAATGGTAATTTCCGGTTCAAAAGTTTCCAATCCTTGAGGAAAATAAATATCATCTATATCCACAGACTTCAGATTTCCCGTACCCTGTATGATGATTGTAAGAGTCACAGCTTCATCCTGTTTTACACTGATCCTGTCAATTTTGGATGAAACTTTCCATTGTCCTACAGCAGCAGATGTCTTACCACTGGTTTTTGGTAAGGACTTCACATGAATTTTTACCGGATTTGTCGCCAATGTCACCTGTTTTGATCTGCTGAAAAAGGGATCATCAAAAAAACTGAATGATCGTCTTTTTCCCCCGCTTTTTACTCCAATGACAATGGTTGCAGGATCAATGGTAATTTCACCTGACTTTGTAGGGAATAGTGCAACTTCCTTCACCGTTGCAGCATACCATCTCTCTTTATTGATTGTGACCTCACGAAATTGGAGATTCCTCGGATTATACAAATCCTGAGACCAAAATCCTGTCATCCTGGGTAATTCTCTAATGTCAAATGATGACAAATTTACCTTTGTATACAATGTATAGGTGAGGACGATCTGCTCACCTCTATACGGCTCTGCATTATCCACATCGGCTTCAATATAATATTGCTGTGCTGATTGTTTATCACCCAATGTAGTTTGTGTGGTTTTTCTATCCAGTACGGTAATATTTATGGGTTTTGAACGAACGGATTTATCATCTATTTGCACTCTTAAACTTGGTATCCTGAGTTTTCCTTTTTTCTTGGGTACCAAAGTCCAGGACAGGGAATGAGTGGATGACCTTTTCCCATTGATCCATTGCATATTCGTAGAACTGCTGGGACCGGATGAAATCTTAAAATCAGTTATCACTGACATATTTACTTCAGGTGATTCACCATTTTCCACACTCACAGTTAATGTGATGGATTCACCTTCATACATTCTGTTTCTGTCAACAGATACATCCACTTTTGCCTGAGACCAGATGAAGTTAAACAATAGAATGATCCAGAGATTTCTCATTACCAATCCTTTAAAACCTTCACTCTTTTTCCGGATTTATATTTTTTCTTCAACAGGTTGTCTTCGCTGGCTTTCAATGTATTCAAAATTGCTTCAGCTTCTTCCCGCTCCAAAAGTTGTTCCTGGGTTAATTCCTGCTGATCCTGAGGCTGGGGTTTACCACTTTCCTCGCTTTTCTGCTCCTCTTCAGATTGCTCACTCTGTTGCTGCTGCTGTTCTTCCTCATCTTTCTCATGAGATTCGGATTGCTGATCCTCTTGACTTTCCTGTTCCTGCTGTTCTTCAGATTCCTGGTTTTCAGATTGATTATCCTGAGAGTCAGAATCATTATTTTGAGAATTGTCAGATTTATTCTCCTCCTCTTCCTGTTTATTCTGATCCTCCTTATTTTCGTTATTCTGCTGTTGCTCCTGCTGTTGAAGAACCTGTTGAACAAATTCATAATTATGCCGTGCATCAGAATCAAGAGGATTTAATTCCAGCGCTTTCCGATATTGCTCTATACTTTTTTCATATTCTCCGGTTTGATATAAAGTGTTACCTAAATTATAGTGTGCCTGGGATTTCAGATTATCATCTTCTGAATGGACGGATTTACTGAATTCTTCTGCTGCGGAAGAAAAATCTTCGTTATAATATTGTAAATTACCCAGGTTAAAATTCAAATCCTTTTTTTCCGGATATTTTTGTTTCAATCGTTCATATTCCCGGATTGTTTTCTCCAATTCAGTTGGTTCAGTTTTAGAAATTTCAGGTTTCTCATTGGAAGTTTGTCCCAATAGACATATCCCTGATATTATAGACCATACAATTACCAGATTGTGGAAAGATTTCATCCTCATTTGGTTGAATATCTGCCTTTCCAGTCAAAGGATTTATTATTTCTGGTAGGTATAAAAATTTCTATCAGTAAACATATCATACTTAAAATGATAAAAATCTGATACCTGTCCTCATATTGAGAAAATACCTGTGATTTCAATTCCTGCTTTTCCAGGGATTCCAATGCTGCATTTAGAGGACCCAGGGCATTTGCCTGGTTCTCAATTTTGAAATATTTTCCTCCGGTGGTATATGCAATTTCATTCAGCGTCTGTTCATTCAGTACTGTAGTTACAACCTGTCCTTGATTGTTCTTTTTAAATTCAATTCGATTACCACTATCATCTAAAATGGGAATAGGTTCTCCTGAAGTTGTTCCCACACCAACTGTGTGTATTAGAATATCCCTTTCCCTGGCATTCTGTGCCGCTGCTATTGCTTCACCTTGATGATCCTCACCATCCGTTACTAAAACCACAACTTTGAATTTTTCATTATCTTCTTCAACCTGCTTCAGCGCCAATTTCATTGCACTTCCGAGATCAGTTCCGGGAGTCTGCACAATATCTGTGTCAATGGAATTCAGAAATAATCTTGCGGCTGAATAGTCCGTAGTCAATGGTAGGTGTAAATGTGCACTGCCGGAAAATACAATTATACCGATTCTATCACCTTTCAAATTATTGATAAGCCGGGATAATTCATACTTTGCCTTCTCGATCCTGCTTGGAGTCACATCGCCGGCATTCATACTGGTAGATGTGTCCAGAACTATGAGGATGTCCACTCCTTTCCGTTTGAGCTCGGTAAGCCGGGTTCCGATTTGTGGCCCCACACTCGCAAAGATCAAAAAGAAAAATGCAGCAATAAACAACCAGGATTTAATACTTACTCTGTTAAACAGAACTTTGCTGAAAAGGAAATCTCTCACCTGAGTTACACCTATTTTCTTGATGGATTCAGTATTCTTTTTTTGTGTAAACATTGACCAGAAAACAAGGATGAAAAATGGAATAAACAGAAAAAATAAATTTGGATGAGTAAATTTGATCATTACATTTTTTTTCTGAATAATGGCTGAGACATGAATATGAAACCAAGTGAAAGGAATGCAGCGGGTATAGTCAGCCAACTATACAGATCTTTATAATTTCTGTATTCTGTTACTTCTATCTCAGTACGTTCCAATTGATTAATTTCATTGTAAATTTCCTGTAAGGACTGATTATCCGTTGCCCTGAAGAACCTGCCGCCTGTGACTTTTGAGATCTCACGAAGTGTTTCCTCATCAACTTCTACATCCATCATTTGAACAGTTGTTCTGCCCCACATATCCGCAACAGGATAAGGAGCTCGCCCCCGTGTTCCTGCACCAATCGTGTAAATCTTGATATCAAATTTACTGGCAAGTTCAGCAGCGGTGATGGGATCCAATTCTCCGCGATTATTACTACCATCTGATAATAGGATCATTAACTTACTTTCAGATTCTGTGAACCTCAGCCGGTTAATAGCATTTGCAATTGCCATGCCAATGGCAGTTCCATCATACTCTTTATCCACTATATCAATCTGATCGGTAAATTCTGAAAGTACATCCGTATCCGTAGTAAGAGGGCACTGGATAAATGATTCTCCTGCAAAAATAATGATTCCCAGGCGGTCACCTTCTCTTTCAAGAATAAATGATTTCGCAACTTCCTTTGCTGCTTCCAATCGGTTTGGTTTAAAATCCTGCGCAAGCATGGAAGATGACTGGTCAATGACCAGCATAATGTCAACGATTTCTGTTTTGGATTCCCTTATAGTATTGGATAATCTAGGCCTGGACAGGGCGGTCAAAAGAAGCGTAAAAATTAGAAATTTCAATACTATAAGAAAATTATGTTTTAAACGTCCCAATCGTATAGCTTTTTCAGGAATAAGTGAAATATCAGAATACCGCATCGTGCCTTCCTGAAACTGACCCTTTTTCAAATACCAGTACACCAGAACAGGTATTACAAGAAGACTTATCAATAATAGGGGGTATTCAAACTCGATCATTACTTCTTCCTAATGCAGGGAAACCTCAATTGTTTCCCATAAATCCGGTCAGTTAAAATTCTTTTCCAGAAACTTACTAAGTTGAAACAATGTGCTTTCCTGGAAATAATCCCCCGTTAGCTGGATGCCAATTGGCAATCCATTGGAACTTGTCCCGGCCGGAATATTCAGAGCCGGCACTCCTGCCAAACTCATCGGAACAGTAAAAATATCTGCAAGGTACATCTGCAGGGGATCATCTACTCGTTCGCCAATCTTAAAAGCAGGAAACGGACTGGTAGGTGTTAATAAAATATCTACATTTTCAAAAGCATTTACAAAATCATTTTTGATGAGAGTCCGGACTTTCTGTGCCTTACCATAGTAGGCTTCATAATAACCTGAGGATAACACAAAAGTACCAAGCATAATTCTTCTTTTCACCTCAGCACCAAATCCTGAATTTCTGGTATCTTTATACATGTGTTCCAGATTACCATTTCTCTTGCTTGGTCCAAATCGTATTCCATCATACCGTGCCAGGTTTGAGGATGCTTCTGCAGTGGTTAGAATATAATAGGTTGCAATAGCCTTGTCTGTAAATGGCATGGAGATCTGTTCAATCGAAAATCCTTCATTTTCCAGAAATGAAACCATTTTGGTAAAGACATCCTGAACATCCCTATCGATACTTTCTCCCTGGTATTCCTTTGGAATTCCAATCCTTAATTTTCGGATTGAAGTTTCATTGTATTCGAAATGTTCTACTGGTTCATCAACTGAGGTTGCGTCATTTTCATCTACACCTGCAATCACCTCAAATAACGTTGCTGTATTTTCCGTATTATTTGCAAACACACCCACCTGATCAAATGATGACGCAAACGCAACCAAACCATATCTGGATATTCTGCCGTAGGTTGGTTTTAATCCATAAACACCACAAAATGATGCTGGTTGCCTGACGGATCCTCCGGTATCGCTTCCAAGTGCCATTTCTACAAGTCCGGAAGCAACTGCCACGGCTGACCCGCCACTTGAACCACCGGGAACATATTGCGGATTTACCGGGTTTTTGGAAGGTCCGAAACAAGAATGTTCTGTTGAGGATCCCATTGCGAATTCATCCATATTGGTTTTTGCAATAATGATTCCACCTGCATCCTGAATTCGATCAATTACTGTAGCATTATAAATGGAATTGTGACCGGATAAAATATGTGAAGCACAGGCAGTTTCCGTTGGACTTAAATTCAAATTATCTTTTACAGCAATGAGTTTTCCCGCAAGGGGACCATCAATAATTTTTTCAGAGCTGCTGTTTACAAATTGGATCGCATCCTCCGAAAGATCACAGATCACACAGTTCAGATCACTGGTCTTTGACAGATTTGACCTAAACTGGTCAATTTGTTTCAGAACCGAATTATTGTCCATGAACTAAGATTTGTCATCCTCAGTAGTAACTTTTTCGATGTCGTTTTCGGTAGATTTTATTTCTTCCTTAATGTCCTTTGTAGCTTTTTTAAATTCCTTCAATCCCTGCCCGAGTCCACGTGCAAGTTCAGGTAATTTTTTACCGCCGAAAACCAACAGTAATACAACAAAAATAAGAACTATTTCCCAAGGTCCTAATGACATACTAACCTCCTATTTAAAATATCTTAAAAAATACCAGGCCACCAGCATCCCCAAAATGCTCACGATGGAAATATCCACTGTGAACCCGGTGGTAACAGTAAAAATCTGCAGATTCATAGTGAAAGGATCCCAACCCAGTGGTTTTGATGTGAGAAAAAAGTCCTTAACTACCCCTTCGGGTACTATAAACCCGATCAGGATACTTAAGGCTGTGCCGATTACAGCGCCGCTGAGAATTATCAATAAAATAAATATCAGATTTCTTTTTTTATACACGATTTAAGCTTTACCTACCATTGATTCAAATATTTTGATACCATCCTTTGAACCCACAATTTTTTCCGATGCTCTTTCGGGATGTGGCATCATACCCAGTACATTTCTTCCACTATTGAGGATCCCTGCAATATCCAGCATGGAGCCGTTTGGATTGCCGCCATTTACCGGGGTGTACGTAAATGCAATTCTGTCTTCATTTTGTAATAGTTTGAGCGTGTCTGCATCTGCAGTATAATTTCCCTGTTTATGTGCTATGGGCATGGTCAGGTTTTCTTTTGCAGTCAAATTTCTGGTAAAAATGGAATCAGTGGTCCCGGTTTTCAACGTTACATTTTTACTGATGAACTGCACCGTTTTATTGACCATCAATGTACCGGGGAGTAATCCGGATTCAGTCAACACCTGAAATCCGTTACAGATACCGATAACCGGTGTACCTTTTTTTGCAGCTTTAATGACCTCAACCATTATCGGTGAAAACCTGGCAATTGCACCTGCTCTTAAATAATCTCCATGGGCAAACCCCCCGGGCACTACTATTGCATCAAATTTTGACAGATCTCTTTCCTGATGCCATACAAAGTCAACAAATACACGTAAACGGTGTTTTAAAATATGATATGCATCATGGTCACAATTTGAACCGGGAAATACAATGACAGCAAATCTCATTAATCTTCCAAAATTTCGTATTGGTAGGATTCAGTATTGTGGTTGGCAAGCAGTTTTGAACAGGCTTCTTCACATAATTTTTTAGCACGATCCTTTTTGATCTTACCAAATGTCATTTCAATATACTTGCCAATCTGTACAGAATTTACTCCTTTAATTCCCATTGAATTCAGTGCTTTGTTCACTGTGGTTCCCTGAGGATCTAAAATTCCGTTTTTATATGTGATATAAATCTTTGCTCTCATTCATTTTCTCCGGTTAATTGTAATTCTTCTTCACTGTTTTGGAAAAGGATATGCCTCATCAGTCCTATTAGAATATATATCCCCACAAATGCCATTAAAATCCATGATTCTAAATTATAAAATAAGGCGATAATAAAACTTACGATAAATATACATACTCCTAATAAGGCAAGTGTGTTGGAAATGCCTGATCGAAAATTTAATAAAGGGAATTTCCCATACCGAATTTTGCTAACCATTAAAAATGACATCGAAAAAATTATTGGCAGAAGTAATCTGGGTTGAGAATATTCGGGGTTTTGCAATTTTATATTTTCGATGAACAGAACGAGTGTTGCAATTCCCAGAGCATTCATTGGAGTGGGCAGTCCTATAAAATAAGATGTGGGATTTTCCTCCTGTGCCACATTGAATCGTGCCAGCCTAATTGCGCCAAATATCATTGGTGCACTGGCGATCAATTCTCCAGATATTCCGGGTAGACCGTGTGTGTATAATGAATAAATTAACACTGACGGTGCCAAACAGAATGATACCATATCTGCAAGAGAATCAATTTCAACACCGAATGATGATGAAATTCCAAGCATTCGTGCCAATTTACCATCAATTGAATCAAAAGCTGCAGCCAGAATAATACAGTAACAAGCTATATCAAATTTTCCTGCTGCAGTATTTAATATTGATAGAAAACCCAGGAATAAGTTTATAAAAGTCATCAACCCGGGTAAATGTCTTTTGATCTTAATTTTTCTCATTAAATTTTCCCATAACAGTTTTACTTCCGGATACTTTTTGTCCTGCTTGCACATCAAGTTCAAAATCAATCGGTACAATAATATCTACACGGGAACCAAATTTGATAAATCCCATATTCTGCCCTGTCTCAACGTACATATCTGGAGATAAATAATTCAGTATTCTTCGAGCAATAAATCCGGCAATTTGTTTCACTTTGAATTTTTTTCCCGAATTCGTTTGAAAAATTGTCATCGTTTGTTCATTTTTTTCTGATGCTTTATGTTTGTAAGCTCCAAAAAATGTACCCTCATTATATTGGTAATCCAGAACTTTTCCGGTATATGGTACCCATTGGCGGTGCACATCAAAAATGGATAAAAAGATTGATATCTGTTTTGCTGAACCAATTTCAGGATCTTCTATATCTTTTATTTTAACAACTTTACCATCAGCGGGGGAATAAAAATTATTATTGTCATTCAGGATATTCCTTTCCGGATCACGGAAAAAATATAAACAGAAGATTGTCAATACACCTAAAAATATATTCATCCATTTTAACCAATTTGGATGATACAGAGTTAATACTGCTGTGCCAACCATAGTCAGTAACAGCAGCGGGATTATGATGACTCTGCCTTCTGGAGCGATCAATGTAAAAATCCCGCTGCAATTAAATTTTTATTTATCCGTGTACTGACATCACCTGCAACAGGGTCAAATGAATTTCCTGTCAACTGTTCAAATAACTCAAAATATTTTTCTGCCAGTAATACACGGATTTCTTCAGTTAATTCCGGCGGTGTTCCTGCACCGGAGAATCCCCTGTCAATCAGCCATTGACGAATATTTTCCTTATCCAGCATTTTCTGACTCATACCTTGTCGATATCTTTCCTCATATTCTTCCGCAATCCAAAATCTACTGGAATCGGGTGTATGGATTTCATCAATAACGATTAGTTCACCATCTACGAGCCCAAACTCATACTTGGTATCTACCAGAATCAGACCATTTTCTGCAGCCCAGTTCTGCCCCATCGAGAATAATTGGAGCGCATAGTCCTCTGCCTTTGCATAAATGGACTCTTCTACCAATTCTTCAACAATTTTTTCTCTTGAAATTGGTTCGTCATGGAGTCCATATTCTGCTTTAGTTGATGGTGTTAAAATGGCTGTATCAAATTTCTGGTTCATTTTCAGATAATCCGGCAGCATAAATCCATATTGCCCATTTATTCCGGATGAATATTCTCTCCAGAGACTGCCGGTAATGTAACCACGGACAATAACTTCTACCGGCAATGTATTTGCTTTTTTGACATGCAGTACCTGTGGATCAGGTTGAGAAATAAAATGATTAGGGACAATATCCTGAGTTTTTTCAAACCAAAATGCAGCAATGTCAGTAAGAATTTGTCCCTTGAATGGAATTGTTCCAAGCACGTGGTCAAAAGCAGAAACTCTGTCTGTGGTTATCATGATTATCTCATCGTCATGATAGAAATTGTCTCTGACCTTTCCTCTATAATGGTCGCCTAAATTTTTGTTAGTATAAGAATTCAGTGTACAATCCAATTGTTGCTTGATGGTTTCTGTTTTTGTAAGTGTATCTGTTATTTGTGTTGTCATTTTCCTAATCCAATAATTGTAATCGCCGAAATATTTTGTTAATGTTCTGTTTTACTTTTTCGCCGTCAAACAATGATTCAATTTCATCTGAAGACAGATATTTTTCGACATCGGAGTCATTCAATAATTTAGTTTTGAAATCCGATCCGTTATTCCAGACATCCATCGCATTTTTCTGAACCATGGCATAGGCATCTTCACGGGTAAGTCCTTTTTTCACCAAGGCAAGGAGTACTTCCTGGCTGAATATCAATCCGCCGGTTTTATTTAGATTGATCGTCATATTCTCCGGATAGACCTGTAGATTTTCGATTAAATAGATCATTTTCTCCAGCATATAATCCATTGCGGTGGTAGAATCGGGAATGATTATCCTCTCCACAGAGGAATGAGAAATATCCCGTTCATGCCACAGAGCGACATTTTCCAGCCCCACCAAAGCATTCCCTCTGAGTAATCTCGCCATACCGGTGATTCGTTCTGTGATGATTGGATTTCGTTTATGTGGCATTGCTGAGGATCCCTTTTGCCCTTTTCTGAAAGGTTCTTCCGCTTCCAATACTTCTGTTCTCTGCATATGGCGAATCTCCACTGCAATTTTCTCCAGGGTTGCTCCAATGAGTGCCAGTGCATTAAGATACTCAGCGTGATGATCTCTCTGAACAATCTGA
Organism: uncultured bacterium; assembly: GCA_964345035.1. Taxonomy (GTDB): domain Bacteria; phylum Fidelibacterota; class Marinisomatia; order SCGC-AAA003-L08; genus CAYFPO01. The sequence goes on from CAYFPO010000011.1 coordinate 15,742, forward strand.
CTGGAAACACTGGCACGATGAATTCCCAGCTTCTCACATACTTTTTCTTCAACTGTTGGGTCCAAATGCTGATAGGTCCCTACAGCACCTGAAATTTTTCCAGTTGCAATTGATTTAACAGATGAATCCCATCTTGCAATATGTCTTCCGATTTCTTCACTCCATAATGCCAATTTCAATCCAAATGTGATTGGTTCAGCGTGCACACCATGGGATCTCCCTATCTGCAGCACTTCCCGATATTGAACAGCCTGTTTCCGGAGAGTCTGTTTAAATACTTCCAGCTTGTCAAAAATGACTTCCCCTGCCTCTTTACATAACAATGCCAGAGAAGTATCCAATAAATCTGAAGAAGTCATACCCAAATGGATATACCGGGATTCCGGTCCTATATTCTCTGCTAAATTCGTGAGAAATGCAATGACATCATGGTGTGTTTCCTCTTCAATTTCCAGTATTCGGTCAATTGAAAAATGTGCTTTATCCCTGATTACTTCCAATGCATCACGGGGTACATCTCCCATATCTGTAAGTACTTCCGTAACGGCAATTTCCACATTGAGCCAGGTTTTGAATTTATTTTCATCTGACCAAATCTTCCCCATTACGGGGGTTGTATAACGTTCTATCATTTAACTTCTTTCTGCTAACAATAATTGAATTTTAATTGTTTCACCATCTCTTAAAACTGTAACCACAATATGGTCACCGGTTTTATGGAGTTCTTCACCAATGACTTTTAAAATATCTGCCCGGCTGTTAACCATCATACCATCAACTTTTAATATAATATCTCCAATCTGCAGACCTGCATCTTCGCCTGAAGAATGCCGTTCAATGTCAGTAATTATCACTCCATTATCAGTCGGAAGCCTGAGATATTTCTGAATATATTTATCTACGGGCTGCACAGAAACACCGGTTGTAAACTGCCTTTCCACTTTTCCGTGCAGCTTTAATTCTTCACTCACTTCCTTCACACGGTTAATTGGAATTGCAAATCCAATTCCGATTGATCCAGTGGAATAACCTGACCCCGTCATAATAAAAGTATTCAGTCCAATCACCTGACCTAAAGAATTTACTAACGGTCCTCCACTATTGCCCTGATTGATTGATGCATCCGTCTGCAGCATATCCTGATACACACGTCCGGATTCCTTTAATCCGAAATCCATATTTGTTCCACTGAGAATTCCGGCAGTTGCAGTTGCTTTGTTACCTACGGAAAAAAGTCCAAGGGGGTTCCCCAGTGCAATGACCCATTCTCCTAATATCAGATCATTAGAATCTGCTAAATCAGCATAGGGAAAATCCGAACCGGACAATTTCAATAATGCGACATCGGTTGGATCATCTACTCCGATTATGGATGCTTTATATTCTTCTCCACCGGAGAGAATTACAATAATCTCGTAGGCATTTTCCACAACATGGGCATTGGTGACGACATACCCATCCGGGCTGATAATCACTCCTGAACCCATGCTTTCCACTTTGTATGGGCGTGGATTCTGAAAAAACCCACCCCAGAATGGATCGAGGTACAAATTACTGCTTCTCCTTCGTACTTGAGTTACATGTATTCCAGCTACTGCGGGAGCTATGGTTTCAATAGCCCGTGTGATTGCAGTCTCTCGGGAATCAAATAATTCAGAATTCCTGTCCTCAGAAAAACACCCTGATACTAAAAATACACTCAGGATCACACACGATACAGTTGATATTTTTCTCATCAATACAGGACCTCTGTGAGAAATAATCCTTTTGCCGGTGCTCTGTAAACCGAATTATCAGTGTTTTCACCATCAAGCATCAACCGGAATTCATCCTGAGAAATCCTGCCTCTTCCAACTTCGATCATAGTTCCAACCAGAAACCGCACCATATGCTGGAGAAAACGATTTGCCCTAACTCTGTAAATCAGCATTGTGTCATTAAACTCCCAATGAGAATCAATAATTTCACAGAGATAATTATTTACTTCTGAAGTTGCTTTACAAAATCGATTGAAATTTTTGTTGTTTTTTATCAATTTGGCACAATGCTGTAATACATCCATATCCAATTCTCGATTAACCCACCATTCATAATTTCGTGTGATTGGAGAAAATTCTGTGTTTATGTGATATTCATATTTCCTGGATACTGCTGAAAACCGGGCATGAAAGTCTGGACTTTCTTCAGATACTTCATGTATCCATATATCCTCCCACAGTTTAGAGTTTAGAGCATTTTTCATGGTATCAGCATCCCAATTTAATTCGAGTTTAATATTTGCTGCCTGTCCCAATGCATGCACTCCGGAATCAGTCCGACCAGCACCAATTAGAGTAATTTTTTGATTATCAATTAAAGTGGATATTTTTTTTTCTATCTCTCCTTGGATTGTTCTACCCTGCACCTGGATCTGCCATCCATTAAAATCAGTGCCGTCGTATGCAATGACCATTTTAAAATTCTTAATCAACTAACCCGGAAAACGAACAGGATAACTGATATTTTGCCCTGAAAAACACGGGCGAAATTTAGGAAGATAATGGGTGAAACTTAAAGTGTAAATCGTATTAATCGGTGATTAAACATAACAGGAAGTATGAGTATAAAATTTAATTCAGGATTTAACTTGTTATTTATGAATTTTCCAAAATTAAATTCACCACGTTTATTATATCCAGTATATTAATTTCTTCATCCAGATTCATATCTCCAACACATATCTGGTAATCATCAAATTCAGTAATATTCAGTATGTAATTCACCATCGTGACAATATCCAGAATATCCGTGCTGTTATCATCATTAATATCTCCTGTGGGTTCACATCCAGAAAAATTCTCAGCCAAAGCACCCCAGAGGTCAGAATAACCATTGTCATATCCCAACGCCCACATGCCCACTCCAGCCAGATCATTTTCTAATGCAAACTGATATTTGAGTGACAAACTTATACTGTCATCATACCAGCACTGCTGCCATCCTGTTTCATTATAACTGATCCAATTGGCATTTGATGAAATATCCCAGGAATTACCATAATTCTCTGCCATATTAATCGCAGTGGAGTATATCCTTGCATCTGCATTGCCGGTGGTTGGCGAATACATAGATGCATCCACTACGGGCCAGTCATACCCATAATATGGAACTCCCAAAATTATTTTTTCAGAGTTTCCATCTGTTTTATCTAAATAATCATATACCGAATATTCCACATCATAGAAGAATCCGCCCAATGGACTTACCGGTCCGGCTGTTGCACTCCCGGGCCAGTGATAATCATATCCCATAATGAACAATCCATCACAAATCTCTGCTAATGCTTCATAATCCCAGGAACCCCACCAATCCACTGCCGGAGTTGCCATGGTTATTATTGCATCGGGAATAATTGCACGAAACTCTTCAGCCAGATCTGACATGAAGGAAACCAGATTCTCTCGTTGACTTTCAGGAACTGATTCAAAATCAATATCAATGCCATCTGCATTGGCTGTTACAACTAAATTCAATAGATTAGTGACTGCATTCTGCCTATATTCTTCATTACTTAAAAATGCAGTCAATGATGCGGATCCAAATAAAGTTGCACAGAGTTTCACCTTCACTCCCCGTCCCTGAGCAAATGAAATCATACCAAGGTACGGCCACCCGTGTGTGTTGGATATATCTCCGGTTTCAGTAAGCTCTGCCGCAAAATAATTTATCTGTGTTAAAAGGTTGTAATCAATTTCAGGGTAAAAATCATATTGCCAATATGGTAGATATCCAATGATCTCGTGACTTAATACTGTGCGGGTTTGTGGAGGTGTTTGTTCCTTATTTATCATTCCATCAATTGCATTAAAATCTATTTCAAATTGCCCGTAAGCAATCAATTCCCTTTCGTGTATAGAACTATGAAATTGTGCACACATCAATCCAGGCAGGATAAACAATAATAGAACCCGATTCATACCAGGACAGATTCTTTGAGAGTAACACCGCAGTGCGGGCAATAGTTAAAAAAATCTCTTGTAAACTTTCCACAGTCAAAACACCAATCGGCATCATCTTCCTCCGATTGCTCAATTGATTCCACTCCTTCCGGCAGTTCCAGGAAACTAAATATCTCCCTATGAAGATGGCCATTTTTTCTGTATAACTCTCTGATATGGGTATCTGAAATTTTGTTAATCAATTCATTTATTTCATCCTGAGCAATCTGCTGGCAGTCTTCTGCACTATCTAAATCTCCAATCCACAGATGACCTTGTGAGAGATTCCATATAACTTCATAAATTGGTTCAATTCCTGAATACTCAGAACATTTTTTCTCTAAAATATTCATTGATTCACTATCAGTATTATTATTTCGACTGGACAACAATATCTGAAAACTATCCATTAATAATTGCTCCTTTTCTGTTAATTTTCTACTGTCTAAATTGATTTGATTCAATAGATTTTCAGCATCATGCAATTCGCCCATTGCAAGATGAACTTCACATAATTTTAGTATTAATTGAAGCTCCCAATTCTCAAAATTTTTGGTGATATTTTTTCCAAACACAGTTTTAGACTTTTCCAATTCTCCCAAATTTAGAAATATTTTACCTAATACTGCGTTAATTTGAAAATTTAATTCAAGGGGAACTTTATTCTTAAAATATTTCTGAATCTTCTTAATTTCACGATGAGAATTTTCTACTAAACCCATCTCACAATATCGGTCAGCAAGCATTACCCTGTATTGCATTTCCAAATCGTGAAATCCTTCAAATGCAAATGTCCTAATCCCGCTGATAGTATTCCTCAATGCTGATGACAGATCCCCTTCTTTATGAAATACATCACCAATCCTGATTAGTGAAATTCCCATCCCTTCACCATCATTATGTTCTCTTGATAAATTAAACAATTCATTAAATGTTGATTCAGCTTTTTTGTAATTGCACTCATTTAATTCCGATATTCCCTCCTTCATCAAATCAGAAAAAGTATCTTTATATTTTTTACCATCTTTCCCGGAGTTCTGTTTATGAATTGATTGTTTCTTTATCTTTATAAGGGGAATATTCCTATCTGCCATTGACTCTCTTAATTCTTCAATAGTTTCTTCAATCCAATCAATTAGATTCAAATACACTTTATGGATTCTGACGGGGTGATCTACATTTTTAAATTTGATAAATCCAATTGTTCTGGAATATATATCCTTTTCACCTCTGACAATATTATACACAGATTCTGTAACAGCGATACCACCGAATGGTGCCACTGGTTCAACCTGCGAAGCAATATTCACCCCATCACCAAGCAGCTCATCACCATCATGATACGTTTCGCCATAGTGAAGTCCGATTCGAATCAAAATTCTCCTGTCATCAGTATTTAAGCTGTTTCTCTTATCAAGTTCTGTCTGAATTTCCACAGCACAATTCACACCCTCAACAGCAGAGGGAAATACTGCAAATATTGCATCACCGATATGTTTTATTATTTTGCCGGAATAGTTGGCAATAATTGGCTCACAAATACTGTCATGTTCCTCCAGTAGTTCCAATGCCAAAGTCTGATTATCACCGGTGAGCTTACTGTAACCAACCATATCGGTAAACATAATGGTAGATTCGCTGGTTTTTTTCTTATTCATTTTATGCCATAGCTGCTTCAATTTCAAGGGATGTCTTACAATTACCACAGTTAGTATCACCATTTAAATTCTGATTACCGCAGTGATAACAATATGTAAAATGAGTGTTTCTGGCTGGTTCTGTGAGTATATCAGAATTAATCAATTTATGTAGATTGACATTCTCAAGAAATTTGGATCTTACTGATGGTTCAACTATTAAATTACTGATATTCTCCAAAATATTTCTTGAAATCCGCTTAAATTTTTCAGATTTTTTAGTACAATTCTGATTTTGATATGCCTGACTCAAATACCACGCAGCCCGCATCGGAACGAAATGATTTGCTGTGTTAAACTTGTTGGCCTCAGCATCTATGTCTTCAATCGTCGTCTCATTCAAATAGCTTGACACCATTAATGAAGCCGAATTCGCCATATTGACATAGGGTAATTCATTCAGATTTGCTGCAAGTTTTGCTGTTTTTTCAATTTTTTTCCGGGATGATTCATATTTCCCCCTGTAAAAATCATTTAATCCAATTTCAAGTGGTAGCAAAATTTTCCCTGGCAAATATTTGGTGCGATTAAAATACTCTTTTGCTACATTAAAATGTGAATTTGCAATACCATATTTACCTTCATCCAATCTAATTAGACCAAGAAAATATTCAGACATCCCAATAATTATTTCATCTTTAAATTTTTCTGCCAACTCAATACATTCACCCAATGTTTTTCTGCCGTTTGAGTATTGTCCTGTTAATATAAAACTCTGACCCAGGTTATGTAATAATCTTTCTTTAGCAAATTCATTTTCACCTTTGGAAAAATATTCCAGACTGTCATTTCCTGCAGTAATCGCTTTATCGTACTTCAAGCACGAATTATATAACAATACCAGATTTAAATAGGTTATTCCGACTCCATTGTCGTCTCCTACTTCCTTATTGATTTCCAGTGCACGTATATGTCGTCTTTCAGCTTTTTCTGTTTGACCAGTATTTGAATAACACTGGCCCAGATTATTTGAAATTTTTGCTTCTTCGTGCAAATCACTGAGTTTTATTCTCATTTTTAATGCATTTTCAAAAGAATTTATAGCTTCCTCGAATTTTCCGGTATTCATATAAATATTTCCAAAACCATTTTCTACACAGGCTATTCCGGCATCATTTTGATTTTTTTCTGCAATCTCTGATGCGATTTTCAATGAATCCAATGCAGATTCATTATTCCCCTGTTTCTGTTCGATCATCGCATATATATACCTCGCTTCCACGAATTCTAGGTCGGCATCAAATGCATCTCTCAAATGTTGCTTACCATTTTCCAATTCTGCATTGCTGTTTCCAGTTTCAAACAGAAAATATCCTTTTAGATACTCTTCATACGCTTCCGGATTGGTTGTAAGCTGTTTTACTTTTTTCAGTTTGATTTGCTCCGGAACTGAAATTTTCAATTGTTCCAGAATGATTATTGTCAGGTCATGAATTACACTTTCCTGATTTGATAACAACTCCGTATATTTTTCTGACCAAATGATTTTTTCATTTCCAGAATTAACGAGTTGAACATCAAGTATGAATTTTCCATCAATTTTTTCTACTGAACCAGTGAATAAATGGTTCACTTTTAATTTTTCTCCGATTATGCTGATAGATTCCTTTGAATCTTTAAACTTCTTTGTATCCGTTGACGAGGGTAGAAAAATCAAATTTGCCAATTGCAGTGATTTCAATAAATCTTCTGTTAATCCAAAACTTATATATTCATCCTCCGGTTTGCCTTTATTTTTCAAATATAGCACTGCAAGGGATTCTTCATATCCGATGTGAGTATCACTGCTAAAAAACTGTACATTTTGTTTCAACATCTGTGAATGCAGTTCCTCATCAGTACAATCCAATAACGGTGGCAAATTGTCATACACAAAGTAAATTCGTTCAGGATCTTTAATATTTTTTAAAATTACTGCCTTACTTTCTCTCGAGGTTACTCCCGGCATTTGGTGAATAGCATGGTGGATTATCTGAGACACGGCTGTGGTCCCAGGCAGTGCAACCGGTTCAATCCTTGCTGCCATATTTATGCTATCACCAAATACATCCTCTCCTTTTAGGGATACTTCACCCAAATGGATTCCCACACGAATTCTAATGTTGCCATTTTCATAATTTTTCCAATAATTGTGGATGGCATTCGCACATCGTACAGCATCTTCAGGAGTATCAAACACAGCCAGTATTTTCTCTGTGATATGTTTAATTATTCTACCACTACCATTCGGTATGAGTTTATCCATTTCAGCATCGTGTATTTTCAATAATTCTACATTATTTTCTTTTTTTCCATAATCTGAAAATTCAGTAAACATAGTTGCCAGAATAGTTTTTTCTTCATCATGAATCTCGATTTGAGCAGGAATTATTTTTGAAATTAGTTCAGTAACATTTAACTGTTCCGATGTAGTTTTTTCCAGATTTTTCAGGATGTCATCAATCTCAGATACATCTTCTTTGAGTTTTGTGAATATCTGATGTGATTGACGAAAATAATGAATAGCTCCTTTGATATTATTCAAATATTCCAGAAATATACCCATATATTGACTGGTGATTGCTGTTCCAAACAGATTGTTTTCAGATCTTGCCATACATTTGCATTCCTGTAGTAATTGAAATCCTCGATCCAAATTATCCAACTTTAAATAGGTAAACGCTAATTCACATTTTGCTTCAAGGAATTTATTATCCCGTTGGAGCGCATTTTCCAAAATTGAGATTACTACCTTGAAATCTTTTACAGTTTGTGCATATTTTAACTGTTCACAACCTTGATTAAAAAACCGCAAGGCGGTTGAATCATTGGATAGTTTTCTCGTAATGGATTGCTCTTCACTGCCCTGCCCATCCCTATTTTGATCAAAATCTACAAGGTCGATATTTCTATTTATAATTGATTTCTTTAACTCAGTAGAAGATTCCAGTTTCCAATCAATCTCATCAACATAAATTTTGTAATATCTTTCCGGCTCAGGCATATTAGGAATTTTTACCCTTCCAATATCTCTTGTGAATATGTCACTTTCACTACGAATGGAACTGTATACAATCTGAGTCGAGATGATCCCGCCGGATTCTGCAAGAAGGAATTGGTTTGTTAAATCTTGAACGGAAGCTGAATAAATTTTGCCATCTCCATCAACTTCGCCCACATCATTTATTATTCCTACTGTTAAATTATCCTCTGGCGGCTGGTACAAATTCCACCTGCGGATTGATTTTTGGATATCAATAGAGCACCGTGCTGCTGTAGTAATTGCAGAAAATACTCCAAAGGAATTATTGATTATTTTTCCAGAGTACAGGGTAATGATTTTTGAAACAATATCAGAAAAATAAATACCAGAGATATCTGATTGATTACATAATCGGAAATGCAGCAATGCTGCTAATTTTGAAGAATTAGAGCCAGTCATTAATTATGAATTTTCAGTGATTCATTGTTAAATAATTTGGGAATGAATTAACCTGAATTCAATATTAAAAAACGAATAGTTGTAAAGACCTATTCTAATATAATTATTTGATCAAAAATAATTTTGAGTCTTCCGAAAAGATTCAGTTTTCATTGATACAAAATATAATCCAGTAGAAAATCCGGTCGCATTCCATTGCACTGTGTAGTTCCCTGCATTTTTATATTCTCTCACAAGTGTGTTTACTTCTTGACCCATCATGCCAATAACCTGTATTTTCACGAAGCTATCTTCAGGTAGGGAGTATGCCATAGTTATCTCCGGATTAAATGGATTTGGATAGGGCATATTTTTTAAAAATTCACCTAATGACCGGAAAGGCAATTGTAGTAACATTTAGCAATTTTCATTATCAGGTTATAAATTTAATTCTATCCAATAATCAATGGAATTTGATGGAACCTAATTCATTCTCCCTGAATACCTAATCAAATTAAACATGCTCCCCAAAAGCAAATCTAACTAATATCAATGTAAAAAAATAGCTACTATTTACCATACTTCCACCTTTAAAATTAGCATACCTACCATAATGAGACAAGATTTTTTATCCATAATACAATTCATGTGATTTAGTTCACAATTTGTCTAAATTCCTAAAAAGAAAAAAAATATTTTGATTTTAAAAATATTTCTTGGAATGTGTTTTATTATCAATTTAATTTTCCCCCACTAATTATTAACACCTCGTGCCACTTAGGTGGCATGGGACGGCGAGGTGAGAAGGCGGGAGCCCAGAAAAGCCTTTTTCTGGGCTCTTTTTTATGTACAACAAAAAAACCCACCTTGGTGGGTTTTTCAGTTTTCTATAGTGAATATTACTTCAGCTTATTGAGATATTTCAGATAGGGATTTTCCGTTGATAAGATCAGGGTTGTTGTAGAGTCTATTGTATTCTCATACGTTTCCAACGCCTTTAGAAAATTATAAAATTCCCTGGATTTACCGTAGGTCTCAGCATATATTTGTGTAGCTTCTGCATCAGCATCACCTCGAATTTTCTGTGATTTCAAATAAGCATCTGAAAGTATTTCTTTCTTCTTCTGAATTTGTGAACCCATAATTTCCTGCTTTTTTCCCTGACCCTGGGCACGGTATTTTTCTGCAATTCGATTCTGTCCAGAAATCATTCGGTGAAATAGCTTCTCCCGGACTTCCTTATTATAATTTATTCTCTTGAGCTGGATATCAATGATATCAATTCCCATGTCCAACTCTGTCAGCTTTTTATTAACATTATTGAAAATTGTGGAAATTATTTCCAATCGTGCTCCTGTAACATTTTGCTCATCAGATTCAAATTGATCTTCCTGGTTATCATCCATTGATTCATCACTTTTTACCAGCACTTTGTCAGAAAACCGAATTATTTGACCCATGGTCCTGTTAGATATTTCATCCCTGACGGCACCATCAATAATATCATCAAGTAAGGACTGTGCCATGTTTTCAGTCTTCGCAGCTTTGTAGAATTTCAGTGGATTTGAAATTTCCCACCGTGCAAAAGCATCAATATAAATGTATTTGTTATCCTTCGTCGGCATCTCATTGGCATCTCCATCCCATTGAAGAATTCTTTTATCAAACCGGTACACCTGCTGAATTAAAGGCATTTTAAAATGCAGCCCAGCTTCAGTAATGGGTTTTCCGATAGGTTTCCCAAATTGAATAATAATAGCCTGTTCAGCTTCATTTAAGATAAAGGCTGATAAAAACAAAGCAAGCAACAACGGGAAAATTAAAATGATAATTAATTTTTTCATTTTCCAGACCCTCCATTATTTAAGTTAAGTAATGGAAGTAGATTATCCAAATCCGGGTCAATGATTACTTTATCTGGTATTTTTTCCAAAACCCTCTCCATATTTTCAAGATATAATCTGTCAGTTGTAATTTGAGGAGCTTTTTTATATTCTTTTAAAACTGAGCTAAATAATTGCACATCACCTTTTGCTGTATTCACTCTCTCAATGGCATATCCTTCAGCTTCATTAATCATTCTCTGTGCTTCACCCTCTACTCTGTAAATTTCCTTATTATAGGCTTGGCGGGCTTCATTGATAGATGCTTCCTGTTCCTGCTTTGCTCGATTTACCTCGTTAAAAGAATCTGACACCGGTTCAGGAGGTAAAACATCCTGGAGCTGAACCAATTGTATGGAAATACCTGTATCATAAGAATCCAGTATTTCCTGCATATGGGTTCGAGCATTTTCTGCAATTGTTTTTCTTTCAGATTTTAACGCTTCCTGAAAGGATCGGTCACCTACCATTAACCGCATAGTTGCTTCTGATACATCCCGAATTGTATTTTTTACCTCCCGGACATTGAACAAATATGCTTTTGGATCTCGTATTTTGTATTGGACGATCCACTCAACTTCTGCAATGTTCAGATCACCTGTCAGCATCCAGGATTCATGTTCAAAGTTTTTTGATGAAAATCGGGTTCTTTGTCCTGGTACAGAAGTCCTAAATCCAAATTCCAATTTATGTTGATAATCCACCTTGATCTTATAGACTTTTTCAATTCCAAAGGGTAGTTTGAAATGAAACCCTGGACCTGATGTTCGTGAATATTTCCCGAATAACAGTACCACTCCGTTCTCATTTGCATCGATTGTATATATTGCAGAATAGGTTGCAATGATAATCAATGCTGCACCGATGATCACTCCGATCCTGTGTGGAAATTCTGGAATATCAATAAAGGTATTTCCTATTTGTATGCGTTTTGCCATTTTTTGCCTCTAATTAAGAAATGAAATTGCGGACATATCCGTCTGGAAAATTTAAAACAATATTCTGTTTGCAAGAAATCTAATAATTCCCGCGTCTGATTAATTGAACACATAAATTAATGAAAGGAACAAAATGAAAAGTAAAAACACAAAGCTGAACAATATACTTGCAGGGATAATGCTTCTCAGCATTACGGGGCTCTTGTATCTAGGGGTAAATCAAACACCTGCTGATGAACCGGTAGTGACTATGGAAGAAATTGAATGGAATACGGAATCAGCATTGGCGGAACCATTTACCAAAGTTAGTGCAGAATTAACTGATGTTTCCGTTGAATCTGATCCTGTTGAAATACTTCATCCGATTGTAAAAACACTTTCACTTACTACTGAAATAAAAGACAGAGATCCTTTAGATGAACTCACATTTGTTGATGCCAATCTGGAAAAGTTTTTTGTTCATACATCCATCGAAACAACTACGGAGACCACCATTAGTCACGTTTATAAATTTGATGGGGAAGAAATTGCCAGGGTACCGATAAATGTGGGTGTATCACCCGGATGGCGCTGCTGGAGTTCAAAATTTCTGGATCCAATTTGGGTTGGAAATTGGACTGTGGAAATCCAATCAGAAAATGGTGATGTGCTGGCTGAAAAATCGTTTACAGTTACTAACCCTATGATTGAAATTCAACCCCAATTCGAAGAACTGGAAGCACCTGCAGAAGAAATTACAATCATAAATTGAAACCAAATTGTTCAGGGAGTCCCGACAAAATCGGGATTCCCTGGATCAGGTTTAGTTGAACCTGCCTGAATGCCAATCTGATTCGACCTGTTGAATTTGAATGATGGTATCCTGCCTGATAGTCAAAATCTGATCATAACTGATTTTTTTAATGATGATAATATACCGATGGGGTTGAGGATTTACTTGAAGGTAAATAGATTTTCCGGTAAAAATTGTACTATGTTGATCAATAACTAATGAAAATTCCAAATCATCGCTCTCAAAAACTACCGATGGTGAATCACTGTTTGATAATACAGTATTTACAGAATCAATCGAAATACGGGGAACATCATAAAAGTGTTCTTCAGTGATTATGACATTCGGCATATTGATTGGCATCAATCCCCAGGTATGATCCATTTTTCCGTAAGTATATTTTTGATCTAAATGTCCATTTTTTGTGATTAATAACGAATCACCAGATTTTATTGCCAGTTCACACGGAGATTTGGATACTCGCCTGCCGTTAATTAAAATTTCACTTCCAGGAGGAATAGTCCGAATCTGCATAGTGTCTGTGTGAAACCTCATCACTCCGAACATTACCAGTAAACCCATTAAAGTTACCATAACACCAAAAACCAACGATTTTTTCTGTATGTTAAATTTTGGAACTACTGTTTTGGTTTGGTTGGTTAATTGAAGTCTAGAATTTCCAAATAAAACATAAAAACACCATGATAAATTTGACATTCCAAATTTTGATACTAATTTCTTTTTAGCTAAATATACAGAATTACCAATTGTTTTACCTGCCATTAAAAATTGATAAAATGATTGAGAAAAAACAGCCGCTTCTCTGCTTGGAATTAATCCGGTTGTAGTTATAATTGAATGTACTCCTTTTTTGAGAAACTCCCTAATAAATCCTCCAATACAAAATTCCTGGTGAAAACCACATGAATTACTAAATATAAATTCAGGAACAGTCATGAGGTCCGAAACATCTGCCTGGTTGAATATTGTATCTTCCAGCAACCATCCTGATTTCCCATTTTTTACGGTAAAATGTCCGGAAAAATGGAATAAATTATTATTCGAAAGCGATTCAATCAGTTCTAATTTGTCAATGCTTAATCCAAAATGAGGACCTGAAACTGACAGCTTTTGTCCTAAAACATCATTAATAGTTTGCAACTCAGTTTGGACAGATTCACTGATTGATTTGTCATCTGTGGGATTCCCAAATAAGACTGCTTTTGTAAAATTTGGTTTATTTCTCGATTTTTCTCTGGTATTTTTCTCTTTTGTATAAATCTGCCGGGTAATGATAAATCCTTCCCAGAGGAACATTGTGCCTGTGTAAAAATTCTCAAAAGGAATGATCACCAGATTTTCATCCATTGTGATTAAAAGCTGATTGGGGTTTTCTGAATTTATTTTATCAGTTAGCTCACTTGCGATTTCACCGAAAAATGCCTGAAACAGTAAATTTGCTTTTTTCTTATATTTATCCAATAGTGATACATTTGGACCTCTTCTCAAATAATCTCCCGGAATATATCTTACTATTTCATCTATATATACCTGTATGGATTCCAACGATATTTGACGGTAGGATTTCAGCACATGGGAATGTTCACTTCCCTCATAAAAATTAACTCTGAGAATCCCCTTGGATAATTCCAATATTTCCAGACGAATCATTGAAATTGGATTTATTTTTTAGTTAACAGTGATATGAATTTGACCTAAAATTGTAGAATTCTCTTCCACAGAAATAAGTGTATTCCCATTTTCTATTTGCACAGGTTTGGTAACACACGATTTATCAGGCAGTAAATTTAATTCTTTCTTCCCCTGCATTAATATTTTGAATCGAATTGATTGGGATTGATCCATTTCATTTATTTTTATTCTTAAGGATATTTTATCAGTTTGCATAATTTCCAATAGTATTGGATAATCCGAGCAGGTTACTGAAAATACTTTCATTGATTCATCTTTGCTTCGAACCGGTATGGGAATTAGTGATAAATTCGGACGGAAAAAATCCTTTCCTTTTATGATTTCTAAAAATCCCTCAGTTTTTTTCAAAATGATCTCAAATAAATTATTTGGAGAAATTCCCAGCATAGTCATCACACTTTTTTCCAAATATTGTGGTGGTTGTAATTTGGGCTGCTCGGCAACCATTTCTTTCAAAAGTTTCACTTTGCCATACAATTCCGGATCATTTCTTAAAATATTAGTGACACGGTCACTCTCTTCTTTGGGTAGTTTATTTTCTACATAAAATAGAATTTCTTCCTCTGATAATTTATTTTTCATACGATTCTTAATTGTCAAGTTTGATTTTAAATTTAATTTGCACTGTTATTCACTTGTTAGACGAGAAGTGTGATTTTTTTCTTTTAAGATTTTTCGGATTTTCTTTAACGCTCTGTATTTTATACTGCTGATGGTATTAAGCGGTTTATTTAGTTTTTCTGCAATTTCTCTTTCTTTCATTTCCTTAAAAAAGTAAAAATCAATTACTTCCTGTTCATAACCTGATAAATGCTTAAAACAATATTGTAGTGTTTCTGAATCAATTGCATGATCATTTCCATTTGCAACCTGTCCCTCAGAATCAACCCATTGTAAATTATGTTTATATCCGGATGATCTCAGATAATCTTTAACAGTGTTTATGACGATCATGTAAAGATATGTGGTAAATTTTGATTTTCTATTCCAATTTTTTATTCTGTATTTATTTTTTTCAAATAATTTAAGAAAAACTGATTGATACAAATCATCAATTTCTTCTCTGTTTAATTGAGTGAATTTATATAGTGCTCCATAGATATATGGACTGGTTAATTCAACAAATCTTACAATAATTTTTTCATTGTCATTTAAGACTTCTCGAATTAGGTATTCGTCTATTGATACAATTTTATTGTAATTTTTCATATTAAATACAGGTGATAAAAAAAGTTTTCATCTGAATTTTATTAAAAAACCAAAAACATGAAATTAATCCGTGTTCAAATCCAAAAGATCCGCAATCATTTTTATATTCGTCTACCAAAATTAATTGTTGATCGGTTTAAATTAGGTGATGGTGATGAGTTGGAAATAAGCCTCCATTCTAAAACTCCCTTCACCCAAGGTGATCTATGGGATCCACCACCGCAGGAAATTAACCGTATATTGTTTTTTGTTCCAAATGATACACATAGTATGAATATGTATAATCGTATTTATGTTCCAGCAAAATATCGATTTTTCTTCCCTTCCTCAAATATAGACTTTATTCTGGAAACCAATATGGGAAATATTCGGACTCATATGACTTCCGACGGTTATTTCACACAGGGAATGCGTCAGTGGTTTTATGCGAATGGTCCATTAATACCCGGGGATCTATTGAAAATCAGGTCATTGGATGAAAAAAAATCACTATATCAATTAATTTGTGAAAAAAAGGAAGTGAAAAAATAATTGCAGCAGACAATATTATTTCTTTTTTTTGTTGCTTTAGGTATGGTAGGTTTTAAACTCATCTGGCGAAGAACCGGTAATTATGACATTGATTTCATCACAAAACTGATTGGCTGGGTTCTTCTCATACCTGCTGTTTGGGGTATTATTGATTCTCTAAGATTATTATAGAAGGAGTAAAATGAAATTTGAAATAGAATTCTGCATTAAATGAAATTACCATCCGGAATTCGACCGTGTGTCGAATCTTATAAAATCCAATGATTCAAATTCTGAAATAATTGGAAACTCCGATCCTCCCAGGTCAGGAGCATTCGAAGTGAAGATGGATGGAAATTTGGTCTATTCAAAATTTAAAACAAATACTTTTCCAACCGAAAAGGATGTTAATTCCTGGTTTAAATCTAAATGAAACAGACATTTCACGATTGAATTAATTCATATCTAAGTGTCAATTAATTTATATCTAATTATTGTATAGTATTCAGATTTAGAGTATCTTATCGGTCTGGAAGGCGGAATTTTTTACTAAATATAGGTTGTCTAACGAAGTGGTGGAATAAACCACATAATATTGATTTGTATCACGTGCAGAAAATTGGATTTCTATGTAACTTTTTGTCTGCTTAATTAGATACAATGTTTGGTACCTAAAATAAATGATTAACAAATTTAACAATAAGAATATATTTTTAGTACTGTTTTGGGTTTGTACAATATTAACTATATCCCATTCTCAGGAAGTATATCGATGGGCTTTGGAATTTAATGCCAGGGATGTTGATACTCTCGGGATAGGTGATTATATCAGACTTGAAATGGAAGATCATGAACCATACGCCGATTGTGGTGTGGATAATCTATGTGATGAGGATGAACCTGGCTATGATGAAGAATCCAATCCTGACCCTGAAGGTGATAATTACAATATTGATTTTAACCCAACCGGTACAGAAAATAATAACAAATGGGATGGTGATATATATCATGATTTTAATGAAAATTGCCAGTGGGATGAAGGTGAATATTTTGTGGATCGGAATGAGAATGGAATTTATGATATTGGTGAAAATTATGATGATTTAAATGAGGATTGTAAATTTGAGGAAGGCGGTGATGACGGCTGGCGTCAGGGTGAGGATGAATTTGATATTCCGCCACCATTAGGAGATCATACTAATATTAAATTCAAACACCTGGAATGGTTAGGTGAAGAAGACGTCAATGGATTTGAATGTTGCGAGAGTGTATCATTCTCAGTTGATAAACGAGCCTGGCACACTCCGGATGAAATTATCAGATGGGATATTTACGGCAATACTTCTGGTGTTGAAGGTTCAATACTACTTTCCTGGAGCGTTGATTCCCTTGAATGGGAAGGCTGGGAATATAATATTTATCTACATACAGAAGGCTCCGTCTATAATATGCGGGATATTGAATCTCTAATTGTAGACAATGAAACACTTTCATCTTCTGAACCAAATATTTCAATTGTAATTGGTGAATGTGCAGAATCTGGTACTGTCACATTTTATTATGATAATGATGAAGATGGTTTAGGCTCCTGTGGATCTATTCCTGAATCTGAAATTTGCCCCAAAGAATTTTGTGAGGGAAAAGAAACAGGAGAATGTTCAATTGTATTGGATGAGGAGGATGATCCGGTCTGTCCCGAAAATTTTATTTACAATCCCGGCTTACATTCGTGTATGTATCCTGAAAATATAAGTGAAGAAAATTGTGTAGCACTCGGAGGAAATGAATGGACTGCAAAATGGGTACTCAATGAAGTAGATGTAAATGATGACCTGTTTTGTGAATCTAATAATATTGATGACTGTAATATTTGTGATGGAGGAAATGAAAATAAAGACTGCACGGGAGTTTGCTTTGGTACTGCCTTTGTAGATGATTGCGGAGTCTGTGCAGGAGGTACTACCGGTCTGGAACCAAATCTTGAAATCAGTGATGAGTATATAGTTGGACCTGATGCGGACTGCAATGGTGAATGTTTTGGTGAGGCGGTAGTGGACGATTGCAGCGTATGTGTTGGAGGGACCACCGGATTAGTAGGTAATGATGTTGACGGATGTTTGGTCTGTCCTGCAAATGGAGTATTTGACTGCGATTATTATTTTGATACCTTTATTTGTGTTGATGAAGATTACAGCTACAATATGGGTCCTGCATGTGACGGTGTTTGTTTTGTTGATGAAGAATACAGTGGTGCATTCTTTGATGATTGTGATATATGTTCTGAGGGTGGTACGGGTCATCTGCCAAACTCTGATGAAGATTGCCTTGAACAGATTTTTACACCGGGAATTATTGATTTAACTGCTTTATCCACCGAATCCACTGTTGAACTTAATTGGACTTATCAAGCTGATATTCCAGCTGCAGCAGGATTCAATATATATTTCCTCGATGAAGGTATTAATGAATGGATTTTGATTGGATTAACTGAAAATTGGTCATATTCTGTTGAAGAAATTAATGCAGGTACATTTGCTGTTTCAATCCTTGACTCATACGGGCATGAATCAGACTGGTCTGAACCGGTCACAGCAACTGCATTTGAAGTATATACTTATGATCTCCATGATGGTAATAATTTAATCAGTTTTCGCGGTTTGCCGGAAAATGACGCAATTGGTCATATTTTTCAGGATATTGAAGAATACGTTACGGGTGTGATCGGTGAAGGAGTTGCAGCAAGTTATCTCGGAGATGGTGTTTGGGTCGGCAGCTTGTTAAATATTAGACCAAGTAGTGGATACTGGGTTATCATGAACTTACCTGATCCGGAAGGAATCATAACTTACACTTTGAATCAGGCATATCCGACTGATCAGACCTTAATTTATTCACTCCATGATGGTGCAAACCTTATCTCCTATATTGGAGTAGACAGTACCTCGGTTCCGGCAGCAATTCCTGATGATGCAGAAATATATTTTGAAGGCGTAATCGGTGAAGGTGTTGCTGCAAGTAATATTGGTGGTGGTACCTGGGTAGGCAGTTTACAACATTGGAGAACTCAAAGAGGATATTGGGTAATTATTGACATAGTTCCGGATGATGCAATTGTAGAAATGCAATGGGAGATACCCCCGCCGCTACAATCTACTCCAGGAAAGAACACCCAATAAATCAACTCAATATTTCTTAGTAACCACTAAAACCAAAAAATTTTCTGACTTTGAACACAGTCAAAATACATCGTTCTGATTTCAGTAATTTTTTTGAAATGGAAACCCGTTGGAAGGATTTGGATTCGTTGGGTCATGTTAATAACTCTGTGTTTTTAACCTATATTGAATCCGCAAGAATTAATATGTTGTCTCAATGGGAATTTGAAAATCCACCCTTTATAATGGCATCTGTGAAACTAGATTATCTCAAACAACTCAGTCATCCGTCAAAATTATCTATCGGAAATAAAATTTCGAGATTGGGAAATACTAGTTTTGATATTCTATCAGCTTTGTTTGCAGATGAGGAAGATACACCGACTGCGATTGCTGTGATCACTTTAGTGTGCTTTGATTATCAAACACAGAAATCAATTACTGTACCCGAGGTAATTAGAGCGTCGTATGAAGGCTGATTCTTTCCGGGAATTTTATCCCAGGATTGTATTCACAATCAAAATGATATCATAAATATTTACATTGCCATCTTCATTCACATCTGCAGCCCACACTTCAAATGGATCAGAGTCGGGTGATAATTCAAGGATAATATTCACTACATTAACAATATCGGTAATATCAATACTGCCATCACAATCCAGGTCGCCTAGAGTCGGATTACCGCAATCCCCGGAATAGGTTGAAAAGTATGTCCCGGTTCTGTGTAAATCACCTCTGTACATACTCCAGAAATTGGTCAGTATTCCTTCGGTCTTTATGTCAATACCAGCAATAATATCGGTCACACCGGTAAAAATTTCCACGTCATCATCACCATCCAAATCTGTTAAAGTTGGAGGTCCGGTTATACCTGCAGTAAATTCAATGGGGAAATAATTATAGATACTTCCGTCGATGTGAAATGCAAATAAATCTCCCTGTGAATTACCGGAAATAATCTCAGGCATACCATCACTATCCAGATCTCCAATGACAGGTGAGGTAGTAAATTGTCCGCCAATTCCAATTGGCCATCCTGGTAGGTCTTCCCCGTTTTGATCTATACCGTATAAAAAACCATCCTGACCACCAAAGAATATTCCAATGGTACTGCCGTCAATATCAGTAACTGCAGGGGAAACAGTCAAATCATATTGGGTCATATACACAAATTTCAAATTCCCTTCTGTATCAACTGCATATAAATTATGATCATTACTGCCTGCAAGAATCAAGGTTTCACCCAGGGCAGTTTTGATGATTGTAGGGGCTGACTTGAATTTATCCTGAGCTGTCATTAATGTATCAATGGTCCCGTTATCCCATACTATACAGAGCATATCCTGTGTTTCTGTGGCAACTACAATATCATCAAGTCCATTTTCATTTAAATCTGTAACTGCAGCACCTTTCAATACTTTTTCATTTAGTGATACGGGAAATCCCGGTACATCTGTGCCATTCGGATTAACCGCAAAAACATCACCGGTTGAAGTATATCCACTCACAACAATCTCCAATTCGGAGTCTCCATCCAGCTCACATAATACAGGTGTACTCATCAGGAATTGATTGGCATTGTAACTCATTTCTACACTACCATCGGAACCTAATATATACAAATGTTTATCTTTGGATGTGAAAACAATTTCTACATCTCCATCACCATCTAAATCGCCGATTGCAGGTGATCCCCATATATCATCTCCCGTATCAAATGGGAATCCTTCTTTCGGGTGTCCGTCAGAATCCAGCACGTGCAGAAGTCCGCTATAATCACCAAAAATCACCTCTTTGCTCCCATCATCATCAATATCATAAATTGCAGGTGAAGAACCAATCTGACCGCCTATTTGAACAGGCCAATTTGCTTGATCTAATCCAATATTTACTTCAATGGGAAAATTGACATCATATTCGTAGGCATCTCCATATGTGTCCGTATAATCAGCTTGGATAAGGAAATCAAATACAATTTCCCCTAATTCGATTTCTGTATCAACCTCAATGGGCACTGTAATATTCACAATATCACCTATAACGAGCAGACTGCCCAGGTCAAATTCGCTTACCAAAATATTTACCGGGGCATCTGTAGATATGGTTGCAATAACATTTTCTGCAGATAGGACTTCAGATGTATTTGAAATTGTTAAATTCAATTCTGCAGATTCACCGGGGTTGAGAAGTCCATCCACATCATCATCGTTGTAAATGGAAATCAATTCTGCATTCATTATCAGCAAATTTTCTAAGGATATTGGTGCTGAAGATGCTTGAAGAATATGTTTATTCTCCCAGGATTGGACTAATACAACAACATGAATTGCTTCCATGTCCCAGTCAGGGTAAATAGGAATAATATGCTCAAAAATATCTGATTCACCTTCCGCAGTTAACTCAAAAGATTGTTCACCGTAGGATCCAACAGTACAGAAATATTCAGGATCATAATTATGGGAAGTCATAAAAATAATTTTATTATTACCGGTAGTAATATCATCAGTCACTGACACCTCAGCCTGCATGATAATATTTCCGCCTGCTACATTTACAGATTGAATTATACTAAGTGGACTATTATCATCTACAAGCAAATTGTATTTTCCGAGGTAAGAAGGGTACATATCACCACCACCTCCAACAACAGAAATATATCCACCAAATTGAACATGGGGAATTCCATTTACACCGTAAAATGACCCTCTACTGAAATAATTTGGGCTGGGATGAGCTCCATCTTCTTCATAATATAGTGGAATAAAATTTGGTACGGTTTCGTATAACTGCTGAAGTGCCTCACGGGCATCAGGGCAATATGGTCACCATGTTGCAGTAAATAATTCTGCTACAACAATATTCTGTGTGGCAAATGTTAATGAAACAGTTACAAATAATATTGAAATTAATTTTTTCATTTTATTTCCTTCTGAATTTTATCAATTATACGATTTTATAAATTAATGGTGAAATTTACCAATATCGACACACTATAAATTTAACGTAAATTTAATTCAATTTGTTACAAGTATTTAATAGCCTGATCTAAGTCACATTTAAGTAAAAATAATCATTAAAAGCTATATTACTGAAAAAGAAATACTCCGTAATCAGACGGAGTTTTATTCGGGTGGCTGATGGGATTTGAACCCACGACCTCAGGAGCCACAATCCTGTGCTCTAACCAGAAACTGAGCTACAACCACCATAAAAAAATAAACGGAAATTTCGCCGGGAAATTTACAAGACTTTCAAAAGTAGAACGAAACTAAATCCTTTAAGAATCTAGTATGAAATTTACCAATAGAATTATGTCAAAAATATCAATGGTTTCATCTGTATTTAAATCTCCGGCCCATTGCTGGTGGGATGTGGGATCATTAATTTCCAAAATAATGTTGACCCCTATTGTAATATCTAGAATGTTTACTTCTAAATCTTCATTCAAATCACCCGGAATACCAATATGCATAAGCTGAGAAAACCAGTTTGCAACAGCCAATAAAATGATGCCTGCTGCATCTGAATGAGAGCCCAATGGTCCGTGTTGAAAATCCAACTGTGGAGATCCATTTAAAATAAAATGGATGAATGCATTTTCAGAATTTTCTACCGGTACTAATTCATCATCATCGCTGTGATACAGGGTAGTTAATGACTGAGGTGCCCAATCAATAAGATCATTTTCCGCCAAAGCCAACCGGAGTGGATGATTCGGATCATTTGCAAATTCTTCAATGACCTCAGGATGAAAAATTTCAATGGGTACTGTAGGCATGATTGCATCCACCTCATTGGTGGAGTGTGTCCCATCAAATAAAAGGGGTAATGTATCTGCATAAAATGGTAGTAAATAATCATTCAGGTCATCCACAAGATTATAGGCATCCTGATATGCAAGGACAGTGTAGGGAAGATACCAAGGTTGTCCATATTCTTCACCGGATAACATAACATCTACCATAACACCGGACAGATCATAGGGACCGGAACAAGGTGCTGAGGCTGTAAGGTAAAATTCATCCGGATAGTCTTCTTCGATCATCTTCTGTGCAGCCATTGTTGTGTAGCCGCCTTCTGAATATCCTCCAAGAAAAACCTGTCCATTCAAATTGATTTCCTGTATTGCACAGAACTCCCGGGAGGCTCGCATCATATCAATAATAGAGGTAGCACTTGGTTCCGCAATAATATAGGGATGGAATATTTCGGACACACCCAGCCCAAGATAATCGGGAATTGCAGTCACATACCCACTTGTTCCCATCCACATACCGATCAAACCATAAAATCCATCAAATCCTGTGACTGAAGCAACATCGTCCCTTTCCAACACAGTACCATGCTGGAAACTTAAAAATGGTAAATGGAGGGATTCCACTTCCGGTATTGCCAAGGCACCGGAGGCAATTGTCGGTTCACCGTCACCATCTACTGTTTCATACACAAGCTTATAGATTGACACTCCATATCCATATGGAGGAAATGGGAGAAAATCATCCAGATAATCGAAAATCTCATCAGCGGTCATATAATCAAGGAATTCATAGTCAATGAGATCGCCGGGATTATCTCTGTTGGTTTCCACTGAATAAGCAATGCTGAAAAAAGTCAGACATACTCCTATAAAAATTACAATGAATTTGGTTTTCATATTATTTTCCTAAATATTATTTTAGGTGGAGGTCAAATCCACCTAATGTATTTTTTATGAGATCAGATTTTTCCTTAAGAGTATGATCTGTTAATAATTCATCCACAATTACGATCCTCCAGTATTTTTTTGTAAAATTCCCCAGTAAAAAATACCCTGCTGCTGCTCCAAATCCAGCAGACATAATTGATGTAATATCATTATCTTGGTTCTCCTCCACGTTGGTGTTTCCAAAAAGTGTGGAAATACCGAATCCAATCACACCACCAAAAACTGCACCCATCATATTAAATGACTGTTTCAACATTAATTTATATTTTACAATTTCCAGACGGTAAATATCATCAATGTAAAGGGCAATTATTTGTTTTGGCATTGATCCGCCCGGTGGTTGATCCAATTCAAATTCATCGCCAGTATTCAAATCAATTCTGGTCCCCGCCTGCCAACGATAATCCACCACATTTAGATAAATTGAATCTCCAATAACTTGTTCAAAACCGGTAACATCAAAAGATTCACCGGAATTCATATGAATATTTCCATATTGTACTGCAGAATTGCAGATACCGATCAATGTACCAATAAAAATCCAATAAGCGGATTTAATCATCAGAGTGATCTTTTGGAAATTTATTGTTGAAAATTACCAATACTTCCCTAACCAGATAACTGGGTAAAAATCCATTTCTTGCTGATCTTACCTTTTCATATTGTGAGTAAAAATCATCTTCAGATTTCACACGGTTGAATGCGGTTATCTCTTTTTCTGTCAGTTTCATACTGTGTTTAGTCTCCATAGTTTTTTGTTTAATCTCCTTCCTGAATGTCTAAATTACAGGGAAATAATGAATCATTCCAGTTAAAACCTTGTATCAATTTCTTTCAGCCAATCTCCAATAAATGGTCCACTGTCCCATATAATAGATGGATAGGGTGTTCTTTTATAGTAACTGCCAGGTATGTTTTGTCATAACTGGGGAAAAAGCGGACATTCTCACCAGTATGGGTTAACAATTCATCAAAAAACTGTTGATCTCTGTCAGTAATCTCAAGAATAGATGGTTTGGGGGTACAGGAGATGAAGATAAGCAATAAAATCAGAAACACTGGTAAACAGGATAGTTTGATTGTTTCTGGTATGATTTTCATTTTATTCCACAGCTGCCTCTTCAACATCATAGGTTCTCAGCATCCAGGATTGTCCGGATTTATCCCGCACAGAATAAGTTGTGGGGTAATGTGTGACTTCAACCAATGTTACAACGTCTCCCTGCTTTAATACTCCATAAGAAGTTTGTATCTCATTTAAAACCTGTAATTCGGTACCTTTTTCCAGATCATGTTTAGAGTTGTATTTTGCCATTTATTTTTTTTCTGTTTTAGCGGTTTTTTTGGTGGTTGTTTTTTTCGCTACAGGTTTTTTAGCAGCAGTTTTTTTCTTGGCTGCAGGTTTTGTTTTATCAACCTTTTTAACGGTGGCCTTTTTTGTTGTAGTCTTTTTTGGTGCTGCTGCTTTTTTCACTGATTTGGCTTTTGCGGCAATACCTACTTCTCTCCGTGCTTTTTCCCGCAGTTTTTTCTTCATTCTCCGGTAACTTCGTCTACGTTTACTATTTTTTCCATCATTGGCTTTACCGCCCACTCTGGTATTATCACTCATATTTTTTCTCCTGAATTGTTTTTCTTGATTAAATGTTTAATGGGTCCATGGACAAAACTTAACTGAAACTTAACCTACTATAAAAGCAGAGAAGGAGAAATATTGTACTACTGGAATTAAATATTAATACTGTATGAATAGCTGTGGACTTCCCATAAAAAAGTATACAGTAAGTTAAGCAACTGTTAAATTACAAATGCAAACAGGAGACTTAATGGAAGCAACAAAGAGAAGAAAGACTTATGATCGGGATTTTAAAGTATCAGCGGTAAAGCTGATTTTGGAAAAACACCAAAGCGTATCCAAGGTTTCACGGGATTTAGGCGTTAGCCAGAACTCTCTTCACCTGTGGAAACGTGCATTCCTGGAAGATTCCAGAAACTGTTTTCCAGGCAATGGCCAAGTAACAGAGTATGAGAATAGAGTTCGTCATTTAAAGCGCGAGCTTGAACTGGTAAAAGAAGAGCGTGACATTTTAAAACCTGCCCGCCCTCCATTTTGTCGGGAGCAGGCGGGAAAGCCGTGGGCATATTTTCAGAAGCAAGAAAATGAAGTTTAAATTTATAGATAAGCATAGAAATAAGAACAGAATCTCCAAGATGTGTGAGATGTTTGGCGTTACGCCTGGTGGTTATTATCAGTGGAAGAATCGTGGAAAAAGTAAAAGAGAATTAGAAAATGAGTATCTACTTCAAAAGATTAGAGAATTACATAAGAAAAGCAATAAAATCTATGGGAGCCCCCGTATAACAGAGAAGCTTAAAGAACAGTTTGTTTCCTGTTCAAAGCACAGGGTAGCACGAATTATGAGAGATAATGGTATAATTTCCAAGACAGCAAAGAAGTTTAAAGCAACAACCAACTCAAACCATAATTTGCCAATTGCACCAAATCTGGTGAATCAAGATTTTGGAGTTGAGGGGCCCAATCGGCAATGGGTAGGTGATATTACTTACATTGATACATCAGAAGGCTGGTTATATTTGGCGAAGGTAATGGATGTATATAACAGGGAGATTATTGGCTGGGCTGCAGATAAGCGGATGAAGAAGGAACTGGTCATAAAAGCAATGGATAGAGCGTTATTAAAGACGGATCCAGAAAATAGTGTAATTTTCCATTCTGACCGAGGTAGCCAATATGCCAGTTATGATTTTAGAAAACAATTAAGTGTTAATGGGATTAGACAGAGTATGAGTGGAAAAGGAAACTGCTATGATAATGCCATAGCTGAATCTTTTTTCAAAACGCTTAAATCTGAGTTAATTTACCATAAGCGGTATAAAACAAGGGAAGAAGCGAAATTGGATCTATTTGAATACATAGAGGTGTTTTATAATAATGAAAGATTACATTCAGCATTGGGCTATAAAACACCTATTGAATATAGGAGACTACAAAATGTTGCTTAACTTTGACTCAACTTTTTCGGGGAAAGACCATCTTTAGAAAAAGTATGTTTAGGTAAATTAGTTAGAATAAATATACTATCAAAGGAGTGTATAAATTTTTATAAACTGAGGAAATTTTCCTCCAATTATGATCAAAATATAATTTATTTAAACTGTTGTAATACCTTTAAATTGTCAAACCTGGTTGATATATGTGCAGGGTCAAACCGCTCTTTTCCCCTGAGAAAAGAATCAAAATAATCCAGTGTGACGGTATTCATAATCTCCTTCATTTCTTCCTTGTGGATTTTTCCGGTGATTTTGAATTTTTGTGCTAGTGAGGAATACTGGGGGATATCCGTAAAATCAAAATGATTGGCATTCAGCACTTCCAGTTTATAATGTGAATTTTTACTATACAAAAGTAATGTATCCAGATTCTGGTAGTTTACCGGATTTTCCCATTCTGTCTGTCCCAGGTGAAGAAATGGTTTTTCCATCCCCTTGGTCAATATACTGTCCGGAAGCGGCAAAAACCAGGCATCGTACACCAAACAGGCATCAATTCTGTCATCCAGCATAGTTGACCAGATGCTGGTAGCGCCGCCATAGGAATGCCCAAATATACCAACATTTTCCAAATCCAGTTTCCCTGTTAAAGATGTTTCTATAATTCCAATTTGTACATCCTGGAGTTTATCCAGAACAAAACGAATATCTCCAGTTCTTTTGTCCAGTTGATTCAGTCGTATATCCCACCATTCTGCCTCACTGGAATTTTTTGGAACATTGGAAAAATAATCTGAAGAAGTGTTATCCGGGTATAATGAAACATTTGCATCATATTGATGGTCCGGCGCAACGACTACATATCCTCTGCTGGCAAGCTCCTCTGCCTGAACTGTATTCTGTGCCCGCATTCCACCTAAACCGTGAGAGAAGAGTATCACCGGAAATGTACCTGATAATGGGGGTATATTCGAAATTGAATTCGCTTTAATATTTGTCATATTCCCGATTGCAAAAGTTGGTAGTCCCATTTCCATTGCAAATGCAGGTATTCGATCTTCCAACCGATCCATATAGGGTTCTCTTTCAGAAGAATGTCCAATTCCAGGATACCAGATCTGCACCATCATTTTTCTTGGTCCATTCAAATCATCGGTAAACCACTCCGTCCGAGAACTGTCAACCCAAAAAAACAAATCTGTTCCCACTGAAAATTTACCCGTTGGCGGCGGAATGTTTCCAAAATGGACAACCTTGGAAGCAACA
Source organism: uncultured bacterium (assembly GCA_964345035.1). Classification (GTDB taxonomy): domain Bacteria; phylum Fidelibacterota; class Marinisomatia; order SCGC-AAA003-L08; genus CAYFPO01. The sequence continues at coordinate 43,982 of CAYFPO010000011.1, forward strand.
TAGGCACAACCATGAAAGAGTAATGAAATATTAAAGATTATTAAAATGTTGAGAATTTTTGATTTGTTCATCATACTTAACTAATTTTGTGTTAAATCCTTAACTGACAATGTGAGGATAAATTCTGCTACCGGTTCATCTCCCAGTTTATCAGGAACTGTTGCAGTAATTTTGACCGGTAGATTGACACGTTCACCGGTGTCCACCGCCTGTTGAACCATTTTATTGATTTTATCTCCTTCCAGGCAAGTGAAATATACATCACCTTCTGCCCGTTTCAGATAATTTGCCTGCATATTCTTAAACACAGGAGCCATCTTTCTTCCGGTTTTATTCACGAGTTCCAATGCGAGAATTCCTCCTGCCAGGTCAGCGCCTACAGTTAATGCTCCTAAATACATTGAATTCACATGGTTTTTTGTTCTGCGTTTAAGTTTAATCCGCAGAATACAACGATCATCATCAATTTCAATGACGGACGGTTTACAAAACCAAATCATTGGGATCTTGGTTATCCCGAGCATTCGAATCAGCATTGTGGATCTAAATTCTCTGGTAAACATTTTTCCTACCCATGTAATTTAACACTAAAATAAATATCCTCTTTGGTTATTTCCGTACCGGAAATTCCAGAATTAATTTACTCACAATGCCGCTCCAGACTCTGTGTTTATCGGTTCCCTCATAATACTTGTAATACAATTCCCGTACTTTATTCAAATCATAATTTCGATAAAAATGTCCCGCAAGGGTTTCTGCATAAGCACGCCTAGTTCCATCATCAATAGATTCCTCTTTTAAGGAAGGTACACCTCTGGTTTTTAAAAACTTGAGTATGTTCAATATTTCATTATTTCCTGAGCGGGTACCCCGGGTATAGGTAAGACCTTCATCAAAAAATTGATATTGAATGCTTGCCAACCCATTTGATTTATTTTCCAGATTCATTAATGATGGTGAAATGGTACAGGTATCACAAAAGTAAAAACCTCTGAAAGCCGTAATTGGCTGATGAATCTCACTAGTCTGAAAATCTATTAAGGCTCCGTCCTCCAATATTTCACAAAGGGAATAACTGAATTCCCCTGAATAATTCATTATCCATAAGGACTGTTGATAAGATTGATCCGAATCTGAATATATTTGCAGAATCATTTCCCTATAACCATCAGAATCCAAATCAATAAGCTCATAGTCAGCAGATGAATACAGAATAAATAATGAATCCATTAATGCCTTTAATGTTGAAGGTTTCCTGAGGATATTGACCATCCTTGGATTTTCCAAAATAGAAATTTCTCTGTCATTGGTGAGTAAGAATTTTTCAGTAGCTATGAATATTTTCGATTCATCAAAATGGAGTTCCGGTCTGATATCCTGGTTGTGGAGAAAGGGAAAATATTCAATGTGCAGTGGATGGCTCCAGAATAAAAGGAATGGTAGCCCGGCGAAAATGAATATTACCTGAAATGTAGTTACCAATAAATTCTGCAGATTGATTTTAGTATTGGATGTATTTCGATGGGCTGATTTAGTACTTTTTTTTCTGTTATCCCAGGATCTATGAGTGGTGAGGTACCGATATGCCTGATTTATATATTTTGATTTTTCCTCCCCTACACGGCGGTTATTTTCATTGGTATCGTGTTTATCCGGATGCCATTTTTTTATAAGTTTTTTATAAGATTCCCTGATACTTTTTTGTGTACTGGACGGCCCCACTCCAAGAATTTTATATGCAGTTGCTAAATCCATTACACAAAATTAGATATTTCAGATAAAGACTTCCTCTTAATATCCGGGACTTTTGCATTATTATCCGGATACCCAACAACTAACAGTAAATACGGTTTTTCATTACTTGGTCTTTCAAGAATTGAATTCAAAAAATTCATCGGGCTGGGAGTATGCGTTAATGATACCAGTCCGGTATGATGTATAGCTGAAATTAGCAAACCTGTAGCAATACCCACAGACTCCGAAGCATAATAGTGTTTGAACTGTTTACCCTCAGGTGAAATTCCGTATTTTTTCATAAAGATGGCAATCAACCATGGTGCAGACTCTAAAAATGGTTTATGTGAATCGGTCCCAAAAGGTTCCAGTGCCTTCAGCCATTCCTTCGGGGCTCTGCTTTCATAAAATTCCCTTTCTTCCTTTTCAGCGCCCATTCGTATTTTTGATTTCAATTCCGGATCAGATACAGCGGTAAAATGCCAGGGTTGGAGATTAGCCCCACTGGGTGCAGACCCAGCCGCCTTAATACAATGCTCAATGACTTTTTTTGGTACTGGTTTATCCGAAAATTGACGAATTGTCCGCCTTGTTTGTATTTTTGAAAAATATTTAGTTGCGTTTTCTTCTAATTCTTCCGGACTATGATCATGCCGATCTGTGTAGTTAATTAATATTGGTTTTGACAATGGACTCCTCCTGAATAATTCAAAAATGGGTAATAATGGTATCAGGGAAACACTTACAAATATATCAGTTTAATCCCTATAATTGGTTATACTGTAGACTGTCTAATTTTTCCATAGTTAAAAAGCGCTTGTTTCATTTTCTTTCCTCCTCCTCCAACGATTGTGATACGAGCATTGAAAAGCGGGTCGTCCCACCCGCTTTTTTAATACCATATAAAAGTAAACTAATCTCATAATTCATTTCCAGCTTTTACCGATACCTATTCATCCAAATGGAGCTCTTTTACATTGGGTGTTTCTCCCTGGGGTTCTGTATGTATGATTTTATCCAGACTTTTTTCGTCCAAATAGAGAGAATCAAAACTGCCGTCCACCTTTTCCCGCAACAGCACATACACCCATTGTCTGCCGAATCGCATCCGGTACTCAGCAATCCGCCAGGATTTATCATTTATCATTATTTCAGTATCAATTGTATATTTCATTTCCGCCCTTTATTTTTGAAGAATTCTACCGGATAAATTAATGCAAGAAATTATATCAGACCAGCAGGAAGATTAATTAAATATAAATTACCATAAAATTTAATAGGATAAAAAAAGGGAGCCCTTGGGGAGGACTCCCTATATCATGGAGGAGAAAGGAGGAAGAATATAATCCTCTGCCTTCTGGTATAAATTACAGGGTTTCAGGTATGCAATCCATGTAACTGAATGTAATAAAATATGAAGATTTGTAATAGAATTCATACTAGATATCTAACAATACATTGTCCGATAAATTAGTTATGAATTCAAAATTAAATTTACGATTTGGATAATATCCAATATATTGATTAAACCATCACTGTTAAGATCACCTGCCCAATTTTGATAATCAGTAGGCGTAATAAGTCCAAGAATTATGTTAATTTCAACAACAATATCCAGGATATCTATTGTCCCGTCATTATTCAAATCACCCAGAACACCGCCGTATTCTCCCATAATATCGGCAAGTATGAGTAGCATGGCTTCTGTGTCAATATCATTATTAGCATACTGGATGATCCCGTCCTGATCAATGATGAAATCTCGAGGATAGGGCGAGCCATTTCCGGGGATGAAATACTGATCATATACAATTCCGCCACCGGGACCATTGCCTGTAGGAGTATCGTGAAGGAGTGGATAGGTGATACCGTTATATTCCGCAAATTCCTGTATCATTCCCGTATCTGCTTTGGAACTTCCTACAACAATCACTTCGTCTTCCGGATAGACTCCCCATATAGAACTCTCAAAGTCCGACAACTCCGGACTGCAGACCGGTCATGTGGGGTGAAAAAATGCTAAGACAACAACTTTACCGAGATAATCTGATAATTGAAAATTCCCGGTGCCATTTGCAGCAATGGGCAGTTCAAAGTCTGGCGCAGGCTCTCCCACATCTATACCGTTAATATTGCCATTGATTACACAACTTACCATTGACTCATCCGGGTCGTTGGACTGAATTATATATTGTCCGGATGCATTTACAGCTCCGGCGGTGTAAATGATATCTACGATCTGTAATTCTCCCGGTGCAAGATTGTTTATATCTGTGGTTGTTGAAAATTCTCCCCAATTAAAAAATGCAGTATTAATCTCTAACACGGAATTACCATTATTCATCAACTCTAAATATAATGTATCACTCTCTCCATTTTCAACCAGTGGGAAATTCACCACATACTCATCCAAATCCAAATCAGATCCGGTAATCTCACCGTATTCAAAAACAACTATATTTGACCACTCGGCAGAAAAAATATAATTGTCCAAAGTATGGATTGCCATTGCTCTTCCGCTTGTATTTTTATACCCGATCAGTTCCAAATCTGCACCGTTCCATTCCAGTATTTTAACATCTAACCAATCTGACAAAGCAAGTTTACCATCAAATAAATCTATCCGATTTGCCATACCGGAAGAATTAAAATTTGCCAAATATTCAGGTGATACCGGATCACTTACATTATACAGATCCACCCCGCCTGAACCAATTGCTGCATACAGCAGGTGACCATCCAAAGCCAGATCCTTGGTGACATCATTTGTGGTGATAAACGATATTAAATCCGGATTATCCAGATCTGTTATTTCATAAATTTTAATCCCTGCTTCACCATCAGCCACATACAAATGGTTGTTAGATAAAATAGTTGTCCATGCATTATCCGTAATCAATTGAGAAATAAACTGTGGCTCGAGTATGACAGATATATCAAAAAATAATACACCATCATTGTTTACGGATACTGCAAGAAGATCATCCTGAATGGAAATATCTTCCCAGGTAAAATCATCCCCGGGCGGATAATCGATATTTCCAATCCTATCTGGGTTTCCGGGGTTTGATATATCCACCAAGACAATACCATTATTTTTGCAAGATGCAAAAAGAATATCTTCTTTAACTTCTACGTGGTATGGTTTACATCCACCAATTTCGTAAGTGGTCAGCAACTCGGGTGATTCGGGATTGGCTATATCATAAATCGCCATCCCGCCCAAATTTCCCGGGACGATTAGTATATTACCTGCAATTTCCACATCCAGCATTTCGTGATTTGGGGGATTCTGGGTAAAATGGATCGTCAGGTTTAATCCATTTAGGAAATAAATTGAACATATTAGTATTAATATAATTTTACTTTGCATAATTAAATCCTTTGCATAATTGAATCTTTGGAGTAATATTATTATTAATGGTTAACTTTTTTTAATGGAGATTTCGAGTTAAACTTATAAAAAAACCATCTCAATTAATTGCTTTTTTTAATATATGTAATTTATCAATTTTGGTGGCTCAACTGGGACTTTACCATATTAAATTTTTCAGTTTTGAATTTGAATATATTGAGACAGCCCTCTTGCCTGTAGAAAAATGCAGAATCCCAGAGAATACACGGTGATTTTTTGGAATACCACTTGAATGATCAATCCACCGGGAGTGTCAATTCCGGGACCCCAGACCATTAGTCCTACATATCCTGCACATATCAACGCAAAACCAAGATAGTAAAATGCCAAAGTTTTGGGAATACCATTCCGATTCGTCAAAATAGCCAATCCGTAGATAATCATCACAGCCAGAAAGGTTCTAAATCCCCAATGGACAAAAAACATATGGCTCTCGTGGTATAAATTATCCGGAGTGAGAGCAACTCCTACAAAACAAATCCCGGATACCATTCCCAATATAGATCCGATTCTGCTCAAATTTTGACTGAGTTTACCATCGTGAAAGTATCTCCAGGATGTGGAAAAATATGCTGTAAGACTAAATCCAACTACCATAACGGACAGAATAAAACAAATGGATGACAAAAAATTGGGTTCACCTGTAAAGGTTACTGTCCTTCCCAGGTCGCTAAAAAAATTATGTGTGAAAGAATATCCGGAAGTGGTATGGTCCAGGTGAGTAGTGCCGGGGTAGAGAAGCATGGCAATTCCATTTAGAATGATAAATGTAAAAAATCCGGCGCTGGCGAAGGTGAGGAAAAATACACTATTAGATAGTTTTCTGATTGTCAATGCAGGTGATCAGAAAGATTTTTTGGAATTTTTTTCTACTTCTTTTTGTAGTTTCTGAACCTCTTTGTTCAATTTTGTGTTTTCGAATTCCAGATCATCCATTTTCTGCTGCATTTTCCGTCTTTCTTCATTGATTCGTTCCTGTTTAATCTGGTTGAGCTCGATCTGCAATTCACTGTTCTTTGCATTTAATTCATCTAATTTTTGTTGATCTGACTGTAAATGCAGTTTTATCCCATATCCTATAACTGCCAAAACAATGACTACACCCAATCCTTTTAATATAACCGGAATCAATTTTTTCATAATACTCCCTGATTTCTTATTTTTTCAAAATAATTATCCAAGACAAAGTTAAATAACTTATACTGTCATAAGAAAGTGAGAAAATTGAATTTTTTATTCAATAAAAAATATCTGTTTAGGAGGAAATTCACTTCGATATGACTTTGGTTCCCAGAACTGAAAACTCCCGGTACCATTTGCAGTAATTGGCAATTCATATCCGCCGACAGCAATAGTATTACCGCTAAGCAAGGTGGATAGATACAGCATACAAACCAATCCAAAAACTATTCCGGAAACAAGGCTGTAGGTTTTAGTATTCATAGTGAATATTACACTATTTGCACAAATCCAGCAACATTGCTGTATTTACCATTTAACCTGAATAATTCATAAGGACCCTATTACAATACCTCATGAATTAATCAGGATATGGAGAAACAAAATATAATTATAACCGAAAAGTTAACCCTCCTAAAATATATGTGGTTGTAAATTCACCATCATTACTTAAATCAACTGAACAATTTGTACTCATTCTTTTCATA
>CAYFPO010000012.1:0-50021 GCA_964345035.1 uncultured bacterium
TTTTTTTACTTTTGTTGATTGTAGTTATTAAGGTTTTACTCTTATCAACCTTATTTGTTAATTATCGCAAGAAATTCAATTATTCAATTTCCCTACGAAATTTTTCAACTTAGTTAATTCTCTAAAAGTAAGAGCTTGTTGAAATTTTTATTATTGAATGGTTACTTTTTATACCAGGTTGCTACCAGCGCTAACGCTACCAACCCTGCAAGCCCTGCATCACCAAGCTGCCCCATGAGATTGCTGATTCCCTGGATGACACCAAATTTGTCACCAAACAAAATACCAACAACAACCCCAAGGACGATCAATGACTTCAGCAGTTCATTGAAAGTGCCAATCCAACCAGTAATAGTATTAATCGCTTCTTTCATCCTTTTCCTTTATTTTTTTTGTGTTCAGGATAATAATTCAGCGGGTCCCATAAAGAGACCCGCCGAAAAGTTTACTACCTTATTTTAGGAATGACATAAATACCAGTAGTGCAAGCAGGCCAACTAATCCGTTGTCCATAAATGCACCGACTAATGACATAATGCCATCTACTGGTGCTACTCCTGACGGCAAAGTAAAAAGTATGCCGGCAAAAATAAAGAATACAACTAATGCCTTAAGTACTGATACCAGACCACCTACAACAGTGGTTACTGTTCCTGTTACGTCATTAAGTGCCATGTTTTTATCTCCTGTTTTTTTTCTATTGATTTCTACACTTTTATCCGGTATTATCCAGATCTATATAGAAGTCTATATGTAAATTTTACTAAATTAAATTAAAATTTCTGCTTCTGAATTCTGCGCAATGTCAACGCTTAAGCAACTGGTCGTAAGATCTATGGTGAGTTTCAGTAAATGTTTGAGTATTCATAAAAACCCTTTCATATTGTAGCAGTAGATTTTCGATGGTTTTTCCTACACCATGCAAATCATTTATTACATTTCAGTGGATTACACAACATATAGTGCCCTATATTCTAAATAATCGAATATTATACCAATATATTGTTACAGAATTAATCCCGTCTTGTGCCGAAAAGTCGTAAAAGCATTATAAAAAGGTTGATAAAATCTAAGTATAACGTAAGCGCACCCAATATTGCTTCTTTTGTATCCTCGTCGGTGTCGGCATTTCCAATAATATTTATTTTTAGTATTCTCTGCACATCGTATGCAGTTAATCCGGTGAAGATAATCACTCCCAGACAGGACACTGCTAATGACACCGCACTGCTTCCTATGAACATATTAACTACCATGGCAATAATAATACCAAACAATCCCATAAACAGAAAGCTGCCCATTCCTGTAAGATCTTTTTTGGTTGTATATCCAAATACTGCCATAAATGCGAATAAAGATGCTGCAATTAAAAAGGTTGATGTTAATGACTCCGCAGTATATACTAAAAACAGTCCTGACAGTGTAAACCCGTTAAGTGCTGAATACCCAATAAAAGTCCCGGTTGCCATATTCACTGACATAGTCATTACATATCTTGCTATACGGTAGACCAGAAAAAATTCTATTATAACAGCACCAAAAAACAACAATGGATTAATAAAACCTATATTTTGTGCTACCCAGGCAGCAACAATTCCTGTGGTAATGAGACCTGTTCCCATCCATCCAAATACCTTCACCAGATAAGCCTGCTGTTCAGCTTTTATTTGGGAATCAGAAATATTTTCATATTGATAATTCATTAAATTCCCCTTATACCAATTTGTGTTAATTTAAATATTATAAAGAACTTCTTTCACTAAAATTGAAAATAAATTACTTGAATTATCTACAACTTCTAAAACCTCTTGATGAGTCAGTGGTTTGTCTGTTATACCTGCTGCATAATTTGAGAGACAGGAAATGCCTAATACCTTCATATTTATTGATTTAGCTTTAGAAATTTCCGGATATGTGGACATTCCTACAGCATCTCCGCCCATTGATCTAATTTTCTGTACTTCAGCGGGAGTTTCATAAGATGGACCTAATGTCCATGCATACATTCCCTGATGAAGATTAATTCCATGTTTCAGAGCAGATGCTTCAATAATTAATCCTAATTTTGAATCCACAATTTCATTCATCGATTTGATAGATAACCCATTTTTCATGAATGTAAAATCCAATAAACTTGTAATAAGCATTAAATCGCCTGGTTTCCATTCTCTTCTTATGCATCCTGCTGCATTTGTAACTATAACCGTATCACATCCAAGATCATTAAACACCTCTATTGGCAGAGTAACAGTTTCAATACTATGTCCTTCATAATAATGAAATCTTCCCTTAGCACAGATAACCGGTATATCACTTACATACCCGATAATAAATTCCCCTGCATGACCCGGTACTGTTGAAATTGGATATCCGGGAATTTCACTATACTTAATGATTGATGACTCTGCAATGTGATCGGTGAATCCACCAAGTCCAGACCCGAGGATTATTCCAACTCTGGGAACTACATCAATTTTTTTTCGAATTATTTTTGTAAACCCAAACAAATTTATGTATTCAATACGGCAAGTTGACCGCATCCTGCATTGATATCCTGCCCCTTACTCCATCTGACCAACACTCTGAATCCAATTTTTTTCTGATTTTGTATCAATTTCTGAATAAATGCTTCAATTCTGTTATCAGATGGTCTTTTGTATTTTCCGTCTGTTTCATTAAAAGGAATGATGTTCAGTTTACAATTCAATCCTTTCACTGTTTCCATCAGGTTTTGTGCGTCTTTCATAGAATCATTAATATTTTCCATCAGAACATATTCAAACATAATATTTCTGCGTTTTTTTGAAATAAATGGTCTGGCTGCATCTATCAACTCCTTAATGTTCCAAGTAGCATTAATGGGCATAATTTCTCTTCTGACCGTATTTGTTGGTGCATTCAACGAAATTGCAAGTTTATACTTTTTGTTTTCTTCAACAAATTGCCTAATTTTTGGAACAACACCTGCGGTGGATATTGTAATTCTGCTCGATGCCAACCCGTACCCATAATGATCATGGAAAATGTCAGCAGCTTTCATCACATTTTTATAATTCAACATTGGCTCACCCATACCCATAAAAACCACATTTGTTATAGGTGTATCCACATTTTTTCTGATATACTCCAATTGTTCCACAATTTCACCTGTACTAAGATTCCGTGTGAATTCCATAGACGCGGTTGCACAAAATGTACAACCCACGTTACAGCCGACCTGTGAGGAAAGACAGGCTGTATGTCGGTCATCTTCTACCATACTGACTGTCTCTATAAAATTGCCATCTTGAAGTCGGAATAGGTATTTAATCGTTGCTTCATTATTTGATTTTGATTGTTTTTCAAGTGTCAATACAGATAAAATGCAATTCTCATAAATATAATTTCTAAATCCTGCAGAAATATTAGTCATTGCCTGAGCATTATTCTGACCATGCCGATACATCCATTCAAATAACTGCCGTCCTCTGAATCTGGTCTGATGGTTATCCAAACACCAATCTTCAAGCTCTGATAAGATCATTCCCTTGAGAACAATTTTTTCTTTATTTTCTTTGATATTTCTTGACACTTGGGCTTTTATCCCATTATTTCGGTTGTCCATTAGATGAATATTACGGGTAAATTACTGCATCTTCAATGAAATTTGATTGATTCAACTCCGTCGAACAAGGTAGATTTCGGGCTGATTTTTAAAGGAAATTATGGAAAAAATACAAATAGTAGAAAAACTACATCAAAAGAAATCCGAGCTATTCGGTGAAATTGGAAAAATTATTATTGGTCAACAAAAAATTATTGATCAGATTTTTACAGCCTTACTTTGTAGAGGGCATATCCTATTGGAGGGGGTTCCCGGTCTTGCAAAAACGCTCCTTATAAAAACAATATCCGATGTATTGCATCTGACATTCAGCAGGATCCAATTCACACCTGACCTGATGCCTTCTGATATTACCGGTACTGAGATAATTGAAGAAGATCCATCCGGTGGAAAAAGGGAATTTAGGTTTTTCAAAGGGCCTGTTTTTGCAAATATTATACTGGCTGATGAAATAAATCGAACTCCCCCAAAAACACAGGCTGCATTGCTGGAAGCCATGCAGGAACATAAAGTAACTGCAGGTGGAAATACTTATACCCTGGAAGAACCGTTTTTTGTATTGGCAACACAGAATCCTATCGAACAGGAAGGAACTTATCCATTACCTGAAGCACAATTGGATCGCTTTATGTTTAAGTTAAAAATTGAATATCCCAAACATTCAGAAGAGAAAGAAATTGTTAATTCGTCAACAGGAGTTGAAGAGCCGGAGTTGTCCAGAGTAATTTCACAGGAGGAACTTCTGGAGTTTCAGCAAATTGTTCGGGATATACCCGTTGCTGACAATGTGGTTGAGTATGCCGTGAACTTTGTAGGTTGCACCAGACCAGCTGATGACAGAGCTCCTGATTTCATAAAAGATTGGCTGGATTGGGGCGCAGGTCCCAGAGCAAGTACATTCCTCATTTTGGGTGCAAAAGCAATTGCTGCAATGGATGGCCGAACTACACCAGATATAAATGATGTAAAACAGATCATAAAACCAGTCCTCCGACATCGTATAATTGCAAATTTCAATGCCGAAGCAGATAATATTTCAACAGACGATATTCTCGAAAAACTCATAGAATCCACATCTGCCTGAATCCATGACGGTTTCTGACAAACTGACACCAGATATAATTGCCCGCCTCAATAACTTATCTCTCAAGGCAAGAATGGTAGTTGAGGGATTTATCGTTGGACACCATAAAAGTCCATATCATGGTTTTTCTGTGGAATTTTCTGAACATCGTGCATACGGACCTGGAGATGAAATTCGTCACGTTGATTGGAAATTGTTTGGTAAAACAGACCGGTTTTATATTAAGCAATTTGAAGAAGAAACCAACCTTCGGTCTTATATACTGGTTGACCAAAGCAATTCAATGGATTATGCATCAGTGCCCATGACTAAATTGGAATATGCACAGACTCTTTCTGCAGCGTTGGGATACCTCATGTTGAAACAACAGGATGCGGTTGGGCTAACCCTGTTTGATGATGAAATTCGGGAATATGTACCACCACGATCAAAATCCAGCCATTTAAAAATTCTTCTCGGTAAAATGAATCAAATACAACCAGGAAACGATACTCGGATTGCTCCTGTACTCCATCACACTGCAGAAATGATAAAAAAAAGAGGACTAATCATTCTCATTTCTGACTTGTTTGATGATCCTGAAAAAATAATCTCAGGGTTAAAACATTTCAGGCATAAGGGACATGAAGTGATTGTTTTTCACACACTTGATCCCCAGGAAATTGAACTGGATTTTTCCCAGCATACACGTTTCCGTGATATGGAAACAGGAGAAGAAATTATCACCCAACCTTGGCATATACGACAGGATTACCAAAAAAGCATGAAAGCGTATTGTGACTATTTTAAATCAATTTTCAGGGCAAACCATATTGACTATGTACTACTCAAAACCGATGAATCTCTGGATCTTGCTTTGTCAGAATACCTCATAAAAAGAAGGCGTATCGGTTAAGAATTTTTTCCTTATAAATTTTTGTTGATTCTTTAAACACTCGGGTTTTTTACCGCTTTACAATCAACTTACCAACAATCTAAAACATTCTACTTTCCACTTCATTTTTGTGACCTATGTCGCTTTATAATTTTCTGTATTGTCTTACCTTATAGTCAATATATGTTTATCAATCTTATTAATATAGGTTTTAAAACTTCATTGAAAGGTGAGAAATATCCTGACTTAGGATTAACTAATGATAATTATTTGCCTATTTGTTATTATTTCAATTTTAGAGCTCATGGAGGAATGTGCGTCTAACAGGAGGAGGACTGCGGAGGATATCACCGGATTAATTTCCGGTGTATAAAAAGGGACTCCTCGGAGTCCCTTTTTAATTTTTGAATATTTTTAATCTCCCAACATTTCCCGTATAGAAGGAATGTATAAATCATCAAGATTATTTAACATACGATTAATTCCTTTCACTGTATCCAGGCTGGTCTCATCATCTGGGTTTAGATCAGATGCTTCAAGAAAATAATCTTTTGCACTCACAAAATATAATCTTGCCTTTTTGAAATTGTCCAAAACAGACTGCATCTCAAGAGAGTTTCTTTTATCGTCTTTAATTATTTTATTATACAGGGTTGATGCAGAATCATATTTTTCCGATGCAATACTATAATAGAATACCGCTACATTGTAATAAATATCAGGGTCATTCGGAAACTTTTTGATTGCCTCTTCTCCGTATTGGATTGCAAGATCATATTCTGATAATTCAAATGTAACATTAATGAGTTGTTTTAAAATATTTCCCTGCTCAGAATCTGAAACTAATTCCAGTGCTTCTATATATAGCTCCTTGGATTTTTTATAATCACCCATTTCTGATGATAATCGTGCCATAAGCTCAAATGTCCGAACATTGTTTTCTTCTATGTTGATATTCTCTAACTCTTGCTGTAGTGCTTTAATAGAATTCATATCCTTTTTTAAAATTGCTACATCTGTAGAAACTGTTAATAATTCAAAATTGTTAGGGTTTATTTTTTTCCCTGCATTTAAATTCTGATAAATAATATCAAATAATTGCATTTCTTTCTCTTCATTATCATCTCTCAATCTGGTTTTTTGTAATTCGTTGATATGTATTTTACATAACAATACATACGTATTTATTTCATCCGGATACATTGATTTTGCAACTTCTAATTTTTCAATACAGGTGATTAAATCTTGTGCTTCATAATTACTGATTGCCTGATTAAATAAAATTCCCCAAGCTTCCTGTCTGTAAATGTGAATACCCTGACTAACAGTTGCAATATATTTGTCCTCACTCATAAAAGGCTTATCTAATTTTGCATCCGGATTCCTGCGTTCTGCTTCTGCAAACATCTCTGCCATTTCTTTGTATCTTTTTTGAGGTCGCATAATTTCCGTAGCATAAATATACGGCACCATTGCATTGAGTGAATCTGCAATCATTGCCTTTTTAAACCAATCCTCTGCTCGTGCAAAATCCTTTTCACTGCGCAATGCTGTCTTAGCAGTTGTAAATTCCATGCTCTCTGATACACATCCAGTTAATAAGATAAGTATGCCTGTAAGTCCTATACTGACTAATTTTAAATTTTTCACTTTCATTTAACTGATATCTCCATTTTATTTCTAATTAAACCTACTCTTTTTGTAATCGACTCTTTATTTGCTTTAAGTAGTCCATTTACACCAATTTCTGAAACAGTAAAACTGGCAATAGCCGTACCATGAATTGCTGCATCTATGATACGGTTAATCCCATTCACCGCCAGATATCCTGAAAAACCGCCTGCAAAACTGTCCCCGGCACCTGTTGGATCCTGTGCGGTTATTCCCTCAAATACAGGAATATGAATATTAGACAACTCTGTTGTAACCAAACATCCATATTCTCCCTGTTTAATTATTACACATTCCGGTCCTGATTCACGTAGCAATTTTGCCGCTTTTGAAAGATTAACTTTTCCCGTGAGTTGTACCGCTTCTTCATCATTCAATAGAAATATATCCGTTTTTGCAATCACATTCCACAGCAGGTCCGGACTGGAATCAATCCATAGATTCATGGTATCCATTATGACTGTTTCAGCATTTGGCACCTGTTCAAGAACTGATAATTGCAGCTCAGGTTGAATATTCCCCAAATATACAATTCCATTAAACTGTTCACCGTTTTTTATATCGGGTTGAAACTGTTCAAACACACCTAATTCTGTAAATATGGTTTCCCGATTTGCAAGATCATCTGAATATCCCCCCCCCCAATGAAATGTTGTTCCATCTTTAATTTGAAAATTATCCAGATTGATTCCTTTGGATTTGAACAGTTGAATATGTTCTTGAGGAAAATCTCTACCTACAACAGCATTTAATAATACCGGTGTATACACAGAAGCTGCTAAAGAAAAATAGGTTGCTGAGCCTCCGAGCGTATTTGGATATGAAATCCCTCTGATTTCCAAGTCGTCAAATGCCACAGAACCAATTGTAAGTATGGATTTTCCCACTATCATGAGTGTATAATTTAACCCAGTACTTCCGGTTATTTCCAAGTTGGATTCACTATGATAATACTCCTAAACTTTGATAATGGCATATATGGAATTCTGTTCAAATTGTGGTAATAAAAATCATCACGGCTGGAAGGAAGGGAATCTTAGATATTACTGTGAAAATTGTGGTATTGTACATTATGAAAATCCGAAACCTACTGCAACCCTGGTCTGCCCGAAATATAATGATATTTTACTGGTAAAACGCGCTTATCAACCAGGAAAAGGACTCTGGGGTTTACCAGGCGGGTTTATAGAACTCAATGAAACACCCGTTATTGCAGCGGAAAGGGAATTACTTGAAGAAACGGGTCTCGTAGGAAAATTCAGTAGATTTATTGGACATTGTTCTCATTTTGGATCAATGTTTGGTGATGTTCTTTTATTGGGATTAGAAATGAAGATTGATGATTTTACTAATCTTACTCCGATGGATGATGCTGAAGAGGCAGAATTTTTCCCGTTGAATGATCTACCTTCATTAGCATTTGATTGCCATACAAAAATTGTGGAAATGTATAAACAACAACTGGTATAGAAATGAAAATATTAATTCTTCACGGACCAAATATGAATTTGCTGGGATTGAGGTCGGCAAAATTGGGTACCAATATTACATTGGATAAAGTTAATCGTTCACTGAGAAAGGAAATGAAAAATTCTGATGTGGAATTAAAGATTTTTCAAACCAATGATGAATCAAAAGCAGTTTCATTTCTCAACCGTAATCGGAATAAAGCACATGGATTGATTTTCTCCCCGGGGGTTTGGAGCCATTCCGGGTATATGATACAGGAAGTGCTTAACCTTATTGATCTTCCATTTGTGACTGTTCACTTCGGTAAAACGGATGGTATGATCCTGACTCCAAAAAAAATAATTGTAAATAAAAATCCAGTAGTAGCGTATTTGGATGGATTAAAGGAATTATTGAATTGTTGTTAATTCCTTCCACCCAACGGTCAATCCAGTAATTACTCCTGCTGGTCCCAGATTTTGCACACTGCCGTCAATTTGTATTGATCCAAATTCAAATCCTGCACCGATAGCTACACCGCTGAAAAAGTCCGCAGAGAATTCACCGGTAGACAGATCAGTTTTATAACTTCCTGAGCTTATTCTGAAAACCATGTTTTTCCGGGGATGAAATTCAATTCCACCAATTAACTGTGTATTTCCTTCCAAATAATTGATAATATCAATACTTAAATTTGCAGGTAAATACATCGGTTGGAAATACAATCCTGTACGTATTGCTGTTGGGAAAGATTCCGGAGTGTCTCCATAATATTCCAATTGTGTGCCAAAGTGGGTAAGTGTTGCACCCACCCCCAGTCGATTATCCATCAACCGAATCCGAATTCCAACATTACTAAAAATCCCGGAGGATTTTGATTCTGCTATTCGGCTGTTTATATAACCTCCCATTATTCCTATGGAGATTACATTTTTTATAGTTGATTTATAGCCCAATTCTAAAATGATATCTTTTGCCGTGGAGGTTTCTTCATTTGCACCATCAATGAATTCTCCATAATCAGCAGTTTTAATTCTCCCAAATATTACACTGGTTATCATATTGGTAATGAAGGAGAGTTCATAATTATGAATATCAGCTGGAAAATTGATATTGCTGAATCGGATGCCCGAAGATTCTGTTCTGACAGTCGCAGGATTTACGGATAAATATTCCGATGGGGAAGCGGAAGTGCCATTGGTTAATGCCAGTGAGCGGGCATCCACTGGTTGCTCGAGAAAATGAAAAGTGGTCTGGGAAAAAATACATTCCAGAAAAATTAAGAAAACTATGTTCTTCATTTCACTGCCCAGATGATATCCGACACTACACCTTTATGGTTACCAATTGAATATCGTGGTATGTTTTCTACTTTAACAGATTCAATATATCTGTGAATCAATTCGTTCAACCAGCAGATTTCAGATTTCAGTTTCCAGTGTTTTTTATCTTCAGAATACATCACAATAAACAGCCGGTTTTTGTAATGTTCTCTTTGTTCTGTGCTTTGGTGCAGATACAGCCATTTTACGAGGGACTCCGGGTTAGTTTTTGCCGATGAAAGTGAATTTTTATATCCGTTGGGGAAAACCGTGGTTTTATGATCAAAACGGATTCCCTGAATTTTAAAATCAGCTCGAAAATCCCGCATATTGCGTATGGGCTGCACATTTGGGAGAAGATTGAAAATAGTCTCCACGGCATCTGCGGACCAGAAATTATACCACCGATTCAACCCATAATTGAAAAGGTGTTCTTTGTTTTGTCTCTTTTTCAGTTTTTGTTTCATCACTTCAATTAATTCATCATAATAAAATACATCATATACAAATCGTGTTGCGTTGTCATCTCTGTTATTCTGTTTTTGTCCCCATTTATAAGGAAATTCCCAACGTTTTTTCAGTTCTTTTTCCCGTTCTTCCAGCGTCATTTTTTTTGCAAGATGAAAATATATTCATGTTTAAAGACATAAAATCCACCAGATAAAGCTCTATACCTCCAAAGTTCATTCTGTTTTCTTTTACCTTGTGTGCGGTCAATATTTTTCACAACTATACTTTTCAAAGTTAATCCGCATTGAGCTGCCAATTCCATGGATTTGAATCCCAGTGGTATCCATTCTCCTTTTTCATATTTATCCCCAATTACAATCACCAGATACCGTTCGGTTTCCAGAATTTTTACAGATTTTTCCACAACTGTCTGGAAATCTCTCAAAAAGTGATCCACATTTTCTGAATTGGAGAGATCATTTCTATCATCACTGAATTTTATGATATCATAATAAGGCGGGTGCAGTATCACCAGTTGCACTTTATCAATACCAAATTTTTTCAAAATATTTTGATAATCCATGGTTGTACTATTACCGCAAACAACATCGGCAACCACTGTTGAATTTTTCTTTTCTGATTTTATTAGGTTTTGTGATGTCTCAACAACTTTTTTTTGAAGCTCAATTCCAATCCCATTGCGTTTTAATCTTTGCGACTCAATCAATGTGGTGCCACTGCCCGAAAAACAATCCAACACCCATTCACCTTCTTTTGTATAGCGCTGAATCATCTGTCGGGGAATCTGTGGAATAAAATTTCCCCAGTAACCTGCAGTATGTACTCCAGAACCATCCCGTCCATCAATCTGCCAAAGACTGTCAGTAATAATGTTTTCGTATTCTTTCCATCGATTGAGATTGATGTCGTTGATTGTTGAAGTTTTTACTTCAGATAAGCTTTTCTCCAATCGATTCAGATAATACTGTGCCCTCTCTAACGTCCGGGATTTTTCTATTTGTATCAACTGATCCAGAAGATAGGGCATTGTGTCACTTTCCATAGCTCCATTTTGGGATAACTCTTTAATCAAATTAGAGACAGATTGTTTTACCGATTTGATATCCGGCAATTTTGATATTTGTTTTAGTTTTTTTCTAATATTCAATTTTACAGGGAATTATTTCCATCTTTATTATTATTATTCAAATCTTCCAGGGCTTCCTCAATTTCCCATTTTTTCAGTATTTTTTTACTCCGTCTGTGTTTCATCCAAAATCCAATTATCAGAATTACCGGCAAGAGTATAAATGCCAGGTTGCGGGTTTTGAGTAAAAACATCCACCTGTATTGACTGCTCAGGTAATTCTCATAATTTTCCTGAAAATCTATTTCATCATGGTTTGTAAGTGAATTAAAACTTTCCCAGAAATCACCACCTTGTTTCAGTAAATTCAGTTGATCGTAAATAATTTGACCACCATAGTAATATTCCAGAGCATTCACTGCTGCTGCTGCCTGCCCATACGCCAGTTTGATTTGCCCTTTTGGTTTGGTACTGAAATTATAAAGCCCTGGTAATGGAATTGTATTGTCCTGCCAGAGTGCTTTTGAAATTGCAATTTTATGCAGAAGTGAAAATTCTCCTGATGACCGCATTGCCATGCCTTCCATAAACCAGGAAGGTACAGATTTTTTTCCCAGTAAGCGGTGTAAATAGAGATGATTCAATTCGTGTACGATCACTTTTTCTAAACGACTATAAGATATTTTTGATACATTGGGTGCTTGTATAACAATGCGGTTTTTGTGCTTTAATGCTACCGCAATTCCCCATTCCGGTGCTGACTTTGCTAATTTATGAAATTCTTTTTTCGTTCTTGGCATAAAAACATCAAATGGTCTCACGGTTACTAAGCCAAATTCCTCAACAAGTTTTTCAGCTTCAGATTGTATTAAATTTTTAATTTCTTCAGTATTCATTACATCACCGCCGTATATCTCCAAACGACACAATCCTAGTGATGTATTAAATTCCTGTGTAATAGACAAAGAAATACAGATACACACCAATATTATTAATTTTCTTCTCAATTTCATAACATTGTCACAGGGTCCATATCCACTTGAACTTTTACACCCCGGGTTTTCTTTTCCAGTATTTCCAATCCCAGTTTAATTTGAAAATGATTATGAAATGAAAACGGCATGTCAATTTCTATTTTTACTACGATATGATAACGCCATAGACCCTGTAGTCTTTCCAGGGGAGCAGGGGACGGTCCAAGAGTTTCAAAATTCCCTGAACGTAGAATATCGCCCATTTGTATTGAAAGCTCTTCTACGGCTGGTTTTTTCTTTCCGGTGAGGACTATCCGGGCAATTCTGGAAAATGGAGGATAGCAAAGTTCATTTCTCTCAGCGAGTGAAATATTATAAAACTTTTTTGTATCCAACCGTGCTGCAGCCTGAACATAAATATCCTGGGGATTATATGTCTGAATGATGGCTTTACCCTGTTTTTCCCGCCTCCCGGATCTGCCAGCAACCTGATACACCAATTGGAATACCCTTTCACCTGATCTAAAATCGGGAAGAAACAGTCCTACGTCAGCATTTACCACACCAACCAGTGTTACATTTTCAAAATCCAGACCTTTGGCTATCATCTGTGTTCCCAGCAAAATATCTGCTTTATGATCGCCGAATTTTTTCAATATTCGGTAATGTGCACCTCTGGTTCTGGAAGTATCCATATCCATGCGGATTATTCTGGCTTTAGGAATGAGAAATTGCAGTTCATCTTCAATCTTCTGTGTACCAGTGCCGGTGAATTCAATTTCAGGGGTGTTGCAATCCGGACAGGATGACATTGTAGGTGTTGAAAAATTGCAGTAATGGCATAGCATGTGATTTCCGACCTTATGGTACGTTAAAGTCACTGAACATTGATGGCATTCATACACCCAGCCGCATTCTCTACATCGTTGGATGAATGAAAATCCGCGTCTATTCTGTAAAACGATTGCCTGTTCCTTCCTGCTTATACAGGCATCCAATTCATTAATAAGTTCTGTGGAAAAAGTTTGTGTAAAATCCTGTGTCTGTTTATGTTCAACCTTCATATCCACCAGTTTGACCGCTGGATATTGAGATTGTCCATATCTTTTTTTTAGTTCCAACAAAGTGAATCTCTTTTTTATTCCATTAAGATAAGACTCTACGCTTGGGGTTGCACTGGTAAGCAAGGTAACGGCATTGGCATTTTTGGCACGGACAAGAGCAACATCTCTGGCATGATACCGTGGTGCGGGATGTTCTTGTTTAAATGAAGGTTCCTGTTCTTCATCTACAACAATCAATCCAAGGTTTTCCAATGGAAGAAATACAGCACTTCTTGCACCCACTACAACAGAATATTTACCACGCTTTAACTGCTGCCATGTCCAACCTTTTTCTGCCCTCGTTAATTTACTATGCCAAAGAGCTACCCTTTCACCAAAAATATGGCGAAACCGTTGTGCCACTGCAGGTGTCAATGCAATTTCCGGTACCAATACAATCACTGTTTTTCCACCATTAACTGTGGCTTCAGCTAATTTTAAATAGACCTCTGTTTTCCCGCACCCTGTTACTCCTTTTAACAGGAATGGTGAGAATTTTTCAGACTGTAGACCTCTCTCCATTTGTTGAAATACAGAATCTTGCTCAGAATTTAATGTTATATCCGGAAATTGGACGGGATTCATAATATCAAAAGGGTCGGTAATTCGTGATTTTTTTGTCAAATGAACAAATCCCATATCTGATAATTTCAGACATATAGAGTTTACTGAAGATGCCAGGGATTTCAAAGAAGATACACTCACTTTTTCATTCACCATGGATAATGCATCTAAAATTCGTTTTTGTGCAGGTGCTCTCTTATCCCAATTTTTGAGTGCTGACAGTCCCTCAGTTGTAATAGAAACAAACAACAATTCGGGTGGTTTGTATGATTTGTTGAAACTCAATGGTATGGCAGATTTCATTACCTGACCGAGTGGGGTGAGATAATACCGGCTCATCCATTCCAGTGTTTTCCAAAGCTCTTCCGGAATGTGTAGATGTTTTTCATGAATCCCGGTAAGTGGTAAAATTTTCCCGGTAAATTTGGATTCTTTGTTTATTTTTTCAACATACCCGATCATTTTCCGTTTACCAAAAGGCGCACGAACACAGGTTCCGGGGTGGATCTTCTCCTGCAATTCTTCCGGAATAGTATATGTAAATGTTTTAAAGCTGGAAACCGGGAATGTTACATGGGCATACATACATGATAATTTACTTCACTATTGGGATATAGTTAAAGTGTCCATTATAATGGATTTGAAATGAATCATATAGGTGAAATTGTAATGACTGGTGTGAAATTACAGAAAATTATGGTGAGAAAGCTGTAATAATTTAGGATTCCGCCTGAACTTTCAGTTTAATCCTGCCTTCTATTCCATGTCCCAGTTTCACATGTACAAAATGATTCCCTACATGTTTAATGGGCTCAGGAAGATCTACTTCTTTTTTATCCACAGTATATCCTTTACTGGCGATTGCATCTGCAATCATTTGAGAAGTTACAGAACCGAATAGTTTTTCATCCTCTCCGGCTTTGAGAGTAAATTTAATTGTCAGCTTATTTAACCGTTCAGCAAGCGCATTCATATTTTCACGCTTCTTCGCATCACGAATTTCTCTTTTTTCTGCCAATGCCTTTGCAGCAGTTATATTCTTTTCCGTAGCAATTACCGCTATTTTCTTTGGGAACAGATAATTTCTGGCATAACCGTCTTTCACATTAACAATTTCACCTGATTTACCCAACGTGTTAAAATCTTTATTCAATAAAATTTTCATTATTTTTTCCTCAATTAATTTCTTACATCAACTGTATAAGGCAACAATGCAATATTCCTTGCCTGTTTGATGGCTTTAGAAAGCTGCCTCTGATGTTTTGCACAAATTCCTGTGACATACCCAGGAATTATCTTACCTTGTTCAGTCAGAAATTTTCTCAAAGTTTTACTTTCTTTATAGTTGATATCTCTTTCTGGATTTTCACAAAATGTACAAATCCGTCTGTTACTTATAAATGCCATTTTTATTCCTTTCTGTTATTATACTTCAGTATCTTCTGCTTGAGTTGTTTCTTCCTCCGGTGCATCTGATTC
Source organism: uncultured bacterium (assembly GCA_964345035.1). Classification (GTDB taxonomy): domain Bacteria; phylum Fidelibacterota; class Marinisomatia; order SCGC-AAA003-L08; genus CAYFPO01. Next base: position 15,662 of record CAYFPO010000012.1, read on the forward strand.
TGATTCAGAAGATTCTTCATCTTTATTTTTACCATCTTCGGAATGGTCAGGTACTTCAACAATTTTCAATTCAGGAATTGATTCTTCTTCACTAATTGCTTCCGGTTCTTCCATCACATTTTCGTCAATTATGTTCGATGGTATTTCTTCAGTGACTGTTTCATGTTTTTCTTCCTGTTCTGGTTCTCCTGGGGTGTTTTCTTTTTCACTACCGAGAATTTGTGAATCAATATCCTCCGCTTGTTCGCGGATTTCATTTTCTTGTATCTTAACAGTCATATGGGCAAGGATATTAGGATTATGTTCCATTTCTACATTGAATGTGCCAATCTGCTGACCATCTCCTGAATACTGAACCAATACATAAGTCCCATATTTTTGTTTTTCAATGGGATATGATAGTCGTTTTTTTCCCCAGAATTCTGTACAAAGTGTTGAATTATTATCATTTTTTTCAATCTGTTTCTGTACATTTTCTATTGTATCCTTCAACCTGCCTGTTTCCAGGGCAGGATGTACGATGTATAAAGTTTCGTAAAAATTCATATTTACTCCTTATAAATTATTTTAGAATAAAAATGGTGCTGTTACCAATGAAACAACAGACATTAATTTTATTAATATATTCAATGAAGGACCTGAAGTATCTTTAAATGGATCACCCACAGTGTCGCCAACTACAGCGGCCTTGTGAACATCTGAGCCCTTACCAAAATGTTCTCCATTAATTTCTATGCCTTCTTCAATCATTTTTTTGGCATTGTCCCAGGCACCACCTGCATTTGATTGGAAAATAGCCATAAGTACTCCTGATACTGTAACTCCTGCCAGTAATCCACCTAATGCAGCCGCACCGAATAGTTTTCCAACTATTACCGGTGTTAATACTGCAAGTAATCCGGGTATGAGCATTTCTTTAATTGCAGCCTGAGTGGAAATTTCAACACATTTTCCATGTTCTGCTTTACTAAGTCCTGCCTCATAAACTGATTTTTCTTCATCAGACCAGGTTGATTCGTCACCTTTGCCCAGCAATTCCAAAGCCGCTTTTAATTCAGGTATATCTCTGAACTGGCGACGTACTTCCTCTATCATTGACATAGCTGCTCTGCCAACTGCGCCCATAGCCAATGAAGAAAATAAGAATGGCAGCATTCCACCAACAAACAATCCACCCATCACTTTAGCATCTGTCAGGTTTATGGAATCGATTCCTGCTACTGCTCTAAATGATGCAAATAAAGCTAATGTAGTGAGGGCTGCTGAGCCAATGGCAAATCCCTTACCTATTGCTGCTGTGGTATTTCCAACAGCATCCAATTTATCGGTTCTTTCTCTAACTTCAGATGGTAATTCCGCCATTTCTGCAATACCACCGGCATTGTCAGATATAGGACCATAAGCATCTACTGCTAATTGGATACCAGTATTTGCCAGCATTCCCAGGGCTGCCATTGCCACACCGTACAAGCCAGCAAATTCATAAGCTCCTATAATTGCGGCAGCAATAATTAAAATTGGAATTGCTGTAGATTGCATTCCTACACCAAGACCTGAAATGATATTAGTAGCAGGGCCTGTTACAGATTGATTGGCTACTGATTTTACGGGAGATGTGCCTGTACCTGTGTAATGTTCCGTAATTATACCTATTCCTAAACCTGCCAGTAATCCAATTAAAGTTGCATAGAAAATTCCCATTCCGTCAGCAATATTTAGTGTTATTAAAAAATACATAACTACTACCATTATAGCAGATGAGCCAAATTCTCCAATATTTAAAGCTTTTTGAGGGCTGCCTCCTTCTTTTACAGAAACCATAAATGTACCAATTATAGAAACTACGATGCCGGCTCCAGCAATATAAAGCGGTAGTAACACATAAATGAGTTCTCCAAAAATAGCCCAGCCTAAGACCATAGAACCAATGATTGCACCAACATAGGATTCAAAGAGATCTGCACCCATTCCTGCAACATCTCCAACATTATCACCGACATTATCCGCAATTGTTGCCGGATTCAATGGGTGATCCTCGGGAATTCCAGCCTCAACCTTTCCAACCAAATCAGCACCCACATCAGCAGCTTTAGTATAAATTCCACCTCCGACGCGGGCAAATAAAGCAATGGAAGATGCACCGAGTGAAAATCCTGTCAGGGCCTGGATTAATTTTGCAGAATCTGTAAAAAATTCAAATGAATGATAAATATAAAATAGTCCTGTAACTCCCAATACTCCTAATCCAACAACACTAAGACCCATTACAGAGCCCCCGGTGAAAGCTACATTTAATGCTTTAGCAAGACCGTTCTGAGCGGCATGTGTAGTTCTGTTATTTGCTTTGGTTGCAACTCTCATCCCTAAGAACCCGGCCAATCCGGATGCCAATGCACCTGCTAAAAATGAAATTGAAACCAGGATGGAATCTCCCTTACTGTTTGCAGAGAATGCCAATAAAACCGCTACAAGTATAACAAATATTGCTAAAACCTTATACTCGGCTTTTAAGAATGCCATTGCACCATCGGAAATACTGGCTCCAATTTGCTTCATTCTATCAGAGCCTTCATCTTGAGCATTTATCCAACCGGTTTTCCAAAAGGCATAAAGCATTGCCAATATACCAGCTCCTAATACAAAATATAATTTATCCACTAATTCCTTTCTTCGTTATTTTTCTCATTATACTGATTCATTGTTTCTGTAATACCATTTTCAATATAACAGTTTATCCCGTTGCAAGCCTTTTCTAATACTTTCCTGACTTTATCTTGGTACCTCTTTGAAAATGGAGATAACACATAATTTTCTGATGGTTTCATTTCATCCTCTGTAGCAATTCCAAGTCTTAGACGATGGAAATCTTCAGATCCCAGTTGATATATGATGGATTCGATTCCTTTATGTCCTCCCGTACCACCACCTTTTTTGAATCGAATGTTTCCCAGCGGGAGATCAATGTCATCATAAATCACCAGCAATTCTTCCTGATGAGCTTTGAAATAATTACAGAATTCAGACACAGCAATACCGCTCTTATTCATATAGGTAGTTGGCTTCATTAAGCAGAGTTCATTCTTTTTTGCATATTGATAACTACCTCTTCCTGCTTGAAAATTCAATGTATGCTGTTCGGAAAATCTATCCACTACCCAAAATCCGAAATTATGCTTCGTATTTGAATATTTCCTTCCTGGGTTTCCTAATCCAATGAGGATGTTCACTTTTCAGAATCATCACCTTCTTTTGTATCTTCCGTATCTTCAGAGTCTGCTTCTTCGCCTTCTTCACCTTCCGGTACTTCACCTTCTTCAAAGGTAATATCTTCTTCCTCTTCCGGAACTGTAGAAATTAAATCTTCTTCTCTCATTGCATGAGTAACTGAAGCAACTACCACATCTTCAGAAATTGCAAGTTCAACATTTTCAGGTAGGTTTATTGCCCCTGCATGCATACTTTCACCGAGATGTAATTCACTCACATCAATTTCTATATTATCAGGAATTTCCGTAGGTAGACATACAATATCCAATTCCACCAAAGGATGTGTCAAATTACCACCTTCTTCCGTTACGCCGATTGGTTCACCATTTAATACCAGAGGAACTTTAATCTGAACTTTTTCATCCATCTTCACACCATATAAATCCAGATGTAGAACTTCATCGGTGACCGGATGATATTGCACATCTTTAAATAAAACGGTTCTCAATTTTCCGCCGACACTTACTTTATATAAATGTGCTCCTGATTTGGATGCAGCAGTTAACTCTTTCGCATTTATATAGAAATGTGTGCTGGATTTACTGTCTGCTGAATAATACACACCGGGAATATTCCCTTCCCGCCTTAACAATTTGTTCGCCTTTTTACCAAAATCTTCACGACGATTTACTTCTAATTTGTATTCTGTAGCCATAATTAACTCCTCACTAAAATTTTAATTGTCAAACATTGAACTTAAGGATTCACCTGAATCAATTCTTCTTATTGATTCACCAAAAACTTTTGCCGTTGACACAATTTCCAATTTATCAATTACCTTTTCCTTTGAGACTGCAATTGTATCACATACAATTACCTTGGACAGAGAAGATTTTTTCAATCTATTGATTGACTCTCCTGACAAAACAGGATGGGTTGCAACACAGGTGACATCTATTGCTCCATGTGCAATGGCAGTTTCTGCAGCATTGCAAATGGTTCCTGCTGTATCTATCATATCATCTATAATGATGACATGTTTATCCTGTAGATCACCAACAAGATTTACAACCACTGCCTGATTTGGTTTTGGTCGTCTTTTGTCTATCAAAGCAAATCCTACATGCATTTTCTTAGCATAAGATTGTCCCATTTTTGCGCCGCCCACATCAGGTGCAAGTACAACTCCATTGGATTCATCCAGTTCAAATTGGTTCAATCTGTCCATTATTGCAATCCGTGAGTACAAATGGTCAAACGGAATATTAACAAATCCCTGAATCTGCGGTGAATGAAGATCCATACAAATAATTCGGTCAACTCCTACTGCAGTCATTAAATCGAGCATTAATCTTGCAGATATGGGTACTCGCGGTCTGTCTTTTCTGTCCTGTCTTCCGTATCCTAGATAAGGGATAACAGCAATCACATTCCTTGCTGATGCCCGTTTTGCTGCATCCAGAAGCAGAAGTAATTCGATTATATTATCGGAAGTCGAGTTCAGTGACTGAACAATATATACATCTTCATTCCGAATATTCTCAAGATATGCAACATTTAATTCGCCATCACTGAACTTCATGATTTCCAATTTCCCAAGCTGCATTCCAAGGTATTCTGCAATTCCTTCGGCTAAAACAGGATTGGATTTTCCACTGAATATCTTCATTTCGTTCGGGGACTAGGATTCGAACCTAGATTGACGGGACCAAAACCCGTAGTCCTGCCATTAGACCATCCCCGATTAGATAATCTAATACTATCTGCTGGGGCGGGTGGATTCGAACCACCAACCGCCTGATTAACAGTCAGGTGCAACTGCCAGTTGTGCTACGCCCCATCACAAGAGCATAATGTTAATTATTTCTGTTGGGAAATGTAATAATTGACTGGTAGGATGTAAACAGATTTTGGGCCTTTTCCGCCATCTGAAGATCTTTGTATATACCAAACACAGTCGAACCACTACCCGACAGACTGGCAAAATCCGCACCTGAAGTTATTAATTCCGTTTTGATTTTACCAATTTCTGGATATGTTGATATTATCAACCCCTCAAAATCATTTTTAAATAAATGCCACTTTAGCGACTCTGAAAGGGGCGCAAATTTAGGATGGTTTGTATTACGCTGCAAAATCTTATTTAAATTATCATACGCCCATTTTGTAGAAATGTGAATAGATGGTATGACCAGTAAAAATACCAATCCATCCGGAAGCTGGTTTTGCTGGGGTGTTAATTTATCTCCAATACCTTCCGCCATCTGAAGGCCTCCATTAATGAAAAATGGAACATCTGCTCCTAATTCTGAACCAATTTTTTCCAGTTCTGTAACTGTAAATTTTAAATCCCATAAATAATTCATAGCTTTCAGAACAGAGGCTGCATTGCTGCTGCCACCACCAAGACCTGCACCTACAGGAATATGTTTCTCCAGAGTTATGCGGTAATCCTTTAAGTTTTTTTCTATACGAGATTTTATGAGTCGGTAGGCCTTTGTTACAATATTGGTTTCACCTGCATCAACTTGAATTCCTTTAATAATCAATTCAAATTCCTTTGCAGGCGTGAAAGTCATGTCATCCCCAAATTCCAATTCTGAAAATAATGTACTGAGATTATGATATCTATCTGGACGCTTATTGAGGATTCGTAAATACAGGTTCACCTTGGCGTGTGAACAGATTTTATATTCAGTCATGAAGTTGTGAAAGCACTCTGTCTTTACAGGATTCATGTCCAAGAATTTCAACTATACTTCCCAAATCTGGTCCGTGCATTTTACCTGTGAGTGCTATTCGGATGGGCATCCATAAATCCTTACCCTTTATTCCAGTATCTGACTGAATTGATTTCATAATGGATTTGAAATTATCTTCTGTCATGGATTGTACATCATAGATATATTTAGAAAATAGACTAAAGACTTTTTGTGATGATTCTTGGAGGATGATTGATTTACATTCTTCATCCACTGAAAAATTAAACAGAAATTCAAGCTCATCTTTCACATCTGACAACTGTTCTAATTTTTCATTTACCAGTTCCAACATTGCTTCAGTCACATTCCATTCTTCGGGTATATACGGATTGCAAACGGACAATAATTCTGATGGGGATTTTGATCTTATGTAGTATGTGTTCATCCACCTGAATTTTTGGATGTCAAATACAGCACCTGCTTTGTGAATTCGATCCAGTGAAAACTCCCGGATTAGTTCGTCCAGGGAATAATATTCCCGATCACCGGAAGCATGCCACCCCAGTAATGCTAAATAATTATTGACTGTTTCTGGCAAAAATCCCTTCTGAATATAATCTTCTACGGAAACATCGTTTTGACGTTTAGACAGCTTTGTTTTATCACTGTTTAAAATGAGAGGTAGATGAGCAAATTCTGGTTTTTCCCATTCAAAATAATCATACAAAAGTAAATGTTTAGGCATACTGGAAATCCATTCTTCACCCCTGATAACGTGGGTGATATTCATTAGATGGTCATCTACAACGTTTGCAAAATGATATGTAGGAAATCCATCTGCTTTTATTAAAATCTGATCTTCGATCAGTGTAAGATCAAATTCTATTTTACCGCGGACTTTATCAGTGAATTCAATTGATCCGGTATTAGGCACCTTTATCCGTATGACGTAAGGAACATTTTCCATCCGGTGATTCCTGTCTTCCTTTGGAATTTGTCTACATTTACCATCATATCCAGCAATTTTCTGATTTTTCTGCTGGAATTTTCTCATTTCATCCAGTCGTTCAGAACTACAAAAACATGGATATGCCAGATCATTTTCCAACAAAAGATCTTTCTTTGATTTGTAAATATCCAATCTTTCAGATTGAACATAGGGGCCATACTCACCCGGGTTGCCAGGTCCTTCATCAGGTTCAATTCCTGCCCATTTCAGTGATGACAGGAGATTTTCCAATGCCCCTTCAGTTTTTCTGGTTTGATCGGTATCCTCAATCCTCAGGATCATTTTACCGTCATTCTGCCGTGCAAATAGAAAATTATATAGTGCTGTACGTAATCCGCCAATGTGCAGAAATCCGGTGGGACTCGGTGCAAATCGTACTCTGACAGACATATTATTCGTTCTTAAAAATCATTACAGATGCAAGTGAACATATACCTTCATTTTTTCCAATAAAACCAAGATGGTCTGTTGTGGTTGCTTTGATCGAAATTTCTGTAGTTGAAAGTTGTAAAATATTGGCAATATTGGATTTCATCTGCTGTATATATGGAAGTAGTTTCGGTTCCTGAAGAATTATTGTACTGTCAATGTTTCCAATTGAATATCCTTCATCAATCATCAAATTATAAGAATGTTTAAGAAAATTACTGCTGTCTGCATTTTTCCACTTAGGATCCGATGAGGGAAAATGTATTCCTATATCTCCTTTATTGTTTGCACCCAATATTGCATCAGTTAGGGCATGAAAGAGCACGTCTCCGTCACTGTGACCTTTAGATCCTTTTGAATATTCGATTTGTACCCCGCCAATAATTAGGGGAATGCCTTCAATCAGTTGATGGCAGTCTATCCCCTGACCAACTTTGAAATTCATAGGACGTTAAATGACCATCATGGCATCACCATAGCTGTAAAATCTGTATTTCTTTTCTATGGCTTCTTTGTATGCTTCGAGGAGAAAATCCTTTTTTGTAAATGCAGCAACCATCATCATCAATGTTGATTTAGGTTGATGCAGGTTGGTTACCAAATTATCAACCATTTTAAAGTCATAGGGAGGATATATAAATTTATCCGTCCATCCCTGGGTTGCAGTAATTTGAAATCCAGATACTGTCACTGTTTCCAGGGTTCGAACGGTAGATGTACCAACTGCAATCACTTTACGTCGTTTTTCCTTAGCCATATTAATTATGTTTGCTGTTTTTCCTGGTACCCTGTAGTATTCTGAATCCATTTGATGCCGTGTTAAATCTTCTACCATAATTGGGCGAAATGTTCCCAATCCTATATGTAATGTTACATAAGCAAGCTTTACACCTTTGTCTTCCAGTTCATTCAACAATTCCTTTGAAAAATGGAGACCTGCAGTAGGTGCTGCGACAGATCCTCTTTCTTCGGCATATACAGTTTGATACATTTCTTTATCTTTTGGTGTTGGTTTTCGTTTGATGTATGGGGGTAAAGGTGACATCCCATGTTCATCAATAAAAGGATAAATTGTTGGCACATCATATTCAAATCGAAGCACTCTTCCGCCTGATATTGTATTATCTATAACATCGCATTCTACGCCATCACCAAAAATTAATTTGTTGCCAATACGGACTTTCCTTGCTGGTCTCACCATTGCTTCCCAGAGATCATTTTCTAATTCTCTCAGTAAAAAAACTTCAACCTTGGATTCCGATTTTTCTTTCCAGGCATAAATTCTGGCAGGATACACCATAGTATTATTCATCACAAGGACATCGCCCTTTCGCATAAATTCACCAATATCCCTAAAGCGTTTATGATGTATGGAATTATCCTTGGTGTCCAATACCATTAATTTACATGCTTCACGATTTTTTGAAGGATGTTGTGCAATTCTCTCTTCTGGAATTTCCATTTCAAATTCTGAAAGACGAGGTGGTTTTTCAACTGAACTAAATAACATAATTTCCTTTTTAAAATATTTTTTGTTGGTTGTTCTTTTCAGGTATTGCAAATTGCAAATAATCATAAGTCTTATCAAGTGCAATTCTGCCGCGGGGAGTACGCTGAATAAATCCTTCTTTTATTAAATAGGGTTCATACACTTCTTCCAGTGTCCTTGCATCTTCAGAAATAGCTACACCCAAAGTTTCGATCCCTACAGGACCACCCTTGTATTTTTCAATCAGTGCGGTAAGAATCAGTCTGTCCATTTCATCAAGTCCATTTTCATCTATCCCCATTCTGTTTAGTGACTCTCTCGCAATTTCTCCATCAATAGTTTCTTTCGAATGAACCTGTGCAAAATCCCGTGCACGCCTCAATATACGGTTTGCAATTCTTGGAGTTCCTCGTGATCTTCTGCTGATTTCTTCCACACCATCCTGGCTGATTGAAATGCCAAGAATCGTACTTGATCTGGAAATAATTTTCCCTAAATCCTCTTCATTATAAAAATCGAGCCTGAGCACTACTCCAAACCTGTCCCGTAATGGTGAAGTCAGATTTCCGAGCCGTGTTGTAGCTCCCACCAAGGTGAAAGGATTTAGATTCAACTGCACGCTCCGTGCACTGGGTCCTTTATCCAACATTATATCAATTGTATAATCCTCCATTGCAGAATATAAATATTCCTCCACAACACTGCTGAGTCTGTGAATTTCATCAATGAAGAATACATCCCCATGTTCCAAGTTTGTGAGCATACCTGCCAGATCACCGGCACGCTCCAAAACTGGTCCAGAAGATGAATGGATATTTACATTCAATTCTTTGGATACAATATTTGCAAGTGTGGTTTTACCCAATCCGGGTGGACCAAATAACAACACATGATCCAATGCTTCTTTCCGTTGTCTGGCAGCTTGAATGTACACTTTCAGATTGTCAATTACTTCATTTTGACCTACAAATTCAGAAACGGAAGAAGGCCGTAATGACTGTTCAGTCAGTACATCTTCATCGGACTTTTCAGGTGTTATTATTTTATTTATGGGGTCTTTAAAGGATTCAATCATGCGAAAAATTCAGACCTTAAATATACTGCCAAATCCTCCCTGAATAAAAGGTTTTTTCGAGAAGAAACAGTGTTTTACCATAGACATAGTTTACAGTTTCAGGACTTAAAAAAGCTGAGGAATATGGGAATGGAAACCTGGCGTAGAATAAATTTGATTTCAGAATAGAAATGATAAAAACAACCCAAAAATATGGTGTGAGTGAAACCTCCTGTATATTTAGTGTGAGTCGTCCCACTGTTTATAAATAGGTTCAGTGATTTCAATCTGAAAGGATAAATAATAGTACTGTCCTCTAATAAATAGGGCATACTATCATACCCTCGATCATGCGTTCAGGAGTGAATCAAATTTTCATCGTTATCCATGAGGTAAGTAGTCGCTGCGGTAAACACATTTCCTATGGGAGTAAAAAGAGTGTAACCATCAAAAGGAGCTCCCAAAAGCATAGTGCCGATGAGTAAATACTGCCAAAAAAATATTTTTAGTTTATTGATTTTAAGTATTCAGAATTAGATTAGCTAAAATGACAATATCCAGGATATTATTTATTCCATCCTCATTTAAATCACCTATATTTGAAAATCCACCATCCAGAATGATATTTATCAACAGGACTATGTCTAAAATATTTAGTATATCATCCTCGTTTAAGTCTCCTTGTAAAAAGTCGTTTTCCGAGGAAAGAATTATAAATTGAAAAACACGTTTGTTATAGTCACTGAAAAACGAATGGTCAGCTGTTATGACTTTTATCTGATCAAAGACCGCATTTCTTAAATCGCTATTTATTGAAGTCATAATTGGATAAGAGCCTGGATTCTGTAATATGATTTGAGCAATTTCATCATCAAGGTATTGAAAATAATGATTTGAATCTATTATCCCATTTTGAAGAAATTCCTGATAAATGGAAGATGATAAACTTGAATCAATTTCAGGTATCTTTGTTAAACGATTCGGATGGAATGGCGACCGATCTAATACATGGAACTCTGTAATAATATTTCTTGATACTAGTTTATTATAATTCATTTCTGCACCTCCAAGAGCAGGATCATAATTACCCACATTAAACATAGTTGGTATTTCCGTTAAATCATACAATTCTGTTGGATTTCCTTGAGAGCAAAAAAGGACTGCTCCATTCCAATTTAATACATATGCAATTACTGATGCAAAATTACCACCATTTGAAACGCCTGCAGAAAAAATTGGAATGTTTGGATCTATGGTCCCATCATTAATCAAGTTAGATAAAATGACCTGTATATTTTGAATATCGATATTTGTATCAATAGACCAGTTATTGAGATCCCATCTGTTTTGACTATTTGGAATTTCCAATGTTGCATTTTCAGAGTCAGTAATGATTACATTATATCCAGCATATTTTGCATCTTGAATAAAATGTAATGGTTCAACCCTGGATACAATGTTGGCCGCACTTCCCCCGCTTCCGTGAAATAAGAATATTGTTCCAATCGCATTATCCTGAAGAATTAAATACACATTTTTAGGATTATTTACACCATCGATGACTTCGAAATCAATAAGTAATGAATCCACGGCGAGAATATTTCCTTGAATATGGACATTTTGATTCGGCATGATAAAAGATGTATGCCATTCGAGTGAATCAACCATAGCAGCATTATCACTTGACCAATAATGAAAATATTCGGTTAACAAAGAAAATTCAGCCCAAATATGAACTGTATCACCTTCTAGGTATTGACCTTCTCCATAACCATTTTCAATCGATACCATGGGTTGACTAAAGGCATTGATTGTTAACAAAAGACTAAATAATAATTTCATACTTAACAAGACACTATTCTTTTAAAATAGTTATAAAATAAATTTCATATAAATAGCAAATCTGTAAAGAAGGTCTATCCACGTGTCATTTTCGAGAAGAAACGTTCGGCGTAAACTCTAATAGTTTAGCGTATTAAGACCTTAGAATATTATTGATTAATGCAATAATATCCAAAATGTCAATTACAGCATCACTATTAATATCTGCCTGAAAAACCTGTTCATCATCAAACTCCGAAATTTCCAGAATATAGTTAACAATCAATACTATATCCAGCACATCAGCCTGACCGTCAAAATTGACATCACCATAAGGAAATACATAGTTAATAGCTTCCATCACATCAATTACTCCCCAGCCATAATAATTATCGGGATTTTCAAATTGACTTGCCGTGTTCATCAATGCTTCACGCACTTGAAGAGGTGTCCAGTCGGGATGAGCGCTGAGTATAACTGCAGATGCACCTCCAATAAGTGGCGTGGATAGTGAAGTGCCGCTGAGGGCACCGTATGAATTAAATTCATCTGGGGTTGCACAAAAAGTATATAATCCACGGGCACATACTTCCGGTTTGATTCTTCCGTCTGCAGTGGGACCATGTGAACTAAACCAGGTGAGTTCTCCTAATGAATCCACTGCACCGCATGTAATCACATTAAAAGCATCTGCCGGTGCAATAATGCCGTCTTCTCCGGAATTTCCTGCTGCAGTACAGACAACCATACCGTTTTCTACTGCGATATTCACTGCAATAGTAGTAACAGCAGACTCACCATCCAAATCACTAAAAGTATACCAGTCAATATATCCTAAGGAGGAGGATGCCACATCTGCCCCCATACTTTCACCCCATTCCAAACCGGCAACATACCAATCCTCTTCTATGGGTTCCTCTTGAGAAACATCTTCTGTCTTGGCAAGTAGAAATTCTGCTGCGTATGCTGGTCCGTATAATTGGCCTTCTAATCTACCGCCCAATGTTGACAAGGTATATGTGCCATGGTTATGTTGATTTTCTGGGTCGCCATCTTCATTCTGAGTTTCACCATCATTATTGATAAAATCCCATTCTGCGATTATCTGTTCTTCCGGGATGGCTTCATGCTCAGTAAAATAACCCGTGTCCAGCATTAATACCCGCACACCCTGACCGGCATATCCTGAATCATGGGCTGCAATCACATTGATCTGTTCTAATTGATTGTAAGAAGGGCCGTATTCAAGTCTTTGGAAATCATTGCTGATAGTGGAAATTAAAGGTATGGTTTCAATTCTTTTGCCTTTTAGTACAAGTGCCAATGAGTCAACAAAAGGCAATTTTTTGATCTCGTTGATTTGTGTAAAATCTGCTCTCACAGAAACTGCATTCAGCCATTTGGATGTAGTGCGCCATTCTGCTCCCGTTTCCAATACAGAGGTAATATAATGCTCATTGACCGGTAAATCCCGAATATCAACCAATTGGTCATTTCTGGTTTTACTCCTTCGCAATATCGTATGGATATCCATTTCAGAAAGGTTTGAATCGAGAGCATTGTTGATAGCTACTTCTGATTCATATCCTTTATCAGAAAAATAAACCCAATAGTTTAAATACTCTGGAGTAAAACAAAAGTTTGTATGATGAAATAATAAAATATAAAATACGACCCTCTTCATTCCCATCATCTAACTAACATGCCTCCGAAATCCATACTAAATTCTGCGCGGATATAATCCTGCCAGTTCTCACTGCCCAATTCCATATCTGTATCCCAGTTGAGTAGTAATGGTAAATGGAATTTAATTAGTTTCATATCCAGGGTTAATCCCAAAACATACATTTGATCGAAATCAGTTGGAACCGGCACATCTCCAAAATAGTCGGTAATAACCGGAATGGTTTGATTAATGAGGGTGACAGAATCAAAGAACAGACTGAATGGTCCCGGGAAGCCGGTAAACTCCCAGTTAATTCCAATCCCATCAGTGAAGGAAGCATAATAATCAGGTGCAATTCTCAGTGACGGACCGTTTAATCCAAATTTTGTCTGTGGTAAAATATACAGAGAATCACTTACCGTTCTATCCCAGACATAGTTTTTAAAATCGGGATCCAACCAGCCACCAAGGCGTGGAGTGTATTGACTTATGCCTGTGTTTGGGGTGTTGATGTAGGTTAACCGAATGTTGGATTTTAATTTTTTTGTGAAACGGTATTTGAATCTCAGTTCCATTGAAAATCCATCGGAATTTGCGTATTCCGGACTTTTTGATGTTTTAACAGTTTCTGCATACCATCCATTTATACTAAAATGATACTGAAACAAGGGTGAAATACGGTTACTCCTTTTAAAATAGAATTTATATGATCGAATATCGTAATTGATATTCCATATTGAAATATTATCCGAAAATGCTTCAGTATCTATAAACTGATGGTATAATGATTGAAGTGAAATTCTCCAATAGGGATTACTTACAACCGGATCCCTGAAAATTGATGTAATACCAAACTGATATGTTTGTCTTCCCTGATCCCCTGAAAATCCAAATATAAAATTGGTCTTATCCGTTTTCAACCATTGATATTTTTTAAATACCACTGATATTGATCCAATTACCTGATTATGATTAAAATCATACGACGGTGATATTTTATATGTTCTGCTTTCAACAGGTGAATCCCCTCTTGTTAATCCTATCCCAATGCTGCCGTTATATGCATTGTATACACCAACAGGCACTGCATTTCCCAGATATCGTTTTGCGTAATTTGGTTCATCAAAAAAAGTATTGATTGAAATTCCTGTTTTCTTTAAATAATTATTGGATCGGTCTATATCCGGCATAATTTCCAGAGGATCTATGATAATATTTTCTGTTCCTTTGGGAAATTTCAGTGCTTTTTTACCGGTAAAGCCATCCATCCATTTATTAGACAATGATTTATTTTTATCATCTCTGAATTCAAGTTCCAGAGGTGCCGGAAAATTACCCTTATTTTCAATAAATACGAGATTCCTTTTTGTATTGATAATGGAATAATCTATTTTTTTTGTGGTATTTAATCCATCTTCCAAAAACCAATCGGCATCATTATCCAGATGATTTCTCACAATATCAGCAAAATCTTCCGGATAGGGATGTTTGAATTTCCAGGTTTCATAATAATCCTGCATCACTTTATCCAGTTTTTCTTCCCCGAGATAATGTTCCAGAAAATATGTAAAAACTGCGGTTTTTCCATATACCATGGAACCATAATTACCGGGATAAATTTCTGTGGAATGGATATCTATTGCTTGGTCATCATGATTAAATGCACGATTCTGATAACCCAAATATGTGCCCATCCATCTGAAGGATGCTTTTCTCATGATAAATTTGTGCATCCAATCCTTAGGCATCACTTTCATTTGTCCGTTTAAACCATATTTTTTTTCATAGTATCGGATATTGGAGAATTCATTGAGTCCCTCATCCATCCAGGCATGGGCACGTTCATTGGAACCCAAAATCCCATAAAACCAATTATGACCAACTTCATGCATAATGACCATTTCCAATACGTCCTTTGTGGGCATTTTTGAAATAACAGTAATATTGGGATATTCCATTCCACCGCCTGCTGATAAGTCACCATCCACAGCGGTGAGATGCTCGTATGGATAATCTCCATAAAATTTGCTGTACCAAAAGCCGGAATCATGTAGATATTCAATGGAATGTCTCCACTGCTCGGCATTTTTTGGTAGATACATACTCCAGAGTGTCACGTTTTTCTCACTGTATGGAAGTGTTAAATTTCCTTTTTGAACGATATAATCCTTATCTGCAAACCACGCAAAATCGTGGACATTATTCTGATGAAAATGAAGTGTTTTTGTTTGGATTGACTTTTTAGGTTTGTCTTCAGACTTTTTAAAAATCCCTAATATTTTGTCTAAGATATTTTCATCTGAGGCTTGGTCTTCTTTCAGTTTTTTCTTCAGTTGTTTTTCATCCAGTTCAATTAGTTTTGCACCTTCTTCTGCAAGAGAATCCAACCAGGCATATTCCGGATCATCATCAGGTAAAACTCCTGTTGCACCAACTATATAATCTTTTGGCAGGGTGATATACACATCAAAGCTGCCAAATTCAGAATAGAATTCTCCCATGTTCAAATAGGGCATGGGGTGCCATCCGAATTTGTCATATACTGCCGGTTTGGGATACCATTGTGTACATTCATAATGTTTACCCGAATGCCCAAATCGTGAAAAGACTTTGGGAATCTTTATGAAGAATGGGGTGTCCACTTTAACAGTATGTCCGGGTGGTAAGGGTTTTGGCAGATGGACTTTTGCTACATCAATCCATTCTTCATGATATTCCCATTCAGCCTGATTACCATCTACTACAAAATCCAAGCTGTCTATATACCCTCTGTCATTCACATCGGAAAAGTAAAAATTTGATTTTTTAAATTCCCACATCTGTTTTGCAAATGCGGTTTCAGCGTTTTTATATGCGTTAGGCCACAAATGAAACCAAATAAATGTCAATGTATCTGGTGAATTATTGGTGTACTGAATCGACTCAGCCCCGGAAAGTGTATGAAGTGAATCATTCAGTGTGACATGAATTTCATAATTTACTTCCTGCTGGAAATAATCCTCCGGTAAGGTTCCGCAGAGTATTAGTGACAAAAAATGAATGCAGTTTATCCAATTTCTATTCATTAATTCAGTATCTCTTTTAAAAATTGCCCTGTATATGATTGCTGTATTTTACACACATCTTCCGGTGTTCCTTCAGCAATAATCTCTCCACCTGAATCTCCTCCTTCGGGACCTAAATCAACTATCCAGTCTGCCGTTTTTATCACATCCAGATTATGCTCAATGACAACAATTGTATTCCCTTTATCCACCAAATGGTGTAAAACTTTCAATAACATTTTTACATCCTCAAAATGCAGACCTGTTGTAGGTTCATCCAAAATGTATAGAGTTCTGCCTGTGCCAATCTTGGATAATTCTGTAGCAAGTTTTACACGTTGAGATTCACCGCCGGAAAGTGTTGTTGCCTGCTGTCCAAGATTTATATACCCCAGCCCCACACTATTCAATGTTTCTAATTTACGATTTATGGAGATATGTGACTTAAAAAATTCCAGGGTTTCTTCTACAGACATTGATAAAATATCGGCAATAGTTTTGCCTCTGTATAATATTTCCAAAGTTTCCCGATTGTATCTTTTCCCTTTGCATTCTTCACATTGAACATACATATCCGGCAGAAAGTGCATTTCAATTTTAATCAATCCAACGCCTTCACAAGTTTCACATCTTCCCCCTTTGACATTAAAGGAAAATCTTCCGGGTTTATAACCTCTGATTTTTGATTCGGGAAGTTGGCTGAATAAATCGCGGATATGCGTAAATAATCCGGTGTAAGTGGCCGGATTAGACCTGGGAGTTCTGCCGATTGGTGATTGATCAATATTAATAACTTTATCCAAATATAGTAATCCTTCAATGGAATTGTAGGATAATGGTTTTTGATTGCTATTATAGAACTCACGCTGCAGTGCGGGGTGCACCGTTTGGTTGATTAGGGTGGATTTCCCAGATCCGGATACACCGGTGACGCAAATGAATTTTCCAAGCGGTAGACTCAGAGAAATATTTTTCAAATTATTTCCTTTCGCACCGGTGATTGTCAAAAATCTATCAGTTTCTGACCTTCTGGAACCGTTTAATTCAATCTTATGATGACCTGATAAATATTTCCCAGTTAATGATTTTTTACAATCTGCCACATCTTGTGGTGTTCCGCATTTTACCAACTTACCGCCATGATCACCCGCTCCGGGACCTAAATCAATCAGCCAATCTGCAGATTGAATGGTTTCCTTGTCATGTTCCACTACTATAACCGTGTTGCCTAAATCCCGTAAATGTGTTAAGGTTTTGATTAACCGTTTGTTATCTCTCTGATGTAATCCGATAGACGGCTCATCCAAAATGTAAAGCACACCAACCAATTGAGAACCAATCTGTGTAGCCAGCCGGATTCTCTGAGCTTCTCCCCCTGATAATGTTCCAGATGACCGGCTTAGCGTAAGATATTCAACTCCCACATTTACCAGAAAATTCAGCCTTGTGGAAATTTCCTTGACAATCTGGCTTGCAATTTCCATTTTCTTTGTGCTTAACTGTAACTCATCAAAAAATACTTTTAATTTACCAATTGTAGTTTCTGTAAGATCATAAATATTTTTTTTCCCAATTTTCACTGCTAAGCTGGCTTTACTCAACCTTGCTCCATTGCAATCTCTACAGGGTTGAATTGCCATGAATTGTTCAATCCATTCTCTCATTCTGTGAGAAGATGTTTGAGTATATCTTCTTTTGAGATTTGGTATAACCCCCTCAAAGGATCCTTTATATTCACCCTTAAATTTAGAGGATGCATATTCAAGGATAATTTCTTTTCCGGATTTAGTGCCATATAAAATTATGTTTCTGGTATCTTTATCCAAAGCGCGCCAAGGTGTTGTAAAAGAAAAATTATACTGTTTTGAAAGGCTTTTTAAAATAGCACTGTACCAACTGCCTCTTGGCTGTTCACCTATGGGCACAATACATCCCTGAAGTATGTTTTTTGTTTTGTCCGGAACAACCAGATCCGGATCAATGGAAATTTCAGTACCAAGCCCGCTGCAAGTGTCACAAGCACCAAAAGGAGAATTAAATGAAAACATCCTGGGCTGCAATTCTTCAAATGATATATCACATTTTGCACAGGAATAATGCTCGCTGAAAACATGTTCATTTTTATTTTCTTCAATAATGACCAATCCACTGCCTACCCGCAATGCAAGCTCTACAGAACTGGTTAACCTCTCACGTATATTCTCCTTGAGGATTAAACGGTCTATCACAACATCTATATCGTGTTTTTTATTTTTCTCGATATTGATCTTGGAAGGGAGATTAAATTCCTGGCCGTCAACTTTGACACGAACAAACCCTTCAGCAGCTATTGATTTGAATACTTCTTTGAATTTACCTTTTTTTCCTCTCGCTACCGGACCAAGTACCTGAAATTTTGTTTTTTCCGGGAATTTCAAAATACTGTCAACAATTTGCTGTGGAGATTGTCTATTAACTGTACCTCCGCAGCCATAACAGTATTGTGTTCCAGCCCGAGCAAAAAATAATCTCAAATAATCATAGATTTCAGTGATCGTCCCCACAGTAGATCTGGGATTTCGGCTTGTAATTTTTTGCTCAATGGAAATAGCAGGAGAGAGGCCATCAATATTATCCACATCCGGTTTTTCCATGACACCCAAAAATTGGCGGGCATATGCTGAGAGGGATTCGACATACCTCCGTTGTCCTTCTGCGTAAATTGTATCAAATGCCAATGAAGATTTACCTGAGCCGGAAAGTCCTGTTATTACCACAAATTTATTTCTTGGGATGGACACATCAATATTCTTCAGATTGTGTTCTCTGGCACCCTTTATATTAATGCAATTATTTTCACTCGTTGAATTTATGGAATTATTTTTCATGTACAGCCTGTAAAGTACGGGAATTCTGTTTTGTCCCGAAACAATTTTTATGAAATCAATATAGTATGTATTCCTGTTAAAAATGCTGGTTTTCTACATTGGTTACAATATCAACATCTCAGTAATTTTAATGATGTTCAAAAAGGTAAAATTTGTTGGCTTGATCTTGGCAGTATTATTCGCTGTTTATGGATTTAAAAATCTCAATTCAAGTGACAGGTTTAAAAAATTAAAAACATTCTCAGAGTTATTAAGGCTCATTAATGATAACTATGTAGAAGATGTGGACGTCGATGCTGTTCTGGATGGAGCCATTACTGGTATGTTAAATGAATTGGATCCACATTCAACATATATTTCATCAGAAAATTTAAATAATATTAACGAGCAATTCGCCGGAAAATTCGAGGGGATCGGAATAGAATTTGATATTTTGGATGATTATATTACAGTCATTTCACCCATCCCCGGGACTCCGTCGGACAGGGCGGGCCTTCAGTCCGGGGACAAAATAATTAAAATAAATAATGAGTCCGCATATAAAATCACTTTTGACGAAGTTTTTCAGAAATTGAGGGGACCAAAAGGATCAAAAGTGGATATCAGTATCAAAAGGCCAAACTTTGATGAATTACTGGAAATCACAATAATCCGGGATGAAATACCAATTTTCAGTGTACTGGCTTCCTTTTTAATAGATGAAGAAACTGGTTACATTAAAATCAACCGATTCTCATCTACAACAACACAAGAATTTCAGGATGCTATGGATGAATTGATCCACGATGGAATGTCGCAACTTATTCTTGATCTAAGAAATAACGGCGGCGGGTTGATGGATGAAGCAGTTAATATGGTTGACCTGTTTGTAAGTTCAAATGATACTATCCTGATGACAAAGGGGCGGATTCGTGGTTCTGAATCAGTCTATCGAGCGCATAGAGAAGCACCATACAAGGATATTCCGGTCATTGCTGTTATTAATAGAGGGTCAGCCAGTGCCAGTGAAATAGTATCCGGTGCATTTCAGGATTTGGACAGGGGAATTGTACTGGGAGAAACCAGCTTTGGTAAAGGTCTTGTTCAGAGACAATATCAACTTCGTGATGGTTCAGCTGCAAGAATTACCATTGCAAGATATTATACTCCGTCCGGCAGGTTAATTCAACGACCATTTGACAAAACCTATGAAAACTATTATACAAGTCTGATTGAAAAAAACAGGGAAGCGACTGATTCCCTGTTGGCAGAAAGACCACAATTTAAAACCAATAATGGAAGAACGGTGTATGGCGGTGGTGGAATTACGCCGGATTATCATGTTCCTACCACGCTGGAATTGAGTCAAAGCACCAGGACAATTATGTCTCATCCGGAAAGATTACCATTTAATTATGCTGGACAGCTCAACAAGGCTTTGCCAAAAAAATATTTTGAATATGCATATTTTTCTGATTATTATCATCTTCAGGAAGACGATATGCCGGAGTTTTTTGATTGGTTAACAGACTTAGAAATTGAATTTAAAGAAGAGGATATAACTGCAGACTGGGAATTTATTGGAAATCGTTTAAAAGCTCAAATTGCAAGTGCCAGATGGGGTAAGGAATATTTATTTAAAACCCATATACAGGTTGATGAACAGATCCAATCAGCAATGATGCATTTTGAAGATGCTGAATTATTAATTAAAGTTCATTAGATATTTTCTTGTGAAAACAGTTTTTATCGTCCTAATCTTGTAAGCTGAATTCGTTCATAATATACAAATTTCATTTATTTTAATATAAGGAGAAGTAATGGTTCAATTATTTATTGACGGCGGTGGCTTTATGTGGCCGATTCTGGGAATTTTTGTAATTGGTTTGGTATTTGTAATTGAAAGACTGGTTCATCTGGTTGGTGGACTTGGTGCAGGTGTAGATTTTACCAATTCAATTGCAGAAACTGCAAAATCCAGTAGTATTGAACAGGCAAAGTCAGAATGTGAAGCCAGTAAGGGGCCGGTTGCTAACATTTGTTTGAATGCTCTTGACAGAGCCGATAGAGGCGTAGATGAAGCTCAAACCGCACTGGAAAATGTCGGAAGCATTGAAATGGCGTCACTTGAAAAAAATATGACCTGGATTTCATTATGCATTGCCACTGCACCGATGTTAGGCTTCCTTGGTACTGTTTGGGGAATGATCCAGGCATTTAATGATATTAAAGCTGCTAATGATATTTCCCCGGCTGTTGTCGCTGGCGGTATTTCCGTTGCACTATTAACTACTGCTTTCGGATTGGTAGTAGCAATAGTACTGCAGTTATTGCAAAATGCATGCCTGTACATTATAGACAATCAAATTGTTACCATGCAGAAAAGTGCAACACTGCTATTAAATGCGTTGAAGGATAATTCTAAATAATAATCGGATGTTTAAAAAGAAAAGGCGATCAGTTGGCGATATAAATTCTTCATCAATGGCAGATATTGCATTTCTGCTGTTGGTGTTTTTTCTGGTGACAACTACAATTTCCATGGATAAAGGAATTAATATTATTCTTCCGGCTGAAGGGGAGCAAAAGGAAATACCCAAAAAGAATATTACAAATATTCTAATTAATGAAGCAGGAAAGGTTCTTCTGGATGAAATGCCTACTCCTATAAAGGAAATTTCCCGAATCGCAATCGAAAAAATGGTAGCTAATGACAAAATGATTTTCTCAGTTCAATCACACCAGAGAACAAAATACAAAGATTATTTGAAAGTTCTGGATCAATTGAAAATGGCCAAAGCCACGAGAATATCCATTGCAAATCCGGACTTCTGATGCACGTAGAACGTAAAACAAAAACCGGAACTCAGATTTCAACTTCTTCAATGCCTGATATCATTTTTATGCTCCTTATATTCTTTATGGTGACCACAGTAATGAGAGAATTTGATGGATTAAAGGTACTGATGCCAAAAGCAAAAATGATTGAAAAGCTGGAAAGTAAGCGCCATACTTCATATATCTGGGCTACCAAAGATGGGCTTGTTTCTGTGGATGACAGGATTATTAATCCAAGTATGCTTCGTACAATTATGTATGAGAAAATTTCGAAGGATCCTAAAATTACTGTTTCGCTGAAATCAGATCGAGATGCAAATATGAAATTAATCTCAGAACTTCATACAGAGCTGCGGAAGGCACAAGCATTAAAACTCAGCTATTCAGCACTAACTGAGACGAATTAATGATAAGAACTGATCCATTATTGGTGACCTATCCGGTCAGATTACGTAAAATTACAATTTATGTTATTTTGGGATTGTCATTTATATTCTATTTATTTCCACGGTTTTTAGGAGAAAGCCAGTTGGTGGAATATTCTATAGTTGAAGAATTGGAAACATTCGATATCCCGGAAACACAGCAGATCCGCCTGCCGGAACCTCCTCCACGGCCATCAATTCCGGTTCCTTCAGATGATGAATTTCTCGATGAGGATTTAACCATAGAAGAAACAGATTTTGACGATTTTGAAGAATGGGATGCACCCCCTCCTCCGTCTTCCGGACCGGAAGTTACCTTTATTGCCTATGATAAACCACCTCAACCAAGGACATCAATACGCCCTGAATATCCGGAAATTGCCCGTGAAGCTGGTATAGAGGGAGTGGTGCAGGTACAATTTTATGTGTACAAAAGTGGATATATTGCTCAGTCATCTGATTCTATTATGATAGTGAAGGGAATCCCAAATACGGGATTGGATGAGGCTGCAATTGATGCAATTAAGAGGACACGATGGAAACCGGCTATGCAGAGAGACAAAAAGGTTGGCGTGTGGATTTCTGTCCCGATTAACTTTAAATTGACTTCACATTAATTGTCAAATCTGTTTGGCTTTGTTGCCGAACAATTTATTAAAGATCCAAACTACCGGATCATAAAACCGATCAACTACCCGTTCCTTCAAAGGAATTATCCCATTATCTGTAATTTTAATATGCTCTGGACAAACATCAGTACAGCATCGGGTAATATTACACATTCCTGATCCAAATTCTTCTTTTATTTTTGGAATACGATCCGCCTGATCCATCGGGTGCATTTCAAGGGAAGCAAGTCTGATCATAAATCTGGGACCAACAAATGTATCTTTACGATTGTGGTCCCGGAGAACATGGCACACATCCTGGCATAGAAAACATTCAATACATTTTCTGAATTCCTGTATTCGTTCAACATCCTGTTGGTGCATAACAAAATCGGTGTTGTTCTTTTGTTTCTTAGGTGTAAAAGGAGTAATCTTTTTATTCTGTTCATAATTCCAGGTCACATCAGTCACCAGATCTTTAATTACCGGAAATGTTTTCACAGGCTGAACTGTAATAGTTTCCTTCGGCTGAAATTCATTCATTCTTGTCATACAAGCAAGTCTGGGTTTGCCGTTTATTTCTATACTGCAGGATCCGCATTTTCCTGCCTTGCAGTTCCATCTTGCTGCGAGATCATTCGCCTTTTCTGCCTGTATTCTGTGAATTGCATCAAGGACAACCATTCCCTTATCCAATTGTATGGAATAGGTATTAAATTCACCATCATCTTTATTCCCCCTCCAGATTTTGAATTTACGCTCCAGAAGTATCTCCTTCCAGGTCTTTTAATGATGAATGTGCAATATCCGATAATTCTATTGGTGGATCTTCTCTTGTAATTTTTTCTGCTGTCATACCATCAGCTGATTTACTGATAACAATATTATATTTTAAACCCTCTTCTCGTTCGCCTTCAAAATCCAGTCTGGTATGAGCGCCCCTGCTTTCTTCTCTTAGTATAGCTGCCTGCGTAACTGCCTCTGCTGTAACAATCAGATTCCGTAAATCCAGTGCTTCGTTCCAACCGGGATTATATTGGGCAGAAGCATGGGAGTATACATTGTTAATATCTGATTTAATATTCTGAAGTTTTTCTAGACCTGTGCTCAGTTCTTCACCGGTTCTTACTATTCCCACAAAATTCTGCATTATATTCTGTAAATTTTCATGAACCAAATATGGATTTTCTCCATTTTCTCTTTTTAGGATATCGGTTGCAGATTTTACAATATTTGCAACATTATCACTTTTGCACTCCGGTTGTTCAGTTAAATTTTTCACATATTGATTAGCACCATCACCGGCTAATTTTCCAAATACCAGAAGATCAGAAAGTGAGTTACCGCCCAACCTGTTTGCACCATGCATTCCACCAGCACATTCTCCACATGCAAATAATCCCGGCACATTGGTCTGCTGGGAATCACTGTTAACCCGAATACCACCCATAAAGTAATGGAGTGTTGGTCCCACTTCCATGGGTTCTTTTGTAATATCGATTTCTGCCAATTCCTTGAACTGATGGTACATAGATGGCAGTTTACGTTTAATGAACTCTTCCGGCCGTCTTGTCGCAATATCTAAAAATGCTCCGCCATTTGGTGAACCGCGTCCTGCTTCAACCTCTTTTTTAATTGCCCTGGCTACAACGTCCCTTGTTAACAGTTCTGGGGGTCTGCGGGCTTCCTTATCACCATCCAGCCATCTTGCTGCTTCTTCTTCTGTGTCCGCAGTTTCACTGGCAAATTTTTCCGGAATGTAATTAAACATAAAGCGTTCACCTTCGCTGTTTAACAAAATTCCGCCATCACCCCTCACACCTTCAGTAACCAGAATTCCTTTGACAGATGGAGGCCATACCATTCCGGTTGGATGGAATTGGGTGAATTCCATATCAATTAATTCTGCACCTGCACGATACGCCATTCCCAGACCATCACCTGTATATTCCCAAGAATTGGAAGTTATTTTCCATGCTTTTCCTCCACCTCCCGTTGCAAGTATTACCGCTTTAGTCTTGAAGAGAACAAACCTCCCTGTTTCACGCCAATATCCTACCAATCCGGAAATGCGGTTATTATCCAGGAGTAGGTCCAATCCCGTGCATTCCATATGTGTAGAAATACCATGATGAACGCAAAAATCCTGTAATGTTCGTATAATCTCTAATCCGGTACGGTCTCCCACATGGGCAAGCCGGGGGTATCGATGACCTCCGAAATTCCGCTGATTAATAAGACCTTGATCAGTCCGGTCAAATACTGCTCCCCAAGTTTCCAATTCTCTAACCCTGTCCGGTGCCTCTTTGGCGTGCAGTTCAGCCATTCGCCATTGGTTTAAAAATTTACCACCCCGCATTGTATCTCGGAAATGGATTTTCCAGTTATCTCTTGAATCCACATTTCCAAGTGATGCAGCGATTCCGCCTTCTGCCATAACTGTGTGAGCCTTACCCAGGAGTGATTTGGAAATAATCCCCGTACTTAAACCGTGATTAGCACATTCGATGGCAGCTCTAATGCCTGCACCACCGGCACCAACTACCAGCACATCATGTTCAATTGTTTGTATATCTGAATAATCCAACTTAATTTCCCCAGGTGTTTATATCTATCCAAATTCCTTTGGATACCAATCTAACATAAATATCTGCAAATGCCACCCAAATCATGCTGATCCACGCCCAGAACATATGATGACCATTCAGCAAGGATACTCTCTTCCAGATTTTAAAACTGACTTTTTCTTTTCCTTGTGGACAAGTAAAACAATTTTGCCGGCCACCACTGATATGTCTGAATGCATGACACCCAAAAGTATATCCCGCAAGCAATATGGGATTTATTAACAATATAATAGAACCGACACCGACACCAAATTGACCATTCCTGAAAAATGAGAGCAAAGCATCGTAAGATAGTATAACTACAAATCCCAATGCTACATAAAATGTATATCGGTGAAGGTTTTGGATAACCAACAGGGCGGTTTCACCTTTAAATTTCTTTTGTGGAATTCCTCCCACTGCACATGCTGGAGGAGATAAAAAATATGATCTGTAATAAAATTTTCTGTAGTAATAACAGGTAAGTCTGAATGATAGTGGTCCGGCTAGAATTAATATAGCAGGTGTCACAGGTATAAGATTTGGCATCCAGCCGGGCCAGGAGCCAAACCATGCATGGGCAAGTGGTGCTGAACCCGCTGCGCTTTGTTCAATGAATAGAAGAGGCGAATAAAATGGGGAAAGATAACCCCCAAATCCTTCTGCACCTGAGCTCCACCAGTAATAATCTCCCTGGAACATTGCCCATGTAGTGTATATAACAAAGCAAAAAAATCCGAACCCTGTTAATAACGGCTCAACCCACCAGTTATCAGACCGTTTAGTTTGAAAAATTCCATCACTGTGTCCACCAATCTTACTTGAATTATTCATTGTAAAAAGATTTCTGATATGGTAAGAAAATTAATTATTGAAATTAACGTCGATCAATGAGCGATGGATAAATCAGATATTCCGGAATTACTATTGAATGGTATATCTGAACTCAAATATTAAAAGGGAATATCATCATCTGAATATGGGGTGGATGTTTCTGCCCTGTTAGCCTGCATAGGTGCTGTGTCTGCTGGTGCTGAATATGCAGGGGCGGGGGTCATGATATCTCCTCCATATTCTTTTAATGCAAGTTGAGTCAGTTCATTGCGCAAATCTCTATCGGCAAACACTGTATCATAATATTCATCATCCTGCCCTTTCTGACTGGGAAAGCTGACAAACAATCCATTGATTCCTTCTACGATTCGGAATCCTTTTACAACAAATCCATCCTGGGTTTTAATATCAAAAAATGCCCTGACTTTGCCCCAGCTACCTTTATTTATGCGTTCAATTTTCAAGATTTACCTCCTGTTAGCATAGCGAATTTAATGGTATTTTGATTCTTGAACAAATGGGGAATTTTGATTATTTCACCTATTATATGTGTACATCCAAAACATCTCTTATTCCTTCACCAACAAGATTAAAGCCGATAACAATTAATGCAATAGCCAATCCCGGAATGATTGAAATATGCGGTGCAATCCGTAAAAAATCTTTTCCCTCTGTAATCATACGACCAAGGCTGGGTTCAGGAGGCTGGATCCCCATCCCAAGAAATGATAGACTTGCTTCAAACATTATTGCACCGGAAATCCCCAGGGTAAACACAATTATTATAGTAGTAATACAATTTGGCAGGATGTGATTCAGAATTATCCTGAAATGGGAAAATCCCATTGAACGAACTGCTTGAATGTAGTGTTTTGTCTTAATCTGCAGTATTTGTCCACGAACAATACGCGCCATCCCGGTCCATGATACCCCGCCAATAGCCAGGATGGTTACTGTATTAGAAGGAGGGAAAGCAGCCGCTAAAGCAATGAGTATCAGTAATACGGGGAAACCTTGAATAATATCCACAAATCTCATCAATATTGAATCAACCCATTTCCCAAAATAGCCGGCAGAAATACCTATAACCAGCCCCATAACCAGAGAAATTAAGCTGGCAAGTATTCCAATGAAAAATGAAATTTGAATGCCTCGGCTGATTCTCGATAAGATGTCTCGTCCAAACTGATCGGTGCCTAATAAATGGTCTGGTGATAGTGCAGGTAACAGGCGGTTTGAAATGTCCATTAGAAGAGGAGAATCCAAAATGAATGAATTCAATGCAATAATGAAGACTATTGTAATGCAAACTGTGCCGGTTCTGAATTGTGTATTTTTCAGCAAATATTTTAAGTTGGAATTTTTGTTAGGATTGCTCATTTATTAACACCTCCCGCACCTGTGGATTAACAATACCATAAAATATATCCACCAAAATATTAATGATTACAAATACCAATACCATAAACAATACAGTACCCTGAATTACGGGAAAATCTCTCTTCATAATTGCATCGAGCATCAATCTGCCAACGCCAGGCCATCCAAAAATTGATTCTGTCAATACTGCACCTGTCAAATAACTGCCAAAATCCAACCCAATTAAAGTAATCAATGGAATGAGTAGATTTTTCAATCCATGTTTGAATATTACCACAAAGTTCGAGAGACCTTTCGCTTTAGCAGTGGTCATATAATCTTCATGCATAATTTCGAGAAAGTTTGTCCTGGTGATCCTGGTGAACATTGCCAATGATCGTATTCCAAGGGCAATACCGGGTAAAATAATAAATTGCCAACTACCATATCCTGAAGGAGGCAGCAGTCTCAACTCAACCCCAAAAATTAAAATTAACAGGAGCGCCACCCAGAACACCGGTGCGGAAACCCCGCCAATTGAAAATAATATGGCAATTTTATCCCATAATCTGTTTCGATATAAAGCAGAGGAAATCCCCAGTATAATCCCAAATATTACAGCAATTACCATCGCTGTCACAGCAAGTTGAAATGTATATGGCATTTTTTCCAAAAGATTTTCAGTTACAGATATTCCAGTAATATAGGATCTTCCAAAATCACCGGTACAAACATTTCCAATAAATCGGAAATATTGCTGAAGGAGTGGATCATCCAGGTGGAGCTCACTTCGTAATTCTGAAAGTGTTGATTCATCATAATACTCACCAACCATCGCCAATACAGGGTCTCCCGGTGCTACATACATCAACAAAAACGAAATGGTTATTACACCAAAAATAACAGGAATTCCCTGTAAAATTCTTTTAAGAATTAATTTTATCAATTTATTGGAGAAGGTTCTTTTCTGATGTTTATATATTTCTCTGCATTGAACATTACTGAAGGCTGCCAGTTTTTTATTTCAGGGTTCACTGCATAAGCAGTTTGAGAGTGCCAGAGAAAAATCCACGGTGCATCTTTTGTAATAATTTCATTTGCGGAAATTAAAAGTTTTTGTCTCTCTGTAATTTCAGACTCACTTTGTATTTTCCTGATCAGTGTGTCAAGTTTTGGATTTTCATACCTATTCCATCTGGTTTTGCTGATGGATGACTCAAACAATGGTGCGATAAAATTTTCTGCATCGGGATAATCTGCATACCAAGACCGGTAGTACATATCCGGAGTTCCCTCCCTGATTGCCTGAGTAAACATATTCCAGTCATTTCTGTGGATATTCACTTGTATTCCAACTTTGGAAAGCTGCGATTGAATAATTTCAGTAACTAGTGAATTTGACTGGGATTGACTCTGCCATAAATCAACTTTAAATCCATTTTCAAATCCTGCTTGTGTAAGCAGTGCTTTCGCTTTTAATGTATCAAAAGTATAATACTGAAATGTTTCATGAAGTAATTCAGGTGGTATTGGTCCGGATGCAGGTGTGCCTCTGCCATTAAATAAAAATTTTAGAATACTCTTTACATCCACAGCAAAATTCACAGCTTGTCGCACATTCACATCATTAAAGGGAGGCCGGTCGCAATTCAGTCCTATATAAAAAACATTTAATTGATTCTGATGGTAAATTTGATCATTCCATTTTTCATCATTTATCCATAACTCATATTCTGCATCCGGTATTTCCATAATATCCAGATATCCGGTAATGAAATCTGCTGACCTTGGTAGTGTTTCCGGTAAAATGCGGATTTTCAATTTTTCAAAATTTGGACTACCAAGAAAGTAATCAGGATTTTTCTCAAATAATAAATGACCATCCGCCATTCTGTCAATTAATTTCCAGGGTCCAGTGCCTAAAATCTCTGAATTGTAATCCTCTAAAGTTATAGCGGCAGCAGGCATGGCAAGAAATCCCAGAAAAGGAGAAAATGGCTTTTCCAGGCGAATTACAAATACAGAATCAGATATTGTGATAAATCCGGAGACATCATTGGAGTTTCCCTGCCTAAAACTTTCAGCACCTACAACATTTTTAAACAACCAAGTGCGTGGTGAATTGGTCTCCGGTTGCAGAATCCTTTCAAACGATTGTTTTACATGTTCACTGGTAAATTTTGATCCATTCGTAAATCGAACATTGTTTTTAAGATGAAATGTATACGTTAATCCATCTTTTGATATTTTCCATTGATCAGCTAATCCTGGTAATATATCCGTTCCATGATCGAATCTAACCAAATTATCATATAACAATGCACAAATCTGTCCTGAACGGACATCTGTCGAATATGCCGGATTTAGACTTCGGGGATCTCCGGGCATTACCAGATTTAGTTGGTTATCATCCGGACTAATCCTGCACCCGAATAGTATCACCAAAATAAACAGGCTGTTTAATGTGTTTTTCATTTCTGAGTGGATTGTTTTAAATATTGTAAGAATTCCAGATTTGAATTTAGTATGAGCATAATAAATAATTTTAGATTATACCCTGATAATTCCCTAATAATCAATGATTAAAATTAAGGATAAATCGTGAAATACGTGTATTGTTTTGGAAACGGATTTGCGGATGGTTCTGCAAATGACAAAAACCTGTTGGGTGGTAAGGGTGCAAATCTGGCTGAAATGACATCCTTGGGCATCCCCGTACCTCCGGGATTTACCATTACAACAGAAATCTGTACCAAATTTATGAATGATGGTGAATTTCCCTCGGAGTTACAGGATCAGGTGTCAGAAGGGGTGCGTCAAATTGAAACCTACTTAAACCAGCAATTTGATAAACAGGCAAACCCACTACTGGTTTCTATTAGATCAGGAGCAAGACAGTCCATGCCGGGAATGATGGAAACTGTATTGAATGTAGGTCTAACAGAAAAAACAATCCCGGGTTTGATCGAAAAATCCGGTGATGAAAGATTTGTGTATGATGCATATCGCCGCCTAATAATGATGTTTGCAGATGTTGTGATGGAAAAATCAGAAGGAATCGAACCGGAAGATGGACTTGGTATTCGTGAACAATTGGAATCCATAATGCACCAAATGAAACAGGACAAAGGTATTTCCAATGATACTGATTTTACCGGAAACGATCTAAAAATACTTTCAGAAAAATTCAAACTTCGCATAAGGGAGGTACTCGGGAAGGAATTTCCCGATGATGCACATTCTCAACTCTGGGGCGGTATATCAGCAGTATTCAAATCGTGGAATGGGAAAAGAGCAAAAAGTTACCGGAAAATTGAAAATATTCCTGACGAATGGGGAACTGCAGTAAATGTGCAGGCAATGGTATTTGGAAATATGGGTAATAATAGTGCCACAGGAGTTGCTTTTACCCGAAATCCTGCCACCGGCGAAAGAGTTTTTTACGGTGAGTGGCTGCTAAATGCACAGGGTGAAGATGTTGTTGCAGGAATCCGTACACCCAACCCATTGAATAATTCCACCCGGTTATCGGACAATGGTGCATTACAGAGCTTGGAAGACAGGATGCCGAAAAATTACCGCCAGTTGAATGATATACAACAAAACTTGGAATTTCATTATAAGGATATGCAGGATATTGAGTTCACCATTCAGGATGGTAAACTATGGATGCTTCAAACCAGGGTGGGAAAAAGAAATGGCACCGCTGCAATTCGTATTGCTTTGGATATGCTGGATGAAAAATTAATTGATGAGCAGGAAGCACTTAAAAGAATCCTGCCGGAACACCTGGATGAGATAATGCATCCTATGGTAGACCCAGCCGCAGAAATAGAAGCTGACACTCTGGCTACCGGACTACCCGCAGGTCCCGGAAGTGCAACAGGGCAGATTACGTTCACAGCTGATGAGGCAGAAATCTGGAAAAGTAATGGCAAAAATGTTATTTTGATTAGAAATGAAACTTCACCGGAAGATGTGCAGGGTATGCATGCTGCTGAGGCTATATTAACTTCTAAGGGGGGTATGACATCCCACGCTGCACTGGTTGCAAGGGGATGGGGAAAATGCTGTATTGTGGGTTGTTCAGATCTGATAATTGATTCAGATAATAAATCAGTAAATGTAAATGGGGCCATCTTGAATGAAGGTGATTGGCTCACATTGAATGGCACATCCGGTAAAGTATATTTAGGCAGACTGCCGTTAAAAACAGGAAATCTGGAATCCAACCCATATTTTTTAAAGCTGATGGAATTAACTGACAAGTTTAGAAAAATTGGTGTGCGCACAAATGCAGACCGCCCGAAAGATGCACAAATTGCCCGGGATTTTGGTGCAAAAGGTATTGGCCTCTGCCGCACTGAACATATGTTTTTTGACCCGGACAGAATTAAGACTATGCAGAAAATGATCGTTTCAGATAATAAGGTTGACCGTGTTAAGGCTTTGGAAAAACTTCTGCCGTTTCAACAGCAGGACTTTTACAGCATTATGAAAACCATGGCACCGTATCCTGTAACCATTCGACTGCTTGATCCACCGCTACATGAATTTCTACCTACTGAGGGAAACCAGATTCAGGAATTAGCCTCTGAACTGAATATTTCTGTGAATAAACTCAATGAACGCATAGAGATCCTACATGAACTAAATCCCATGCTTGGGCACCGTGGATGTCGTTTGGGAATTGCCTACCCGGAAATTACAGAAATGCAGTCCAGAGCCATTTTTCAGGCAACAGTGCAATTAATCAATGAGGGGTTTGATCCTCATCCGGAAGTGATGATCCCGCTGGTTGGATCTGTAACTGAATTTAACCATCAAAAAGCGGTTGTGGATCAATCTGCTGATTCAGTGAGAAATGATACAAGAGTGAAATTTGAATATCAGGTTGGCACCATGATAGAACTGCCCCGGGCATGTCTCACTGCAGATACCATCGCGACAGAAGCAGATTTTATTTCATTCGGGACCAATGATCTCACACAGACCACCTTCGGTTTTTCACGGGATGATATTGCTGGATTTCTCCCCAAATATCTGGAAGATAAAATCCTTACCGGGGATCCCTTTCAGTCCATAGATCGGAATGGTGTAGGTGCATTAGTACAATTGGCAGTTGAAAAAGCTCGAACCTCAAATAGTGGAATAAAAATTGGTATCTGTGGCGAGCACGGGGGTGATCCGGATTCTATTCAGTTTTTTAAAGAAATTGGATTGGATTATGTAAGCTGTTCACCTTTTCGGGTGCCCATTGCCCGCCTCTCCGGTAGTCGGATAATGTAATAATTTACCCTTTATCAACCGGACTTAAACTTATCTGTTGCTGCACGGACTCGATCTCCTCTGCCTCCCCACCATCGCCTGCAAAGTAGCGAAATATTATAATGCCCGACTTGGTAGGTGATCGAACAACGTCCACCCCCTCGATATCCGGATCCGAATCTTTCGGACCAATTAGTACTAGATTGAATTGAGGCGAATTGACCTCTAGATCATTCATCACAAAGAAGTTGTCTGTATTGTCCGCATACATAGAAACCGACATGTAAGAGCCTGTAAGAGGATAAGTGATGAGCAGAGGTCCATCTGAGACATCAAAAACAGATAAAGAATAGAACAGATCCGGGCTTGACCTTACGACTACACGAGACTCAGCTGTAACTCTAGGAAAGTGAATAACCGTATTTTTAGCATACTGTACTTGGATGGTATCTAAGATAACATACGGAAAGACACGAATCGTAAGATAATGTATCACTACAGACAAAACTAGCGTCGTTACACACCACAATACCATATTTCGGCTACGCTTATTCATTAGGGGCAGTCCTCCTTGAAGATGCGTGGTAATTCGATCTTGCTAAGATTGTTAATCACTTTCGGAGCTGGGTTGTAGAGTCTTAATATCAAGTCGAATGTCTCTCCACTTCCTGTCGGAATCCAATTTCCGTTTTTGGGTGAGCGAGACAAGTAAATAGTAAAACTACTATCCGCCTTCCTCGCAAGATTGGTCATGTTGTAGGAATAGCGGTTTTGTTCATTGGGCATTAAGAATAAATCGTCCCCGTAAGCTGTGATGCTCCACCACCGACTTTCAATGTCTCTTCCTTCAATTCGGTAGGTACAATCACACCTCAATTTGTTTCCTTCATCGTCCCAGGTAGCAAGAAAATAAATCGCCTCGGACCTATTGAGTGCGAGCAGTCCAATTCTGGCAATTTGTGCACGGAGATAGTCACCCGCAGCAATGCTTCCAACAAGCGGGTTATGATACCAAGAGCCGTACTGGACTGCACTAAACTTACTTCTTTCGATTGCCCACCAAGCTGAACCGATACCGAAAACCAAAGCAGCAAAGACGATTGAGGCGAAATAGAGTAATCGTTTCATTAGGTTTTCCTTTCTGAGCCGGCTAAC
>CAYFPO010000013.1:0-48975 GCA_964345035.1 uncultured bacterium
TTACAGGGTGAGAATATCACTCTGACCCGTAAAATGGTAATGATGAAGTAAATACAATATTTACTTTGGAGAGTTATGGGTCAAGAATGGGCGGTATATACCGCCCATTCTTGTCTAATTGAAAAATAGATAAATTCACTTCATGTGATTAAGATTACATTAATTAATACTAATAGCTGGTAAAATCGCTGAATAAAAATGAAAAAATTATGGTATATTTATGGAGGATATTATCCCATTAATTTGAGAGAAGGAGGAATTTTATGTGTAAATTAATTAAGTTAATCATATTTATAGTTGTATTTCAGGGGCTTTCCTTATCACAACATTTTAATCTTGAAATAGAACCTACCGGTGTATCACAAATTCTCATATTTCAAGATTCTATTAATGAACTTGAACCTGGAGATGAGATCGGTGTATTTGATGCTAATGGACTTACTAATTTTAATGACTGCTCCAGTCAATTTGGTGAAATTCTAGTTGGAACAGGGGTCTGGGAAGGGAGCCAATTATCCATTGTTGGTATTGGTTCCATTGATTTCTGTGCGTATGGAGGTATTCAGCTCCCCGGCTGGATTGATGATAATCCAGTGGTCGTTAAGATCTGGGATGCCAGTGAAGAACGTGAATTTGACACCAATATAACGTTTTCTGCAGGAAGCGGTAATTTTGGTGATATGATCCTCGCAATTTCTGATATTGATATTATACAAATACCCGGTTGTACCGATGAAACTGCCTGTAATTTTAATCCTGATGCCACCGAAGATGACGGTAGCTGCAGCTACCAGGAGGAATACTATGACTGTGATGGAAATTGTGTCAATGATTCCGATGGTGACACTGTGTGTGACGAACTGGAAATCGCCGGTTGCACAGATGTTTCAGCGTGTAATTTTGATTCGGATGCAACAGATGATGATGAAAGTTGTGAATACGCCGAAGAAAATTTTGACTGTGACGGAAATTGCCTGGTGGAAGTAGATTGTGACGGTGTATGTGGCGGTGATTCGGTATTGGATGATTGTGGCATTTGTAACGGCGGAAATGCAGATATGGACTGTGCAGGTGACTGTTTTGGCGATGCCTATGTAGATGACTGTGGTGTCTGCGACGCTGATACTGGAAATGATAATGATTCCTGTACTGGCTGTATGGATCCTGAAGCTACCAACTATGATGTAGATGCAATATTTCCCTGTGATGACTGCTGCAGTTTTCAGGTTGAATATACCATTGAATTACACGGTGGAGCCAATCTTATCAGCTTTTGGGCATTACCGGAAGATTTATATGTTGGAAATGTTTTTGCAAGCCTGGGGTTCAATGCCATAGGTGTAATTGGAGAAGGACTTGCAGCAACACTCCTGCCTTCAGGTGACTGGGTAGGTAGTTTATCAGAAATATCTCCAACATCCGGTTATTGGGCAAAAGTGAATGAAGATGCTGATATGACTATATCAGGTTTTCCGGTGGATACAGAAATAGAGTATGATCTCCATTCAGGTGCAAATTTAATTTCATTTCCTCATTCTGGATCAATATCGATCAGTGATGGTATTCCGGATGATGCTGAACCTTCCTTTATTGGTGTAATTGCAGAAGGACTTGCAGCAACTCAATTAACCCCATTTAACTGGGTAGGCAGTCTATCATCCTGGCAGGGTACTAAAGGGTATTGGGCAAAAGTATCCGAGGAACTTTCCTTCAGTTTTGATCTGAGCGGAATTGGCAGAAATACAAAAACCAATGTTGAAAGTTATGATTCTGAAGATTATAATCAATCTACTGCACAGGCATTCTATTTTGTTGGCGAAGTTATGGTGACAGGACTGCAACATACAGGTTTCAATCTTCAGGCGTATTGTAATAACAATCTGGTAGGAAGCAGAGTATGGAATGGTGAATGGATTGATATTCCCGCTATGGGTGATGACGGCAGTGTAGAAACAGACGGGTATTGTGAGCCCGGTGATTTTCCTGAATTCGAACTGGTATCTCAGGATGGATTTGAAACCATTGATTTATTTGCTGATATTGAGCCATGGGAAAATAATGGAATATTTCTCATCAATTCACTAACTGAACTGAGTCAAACCATACCAAATCAGGTGACATTACATGATGCATTTCCCAATCCTTTCAATCCGGAAACCAATATCAGTTACAGTGTTCCACAGGAAATGATGGTTCATCTGTCAATATATGACATTACAGGTAGAGAAATTATCACACTTTTAAACGGCAGTCACATTGCAGGGGAATATATGGTTACCTGGAACGGTAGGGATAAGAATAATTTTCATGTACCATCCGGAGTATATACCTATGTTCTAAAAGGCGAAAATTCCAATATTGCAAAAAAAATTATATTGCTGAAATAACAAAAATTCTACCTCGCAATTATTACATATTGTAAATATTGGGATATTGAAATGCGGGTGTGATTTTCTGTAAATTCACAATCATCAACAACAATTATTATTAAAAAAAGGAGAGGTATTCAATGAGGATTGAAAAATTTTTAACCATTATAATTATAGGTGGGTTACTCTATTCCCAAGATGTTACATTAAGTTTTGGTTCGGATGATTATTTAGGGATAGGATCTGCTGAAATTCTCATAGAAAATTCTGAAGCGGTGTATGGATTTCAGTTTAATGTAACCGGTGTTACAATAACAGAATCCACAGCAGGTGATGTAGTCCCCGGCGACTGGATGCTATCGGCTAGTGAAAGTACAGTACTTGGATTTTCATTAATGGGGACTTCCTTCCCCGCAGGTTCCGGTGTTTTGGTGAATCTAACCTATGTAGAAACCGGTGGAGATGTCTGCATTGAAAATGGAGTAGTCTCAGGAGAGGGTGGCACTTCTTTAGAGGTAGGCTACGGAGGATGTATGCCAAGTGCACCTCTGCCTTCTCAAGTAGATTTAAGTATTACAGATTTTAGCAACAATATGCTGGAAATTAACATGTTGAATACTGAAAATGTTGCCGGTTTTCAGTTTGAATTGGAATCGTCATTTCCAGACTTTGAAATTGTAGGAGTATCCGGCGGCTCATCATCCGACAATGGATTTATGCTCTCTCACAGTGCAACCACCATCATTGGGTTTTCACTCTCAGGTGATGTTATCCAACCTGGAGATGGACCTTTGGTATATGCTGATATTACATTTACCGGTGAATCCGGAACCGTTCAAATTGCTAATTCTGTATTTTCTGCAGTGAACGGTGATCCCCTGGTTGTGAATAATGGAGACCCCTATTTCATAGAAGTAAATGTATTTACCATTGGTTGTAATGACCCGGAAGCGCTTAACTATAATCCTGATGCAGACGGCTGTAATGAAGATGATCCTGCAGATTTTAGCTGCTGTGATTATCCAATAGATTACCATTTTAATGTTGACCTGGATGAAACCGGCGAATTTCAACTTGTGATTTTTGAAGAATCAATATCTATATTGGAACCGGGAGATGAAATTGGTGTATTTGATGCCAATGGAGTGTTGGAGTCCTGCGATCCTGCCGA
Source organism: uncultured bacterium (assembly GCA_964345035.1). Classification (GTDB taxonomy): domain Bacteria; phylum Fidelibacterota; class Marinisomatia; order SCGC-AAA003-L08; genus CAYFPO01. Next base: position 3,541 of record CAYFPO010000013.1, read on the forward strand.
CGGTTGCTCAGATCCTGGTATGGGAGAAGTGCTGGTAGGTGCAGGAGCGTGGACTGGTGAACAGTTGGAAATCTCTGCAATAATGTCCGTAGATCTCTCCGATTTTGGGGGACCGGTATTGAATGGAGCAGTGGATGGTAATCCGGTGGTTGTTAAGATATGGGATGCATCTGAAGGGACAGAGCATATTGTTCAGAATGTAACATGGTCAACCGGAAGCGGTCATTTTGGTGATTTGATTTTGAGTATTTCAGAGCTCGAACTCACACCACCCCATTTTAATGTTGAGCTGGATGAGACCGGTGAATTTCAGTTGGTTATATTTGAATCATCAATCTCTATTCTGGAACCAGGAGATGAAATTGGGGTGTATGATGCTGATGGTGTAATTACCGGTGGTTCTGACCCTGTTTACGGTGAAGTGCTGGTGGGTGCAGGAGCGTGGACCGGTGAACAATTGGAAATTTCCGCAATAATGTCCGTAGATCTCTCCGATTTTGGGGGACCGGTATTGAACGGAGCTGTGGATGGCAATCCGGTTATCATTAAAATCTGGAAAGCATCTGAAGAAATGGAATACACAGTCAATGCTGAATGGTCATCTGGAAGCGGCAACTTTGGTGATTTGATATTGGCGGTTTCCGAATTAACAATGCAAGCAGGCTTTGAGATCATCATAAACGAATTTTTCTTTAGAGCAGCAGTGGGCACCGGTGTGCCGGATTATATTGAATTATATAATCTGGGGAGTGATGATGTTGATCTTACCGGCTGGACGCTGGATGATGAAGAATTATCAGGTAGTATTGCATCAGGAGGGTTTTTACTGGTCTCTCAAGAGGATCCCTTCTTTAATGCAGATGGAGATGAATTATATGCAGGAGAAGATATTCCCAATTCAGTGTATGCTGATATTTCATTGAGCACCTCATCTGGGACAATCGAGCTTATCGATGCAGATGGAAATACAGTAGCAGAATTTTCCTATGATGAAAATGAGGGCTGGCCTGTTGGAAATGATAACAGAGGTCATGCCGCCGAATTAACTGACCCTGAATCAGATATAGCTGACCCATCCAACTGGGCATCCGCTGATGAGGACTGTACGAGTGATATACTATTCGATGAAGACGGTAATTTGGAAAATTTCGGTTCACCCGGAGAAGCAAATTGCAACGGACCTCAACCGGATTGTGCTGGTGTGATAAATGGAGATGCATTCACAGATGATTGTGATGTTTGTATTTGTGGTCCTTCCGGACTGGGAGATTGTGTTGATCAGGAACCTAACGCAGATTTGGATTGTGCTGGAGTATGTTTTGGTGATTCTGTAGTAGATGATTGTGGAATATGTGGAGGTGATGGCTCAACCTGTGCTGCATATATTGAATCAGAAATCACTACAACTGTCGAAGAATCCATGCTAGAGGATATGGAAACATTTGAAGATGATTTTGAATCTTATATTGAGACTGCCTTGGATTTACCAGATGGCACCGTGGAAGTCATTTCTGTGACTATATTACGCGATGATGTGGAAATCATTATTGAATATACCATCACTTTGACTGAAGAAGAATTGGAAGAAACTGATTTTGGATCCTCGGAAGATTTAGAAGAAGCTCTTGATGAAGTAGAGGATGATATTGAATCAGATACAGATGATGGAGAAGGCGGTGGACTTGATTTCATATATGGATGCGCTGATGATAATGCCTGTAACTATGATCCGGAAGTGACGGTGGATGATGGTAGCTGTACATATCCGGAAGGCACTTGTGATTGTGATGGAATTCCTCTCGAAGGATATTGCGCTTGTGACGGTAGTGTAGAGGATGACTGCGGGGTTTGTGATGATAATCCCGATAATGACAACGAGGATATGGACTGTGCAGGAGTCTGCAGCGGTGATGCGTATGAGGATGACTGTGGAGTCTGCGACGATGACCCCGGCAATGACAATACTGATTTGGATTGTGCTGGTGTTTGTTTTGGCGATGCGTATGAGGATATCTGTGGTGCCTGTGATGATATCCCAAGTAATGATAATCTGGAATGTTCTGGATGCACAGATCCGGAAGCTGTCAATTTTGATGGAGATGCATTAGCAGATTGCAGTGCCGAACCCGGTGGAGATGATTTATCCTGTTGTGATTATACCACGGAAGTGGAATATGATATTGTAATGCATAATGGTTCAAATCTAATTAGTTTCTATGCATTACCAGATGATATCAGTGTACCTTATGTAATGGGTGATTTGGGTGAGTGTGTTACAGGCGTTATAGGAGAAGGTGTTGCAGCAAGTCACTTAGGAGGCGGAACATGGGTAGGCAGCCTCTCTGAAATTGCATCTACAAGTGGATATTGGGTAAAATTAAATGACGATTGTACACTTCACGTAGTGGGAACACCTTATGATCCATCACCTACTTACGATCTACATACTGGTTCTAATCTAATTTCATTCCCATACGCAGGTATTATTGGGTTAAGCGATGGAATACCAGATGGGATAGAACCATTATTCATTGGTGTGATTGGCGAAGGAGTGGCTGCCAGTCAGATTGCCCCGTTTTCTTGGGTGGGTTCACTTTCCCAATGGGAAGGCACAAAGGGCTACTGGGCTAAGGTGTATGAACCCTTCGAATTTAATTTTATTGAACCCGGATTGTTGATGGGTAGCACTAATTTCATTGAAGAAGAAATTCCTGCTGAGAGTGAATATTATCAATCCACCGAACAGGCGTTTTATTTTGTAAAAGATATTATTGTAGATAAATTACAGGATTCAGACTTCAGACTGCAGGCATTTTGTAACAACAATTTAGTGGGTAGCAGAATCTGGAATGGTGATTGGATTGATATCCCTGCTATGGGTGATGACGGAGACAATTTTACCAGCGGATATTGTCAAACCGGAGAAGTTCCAGAATTCATAGCATTGAATCTTAATACCGGTGAAGAGGTTACACTTACCGGATCCATTCCTCAATGGGAAAGCAATGGATTATTTACCATCGAGACACTCACTGAAGTTATACCGGTACCAAACCAGATTACATTGAACCCGGCATATCCAAATCCATTTAATCCGGCAACTCATATTGAATTCGGACTACCAATGGATCAACAGATTTCACTGATCATTTATGATATCACCGGACGAAGAGTAACTACTTTAATGGACGGATTGGTTGAATCCGGTTTTCACAGAGTACAATGGAACGGGACTGACAATACAGGAAGAACAGTTTCAGCTGGTGTTTACACCGCAGTACTGAATAATGGTGTATCAACCGTTTCACAAAAACTGGTATTATTGAAATAACACATCATATTATTAAATTATTAAAGGGCGCTGATTTCAGCGCCTTTTTTTATGACAATGAAATAGCTTTATAGAATTATCAGATGTTTGTAAGTTTTACTATGCATAAAATTCTTACATTCATCTTTCTCTATTTATTTACATATTCTCAATGGCTTGGTGTTCCATATATTGAAAATAATATATTACAAGGATCTGTATTAAATTCGTTTACTGTTGACTCATTAGGGAATACAGTAATCGTTGGAATGTATTACGGTACATCCATTAGTCATTTTAAAAATTCAAAAAATCAATTCAAATGGACAATCTGTATGGGACCAAGAAAACATGGGAAGTCCAGTATTCCTAAACTATTTTCCCTGTAATAGTATAGATTAATCTCCTGTAAATTTCCGGTTGAATTTTCAACAATAAAAAGTAAGGAAACAAGATTTCAATTTTAATCACATTCATATTGGGTGCAATATTTGGAATTGCGGTTACTGTGGCAATACAATATTTCCTGCAAAAAAATCGTAAAGATAGTGAAAAAGATCTGGAAAATATGTTCGGGAAACTATCCGGTGAAGCGCTCACGAAAAATACCGACGCATTCCTCAAACTTGCTGAAGAACGGTTGAAACGGGAAACCCAGTCCGGAAAAAAGGAATTGGACAGCCGGAAGGAACTCATTGACCAGGTACTGAAAGATATGAAAGGTGATCTGGGAAAAGTCCAGGAACTCATTACCAATCTGGATAAAGACCGAAAAGAGCAGTTCGGTAAACTGGATGAAAAGTTAAAATCTGCCGCTGAGCAAACGAACCGTCTTCAGGAAACCACCACACAGCTCAGCACCGCGTTAGCAGGGACCAAAGCACGGGGGCAATGGGGTGAACGAATGGCAGAGGATGTACTGAGAATGGCAGGTTTTATTGAAGGTATCAATTACCGAAAACAGAAATCTATGGAGTCCAGCACCTCAATCCCGGATTTCACCTTTCTCCTACCGCAGAATCTCATTGTGAATATGGATGTGAAATTCCCGTTGGATAATTATATGAAATTTCTGGATTCTGAAAATGATACAGAAAAAGAGCAATGTAAATCACAGTTTCTGAAAGATGTGAAATCCCGCATCAAAGAAGTGACTTCCAAGGATTATATCAATCCCCGGGAAAACACAGTGGATTATGTTCTGGTATTTATTCCCAATGAGCAGGTGTATGCATTTATTAACGAACACGACAGAAGTATACTGGATGATGCTTTGAAATCCAAAGTGATTCTATGTTCCCCACTCACTTTGTATGCCATACTCGCGGTAATTCGCCAGGCGGTAGATAATTTTAATCTGGAAAAGACGGGTGCGCAGATTCTGTCATTACTGGGTACGTTCAGGGATCAATGGAATAAATTTACTGAGAGTATGAGAAAGATGGGAGACCGTATTGCATCCGCACAGAAAGAATATGATCATCTTATTACCACCAGAAGCAACCAACTGGAAAAACCGCTCCAACAGATTGATGACCTCAGAAAACAAACACGGATTGAATCTGATAGTGAACTTGTAGAATTACAGGAAAAAATGTAATTTTGTGACGTAAGTCTAATTTTCCAGATTTGGAAGAAAATTAGTGAAAATTTGTTGTAAGTAATAGAAATTCAGTCATATTCTTTCAAAAGAATAATGCACAGCATTAGACTCCAAAATCAGAAAGGAGTAATGAATGAAATATCATAAAATCATCCTAATTTGCCTTCTACTCTTATCTGTCATCTTACCGCAAACAGAAGTCACTTTGACCGGGTCAATCAATCGGTTTGTAACTTACTACATCAGTTCCATGGATATTACCACAGGCGAATCTGATGTTCAGATATTTAACTATTTATTGGAATGCACCACTTGTGAACTCGGAGAAGATAACAAATATACTGAATCCGTTCCTGTTGGTGTTGAGTTTGAAGTATCTATGAAATCTCCCTCTCTCGGAATGGATGAAGAGGAAACCATTGCGTTATTCCGAACAGAAGAACCATTTGATATGTGGGCACCCATACGTTTGGATAATCGGGATATGACAGTGGATAATTTGGAATTATATGATGTAAATGGTGAAGTGGTGCCCATAAAGATTGAAGTTGATGATGAGAATACGGTTGAAATTACAGATCTTGAGGATATGTTTGCAGCCATTGTACAAACGGGTTCTCTACCGGATGGTATTTATAGATTCAGGATTTCACTATATGATGAAAATGAGAATATTTATAATTCTGATGAAGAAGTTATAAATGTGGTTACTCCACAGGTATTACAGCTTATTGGCCCGGGTGGAAATTTTGATGAATTGGATCAGACTCCCGTTTTTACCAACTATCCGGTATTTCAATGGGAATCTGAAACATTCACAACTCCAATATTGGATAACTGTGATGAGTGTGGGTTTTACCTCCGTGTTGCAGAATTCAGATGTGAGGATCATGCAACCATTGATGATGCCATAGAAGATATTACAACACTGCCGCTCAGTCAATCGGAAGATTGGGAATATGTTGGAAACAGTTTGAGCTTTATGTATCCCACTGCAGGAGCTGTAGATCTCATTCCCGGCGGGATATATGTCTGGCAGGTACAAAAACGGATTTCAACAACTTCTGGAATTGAAGAATTAATCAGTCCCATTTATACATTTCAAATTCAGGATTTAGGGTCAAATCCATTGATGCAGGCAATCCAGGAAATGTTACCGGAAGATGTATTCAGGACTTTGACAACGCCCTGTGGACCACTCACAGGGTACACATCTACAGGAAATGTAAAACTGGATGGAGAGGACTCGGATGTAGGAACTGTAAATACATTGGTTGAGGAATTTAAACAGGGAAACCGCACCATTATTTCAACTGAGATCCAATAATGCTGAGATTCTACATACTTATATTTTTTGTTACAATACTGCAAAGTTCTGAGAATTTAGCACTTACAATGAAATCCAGGGGAGAAGTGAATGTGATCAAAGAAGATATAGGAAAGTCGAAAAACCTTTCCAGGGGCGAGTTGCTGGTAAATGGTGATCTGGTTATGACCGGTGACGATGGCGGTGTTGTACTGATGTTTTTGGATGATAAAACTCAACTTAAACTCAAAAGCAACAGTCAAACTAAAATTACCGGCACCAGAGGAAAACAGGAAATAATGAAGCGGGTGAATCTTTCCTATGGTAGTTTAAAAGCATCCATATCAGAACAGAAAGGAGAATTTATAATTGCCACAGGCACATCCGTAGCCGCTGTGAAGGGTACTGAGTTCTGGATAATTTCTAATCCTGATTCCGGAGATCTGCTCATTAGTATTTCCGGAAGTGTTGAGATGACCAACTCCTATACAGGTGAAACAATGGATGTAGAACCGGGTGAAGTTGTGGAATCCACACCGGAAGGTGAAATGACAGTGTTAACTACCGTAAAATTTATGGGTAATGCTTCAGGATCACCCACAGGAGGCCAATTTAATCTTACTGAAATTGAATTACTGGAAGGTGATGTTGAGTCAGGAGATATTTCAGGTATAGTAGAAATTTCTGATAATACGATTTTTGAAGGCGGATCAATTTCCGGAGGAACTCGAATTACCATTACCGGTATATTTGATTCAGAGACAGGAAATACTTCAGCCACACTCATTGAAGCAGCAGAACCGGTAACAGTGGAAGGAATTGTTTCTTCAGTAACCGGTGAAACTTTTACTATAGAAGAAGCCATATTAATTTCAGGTGATACAGAAAATATACCCCATCAAATTAAATTTAATGAAAACACAACTATTGATGGAGGAGAAATTACTACCGGAGCAGAAGTAACCATAACCGGTAACTATAATTTAGAGACTGAAATCCTTGAAGCATCAGAAATTCTCGTTGTTATGCAGGAATTGAAAATTTCCGGTACCATCACTTCTATTCCTTCCGATAATACTGTGGAAATTACAGATTTGGATTTAATAGAAGGTAATGTTGATATGTCATCTATCAGTGGTACAATTGATATTTCACAAAGCATTGTGGATGGCGGCGAATTAATTATAGGTGCAAAAGTTACAGTAACCGGAAGAGTCAATACGGATGATAATTCCATAATCGCTACCCGGATTACAGTTTCGCAGATTTCTATTAGTGGAGTGATATCAAGTGGAATTACGAATAACCAATTTACTGTATCCAATATAAATGTCACAGACGGTGATTTCGAAACATCTGCATTATCCGGTATAGTGATGATGCTTGAAAACACAGAAATTGACGAAGAGAGAGTTATCCCCGGTGTGTCGGTTACAATTACTGGTGGATTGGATGAAAATACCGGAAATATTTCTGCTCTGGAAGTTGTTATTTCGGAGATTGTCATCACCGGATATGTATCAGTTGTAATTTCCGATATGGAATTTGATATCACAGATATTTCAATCTTGGAAGGCGAATCTGCAATATCCACTCCTTCTGGGAAGGTGATATTACACGAGGACGGACAGATAAGTGGTGGTGAACTAATCGTAGGAGCTAAGATAGAGGTAACAGGACTGCTGAATGTAGAAACCGGAGATATTATTGGGGTGAATGTAATCGTGTATCAAATAACTGTTGTTGCAACAGTGTCAAGTGAGCTTTTGAATGATCAATTTGAAATTTCTGACATTTCTATAATGGAGGGAGAAGCGGACCCATCGCAAATATCAGGTGTAGTAACACTCAGCCCGGAAACATCTATCGAAGGTGGTGAATTGGTTCCGGGAAATGAAGTAACGGTAACAGGCAGCCTGAATGAAGATACCGGTGAATTGATTGCTCTTAGAATTATTATTACAATTCGGGAACGGGAACTTATTTTTGAATTGGAGAATAATCAGGGTAACAGAAAGGAACTGATAATCAAATTCCAATAATATGAATTCCAAAATAATTAAGATATTACTACTTACATTTTTACCGGTTTCTTCAATGGGACAAATAATCGGGGAAATTATTCATAAACCGGTTCAGATGCATTCAGGAACATCACCCATCACAATTTCACTGTCTGTTACTTCTACAGATGGAATTGAAGATGTTAAATTGTTATATCGTCAATCCGGTCAGGTTGGATTTATTGAACAGCGGTTAGAGCGGTTTGGAAACAATTGGGAAGGAAAGATTCCTGAAGACGAATTAACGGTTCCGGTTTTTGAATATTACATTAAAGCTGTGTACATTGATGGAAGATCAATTACATTCCCTGCAAATGAACCTGAAATTACACCCATCACCATACACTTGGAGGATGTGGAGGCAGTAATCAAATTTATTGATGATTCTGAAATAAACGAAAGTGAGATAATAATTTTCAGTCCTGACCCGGGCACCACGGTACCATTTGATGATGTCTATATCGCAGCATCACTATTTAATATTGACTCAGTGGATGTTTCAACGATTAAATTATTTTTGGATGGCAGTAATGTCTCAGCAGCTTCAGAAATAACCTCTGATGTAATCACCTATTCCCCTGCAGAACTTTCTCCTGGCGTTCACTCAATACAAATTAACGGTAAAACATTAAATGGAAAATCATTTGCTGCAGCTATGTGGAAATTCAATGTCATAGGGGAAAAAGCCGAAATATTGGCAAGTGCATTTACATACAGTGGCAGGTGGAATAATAGTTATTCACTGGATCAGATTGAAGGTGAAGAACTCAGTATTGGAAAAACCAACCTGGGTGTCACAGGTGAATGGAATTGGTTGAAGATTAAAACAGATATAAAACTCACATCAGATGAAGATCCACTGAAACAACCGAAGAACAGATATAAATTTCTGTTGTCAACCGGCAAGAAATTCAAATTGAATATTGGAGATGTGAACTCCCGTATTTCAAGATATACTCTTGATGGTAAAAGGGTGAGAGGATTGGATGCATCTTTGAATTTAAACTGGGTAAACTTCAGATTAGTCACAGGAGAATTAGATCGCTCCATTCAAGGTTCCCTTGAACCTGATAATTCTCTGTTTCTGGATGAAATTCTGATAGAAAGTGATACAATCTCTGGTGAATCGTCCTACTTCTATAAACTGGACAGATCAGGGTACACCTTTAAAAAGAACATTACCGCTGGACGCGTTAGTTTTGGAAGTGGAAAATCATTTCAACTTGGATTCAATTTATTAAAAGCAAAGGATGATATCAAATCTGTAAATCAAATTCTCACTGATGCATTGATTAATATTGACACCGATTCTTCTGAGACTGCTCTACTGGATATACCGATTGACATATATACCTATACAGAACTCCAAAACCTTATTAACGGGCTCCCAAATTATTCACTTGATTTCGCAGGGTCCGGATGGAGTGGAAATACTCCACAGGATAATATTGTTATCGGATCAGATATCCAGATATATTTAGATAACCGAAATATTGGTATTGAAGCTGGCGCTGCATTCAGTATACTGAATAAAGACATCTGGGATGGTCCTTTTTCACTTACTGCATTGGATACACTCATCGATACTCTACAGGATAACAAGGCAGGTGATTTCGACTTGTCTGCTTTTCCCGATCCCTCGGATTATGAAGACATTTTTGTAATCAATGAAAATATGGTGCCTTTGGTACCAATTGATCCGGACTCAACCTTCCTTGCGGATGATTTGACCACCGCTATCAGGTTTATGCCGTCACTGTCTTATAATGTGAAAACGACCCTGAATTATCTGAAAAATAACCTCATCCTGGAATATTATAGAAATGGTCCACAGTTCAATTCTCTGGGAAATCCATATTTACAAACCAATATCCAGGAATACTCCATTCAGGACAGATTCAGATTGTTCAGTAACCGATTATTCATAGGATTGTTATTTAAACACCAGGATAATAATGTTGTGAGAAATGTGCCGGTTGTATCTATGGCAGATACCAGATCAATCAATTTAAATTTCTTTCCCGGACCGGAATTACCATCAATAACAATGTCATTTCGAGTATTGAATCGGAATAATGGAAAAGTTCAATTGGATACGATTTCTGTAGATTCAATTTCAACTGAATCCATTAACTATTTTTTGGAAGATCAACGGGATGAAACCACTACGACAAATCTGAGTTTAGGCATACGATATCAAATTGATTTTTTTGGAAGTGAAAATGATGTATCCTTTAATTACATAACTGTAAGAAAGGAAGACAGAGTGTTAGATAGAGCAGACTCTCCCTATTTTAATGTGGAAGAATTTGATACTACATTTTATGATTCCTCTTATATTTCACCTGCGTTAATTTCCGATGTTGTTACATTTTCAATTGTGACTCAATACCAGTTTCCATTGAAGACAACTGCAATGATAACGGTTAACACCAGTGAATTTGGTCCCCAAGGGATATTAGGGACACAGGATATTTCCAATATTGGATTTAATGCCGTTTATAAATTGTTTAACAACAAACTAAAGCTGAAGGCTGGAATTGATTTTACAAAGGGTTCCGGAAGTGATTCCTTCAGCAGGTATGGAATTAAATTGGGATTTAATTATCGAATTTCGGACTTTCTGTCTATCCAGACTGATGCAGAACTCAGATCAAAAAAGGTGGATAATGGTACAAAAAGCAGTACATTGTTGAGAACAGGGTTGAATTATAGTTTTTAGTTAGAAGAAAAATTAAACTTTTTCACTATTTATACTTTTACTTTCAACCATATTCCGGTTCTCAACCGCAGATACAGAATCACAGTGAATAATATCATATACAGAGCAAAATACAGCCACATATACACCAGATCTACCTGAATGATGGTCACCGAGAACCAGCATCCCGGAATGAATATAAGCCACATGATCAGAATTTCAGTTATTGCCGGAAATTTTGTATCTCCAGCACCGTTTAAAGAAAACCACAGGGTTTGGCTCATTGCATCAAAAATCTGCAATACTCCAAGCATCATCAGTGAGGGAATCCCAACATCGATAACTATCTGATTATTTGTGAAAACTGATAGAATTATATCCGGGAATAGAAAAAAAATCAAGCCCATACTTCCCATAAAAAACACTGTCATTCGCATAGTTTCAAAAACACTGAAGTGTGCCATGTCCGGTTTTTTTTCTCCGAGAAATTTACCGATTGTAGTAGCACATGCTTGTCCTAAACCTGCAGCCGGCATAAATGATGCAGAAGCGATCACAAAAATAATTTCTGTTGCATCCAGTTCAATGGTTCCAATTTTTGCAACCAGTTTCATAAATAGAACAAATCCGGACATCACCAACACCAGTTGTCCTGCAATAGGCGTACAGAGTGTAATTAATCTTGTAAATACAGATTTATCCAAATAAAATTGTATAGAAAACTTTTGGTGGATACTTGGAAGTAAATACCGAACACAATAATGAAAAAACAGCCATGCACTGGATATGGATGTAGCAATAGCTGCTCCTTTTACTCCCATCTCTGGAAACTCATAAACAGACCACAAAGGCAGTAACCAATGTAATGATACATCTTCAAGTAGGAATTGTAAATTAGCTGACCCAAAGATTAATCCTGCATTCAAGTATACATTTAAAATATTTGATGCGATTGTGACTTCCAGGTGATATTTTGTTTTTTCAATACCGGAGAAAAATCCTGCAAATGCAAAACCGAGGGATGTGAATACAATGGAAAATGATGACCATTTTACATAATCAATGCACATTGCTATTACATCTGTCTGATGTGGTTCAAATAGATAGGGAACAAATTTATAAGAATATAAAAACACAAGGGAAGCCAACGGAATTATAATCATTGCTGCAAGAATAAGCCCATTCTGGATTACATGTCCACACTGCTCAAATTGTTTCTCCCCCAGCCGGCGGGATACCATGGTCTGTACACCCGTCCTGAAAGCAATTCCCAGCCCGGTCAAAACAAATATGAACATTCCACCCATACCCACCGCAGAGAGAGCACCGATTTCCAATCTTCCAACCATAGCGGTGTCCGTCATACTCATAATCACCCTGCTCAGATTGCTGACAATAATTGGAAGACCCAAAAGAAATATGGATTTGGTTAGCTGCCAATCTCTGGGGAGGATTCTTATCATCATGATCTTTTCTGATTTGTTTTAAATATTTTTTTTAATCCTCTGACAAATTCCGGTTTACCTCCGTGAGAGGGATGCCTTACTTTTTCAAAAGGGACGGATAAATTATCCAACTGTTGGGCAGCAGTAATACCAACCGCTATTAGGTTTTGAATTGAAAATAAATTTATTATCTGCTGTAAAATGGGTAGTCCAATTTTCATTTCTTCCCTTATAGGTTTTCTATTGGAATTTGGAATTCCAGGTTTGTGAGGATGAAACGGGTATGCACTCCATATCAATGGCAGCAGATGAAAATTATTAATGGTATTCCAGACAATTGTTGCAGATGGTTCTTTTTTAATAATTTCCGATTCTTTGGTTTTTTCATATCCAATTTCTCTGCCAAACACCGGGTAATTTTCAACTCCATTCAGCATTATATATTCACTGGTAAATGGAATTCCGGTCAATCTGCACCCCTGGTAACCCGGCGCTTCACCAACAAGCAGTGTATCAGTGTTCAAGGATGCCATTTGTTCTAAGTATATTCTGAGGTTGCTTCGCCTGATTCTGTTTGCGGAGTCATTGTGACTGTAGATATTTACCGAATTAGGCAGGGGAGGAATATCAGCTATTAATTTAATGAATTCTGAAATATCTTTCATTATTACTTTCTTATTTGAATTACAAATTGAAACAAAATATTTTATGAGGTAAAATTGGAACTCCTATAAATTAAACCCTTTTTATGGGCGTGTTCCAATCAAAATGGAGGGAAATATGATTCAGAAAAATAATTTAATACTATTTACATTTCTATTATTGGTGAATGCACCGATATTCCTATTCGCAGGATTTGAACTTTCTGAAAAATCAGCAGGCATTCAAAAAGTCAAGTTCAGCCTGCCTGAATTGGACTTTGAAAATGTAGAAGGATTCACACGCATACGCACCCAAAATACCGGATTTACCACAGATATAGGCTATCCCGAACTACCGGTATATTCTGTTACCTACCATGTTGATCCATTTATTGAGTATGAAATATCCTTGAATGTCATTTCATCTCATATAGAGAGCAACATACAAATGTATCCGGCACAGAATGGAATCAGAAACATCAAAAATGAAGATACTGAAGATGATTTCTTATCTACAGAAATTGTAAATCCCTATCCGGAAAATAATCTCTGGGTTTCTGATCGTCAGAATATGCGGGGTGAAGAGTTCATAACAGTTTCCGTTACACCGTGTACATATTTTCCTTCAACACAAGAACTCGAAATTTTTGATAAAATTGAAATTGAAATTTTGGAATCTGGCTCCCGTGAGAATCCAAATTATCAATCCAAGCCCCGATCCCGGGTATTTGAAAAATATATGGAAAATTTTTCCCCTAACTATTCTACCCGTGTGAATGAAGCATACCAGCCTCCTGCAATATTGTACATCTGTGGAGGATCTACTCTGGAAGAACCAAGTTTACATGAGTTGCTGGAATGGAGGCATCAACGGGGTTATATTGTTTATACCGTAGCGGTGGAAGAGATTGGTAATAATTCAGAGAATATTCAGGAGTATATTGAAAATGCCTATTTTAATTGGGACATTCCACCAGAATTTGTTACATTGGTTGGTGATGCTTCTGGAAGTTATGAAGTAGCCACAAATTATGAATATTACTCAGGAGCGTATGGGGAAGGTGATTGGCCATACTCTCTGCTTGAAGGTGATGATTTTTTACACGAAGTCATTATTGGGAGATTATCCGTTCGGACACCCAACCATCTGGGAGTTGTTGTAAATAAAATTTTAAATTATGAAAAAGCAAATGATATGGGAGATGACTGGTATGAATCTGCAGCGTTAATTGGAGATCCGTATGATTCAGGAATATCTACTGTGATTACCAATGAATATATAGAAGAATTATTGGAAGTGGTTGGATTTGAAAATATATATACAAAATATAATGGTAGTGGGTATTCAAACTGGATAGAAAACCAGTTTAATACGGGCGTGTTGTATATGAATTACCGTGGATATATTGGGACCAGTGGATTTGAACCTTCTGATATTATGGAGGATCTAACGAATTATACAAAACACCCGTTTGCAACATTTCTGACCTGCGATACAGGATCTTTTGACTCTGGAACGTATTGTTTGTCAGAAACCCTGCTTCGTGCCGGAACACCCAGCTCTCCACTGGGTGCCGTCGCAGCAGTCGGCTCTTCGACAACCTATACCCACACTGCATTCAATAACATACTTGCCATGGGTATTTTTGAGGGTATATTTATTGAACAGAATTTTACTGCAGGAGAAGCCCTGGCATACGGAAAACTTGTTCTGGCAAATACCTATCCATCTAATCCGAATAACAATGTTGATATGTTTTCATACTGGAATAATCTGATGGGTGATGCTTCTACACATTTGTGGACAAAGAGACCAGAGATATTGACAGTCAGTCATCCGGAAAGCATTTTGCCGGGAAGCAATTTTATAGAATTAACCGTGGTTGACGAAAATAATGAACCAGTTGAAAATGCGATGATCACCCTGTTAAAAGGGGAAGATGAGATTTTTACATCAGGATATTCTGATTTCTATGGATATGCAGCATTACACTTTTCTGATAACACACCGGGTGATATTACTGTTACTGTTGTTAAACAGGATTGTAAACCATATCAGGGAATAATAAACATTTTGGAAAATAATGTAGTGTTATCAGCTCTTGAATCAGAAATTATTATTGTGGACGATGGCAGTGGATCATCTGTTGGCAATGCAGATGGCATTATGAATCCTGGTGAAATTATAGAGCTGTTAATTCCGGTTTATAACTCAGGAAGTGAAAGTGCATTTGGAATTACAACTGTGTTACAATCAATTTCCCCATTTGTTGAAATTGTTTCAGGTTTATACGAAGTTGGAGAAATTCCTGAAAATGAAACCATACCATCAGGACCATTTTTAATTTCGATATTACCGGAAACATTGGATGAAATTGATCTTCAATTAGGATTAGAAATTATTAGTGAATCTGATGAAAATTGGATGGTTTCAATACCAGGGATTGTATCGGGAAGCCGGTTGGAGATAGATGGTATATTGGTATTGGAAGATGAGAATTTAGACGGTATTTTAGATCCCGGAGAAGTTGGCGAATTGTTTATATCTCTTCATAACTCAGGGCAATTGAGTGTCAGTGACTTAACAGGATTTTTGACCTTTACTGGTCCGGAAATCACAATTTCTGACGAGACTGGAAATTGGGGAAATATTGATCCGGGACAATCGGTATATTGCGGATTTGGATTTGGAATTTCTGCAAATTCGTCTGTAATCAATGGAGCCAGATTAAATTTGGAACTTGAGTTAGAAAATGAAACCGGTTATAACCAGTCTGAAATATTAACCCTGGAAATTGGGACTGTGTCGGTAACAGACCCATTAGGACCGGATAATTACGGCTATTATCTCTATGATAATGGAGATACTGATTATGAATTCGCACCGGTATATGATTGGATAGAAATTGATCCTGATTATGGCGGACCCGGTGTTAATCTGGGACTCATTGACAATGGGAATGGTAATTACAGTAACAGTATAGCAACAGTGGATCTACCGTTTCCGTTTACCTTTTATGGAGTTGAATATTCCCAATTGACAATTTGTACCAATGGCTGGATATCTTTCGGCGAGACAAATATGGAATCCTTCCGAAATTATGAACTTCCCGGTGCTGGAGGTCCCTCACCCATGGTTGCAGTCTTCTGGGACGATTTGAAAACAACCGGTGGCGGAACTGTAAATCATTATGCAGATATTGAAAACGGTCTGTATATAGTGGAGTGGTCTGACGTCAAAACTTTCAATCAGAACTCCATTGAAAGCTTCCAGGTTATCCTGATTGACAGCAGTGATGATACTCCATCCGGTGATGATGAATTGAAATTACAATATAAAGAATTCAACAATACTTCAACAGGAAGTTATCCGGTTGGCTGGTGGGATGATGTTGTTCATGGTGCGTATTGCAGTGTTGGGTTAGAAAACCATTTTGGAAATGATGGTTTGGAATATACATTTTACAATCAATATCCCACAGCAGCAAAACCCTTAGAGGATTATTCCGCATTATTGATTACTACACGTACAGGATCACTTTATCAGATTGGGGACACAAATATCGATGGATTTATAAATGTTCTGGATATTGTGGTTATTGTAAATCATATTCTTGAAATTTATCCAATTGAAGATGGATTGATGTATCTCGCAGATGTCAACACAGATGGTCTTGTAGATATTCTGGACATTGTCTTCTTGGTCAACATGATATTGGAGGATTGATTACATTTTGTTTTGAGGATTTTCAGGATTCAATATTGATTCCCTCCCAATGATTATATCCTTGAACATAACCCAATCACCAATAAAACTGTACATAGGATAGGTAAAAGTAGCTGGGCGGTTTTTTTCAAAGAAAAAATGTCCTGTCCAGGCAAAACCGTAACCCACAACCGGTGCAAAAACCAACAACATTGGTTTGTAGAAAGCACACCCTATAATTACCAGAACACACCAGGATCCAATAAAATGCAGACCTCTGCAAATTGGATGCAAATGTTCTGACAAGTAAAAGGGATAAAAATCTTTAAATGTCTGATATTGTTTCATCAAAGTGAATTCCTGTTTTTTCTAATACAATATTTTTGCACCGATTTTATTAATTATTGACAGGTAAATATTAGAGTCAATATTCAAAGTACGCCAGATTTCCTGCATTCTATTCCCCACATTTTCTGCCATTTCCATTTCATTACACAGGGCAAACATAGCTGGACCTGATCCGGAAATCCCGCAACCCAATGCTCCTACATCCAAAGCAGATCGTTTTACTTCATCAAATCCGGGTATAAGACCAGAGCGGACCGGTTCTGCGACTACATCCACCAGCGATCGTGAAATTAGATCAAAATCGCTACTTGCAAGTCCACTGATCAAACCGCCAACATTACCCCATTGAGTAATTGCATCCAGAAGATTGATTTTCTGTTTCAATATTTTTCGTGCAGATCGGGTATTGATTTTCAAATCCGGATGAACCACTACACAGCAAAGTTCATTTGGATAAGTTAAAGGTATCAAATCCAGAGGATTAGTACTTCTCACCAAGATAAAACCACCCATCAGTGATGGTGCGGCATTATCTGCATGGGGAGTACCGCTTGCCGCCTTTTCTCCCTCCAAAATAAATGGCAACAAATCACTATTTTTTAATGGATTATCCAATAACGCATTGAATGCAGTAACGGCAGCAACTGCACTGGCTGCACTGGATCCCAATCCCGAACCAAGGGGCATATTCTTTTCCAGTGAGATGTCTATCCCACCATTAAATTGAATGTAATCCGCCATAGCCCGGACAGCAATTCCCGCTGTATTTTGTTTTGGATCAGTGGGAAGATCTCCATTATCCCCGGTGATTTTTGAAATTGTAATTCCCGGAGTATCCGTTAAAGTAATTTCCACCACATCACCGGGTGATTCTAATGCAAATCCCATTATATCAAATCCGCAGCACACATTGGCTACAGTTGCAGGTGCAAATGCTCTAATATTTTTACTCATACTATTGATTTTCCAACTTGTTTATCAATTTCACACAATATTTTTAACAAAAATTCTTTGACTGATTTATAAACACCGGAACCATCTTCCCTCGGTCCGGCAATGTTTAATATCTCAATACGATTTTCCTGAATCCACTGAGTTAATTTATGTATTTCAAATTTGTGTAGATGCAGTAAATCAATTGTAAAACAGGGTTTGTCCTGACTAGTGCAATATTCCAGTGTAGTGAGAGTCCCTCCGCTGATTTCATCCAGATATAAGATGAGTGTGCCATCAGATGTTTCTACATTTTTCTCTGTTCGTTCATTATATAACTCTGTATCTGTTTCTATTAAATTATACTTATCTGGTATAACTCCATCTTCTGCACGTCGTCCTTTTGGGCAGAAACCACCTTGGGGAATATCCAGCTCTAAAGCCGCATCCAGTGCTGCCCGATCCACTCCGGTTTGACCACCTGAAATAATTTTCAATTCCGTCATAGAATTTTATAGTTTGCCATCCACAATAAATTACAAAGCACAGGGGAATTGAGGAGGAAAATATTTTACATTATTACCCGTAAAATAAATTGGTTTAGAAAGACAGGTATTAAAGGTATTCACCACTGGTGGTAGCAAGGATGACATCTTCCATTGTACATTGCAACAGAAAGTGTCATACTATACCATACTGTAGAGACTTGATTAATCAAGTCTCTACAAACAGAATACTATTACTGAAACCTTGGGATGTTTATTGTTAAATCTTACCCGATCGCTTTAAATATCAGTCAAAAATAATTAATCGATAATATTACCGTCTTTATCCAAGTGATGAATGGGACCCAGTTTAAGGTCTCGGATGTCCTCCTCAATCACTGCCAGATCGCCAACAACAACAATAAGCAGGGCATCCGGATGAATATGATCTCTGGCTGCCTGAGATGCCATCTCACCGGTAATACGGCTGACATTATCCATATAATTATCCCAGTAATTATCCGGGAGATCAAACATTACCAGATCATCTGCCTGATCCGTAATTCCGGATAGTCCTTCAAATTTTCTGGGAAATTTATTGATCAAATTATTTTTTGTGTCGGCAACTTCCAACTCCGTAAGTGGTCGGGATCCTACAATATCATTCAATTCTTTCAATAATTCCTGAATGGATGCCTTTGTGTATTGAGTCTGAACTGGTGCGTATGTACCGAATGGACCAATACCCTTTCTGCTTGAGAAAAATGAGCCGGTACCGTAAGTATATCCTTTGTCTTCCCTGAGATTCATATTTAGCCGGCTGGTGAATTTGCTGCCAAATGCTGTATTCATTACAGATGTTGCAAGATAATCCGGATCACTTCGTCTCAGTCCCAAATTTCCCATAATGATTACACTTTGAGGAGCACCCGGTTTATCCATTAGATACACTTCTGTTGATGTGCGGGGTTTGGGATCAGGAACTTCAGAAAATGCAGGAACTCCCCCTTTCCATTTTCCAAGATATTTTTCTAACTTGGAAACCGCTTCGTTTATCGTGATATCACCGGCAACCACGATTGCAGCATTATTTGAAAAGTAATTATTATTGTAAAATTCCAGCAGATCATCACGGGTAATCGCAGAAATGGATTCTTCAGTACCACTTCCCGTATAGGGTTGACCATAAGGATGTCCATCACCAAATAATAACCGGAAATAATGTTTAATTGCTGCAGTCACCGGCTGTTTGTTTTCCTGTTGTATTCTACCCAGGTATTCCTGTTTTTTTCTGGTAAGTTCCTCTTCAGGAAAAGTAGGATTCAAGATTATATCCGACATCAATTCCAGACTTGGATCAAGGTTTTTCTTCAGAGAATTAAAACTTATATATGTCCCATCAAAAAAGCTGCTGGTACCAATATCTGTACCAAGCCGTTTGGCTTCTGTCGCAATTTCCATGGCGTCTCTGCGTTTTGTTCCTTCATCCAATAGATCAGCAGTTAAGGCACCTGCTCCTGGCTTATCTACAGGATCTGCTGCCCATCCACTGTTTAAAATGGTTGTGACTTCGACCAATGGAAGTTTGTGATCCTCAATCAATAACAGTTTTATACCATTGGAAAGTTCGGTTCGCTGAATTATTGGCGGGGTAAATGATAACTCTCCACTTGCACCGGGCATAAAATTTCGATTTACATTTTCTTCGGATGATGACATTTCATCAGCAGGTACGATTTTTAAAATTGCCCGTTCATCCATTTTTATAAATTTCTGAATTGCTGATTTAACATCCTGCGTACTTACATTGCGGTACCGATTCAAATCCCAGTTAAACCTACCCGGGTCACCCAAAAGAATATTGTAACCATTCAATGCATCTGCTTTACCACCGAAACCTCCAATCTGTTCAAGTCCACGGATAAACCCGGCTTCCCAGTGTGTTTTAGATTGTTCCAATTCTGCTCTGTTTACACCGGTGCGGATTAATTTTTCCAATTCTGCATCCAATACGGATTCAATTTCTTCCACCGTGTGCCCCTCTCTTCCGGTTACCATAATATGAAAGGTGCTGCCAATTTCTCTGGACCATTGAAAAGCACTCACATCCTGGGCAATTTGTAATTCATACACCAGCAATTTATATAATCTTGAAGTTTTACCGGAGGTCAAAATGTTTGCAAGATGATCCATTTCCGCATCGCCGGGATGATAAAATCCTGGAGTATGCCACCCATAAATTAACATTGGGAGACTCACATTATCTTTTGCTGTCCTACGGACTATTCCATCCATTTGTACAGCTTCCACATTGGTACGGTCAATGGTTTTTCCAGGTGGGATTCCTCCAAAATATTTCTGAACCCAGGCTTTGGTTTGTTCAGAGTCAAAATCTCCTGCAATACTCAGGGACGCATTATTTGGTACATAATATGTCCGGAAAAATTCTGAAACATCCTCCAGAGATGCTGCTGATAAATCTTCCATACTGCCAATAGGAATCCAACTGTATGGATGATCTGCTGGAAACATCATATCAGGGATAATTTCCCATGCTTTACCGTATGGTGTATTTTCATAATTTTGTCTCCGCTCGTTTTTAACCACATCCCTCTGATTATTCAGTTTATCCTGGGTCATCACATCCAACAGGAAACCCATCCGATCTGCTTCCAGCCATAATGCCATCTCCAGTTCATTGCTGGGAACATTGGACCAGTAATTTGTACGGTCAGTGGATGTGGATCCATTATCTGTTCCGCCAACTTTCTCCAGTGGTTCAGCAAAATTGGAATTGTGATGTTTAGATCCTTCAAACATCAAATGCTCAAACAAATGAGCGAATCCGGTTCTGCCAGGTTTTTCATTCTTGGATCCAACATGGTACCACACATTTACTGACACCATAGGAATTGAATGGTCTTCGTGAAGGATCACGTCCAATCCATTGGATAATTCATATTTTTCAAAAGGAATATGTAAGGGTTTTTCATCCTTAGCGGGACCGTATCCCAATAAAGTAGAACTAAATACACAGGTTAATAACCAACTGTACAAGGATTTCATAGTTTCTCCATTTTCTTAATTAAAATTGCAAGACATAACAGGGAAGTATCCCCGTGAACGATATGAAAAATTACATACACTTGGTTGATTCTTTATAGAGAATAAAACAAACAAAGTTAAAATCAAAATCAGTATTAATACACGAAAGAATTGAAATTGCATTGAATTGATAAATATCACAAATTATGACCATTTTAGAAAAAGTGCTTGTGTATAGTTTAAAAACGGATTAATTTTGTCCGTGGAAAAATTTAACCAAATACATACATTGAGCAATAAAACCAACAAATACAACTGTTGTTGTTGCGCTTGTTGTTGTACCCCTGGAGGAGCTTTACCAGTGTAAAGGTATTCGGTTAAAATTTGGAATTTACAGATAAACCCCTTTAGCTGGTGAAGCGAAAGGGGTTTTTTGTTTTCCTAAATATTTTACAGGAATCATAATGACTACTTGGAAAGAAAAATTATCAAATCAAATACCAAATAAACTCGAAAGAGAAATTGAAATATTTGAAACTCAGATGGAACTGCGCAAGTTGGGGAAGCTGGATGAAAAAATATTTGCCGAAACCCGTTTGAGAAGGGGTGTTTATGGCCAACGTTATGACAATGGTCAACGTCATGATGGAATTCAGTCACGGAAATTGAATTATCCTTCGAATAATATTATTAAAGGACCAGACACACTTTGGGATGCTCCCGGAATGCAGCGGATTAAAATTCCATTTGGTGGACTAAAACCATATCAAATGGATGTTCTGGCAGATTTAGCTGAAGAATATTCAGATGGCATTATACATATTACCACCCGGCAGGATATTCAGTTTCATTACATCCATATAGATGATACACCAGACCTTATGAGGAGGTTAGCGGCTGTTGGGATTACTACCTTGGAGGCATGTGGAAATGTAGTTAGAAATACCACAGCTTGCCCCATCGCAGGTGTATGTCATGATGAAGCATTTGATGTTACCCCGTATGCAAATGCACTTTCAAGTTTTTTATTGGGTCATCCGGACTGTCAGGATTTTGGAAGAAAATTTAAAGTTGCATTTTCCGGATGTAAACATAAGGCATGTGGGTTGGTCGCAATGCACGATTTGGGAGCAATTGCAATCACTAAGAAAATAAATGGGCAGGAAAAACGAGGATTTGAATTGTATGTTGGCGGTGGTTTAGGTGCAGTACCTCATCAAGCTAAACTATTTGATGAGTTTTTACCGGAAGAAGAATTATTACCTATTGCACAGGCTATGGGCAGAGTATTTGCGAGATTGGGAGAAAAGAAAAACAGGTCCCGTGCAAGAATTAAATTTCTGGTAGCTAATTTGGGAATTGATAAATTCAGGGAGATTGTTCTAGCAGAACGAAAGATCCTGCCACAGGATCCAGAATGGCATTCATATATCAGGGAATTGCCTGCATACGGTGAATCTCCGGCTAAGGAACCGAAACATTTACAAGGGTTTCAGTTACCAGATGATTTTTCTGAATGGTTTAAAACCAACATTTTTCTTCAGAAACAAAATGGGTATGCAGTTGCAACAATTGCATTGCCTCTTGGAGATCTTACCAGTTTTCAGATGCGAAAACTTGCCGATATTGCAAGAAAATATGTAGGTGATAATATTCGTACAACAGTGGAACAAAATATTGTGTTAAGATGGGTGAGTGAAGCTGACCTCCCTGCTTTATATCAGGAACTCAAATCAATCGGATTGCATGAACCGGGTGCCGGAACTATTGTTGATATCACAACTTGCCCAGGAACAGATACCTGTAAACTGGGAATTGCATCATCTCGAGCACTGACTGATGTATTGCGAAAAAGATTGTCAGAAAAAAATTACATAACGGAACAGGCTGTTAAAAACTTACGAATAAAAGTCAGTGGTTGTTTTAATTCCTGTGGGCAGCATCATATAGCGGATATTGGATTTTTCGGTAACAGCAGAAATATTAATGGCTATAAGGTACCTCATTTTCAAGTTATACTAGGTGGACAATGGGTGAATAATGCCGGTTCATTTGGACTTGCTATTGGTTCAGTTCCCTCAAAACACATTCCTGAAGCGTTGGACAGAATTACGGAATTTTATATACAAAATAGGCAAGGAAATGAAATATTCCAGAATTTTATTAACAGAATTGGTAAACGCGAGCTTCGAAATCAAATTGAAGATTTAATGCAGATTCCAGAATATCATGAAGATAAATCCTTTTATACAGATTGGGGTGACCCCAGAGAATTTACATTGGGTGATTTAGGAGCAGGGGAATGTGCTGGAGAAGTTGTGACTCAAACAGATTTTAATATGTCAAACGCTGAACGATTGGTATTTGAGGCGCAATGTTTAATGGATGATAATAACTTAAAAGATGCTGAACAGACAGCATATAACAGTATGTTAGAGGCCGCACGAGCATTGGTCAAAACACAATGGTATGATGTACCTGAAAAGTCTGATATCATTGTAAAGGAATTCATTAAACGATTTTTTGACACAAAAATTTTCTATGATAGATTTGCTAAAAGAAAATTTGGTAAATACCTCATCCGTCGGCACAAAAATGGTCCCGTTGAATTGAAAAATGAGGCTGTTCATCAGTTAATAGAAGAATCTCAATTATTCATTGATGCTGCCCATACCTGTTTTGCACGGTTAAATGAGTTGGCAATTGAATCAAATTTGGATCAGTAAATGAATATTTCAGAATTACAAAAAATTAATATCAAGTTTTTTACAACAGAAACTACACAAGTTGATTTGAAAGAACTTATACCGGTTTTTCACCAGTGGATTCAAAAAGATTTTATTAAAGATCATGTTCTCATTGATGTTGCAGATTATACTCATGTTCATAATGGTCCGGGTTTAATTCTGATTGCCCATGAAGGAAATTTTAGTCTAGATCAGTCAAATGGGAAATTAGGATTATTGTATCAACGAAAACAGAATTCCCTGGGAAAATTACAAGACCGGATACAACTGTGTATTCAAATTGCAGCAACTGCCTGCAAATTACTTGAAAATGAGGTTGAAACAGGAATGAAATTTGACTTGAATAAATTTTCATTCACAGCAAATGACAGATTAATTGCAAAAAATACACCAGAAAATCAAAATTCTATTAATGTTCTGTTAAAGAACATTTCATACAATCTTTTTGAAACAGAAAATATTGTCTTTACACCAAATACTGATTTAAGAGAACGAATTTCAATATCAGTCAACTCAGAAAATGAGATATCAGAGGGGTATCTATTTACAAACAATTAACATGGAAGAGGAAAAAATGGAAATAATGAATATTCTGGAGAATAACTCCTATAAAAATTTGGAAAAAATTAACAGAAATTTAAATGAAAAAAATCCCGATCAGGTGCTGAAAGAAATTTTGAACTATTTCCCACCGGACAGAATTACGATGGGCACAGGATTTGGAGCTCCTGGTGTTGCATTAATTGATATATTATTAAAGGTATCTAGGGATATTTCAATATTTTATCTTGATACAGAATTGCTCTTTCCTGAGACTTATGATGTAAGAGACAGAATTGAATCAAAATACAACATCAGATTAAAAAAGATCACCCCGGATATTTCTCTTAAAAAACAGGATGAGCTCCTTGGTGAAAAATTATGGGAGAGAAATCCAGATCAATGCTGCTCAATTAGAAAGGTTACACCATTAATAGGAGTATTGGAAAAATACGATGTATGGATTACAGGCATCCGCAGATCACAAACAAAGTATAGGGATAATGCAAAATTAATTGAATTTGATCCACGATATAATGTCATAAAAGTGAATCCTATTTTGAATTGGACACATAATCAGGTTTGGTTTTATATCATAACTCATAATCTCCCCTACAACAAATTACATGAAAAAGGGTATATCAGTCTGGGTTGTACTCATTGCACAACCCCAGTGTTAAATGGGGAAGATGATCGAGCAGGGCGTTGGCGTGGATTTAAAAAAACAGAGTGTGGTCTTCATGTTCCGCAAGAGCAGAAAAACGGATTCAACAAAAAGATCAATGTGAATATTCAGTCCAAATTAGATCAGAAATAAAATGAATGACCTTCTACCAATATTTCTAAAACTGAAGGACAAACCCTGCCTGGTAGTGGGAGCTGGCAAGGTTGCCGTTCAAAAAGTACAGCAGCTAATCGACAGTCGTGCTCGTGTGACAGTAATAGCACCTGAAATTGGGAAGCAAATGATTCAATTAGCCAAAAAAGAAGCTGTTTGCATTAAACGTCGTCGGTACAAAACCGGCGACGTTAATCAATTTATAGTTGTAATTGGTGCTACCAACGATCAAAAAGTGAATCAAACTATCTACAAGGAATCAGTATTACAAAATATCCCGGTCAATATTGTAGACCAACCCAATCTGTGTACATTTTATATGGGAGCATCTTATCAACAGGGTAATCTAAAAATTGCTGTTTCTACGAATGGCAAAAGTCCTACAATTGGAAAAAGTGTAAGAGACGAAATTAAATCTAATTTTGGCATTGAATATTCAAATTTGTTGGAAGATTTAGGAAAAAAAAGGAAACAGGTCATCCAAAATAATACAGATCAAAATAAGCGATCTGCAATTTTAAAAAATTCAGCATTATCAGAATTCCAACAAATCCAACAAAATGACAGTAATGGAAATTTAAATGGGAAAGTTACGTTAGTCGGTGCCGGACCAGGTGACCCTGAATTAATCAGCATAAAAGGACTAAAAGCGATACAAACTGCGGATGTGATTTTTTATGATAGTTTAGTAAATCCAGCAATTCTCAAAGATGCACCAAAATCAACCCAACTGATTCATGTGGGTAAGGTTGGCAAACATAAATGCAGACAGACTGATATAAATAAATCTCTAATCAATTTTGCAAGAGCAGGTAATTCTGTTGTCAGATTAAAAAACGGTGATCCATTTGTTTTTGGGAGGGGTGGTGAAGAAATTCAAATTTTGACAGATGCAAAAATCCCATTTGAAGTTGTACCGGGAATATCCTCGGGAATTGGTGTACCGGGTCATATAAATATGCCTCTGACTCAACGGGATATATCATCCACTGTTGTTTTTGTTACTGGACATGAATGTCATACAAAAAATAAAACGGTAGATTGGAAAAGTATTGCAAAAACTACCGGAACAATTGTTGTTTTTATGGGAGTAAAATCATTACCAAAAATAGCAAAAAGTCTGATTCAAAACGGACTAAAGGAGAAAACTCCCGCTGCCATAATTCAAAATGGTACATTACAAAGTGAAAAAATATTAACAGGTACAATTTTCGATTTAGGGAAAAAAGTTATCGATAATGAAATTGAACCACCGGCAATTATTGTCATTGGTGAAGTTGTATCATTGTATAAAAATATTCAAGATAGACACCTTTCCAAAATACCAAGAATACCAATTCAACACGGAAAATGCACAACCTAATCTGATATTTATGGTAATTCAGTCTTGGGATGAATTATTACAATGTTCTAAATTTCGACTGTGGATTCGAATAATAAAATTATTGGTTGATAATGAATAACCGAAAATTACAGGAACGGGAAGCAAGGAAAGAATTGATATCCCAGGGTGCGTTGAATGTATTCAGGAAAAATGGCTTGGATGGTGCAACCATGGATCACATTGCAGAAGAAGCGGGATTTGGAAAAGCAACATTGTATTATTATTTCCATTCCAAAGAAGAGGTGTTCTGTGTTATCATGGAAAAAGGATGGAAACTGCTGTGGGAAGAAATTGAAGAATCCATACATTCCAAGAAAAATCCCAAAGAAAAATTCCTGGATATTCTGATGCAGATTTCAAATTTGATTCTGAACAGAAGAAATTTATACAGCTTTCTTTTTTCTGCACCCGGCACCATTACACATGTGGATGAAAAACTTCAGTCCTGGAAATCATATCAGAATCGGTTATATGCAACCTTACGTAGTCTCCTGGAAGAAGGAGTATCCAATGGAGAACTTCCAAATGTAAATCCAGAATTATTTTTTAGAGCGATCGGCGGCTCTTTTCATGGATTGTTCACTATGGGGAATTCCAAGAAGAAACTATCCCGTAAGGAAATTGAAAAACTGTTTTCTGAATTACTAGCAACATCCCGGGAAAAATGAAATGAATGAATCTCTCCAATATTATGGTATCAGTCACAGAGTTGCAAATATTGAAATACGGGAAAAATTCTCATTGGGTAAAGAGGAAATAAGTCAATTTTATTACAACCTCCACGAGCAGAAATCCATTAAAGAATTATTCATCCTGTCGACTTGCAACCGCACTGAATTTTATTTATATGGATCTGAGGATAATGAAATCAAAAAGTGGATAATCTCACAATATGAATTGTTAAATCGATCGGTAATTAAAAATTTATCAAAATTACTGGAAAAAACAGGTGACGATGTAATCTCCCATTTATTTAATGTAGCATCTGGTATAAATTCCATGATTTTAGGTGAAACACAAATAACTGCACAGATTAAAGATTCCTTTAATCATGCCCATCATTCCGGTAGTTTGGGACCGGTTCTTACCAGATTAATAAATTCTTCCCTTGAATGCAGCAAGTCAGTCAGAACAAAAACCAATTTATCTGCGGGTGTGTTATCTGTGAGTTCCGCTGCAGTGGATCACATCATGAAATCTGTAAAAAATTTACAATCCAAATCCATTCTGTTAATTGGAGCAGGTTCAACCGGTCGATTAACTGCCTTAAATCTTAAGAAAAGAGGAATTCTGAATATTTTTATTTCCAACCGGAACAGAAAAAACAGCCAAAGACTTGCTGATGATATTGGTGGGACTGTCATACCTTTTAAAGAAAAAGATAAATTTTTAAGGAAAACGGATGTACTTATAACCTGCACAGCAGCAGACAAACCGGTATTTTTAAAAAAAGATTTTAGTTTAGTTAAACAACCTCTTTTTACCATTGATCTGTCAGTTCCACGGAATATTCAACCGGAAGTTTCAGAATTAGAAAATGTAGAATTGTTTACAATTGATGGTTTAGATGATATTGTAAAAGAAAATATTGAAATTCGTAAAAAGGAGCTTCCACAGGCAAAAATAATAATTTCAGAAATGGAACAGGTTTTTAAAACCTGGTTGAGGACATTATCTGTGACTCCTACCATTCGAGAATTAAAATCATATTATCATGACATAAAAAAATCTACAATTGATCAAATTCAAACCAAATATTCAGAAGAAACGGTTCAATTTTTAGATACTTTAAGTGACAGGCTGATCAAGAGAATGCTGAAAACTCAGATTGAATCTTTAAAACAGCAGGGCGAATCGGAAGATTCCTCTACTGAATTTGTAGAATCAGTGAGATTATTGTATAAGTTGGACCACAAACAAAATGGCAAAAACTGAGATCATCATTGGTTCCAGGGGAAGCCAATTGGCTCTGTGGCAATCCAATTTTGTTAAAAATCTTCTTGAAAATTCCACACAGGAATTGATATGCACAATAAAAGTAATCCAAACCAGAGGAGATGAGGACCAATCCATACCTCTGCCGGACGTAGGTGACAAGGGATTTTTTACGGAGGAAATTGAATCTGAACTCAAGACAGGTGATATTGATATGGCAGTACATTCCCTCAAAGATTTACCTGTACAATTAGGAGATGATTTTACAATTGGAGCAGTAATCAAAAGGGATTCTCCGTTTGATGTGTTAATACATCATGGAATTTCCTCTGTTGATTCTCTTCCTAAAAAAGCTGTTATAGCAACCAGCAGTGTCAGAAGAAAAGTTCAATTAAAAAACTACAGAACAGATTTGAAATTTGTTGATGTTCGAGGAAACATATTAACAAGGATCGAAAAACTCCAGAAAAATAAATGGGACGGTCTCATAATGGCAGAAGCAGCCCTTAATAGACTTAATCTGCAGAATCTGAATTATAAACGATTCACCTTAGACCAAATGATTCCTGCTGCTGGACAGGGAGCCATAGCTGTACAAATTTTAAAAGGAAGATCTAACCTTAAGAAAATAGTCAGTCAATTAAATCATCAGGATTCTGCATTGGAAACCCAGATTGAAAGAAAATTTGTTGATGAAATGGGAGGCGGATGCCAGCATCCAATAGCAGCGTATGCAAAAATTGATAGATCTAATATCAATATGGTTGCGATGGTGGCATCATTAGATGGCACACAATCCATTAAAGTAAAAAAATCATGTTCACTGCAGAACCCCGAATCTGTCCTCAATGAAGTTTTGTCTGAAATGAAGAAGAAGGGTGCTGACAAAATTATCGGAAATGAATTGGAATTTTCGGGTGTCTGATAAACCACAAATATTGTGGACATTACATAAGGCATTTCCAGATTATTGGGTTCATAAGTTTGGCAGTATGAATGTTGATCTTATTCATCATCCTTTGATAAAACCCGAATCAATACTCGATAGAGAATTAAAATTAAAAACAGAAAAAATATTATCGGAAATTGAAAATATCATAGTTACGAGTTCAATGGGTGCTCAGTTTGGAGTAAATAATTTTAAGTCTATTCTCGAAAGTAAAACAATTCACACATTTAGCCTGTCAGCAAACGAATTCCTGACTGAGAATAATCTACAATCAATATATTATCAGAATGCTCAAAATTGTGAGGAATTATCAAGAAAAATCATAAGTTCAGAAAATGGTGAAAAATATATTCATTTATGTTCTACCATATCAAATAAAAGAGACTGGGATATTCTGACAAAAAAAGGTATCCAAATAATTCAATGTCCTATATACACTCCAAATCCATTACCAAATGAGGATGGGGATCCAATTCGAAACTTGAATTGGAACAATATTTTTGTGGTTGCTTTTGGCAGTCCATCCGGGATTAAAGGATTCATTAATATTTTTCAAAAAAGTGATACAGCAAAAAAGAAACTAATCAATAAAAAGTTGGCAGTTATGGGAAATACAACTGCAACAGCTCTTTCAGAATTACTCGGATTGAGAGCTGTAATAATTCCTCAAAAAAGTACCTCTACTGAATTATGTCATTCAATTTATTACCAACTAAATCAGGAAAAAGTGATATATGAGTCTGCTGCTTGATGTCTGTAGAGGGATTCCAGTAAGTCAAACACCAATTTGGATAATGCGTCAGGCAGGACGATATCTACCGGAATATAGAGAAATCAGGAGGGAAAATGATTTCCGGACAATGCTCACCACACCTGAGTTAATTGAAGAAGTCACATTGCAGCCTATCCGTAGATTTGATATGGATGCTGCCATCATTTTTTCTGATATTCTGGTTGTTCCACAGGCTATGGGGCATTCGTTCAAATTGATTGAGTCAGTGGGTCCTGTCTTTAATGATCCTGTAAATACAATTGAAAAAATCCGACAACTTTCTGATATTGAACATTCAGAATTGAACCCCTTATTCAGTGCATTACAATCAACCAGACAATCAATGGATTCCTCAAAAGCGCTTATTGGATTTGCAGGCAGTCCATGGACGATCGGCACATACCTTGTCGAAGGAAAACCCAGTAAGGATTTTCGAAAAATACGAAGTCTAATGTATGCTGAATCAAGAGCTTTTCTAATCCTAATGGAAAAGCTCACCACCGGGATTATTCAATTTTGCAGAGAACAAATTAGATCTGGAGCAGATGTAATACAGATATTTGACACGAATGCGGGATACTTAACCCGTGCTGCATTTGAAAAATATTCACTTCCCTTTCTCAAAGAGATCATCCAATCTATTCAAGATTCTGATACACCAGTCATCCTTTTTGTAAAAGATGGTGGAAACTGGACGGATTTGTTAATAGATACCAATGCCTCCGTATTGGGTGTAGATTGGACGGTTCCATTGAACCAAATTCGTTCAATGGTTGGAGAACAAATTGGACTTCAGGGCAATTTGGATCCTGCTGTATTGCTTGCTGATCAACAGACAATTTGGGAGGAGTCGCTCAATGTACTTCAAAGTTATGGACAAGGACACCGTCACATATTTAATCTCGGCCATGGGTTGACACCGGATGTACCTATTGAATCTGTACATACTGTAATTGATACTGTCAGAACTGAAAGCCAAATATTCCACAAATTTCCCGAAATGAAAACTGAAGAGATAGTGGATTGAAAACATTCCGAGAAAAAGTAATTCATTCTTTTAAGAATCTTCAAGATGAAATTTGTGAGTTTCTGATTACTGAAACCGGACAGAATTACATCCAGGATGAATGGGAATATGCAAAAGGGAATGGGGGTGGAAGAACCCGTATTTTTGAAGGAAGCGTTATAGAAAAAGGCGGGGTCAATTTTTCTGCCATAGAAGGGGAATTGTCAGATACGCTTATACAAAAAATTGGGAAGGGACCTGAGAAATCCATTTTTGCAACCGGTGTATCCAGTGTTCTGCATCCGGTAAATCCTTTTGTACCCGCCATCCATATGAATGTGAGATATTTGGAGAGAGGAAATCGCTCATGGTTTGGCGGGGGGATTGATCTAACTCCATATTATATTGATCCTTTAGATGTGGTAGAATATCACCAAGCATTAAAAGGTGTTTGCGATTCGTACTCACAGGATTACTATCCGACGTTTAAACAACAATGTGATGATTATTTTTTCATCAAACACAGAAATGAGCATCGAGGTGTGGGCGGAATATTTTTTGATTATCTGGATGATGACCATGAAGAAAAATTCAAATTTGTTATGAGTCTTGGTAAATCTTTTACGTCTCTTTATGGTCCCTTTTTGAAAAATTATCAAAACAGAACTTATGATGATCATCAGAAAAATTTTCAACTTTATAGACGGGGAAGATACGTAGAGTTCAATCTGATCTATGACCGGGGCACTTTATTCGGTTTGGAAACCGGAGGCAGGATTGAATCAATATTAATGTCACTACCTCCAATTACTCATTGGAATTATGATTGGTCTCCTGATCGTGGTACTCCCGAAGCTGAATTACTGGAAATTTTAAAACCGAGAGATTGGATAACAATTTAAATTGAACTCAAATCCTACTGCAGTTATAATAGCAAATCTTGGTGCTCCTTCCAATTTAGATGAAGTTCGTCCATTTTTACGGAACCTATTCAGTGATCCGGATATTTTTCAATTTCCTTGCGGGAAAATCGGTCTGAGCTTTTTTACATGGCTGATTTCAACTCTAAGATCACTAAAATCAAAAAAATATTATACTCTCGCCGGTGGTGGCTCCCCGCTGCGGGAGTTGACAGCTAAACAGGCAGAAAAGTTACAAAAATCTTTGAGTAAATGTGGGGAATTTACAGTGTATTCTGCGCAACGATATTGGCATCCCTTTATATCAGAGGTTACAAACATAATGAATACACAATCATTTGACAAGATCATACTCCTCCCATTATATCCCCAATATTCTACCACCAGCACACAATCAATTTTCAATGAATGGAACCGACATGCAGATGGTCTGGTTCAACCCGTATTTATACGAAATTTTTATGATACTCCGAAATATATCAATCTTTGCGCAAATATGATTCGGTTCTACTTGAATCAATTTGATGATTACAGCCATCTGTTATTTACTGCCCATTCCATACCCGTTTCCAGAGTGGCAGAAGGAGACACCTATGAACAGGAAATAAATGATCAGATGAATAAAATTATGTTGGATCTGGATGAAAATATTTCCTTTTCACTCTGTTATCAAGGTAAGATTGGCAGGGCAAAATGGCTGGGTCCTGTTTTTGAATCTGAAGTAGATAGATTGGTAAAAAAGGGTATTCAAAAACTGGTAGTATACCCACTCAGTTTTGTTACAGAAAATCTGGAGACGTTGTATGAACTGGATATTCAGAAAAAGAAATATGCTCAGGATAAGGGGATTCAGGATTATATACGTATCCCTGTTCAAAATGACAGTGATGAGTTCATAGCTGTTTTAAAAGACATTGTTCTTGAGGCTGCGGAAAAATGAGACATTACTCTGTCATTGGTGGTGGTATCGCTGGTTTAACAGCAGCGTATAAACTAAAAAGATCTGGTTATTCTGTAAAGTTATTCGAAGCATCCAATCGAATTGGAGGTAAGATAAACACAGTTGAAAAAGGCGGATTCAGATTTGAGTTTGGTCCCACCTCAATGACAGATTCATCTTTGAGAGTGAAAAAATTTATTGACAATCTCGATATTAAAAGAAAATTTACGGATATGAAAAATAAAAATAGATATGTTGTAAAAAATGGAAAATTACTACCAATTCCACTGTCCATTCCAAAATTCATAACATCAAAACTTTTCAGTCCGAAGGGAACATTCAGGGTTTTATTTGAACCGTTTGCTACCCAAAACCCAACCAATGATGATGAATCAGTCGAGCAATTTTTTACCAGAAGACTTGGAAAAGAAATTATGGATTATGCAATAAATCCATTCATTACCGGAATTTACGCTGGGGATCCGGGGAATCTCAGTATGAGTCAGGTATTTTCTTATTTAGCTGATCTGGAAAAAAAATACGGCAGCCTGTTTAAAGGATTATTGCTGGATTCAAAAAAAAATGGGAAAAGTGTATCAGGAAAAATCTATACTTATGATAATGGGTTGAAATCGTTAACCGAAGCTCTTGCAGGTGAATTGATAGATGAAATTCAACTGAATTCCAATGTGACAGGAATTACTAATACCAATTCAAAATGGAACATAAAATTAGAAAAGGGGAGTAACCATCCTGACTTCGATGGTATTATATACACAGGTCCATTATATCAATTACAACATATATCAGTTAATGAATCACAGATTCCTGAATTCAGGACATTATCACAAGTTGAATATCCACCAATTGCGGTCTTCTGTATGGGATTCAGAAGAGAGGACATTCAACATAAACTGAACGGATTTGGATTTCTGGTGCCGGAAGTTGAAAATGCAAATATTTTGGGGTGTATATTCAGCTCTTCCATTTTTCCTGGTAATGCGCCTGACAGAATGCAGCTGCTTACAGTGATGATGGGAGGAGTTAGGCAGCCTGAGTTGGCATTGGCACCTGTTGAGTCACAGATCAAAATGATACTCTCCGATCTAAAGAATTTTATTGGAGTGAACGGTGAACCGGTTCTGGCAGAAAGCATGGTTATTAAAAAATCCATTCCACAATATAACCTCGGATATGGCGATATAATAACTACACTGGAAAAACTCGAAACAGAATATACAGGATTGTATTTTTCCGGTAATTTTAGGCAGGGTGTATCCATTGGGGATACTATTGACTGCAGTTTAAATTTGTGTGAAAAAATATTAAATAATGGTACAGTTGAATATGATAATTAGACCAAGACGGTTACGAAAAAGTGAGACAATCCGCAGGCTTGTGCGGGAAACACAACTCTCAGTTAACGATCTCATTCAACCCCTTTTTGTGACTTGGCAGAAGGATGTAAAACAGGAAATACCATCAATGCCCGGACAGTTTCAGCTATCCATTGATCATCTAATTGAGGAAGTAAAAGAAATATATAAGTTAGGAATTCCCGGAATAATACTGTTTGGAATTCCAGAATCTAAAGATGAAATTGGAAGCGATACCTGGTCAGAAGAGGGTATCATTCAGCGGGCAATCAGAGCAGTGAAAGAAGCAGTGCCAGATCTTTTGATCATCACTGATGTATGTTTTTGTGAATATACAGCCAACGGTCACTGTGGAGTAGTAAAAGATGGAGATGTAAATAATGATCTGACCCTGGAATTATTAGCTAAACAGGTGGTGTCTCACGCCAAAACAGGCGCAGATTTTGTAGCGCCATCCTGTATGATGGATGGTCAGGTAAGAGCAATCCGTTCTGCGCTGGATGAATCCAATTTCACAGATGTAGGGATTTTAAGTTATGCGGTAAAATATGCCTCGAGCTTTTTTGGTCCATTCCGGGATGCAGTAGAATCATCACCAGGTTTTGGAAACCGTAAGACATATCAAATGGATCCTGCAAATTGGCGGGAAGCAATGAAGGAAGCAAGTTTGGATGAGCAGGAAGGTGCAGATATATTGATGGTTAAACCAGCGTTACCCTATTTGGATATAATTTCAAAAGTCAAAGATATAACAAATTTACCAATAGCAGCCTTCAATGTCAGTGGAGAATACTCTATGGTAAAAGCAGCAGCAGATAATAACTGGCTGGATAGAACAGATACTATGTTGGAAATGTTGACAAGTATTAAGCGTAGTGGTGCTGATTTAATTTTGACATATTTCGCAAAAGAAGTAGCAAAAGTATTTTTAGAAAAAAATAATGATTACAATGGAAAATAATAAATCAAAGAAGTTATTCAGTTTAGCACAAGCACTCATGCCGGGAGGGGTAAACAGTCCTGTCCGAGCGTTTAAATCTGTTGGTGGTTCACCGCTGGTTTTTGTGAAAGGTGATGGTGCCTATGTAATAGATGCTGATGGGAATAAATATATTGATTACTGTAGCTCCTGGGGACCATTGATCCTTGGGCATGCTCATCCAAAAGTGGTGTCAGCCATTCAAAGAACGGCAGCAGAAGGAACCAGTTTTGGCACTCCCAATCCATTAGAAAATGAACTTGCAGAACTTATTATTGAAGCAATTCCATCAATGGAAAAAATTCGGTTTGTCAATTCTGGGACTGAAGCCACCATGAGTGCAATTCGACTTGCACGGGCATATACCGGAAAAAATAAGATAATCAAATTTTCCGGCTGTTATCATGGGCACAGTGACGGATTATTGGCAGATAGTGGTTCTGGTTTGACAACATTGGGAATTCCCTCATCTCCGGGTGTTTCTCAGGAAACTGTCCAACACACACTGAATGCTGAATTCAACAACATAGAATCAGTAGAACATTTGTTTACCCAGTTTCCAACTGAAATTGCAGCAGTTATCGTTGAGCCCATAGCTGGAAATATGGGAGTAATTCCTCCTAAACCCGGATTCCTTGAAGGTCTTCGGAAGATTACCCATCGAACCAATTCCATGCTTATTTTTGATGAGGTGATCACAGGATTTCGGGTTGGTTTTGGCGGTGCACAGTCCATATACAAAATACAACCGGACATTACCTGCCTGGGTAAAATTATCGGTGGTGGACTGCCGGTAGGTGCTTATGGAGGCAGAAATGATGTTATGAAGATGATTGCTCCTGAAGGTCCTGTGTACCAAGCGGGTACTTTATCCGGAAATCCCATGGCTATGGCAGCGGGAATTGCTACATTAAAGGAATTACAGAATTCCGGAGTTTATGAAATTCTCGAATCTCTTGGGAAAATAATGGAAACTGGACTAAAAGAAATACTCCAAAATTCCAATCGTGAAGTTCAAATCAGTAGAGCGGGCTCAATGGTCTGTCTGTTTTTCTGTAAAACTCCTATTACGAATTACCGGGATGTTCAGCAATGTAATACGAAAAAATTCGGTAAATATTTCAGGGAGATGCTAAACCGTGGAATTTACCTTCCACCTTCTCAGTTTGAGACAAATTTTGTATCTTTAGCTCATAAGGAAGAAGACATTAAGAAAACATTAAATTCAATAAAAGAAATTATCCATAAAATAGTTTAATAAACTTTTTCATCCACTTTCCATAGGATTTACTGGAATCAAACCACCAGAATTCCGATTTCATCGTAATACGATTTTCGAGAATGCTTTTCACTCTGCAGAATGCCTTGAGACCTTCCTCACCATGAACCTTTCCAATACCGCTTTTTCCCACACCTCCAAAGGGCAGATCAGCAATTCCATATTGTGTCATCACATCATTTATGTTCACCGAACCTGTGTGGATTTTGGACGCAATTTCCCGGGCTTTTTTCCTGTTTCGGGAAAATACACTTGCACTGAGTCCGTAACCATTGGAATTATTGATTTTCCTGAGGAGATCATCCTCATTATCAAATTCCTCTAGTACAATTACTGGACCAAAAGTCTCTTCTTTCTGGATTTCTGCATCATCCGGTGGATCTATAACCAGAGTAGGCGGGATGAACCAACCACCGGTATCATCGGCAACACTCCCTTCTATAATATTTGCATTGTCCCGTACTTCATCTATTTGGGAAATAATTTTTTCACGGCTGTTTGATACTGTCACTGCCCCGATCTGACATTCATCATCAGCACCAGTTTTTAAATTCTCTATTCTATATTTAAGTTTTGAGATAAACTCATCTTTTTTGGCAGAATGAATATATAATTTTTCAACAGATGTGCAGGTTTGTCCTGCATTACTCATTCCACCCCAGATTGCAGCATCTGCTGCTCTGTTAAGATTGGCATTTTCCATGACAATCATGGGATCCTTTCCACCCAGCTCTAATACCACAGGTTTAAATAATGGAGCACAAGCTTCAGCAATTTTCCGACCCACTGCTGTACTGCCTGTGAAGCAAATAACGTCAGTTTGTGAAGCCGTTACAAGGTGATGCCCCACCTCTCCGGCACCATACACAACCTGAAATATATTTGGTTTGTCTGTGGCTTCATCCCAGATATCTTTGAGTAATTTGACCGTTAATGGAGTTTGTTCTGAGGGCTTTAATACGACTGTATTTCCTGCAAGTAATGCTTCTACCAATGGTGTTACGGTAAGAATTAGGGGATAATTCCAGGGGGAAATGATTCCAGCAACACCAAATGGTTCATACCACACAGTTGCTCTTTTTGTTTTCAATAACCCAGTTCTGCGTCTCTCTGGTGTGAGAACAATTCTTGAAAGCTTAACAGCCTGTTTCATATGTTCTACAGATGTAAATATTTCCGTTACTGCTTCCTCTGATTTTTTTCCAGTTTCAGAGCAGATGATGTCAATAAAATCATCCATAAGGGCTACCAAATTTTTTCGGAATTTTGTGATCAATCTGCCTCGGAATTTAAGACCGGAATTGTTGTATTCAACTGCAGTGGTTTTTGCAGTGTTCAAGATAGATTCCATTTCTTTCCCGCTGGTAATTTGGACAGACCCAACATCCTCCTTGGTAGCGGGATTAAAAATTTGTAAAGTGTTGTTTTCTATTCTGACACTCATCTAAAAATTTTTACTTTATTTTGGTTACTAATAATAGTTTTTGCATTAATTATCCCCTTAGTTATGATCAATTCGGAATATTATCCGGAATTCTTTCCATTGCATATTCTGCCAATGCAGTGATGGTCAAACTGGGGTTAACTCCAAGATTTGAGGGGATCACCGAACCATCAATAATATACATGTTTGGATAGTTAAACACTTCTAATTTGTCATTTACCACCCCTGAGTTTACATCTTTTCCCATAGAACATCCACCAAGAATATGCGCAGTTGTTGGCAGGTTAAAAAGTGAGTTTGTAGTAGTCGCAATTGAAAATCCACCGGTTTTATCTGCAATATATTCTGCAAGGTCTTCACCTGCTTTAATTTTAGATGGGATAGGATCATCATTTTCCGAATCTGAATTCAAACTCCGGAATCCAAACCGCCACCATTTTCGTCTATAATTGAATTTTAAATAATTACTCACCGGCTGCATGACCAGAAGAATAACGGACTTTTGTGCCCACCCGAACGGCCAAAACATTCCCAGAAACCGTAAAGGATGTTTTAATATGAGAGTAAACCATTGCAGCCATGATGGAACATTTGATTTGGATTTGGTCATAAATGTAGATAATCTGCCCAAAGCATCCTGACCTTGCCCGAAACGAACTGTCTCGATTTTGGTACTATCATCAGGTTCGAACCCTGCTGAAATTGCAATACCTTTTGTATAATCCTTCCCTTTTGGATTTTTGAATGAAGTTGTACCAATAATAGCTTCTGAGTTAGTCCGAACAAAATTACCAAGCTGATTTGATATTTT
Organism: uncultured bacterium; assembly: GCA_964345035.1. GTDB lineage: Bacteria > Fidelibacterota > Marinisomatia > SCGC-AAA003-L08 > CAYFPO01. Next base: position 43,047 of record CAYFPO010000013.1, read on the forward strand.
GGGTAATGAACCATTTTCCCGGCATTTGAACAGAAGTTTTACGGTTCCCATAACACCACCTGAAATTATCAGTTTTGAACAGTGAAGTGTTTTTCTGTGGTTAATCATACCGGTAGTTTTTCTAATTTGAACATTATATCCTGCTGAATTTTGACGAATGTCCACAGTCTCGTGTTCCGGTAAAATAGTTACACCCAGATTTTCAGCAAGAAACAGATAATTCTTCATCAACGTATTTTTAGAATTATGACGACAGCCAACCATGCATCCGCCGCATAGAATACAACCGGTCCTTTTTGGACCTTTTCCATCAAAATAGGGGTCGGGTTCAGTTTTTCCCGGCGTACCAAAATAGACTCCAACATCAACCGGCCGAAAAGTATGTTCACGACCTATTTTCTGTGCATACTTCCGAAGGAAATCATCTGTTTCTCCAAGATATTGTGCCTGACCAGCACCAAGCATTTTTTTTGCATTATTATAAAATGGAGTGAGTCTTTCTCTCCATTTTTCATCAGGCCATCTGTTATTTTCAAAGGCTTCCTTTGGTGGTACCAAGAGAGTATTGGCATACACCAGACTACCACCCCCCACACCTGAACCGTGAAGGATGAATACATTTTTCAAAAAGGTAATACATTGAATGCCATACATGAATAATTTGGGCAGCCAAAAATATTTTCTCAGATTCCAATTGGTTTTAGGGAATTCCTTGTCCTCATACCGTTTTCCTTTTTCCAGCACCAAGACCTTATAACCTTTTTCTGCCATCCGTAATGCTGACACACTTCCGCCGAACCCGGAACCAACAATGATTACATCATAATGATTACGATCCATTGATGACTTCAGAAATTTTATGAATATATTCCAAACTGATTTTGTGTCCGCCATTATACTCAAACAATTCCACATTTGCATTTTGAGAATTCAACAAATTGTAAATTTTTCTGGAATATTCAATATCAACGATTTCATCTTTCCTGCCATGCCCAATAATTATGGGTGTATTTTTTTGGGAAGTATTAAACCGTGGTTTATCTAAATCTGAATCTCTGAAAAAACCTGCAATGGGAAATATTCCACCTAAAGGATCATCAAGATGAAGTGCGAATTCATAACAGATGATAGCGCCCTGGGAAAACCCAATTACATAAACATTTTTTGAAGAGAAGTTAGAAAAAACTTCAATTTGAAAAAAATCTGTCAGCATTCGATTGGGTTCATCTATTTCCCATTCTCCGGGTGATTTTTCATAAGACCAGGATTTTGAGTTCGGGTTTCCATCCAGGAGATATGGTGCTTCGGGGAAGTACCATTGAACATTATCTAATTTCAACAATCCTGATAAAAATTGAAAACTGGTTCGATTACCTTTCCATCCGTGAATACAGACTATGGCTTTTGTTGGATTTTCTCCTATAGATTGAGTATTGTATTGGATTTTCTGTGTCATTATTGAGTATGAAATTTAAAAAAAAGTATTATAGCGTCATAAAAAAATTTTCAATGATTATAATTCAGATTTATTTTGATACTTCATCCAATTAAAATTTGGTAAATTCTACCCCTTATTTTGATGCTGATTCAGCTAAAATCCAATTGAAAACCCATATTTACAACAGGAGATAGGTTTATGATTATCGGGATACCCAGAGAAATCCGAGATGGTGAAACTCGTGTAGCACTATTACCGCCTGAGATTAAGCGCATCCAATCAGAAAAAATTGTATTCCAAATGGAAACTAATTGCGGAATTGGTGCATTTATTTCTGATTCAGAATATGTATCGGCAGGTGTAAAAATTGTAGATGATGTTTATCAAAATTCCGATGTGATACTAAAAATCAATCCACCAGCTGATGGTGAACTCACCAAAATACAGAACAATTCCATTCTCATCTCCCTCCTGGATCCATTTATCAATCACAGCACAGTACGAACACTTGCGGAAAAAAATATTACTGCATTCTGTTTGGAATTAATCCCCAGAACTACCTATGCTCAATCCATGGATGTATTGAGTTCACAGGCAACTGTATCGGGATACAGAACTGTATTGAATGCAGCCAATCATTTAGGAAAATTCTTCCCTATGTTGATGACACCCGCCGGAACTATCAAACCATCAACTGTGTTGGTGCTGGGTGCAGGAGTAGCGGGATTGCAGGCGATTGCAACCGCCAGCCGGCTGGGAGCAAAAGTGGAAGCATTCGATGTGCGACCTGCAGCACGAGAACAGGTTGAATCCCTGGGTGCAAAATTCTTATATATGGATCTGGATGAATCCGCAGAAACTGAAAGTGGATATGCAATTGAAATGGATGAAGAATTTATCCGAAAAGAAATGGAATTGCTACATGAGGCGTCAAAACGGGTGGATGTGATCATTTCCACAGCACTGATATTTGGGAAAAAAGCTCCTATCCTTATTAAGGATTATATGGTAAAAGATATGCATCCCGGTTCATGCATCATTGATATGGCAGCGGAAAATGGCGGGAACTGTGAATTAACGGAGCCTGGAAACGTAATAAATAAACACGGTGTCATTATTGATGGAACCACTAATCTGCCTGCCCAGGCTCCTGTACACGCAAGTCAGATGTTTTCAAAAAATTTAGCTAAACTGTTAACAGATATTATAAAAGATGGAACCATTCAGGTAGATTTTGAAAATGAAATTACCAAAGGATGCGTTGTAACCAATAAGGGAGAAATCGTGCATCCTTTGACTAAAAAAATTATACAGGGAGATTAATGTATATGGATATGATCATACTTTTATTTATTGCAGTACTCGCAACATTTGCGGGTGCGGAACTCATAGGAAAAATTCCACCTCAATTGCATACGCCGCTGATGTCCGGCTCCAATGCAATTTCCGGGATTGCAATAGTGGGTGCATTGCTGGCAGTCGGGGAAAGCGGTGGTAATGAATTACTTACAATCATTGGTACGGTGGCCATCGTTTTTGCTACCATCAATGTGGTAGGAGGATATCTGGTAACGGACCGAATGCTGAAAATGTTTAAAAAGAAATAAGGAAATTCTGTGAAAGAAAGTTTAATACTCATTGCATATTTAATTTCATCAGTACTTTTTATATTGGCAATTAAACGATTGGGAAAAGTGAATACTGCCCGTCAGGGAAATCTGCTATCTTCTGTCGGAATGCTGATTGCAATTGTTGCAACTTTGGTAAAAATGGAAACATTTGATCCCAAATTTATTATTATTGGAATTGTCATTGGTACGATAATCGGAACATTTTCAGCCCTGAAAGTTGCAATGACAGCAATGCCGGAAATGGTTGCGGTTTTTAATGGATTCGGTGGAGGTGCATCTGCGTTGGTTGCAACGGCAGAATTCATAAAGGTAGGGAATACCTCAGACACCACCACCTTAGTCATTGTGATGCTGGCTGTGATTATAGGATCTGTAACATTTACCGGCAGTTTCATAGCATTTGGTAAACTCAAGGGGTTAGTTTCCGGTCAGCCGGTTACATATCCGGGACAGAATATACTAAACGGTTTAATTCTCATTGGAGTGGTAGTTGCAAGCTATTTTACAGTCACCATTCCAACAGAATTGAATTATTTTTATTTGGTAATTGGTATTGGACTGGTTTTGGGGGTGCTGTCAGTGATACCAATTGGCGGTGCAGATATGCCGGTGGTCATTTCTTTGCTGAATTCATATTCGGGGATTGCTGCTGCCGCCGCCGGATTTGTTTTACAGAACCATGCACTAATTGTGAGTGGATGTCTGGTGGGTGCATCGGGACTTTTCTTAACCAATATTATGTGTAAAGGGATGAACCGATCTTTGGGAAATGTACTGTTCAGCGCATTTGGAAAAGTAGATGAATCGTCCGGTGGTACACCCAAAACCTCTACCGGAGTTACCGTAAAAGAAATGAGTCCGGAAAACGCTGCCTGGACTATGCAGTCAGCGGGATCTGTGATCATAGTCCCGGGGTATGGGATGGCGGTTGCACAAGCACAGCATGAAGTCCGTAAATTTGCTGACGAGCTTGAAAATTCCGGAGTGAATGTACGGTTTGCCATACATCCGGTAGCAGGACGGATGCCCGGACATATGAATGTGCTTCTTGCAGAAGCCAATGTTCCTTATGACAAACTTTTTGATATGGATGATGTCAATGATGAATTCGATTCGACGGATGTCGCCCTCATTATTGGGGCTAATGATGTGGTAAATCCAGCAGCAAGGCATGATGAATCCAGCCCCATATATGGTATGCCCATACTGAATGTGGATTATGCCAAAACGACCTTCGTTTTGAAACGGTCTATGAATCCGGGGTTTGCAGGGATTGGGAATGAACTATTTGGTTATGAAAACAACTACATGGTCTTTGGGGATGCAAAAGCAACAATGACTCAGTTTATCGAAACCCTGAAAGAATCTTAGAGGTTTTTACGCGGGCATACAAACTCAAAAAGCACGGACCACCTGAAACTTTAACATTATCCCATATTCCTGAACCGGTAATCAATCCCGGTGAAGTGAAGATCCGTGTAGAACGGATCGGCCTTAATTACGCAGAGATTCAATCCAGAAAAGGGCTCTATGGGTGGGCTCCCAAACTTCCATACATTTTGGGTATGGAGGCTTATGGTGAAATTATTGAAACTTCACCTGAAATTACAGAAAACAGAATTGGTGAAAAGGTAATTGTAGGGACTCAGTACGGGAGTTATGCAGAAATAATCACCGTTTCCCAGCAGCAAGCACTGCCGATATTACCGGATTTTTCTCCCGATGAAAATGCAGCTTTTGCGGTTAATTATCTTACTGCTTGGGTAGCATTAATGAAAATGGCTCGACTCCAGCCAACAGATAGGGTGTTGATCCAGGCGGCTGGTGGCGGTGTTGGTACGGCTGCAGTACAGATTGCAAAAGCTTATGGATGCACTGTGTATGGAACTGCAAGCAGTGATGATAAGATTGAACTTATGAGATCACTTGATGTAGATATCCCCATTAATTACAAAACCGATGATTTTGCAGAAGTAATTCGAAACACAACAGATGGTGCCGGAGTGGATGTTGTATTGGAAGTTGTGGGAGGTGAGGTATTCCGGAAAAGCAGAAGACTGCTGAATCCATTCGGGAGGATTGTGGTAGCCGGATTTGCCATGCTGAACCTGAATAAATGGAATCCCCTTTCATGGTGGAATACCTGGAAAGCTATTCCCAAAGCATCGGTATCCAGTCTGGGAGAATCATCCACAGGATTGATGGCAACCCATCTGGGGTATCTTTTGAAAGATCCTAAATTAATGGCAACCACCTGGAGCGAACTCACACAATTTGTAAAAACCCATTCTTTTAAACCAATTGTGGGGCATACATTTACTTTTGAAGATTTACCGAAAGCCCATAGATTAATGGAGTCCAGGAAAAGTCACGGAAAGATTGTGATTACACTGAACTAATGGCTGAAAAAGGATCCATACCGATTCCGGAAACCGATGAGGAATTATTAACTCAATGTAAAGTTGAGACATTCCGATCCGGCGGGAAAGGCGGACAGCACGCGAATAAAACGGAAAGTGCCGTCCGTCTGACTCATCTGCCATCGGGAATTCAAGTTACCTGCCAGGATGAACGCAGTCAATATCAGAACAAAATGAAATGCCTGAAAGAACTCCGGCAACGGATTGAAAAATTGAATTATCGTCCACCAAAAAGAATTCCCACTAAATCTCCCAAATCCGCAGATGAAAAACGGCTGGAACAGAAAAAAATCCAATCCAAAAAGAAAAAATTAAGGCAAAAACCGGAAATTGGTGATTAGTAAGAAATTTATTAATAGAAACAAAGTGGAGATTGATGAAAAGTTGAAAGAGGTTTTTTATTGGAATTTGTTAGGTAATTAGCTTTTATGACTAAACAT
>CAYFPO010000014.1:0-47131 GCA_964345035.1 uncultured bacterium
TGTATTGAAATCCTTGAAAGATGACAGCACCACGTTTGTTATTGTCCGTGTAACTCCGGGCCAGGATTGAATTTCCCGAAGAAGGGTTTCAAGTGATGATGTGTTTTGGGTAACAACATAGACGATATGAGAACCGGCACCTGTCGTTGTATAACATTGCAGAACCTGAGGAGTTTTTTTTGCATTTTCTACAACTTCATTAAAATGAACTGATGACTCAGATATGATTGTAATAAATGCACCTACATCATATCCGAGAATTTTTGGATCAAGCACTACTTGATAACCAGATATCACTCCGGATTCCTGCAATTTTTTCATTCTCTCACCAACTGCGGGAACGGACAATCCAACTTCTTCAGATATGTGACTGGCAGATGCCCTGCCATCTCTCTGAAGTATTTGTAAAATTTTCTGATCCTGAATATCAAGTGAATGCATATTTAACTTTCCAACTGACAGTAATATATTAAGCTGACATTACATATAGCAATATAAATTTATGTTTTCATAAAATTTTGTTAATTATTTTAATATTTATTATGTATTTACTTAATTATTTAATTTATTTGTAAACAAATGGATCTCTTTTTATTTTACCTGCTCCTCCTGGGGGAATTTTTAATATAAATCCAATCTAATAAAATATATGAAAAATGACTATACTTTAACATCTTCAAATGAGCGTTTCCATGATGGATGTGGAATTGGATTTATCTGTGAAAGATCAGGTAAACCAACCCGAAGGGTTATGAAATTTACATTTGATGCATTACGCAGAATGTCCCACAGAAGTGCAAGGAGCTCAGACAATACGACTAGTGACGGTGTTGGTATCCTGACTGATATTCCAAGAAAATTTTTCAAGAATATTCTGAAAGATGAACTCGGATTTTCTCTGAAATCAACCCAAAATTTGGTTATTGGGATGGTATTTAATCCCGTTGGAAGCAGAAAATCTTTTGAAGAGGAAATTATTAAATTATCCATGTCATTCTCCATGGAATTTATAGGTAAGCGAAAAGTACCTGTGTCCACCACTACATTGGGAAAAATTGCCAAGGATAATCAACCTCAAATATTCCAGTATATTTTTATTACTAAAAGAATTCGTAAACCTAAAATTGAACTTAATTTGTTTCTGTTTAGAAAAGTATTGGAAAACCGTCTTGAAAAATTGAATAATAAAAGTTTTATTTGTTCTTTGTCATCCAAAACTATTGTCTACAAGGGATTAATGCTACCTGACCAGTTGGATCGGTTTTATATTGATCTTGCAAGTAAATATTATATATCAAGATTTGCAATTTTTCATGAGCGGTTTTCTACAAATACTGAATCAAAATGGGCAATGGCTCAGCCATTTAGGTATATTTCTCACAATGGTGAAATTAATACCATAAAAGGAAATAGACTGTGGATGCAAACCCGTGAATCTGAGCATCAAACAAAATTCTGGGGAATAAATTCAGAGTTACTCACACCACTGATTTCGCAAACCGGGAGCGATTCATTTAGTTTAGACAATGTCCTCGAATTGCTAAAACATTCAAAAAGATCAATGTTCCAATCAATGATGATGATAATTCCAGAATATTACGAAAAGAATCAGGACGTATCTGCCAAGCTTCGAAATTTTTACATATATCATGAAAATCTAATGGAACCATGGGATGGTCCTGCGGCTGTTGTATTTTCTGATGGTGATTTTATTGGAGCAAAATTAGATCGGAATGGACTCAGACCATTGCGTTATACAATAACAAAAGATGGGTTAGTGGTTATGGCTTCAGAAGCTGGTGCGGTGGATATTTCACCCGATAATATCCTGCATTTGAAGCAATTGAATGCAGGAGAAATATTTGGAGTCTCTTTATCCAATGGAAAGATTTACAAGAATAAAAAAATTAAAACCATTAATTCAGAGAAGAAAATGTATTCAGAATTAATCTCAAATCAATTTGAAATTATATCTCGAAAAAACAATATTGAAGAATTTCAATCTATTACAACAAAATCCATACCAAATGAAATTCTGATTGCTCATGGATATGATAAGGAAGATTTAACAAAATTTCTCATACCGATGGCAAAAAGTGGCAGAGAACCTATTGGATCCATGGGTGACGACACACCCTTGGCAGCTATATCACGTATGCCGAGAAGATTATACAATCATTTCAAACAAGCATTTGCCCAGGTCACAAACCCTCCTATTGACTCAATCCGTGAAAAATATGTGACAGCATTATTTAAATATTTGGGGAGTGAAGATGATTTATTTTCTAAATCTTCCGGGAAAGGAGCAGTTAGAATTGAATCTCCAGTTCTTTCTCCATGTGAAATGGAAAAATTACTTAAAATCGAATCTTTCCTTCCTCATGATATCATTTCCTGTTGTTTTGATAAACATGGAAGTTTAAAAAAAGTCATGGATGAAATTAATACACAAAGCGAAAAATCAGTCCGGAACGGCACTAAATTACTTATTCTATCAGATGAGATGTCCGGGCTGGAAAAACTCCCAATACCTATGCCTTTGGTTGTGTCTGCAGTTCATCACCATCTTGTAGAAAAAAACATAAGAAGTAAAACGTCTTTGTTATGCTACACTGCGGATCTAGTGGAAGATCATCATTTAGCTTGTTTAATTGCATTTGGAGCAAGCGCAGTTTATCCCTATCTGGCGTACGAAATTATATTTAATGAATTTAAAGAAGATGACTATATAGAATATCTTAGTAATTATCGATTTAGTCTTGAAAAAGGATTACGAAAAATTATGGCTAAGATGGGGATCTCAACTGTGAGTAGTTATCATGGAAGTATGTTACTGCATGGTATTGGATTATCACAAAATCTGATTAAAAATTATTTTCCATCCATTACTTCTCATATTGGAGGCATTGGGCTTGGAAAAATAAAAAAGGATTTATTGAAATGGAATACACATGCAATAGAATCATCATCCAAACTTGTAGAGATGGGCTGGTTCCGGTATAGGAAAGCAGGTGAAATTCATGGGTTTTCTCCCGAAGTGTTCAAAAATATACAAAATGAGAAGAAAAACGGTGATATAATACAACATGGTTATTCTGTACCTGTATATCTTCGTGACTTAATGGATTTCAGAACTTCAAGTAATATTACCCAGCTTGATGAAATTGAAAAAGTTAACGAAATTACAAAGAGGTTTGGATCAGCTGGTATGTCCTTTGGTTCCCTATCAGATGAAGTGCACCGTACACTCGCAAAGGGTATGGCTCTTATTGGAGGTAGGAGTAATACTGGAGAAGGTGGAGAATTGCCTGATAGATTTGCACCAGATAATCCGGATAAAACTGTAAATTCATCAATCAAACAAGTTGCAAGCGGTCGATTTGGAGTAACAACAGATTATCTAGTTTTCGGCCGTGAAATACAAATTAAAATTGCTCAGGGTGCAAAGCCTGGAGAAGGAGGACAACTTCCGGGTCATAAAGTGGTCCTACAAATAGCAAGTGCTCGATCAGCAACACCTGGTGTTCCGTTAATCTCACCCCCTCCCCATCATGATATTTATAGCATTGAAGATATAGCACAATTGATTTACGATTTAAAACAGGTTAACCCCAGAGCAGCAATATCAGTAAAACTTGTATCTCAACCTGGAGTTGGGATAATTGCTTGTGGGGTTGTAAAAGCGGGTGCTGATGTAATTTTAATTTCCGGGAATGATGGAGGTACCGGGGCGAGCCCACTAGGTTCAATCAAGCATACCGGATTTCCTTGGGAATTAGGGTTGGCTGAAACCCATCAAGCCCTAGTAAAACAGCAGCTGAGAGACAGGATGACATTACGGGTTGATGGTGGACTGAAATTCGGGAAAGACATAATCATTGCAGCCATGCTTGGTGCCGAAGAATTTGATTATGGGACAGCAGCATTAATTTCATTGGGCTGTATTATGGCACGACAATGTCATTTGAACACCTGTCCAACTGGAATCGCAACTCAGAATGAAACTCTAAGAAGAAAATTCAATGGCACCCCAGAAAACCTTGCAAACTATTTAATTTCAGTCGGGGAAGAAGTCAGGTATCATTTAAGTACACTTGGGGTTTACAAAATAGATAATATTATTGGTAGAACTAATTATTTAAAGTATCACCCTAAATACAAATTATTTACTAAGGAAAACGGAATTAATCTTGATATTTTATTCAATCCCAATGCAAAGAATGGATTACCTATTCAGTCTGAAACAAAGTTTAAATCAATTACTCCAAGACGAAAACCACATATAGATGAAACTATTATATCTGAAGTCCGAAATGAAATTGCTACCCATGGACATGCTGTTTCAGTAAATAATATTGATAACATGGATAGGGCGGTTGGTGCTCGTCTATCTGGTGAATTGGCTTTTTTATATGGAAGTGGAAAATTTAAGGGAAATATATTGGTTAGGACATATGGAATTGCAGGCCAGAGTTATGGTGCTTTCCTCACAAGTGGTATTGAAATGCGCCATAAGGGAATTGCAAATGATTATGTTGGGAAAGGTATGAGTGGCGGATTAATTTCAGTACGACTGAGTGGTAAACTACAAGATCGGAAAAAACATTTATCCCTCATAGGGAATACTGCACTGTATGGAGCAACTGGAGGTACACTCCTAGCTTCAGGCACTGGTGGTGAAAGGTTTGCTGTCAGGAACAGTGGTGCTGCTGCAGTTGTGGAAGGTGTGGGTAATCATTGCTGTGAATACATGACTCGTGGGGCTGTATTGGTGCTGGGGAAAATAGGGCAAAATTTTGGTGCAGGCATGTCTGGAGGGATAGCATTTATTTATTTGAATAATGATAAACAATTGAAAAATATAAATTTCGATTTTGTTACAACTACTAAGCTACATCCTGAGGATGAAAGTCTTGTAATCCAACTCCTACACAAACATAAATTTCATACCGTTTCCAGTGTTGCTGATTACCTATTAAAACATTGGAAAAAAGAAAAATTAAATATCGTAAAAATTAAACCACATGCAATGAATTCAATTGATTTGGAAAAAATTTATAACCAGCAATACACATCCAGGAAAGGAGTACTATTTAATGAATAACAACAATTCAATCATAATCTATCATAATCCCCGGTGAGGAAAATCCAGGAGATCCGTGAAGATCCTCCAGGAACAGAATGTTGATTATGTAATTGTGGAATATTTGAAAAATCCATTGAATAAAATCGAATTGCAATCTTTATCAGTTAAACTTGGGATGAAACCGTCCGAATTCATCAGAAAAGGTGAGAGTGAATTTAAAGAACAAAAATTACAGCTTCATTTAGGTAATGATAATTTACTGTTTGATAAAATGGAAAACTACCCCAAATTAATGGAACGACCCATTATTGTTAATGGCGACAAGGCTGTGATCGGCAGACCACCGGATAATTTACTGGAAATCATCTAAAAATGGAATTTATTAAGAAGATTATTGGAATATTTATCTGTTTGATTGTAACCGGGTGTGTACACTGGGAACGGGATGTGATTATGCATGGTATCCATTTTGACAAATTTGCCTATGATTCCAAATTGGGCAGCCCGAAAGGCTATTTAGCTGCCGATACCATCATTCAGGGATATCCATGTAAGAAAGGATTTGTATCTTTTTATGATGACTGGAAGCTGGATGAATTTCAACTCAGTCAGCCTGTCCGTTTAAATGATGAAGTAGTAATTCCAACGAATTCCTGGGGATTCCTGGACAGAGATGGAAACCTTACCACATGTATGCTTCCTGTTGATCTTGAAATCCAGGGATATCCTTGCAGAGGTGGTGGCGGTAAGGCAGGGTTTATGACATCTTTCCATAAAAATGGAAATCTGAAATATTTCTTCACAAAAGATGATATTGAAATTGATAGCATACCCTGTTCAGGCAGTATTTTTCATGGGATCGGGCTGCACGAAAGTGGGAATTTGGAAAGCTGTACCCTCGCAAAAACAACAACAATTCAAAACAGACAATTTAAGAAAAAATCAAAAATTGTATTAAATGGCGAGGGGAATTTAGTTAATTTGGATTGATAAAAACTCTTGAATGAATTTAATAAATTACATACCTACTTCAATAATGTCAGCCTTGTTGTCGTTGCAAATCCATCTGCATATTTCAGTCGGACAATATACATTCCGGAAGATAATTCTGACCCATCCCATTCAAATTCATACACCCCTGCGGTGCGGTATTGGTTTTCAAGATTTGCAACTTTCTGACCCAGCAGATTAAATACATCCAGTGTGATGTTTTGTGGTGATGCAACTTCATACAGTATGGTTGCTGTAGGGTTAAATGGATTTGGATAACTCTTAAGTAATTGAAATTCTGCCGGTTTATCAGAAGAACCAATGGATAATACATTTCCCGGTGCATCGGTAGTAAATTTTATCGCCAGTTCACCTACACCGTCAATCAATGGTGCAGCACTCACATGATGATTGCCGGAAAATAATACTTGTACTCCATCATTCTGATCCGGTGATTCAATACCAATGGTAGAGTAATTTCCGTTGGCATCAATATCATTGATTTCCTGATACTGGAATACAATCTCTCCGTCACCGGTTATTGTGGGATGAACTGACGGATCATACAATATCAATTCGAATGTCTCTCTCACACAATCGGGGCATTCCTCATCATCTTCACCGTTAGCAACATTATCCCATTGCACGATGATCCTGCCCTGATCTTCATCATACCAGTAAAAAACATTGAATTCCTCTTCACCAAGGTTGTCATCCAGATCGTCAAAATAGGGCGCAATCATAGCTGATGGTCCCATAGGCATAGGAATGGAGAAATTCCAGAAATAGGGTATGGCTTCCGGCTCGAATGAAATCCATCCGTTTGAGCCTACTGTCATAGAAGTGTAATCATTACCATAATAGGTAAATGTAAACCCTAAATCCACTTCTGTCAATGTATCATCAACTAACAATAAATCTGTACCATTTCCTCCATCCTGTGGATTCAGTTCCACCCATTCATAAACCGGGTGTTCGTCATAATCCGTATCGGTGTGATCGTAGGTCCAATATCCATAATTATCCGGCGGTATAGGATCTGAAGTTGTCAATGGTCCCACCAAAACGGAAATGGGATATTCACCAATTCCTTCACCATCAATCAGGACTGAAACTACAAATTCCAGTGAACTTCCCTTAGAAAGTGAATTTACAGTTCCTGTGAAAAGAGATTCTGTGGTTATGGATGAAAAAGGGTTAATGGTAATAACCTGATCCATTTGGATGTCGCCAGATATTCCATTGCTGATTTCTGCAAGTGAAATAACTACATTATCATAGGTTTCCGGTGAGAGATTAATGAGATTTACTCCAAGGTCAAATGGTTCATTTGAAACTGCATATTCTGAATCAGAAAGTACTGCCGGTAAGACTTCAAATTCCATTTGAATTGGTGGCTCAAATGCTGAGCCATCATCTGTGGAAAATGTTAAGGATAGCTGTTTCTGGAAATACCGTGGCTTGTTCAGATACAATTCGAGTGATTCACCTATATTCACTCCTTCAAAATCTATGGATAATAATCCTTCTGAATTTGATAACCCTTTGCTGATTAGATTACCACCATAGAGTAATGCACCAACAACATCCTTCAGAGGATCACCGTTTTCATCTGATATTATAGTTTGAATATAGCTCTCTGTTAATTCTGTGTTTTCATCCAGACTGCTATTTAAATGTTTTGGTTCACCAATCCATACGGGAATACTGGGATCTCCAATGGTTCCATACACATGATGATAGAATTCGACTGAATACTCATCATCCGGGAATTCAACCAACAATGCCTGTTTCCCAGAATGGAGTGCCGGTGCCAATTCAAACGCTGTCTCCTCAAGCAGATTGTCCCACATTGCACCACAGATTACATTATTGTATTTTGTGTCTGTATCCAAATCAGACGGACCGATCATAGCAGCTGCTCCCCTGGGATTATTAAATGACACCCCCTCAATTGTCATAACTTCACCAAAACATTGCGGCAGTCCAATTACACCATGATCATTGCCAAAATCTCCAGTATTACAAACAAAACTGAATACAATGGGTAATTTCCATCCGTTGAATAAATCACTCACTTCCTCTTTGTGAAAATACGGTTTGTGCCATCCGTTTGCATCAGCCCAGCCACGATAATTGATTATACCCACACCAGAGTTCCATGCATTAGCTATAAGTGGATTTACATCACCTTCCTGGTAATTTTCCTGATGGAAGAAGACAGTATCCACTTGATCAAATCCTTTATCATATAATTTATCCTGCAGCCATTTGGATGTCCACACCGGGGTCACCGGCCATTGATTTGGCGGCACTTCATCACCACTGAAATTTCCGGCAACCAGTAATCCTGTATTTAAATAACTAAAATCATCTATATTATCCATTCGGACATACTGAATTGACTTGGCTTTTATTTTCCAAAGTTCAGATAGACTTCTGATACTCCATCTACCCAAAAAGAAATTTGGGGAAAATGGATTACCATCATCAGGTGAATAAGTGTATTTATAATCAGTTACATCCATTTCGGGTTCATTGATGGACGGGACTGTGAAAGTGGGTATGGTATATCCCACAGCATTCACGTCTCCGATCAACAGCACATATTCCAGCATAGGATTGGATTCATAGTAATTGAATATTTCTAATCTCAGAGCATCCCCATCCATTCCTTCTTCAATGGTCCAGATTTCAACATCATATCCCTGAGTTTGTTTAAAATGAATAAAATCTCCTCCGAGAGATTCATTTGAAAGATACGATACAATATTATCATTTGCTGCTATTATGAGATATGTTCCTCTGGAATATACCACATCTCTGTCAGAATTTTCTGAATTTTTCAATGCAAGAGGTGCAATATACTCATTTCCAATGCTTAATTGTATAACACTGAATACACTCAAAACTGTAATAATAATTTTATTCATAACTATCCTTTTTATTTAAGTAACATAATTTTTTTTATTTCAATAAAATCTTCAGATTCAAATTTTATAAAGTAAATTCCGCTGGGTAATTTCGGATTCTCCCATACAATTTTATTAATTCCTGATTTGAATCTATCTGATTGAATACTATCCACTTTTCTTCCTTGTAAATTTAACACTGAAATCTCTAATTCCTGTTTCCCATATATTTCAAAGCTGATTGTAAGTGTCGGATTGAATGGGTTTGGATATGGTTGTAAAATAGATATCCTTTCCGGGATGGTAACTGGATCAACTCCCTGTAGTGTTTCATTTTCTGCAATGACTTGAATTTCATTTATCTGCAGTCCCCGATAATTCACAGTTTCATCTGATCTCAGTCCAATTCCGATCTTAAATGAATCCAATGTGACTTCAGGATAAACTACAATCTCATCATGCTGGTTCCATTGTTGGTTAACCCAATAATTTGATATGGTGTCATCATCTGTGATAATAGAAATAATTACACTGTCCTGTCCCCACTCCAACTCATATTTCCAGGAAAAGTTCCATGCAATTGGGGCTCCACCCGGATTAGATATATTCTCGCTTGTCACAATAAATTGATCTATACTGTTTTCATACATCAATCCGGATTGAGATTTGAGCAGTCCTGAATTAACTATCCAATCTCCCGACAATACATCCCAATTTTCTAATGAATTAAATGATTCACTAAAGATGGTTTGATATCCATTTAACTGAACTGTGAATGAAGTATCAGTTATTAATGGTAAATACACAATTTTGGGGAATATTTCTTCCCCGCCAAAATAAATTTCATATTCATTTTGAGGAAGTTGAAATGTTACATTATCTGATGTGGTAAATGTGGAATCTGCTCCATAGTCATCGTTAATAATAATCAATACTTCATCATTGGATTCTATATGCATTGTTACTTCATATTCAGGTAATTGATTTAACTCGACATTCTGTGTGGTTACTACACCTGCACTGGGAGAAATGGAAAATTCCTGGTTTTCATAACCCTTTGCAGAAACTTCCATCGTATACATACTGTTCTGCAGCAGCCGTCGAAATCTGCCAAATTCATCTGTCATCCGTGGTTTCACCATTTCATCTTCCATCTCCAGAATTCTAACTTCTGCTTTTACCGGATTTCCCGTTTGGGCATCTGTAACCAATCCGGTTACCTGATAGGCATCAGCATTTCCGTATAGATTGTAAAAAGATCTGTTCATCAAATGGAAAACTCCATCCATGTTCCTTTCAATTGTATCTTCAATGATTAAAGAGTCTGGCTGTATATTTTCTGTCCCAACCTCAATGAGGTATTGAATACAACCGGTTTCGGTATAAAACCAGTCGTGTGCATTTCCTCTTCTGGATTTGCTGGGAGTCGCAAGATAATACCCAACATCCACTTCCTTAGGGATCAATACTGCAATTTCCTGACCAAGCTGATCAATCACAGGGTAATCCGGAGATTTTTTTGACTCCTCCCAATCCCATGAATAAATAACCATCTCAGCAACCCTCCCGGATCTGGAGCTGTGATATGCAATGGACAGGAGAAAATTCTGTTCTCTGGCAAATTCCTGGATAGTTTGTATTTCACTTTCTGAAGATGGTTCAAATCCTTTGAAATAATCATAATGGGCAAAGTAATCTCCATATCCGGGATCCAGCATAAAAGCACTGTCGCCAAACATCCAATTGAAAGGATAATTTCTGTTTAAATCCACACCATCAGAATCATTACCCACACCATTTTGATAGGTAAATAATCCATCTATATTGATATCAGATTTATTCTTCCTAAAGGTAACATCACTCACAGTTTCACCATCCTCCTCATACCCGTGTACAACTCTTAGCCCCTCGGGATTATGGGTAGGGACAACCCATATTTCAGTGTTTCGTAAAATCGGTCTCAAGGTAGTTGTGAAAATAGAAACATGTTCCAATGGATGTAAAAACCAGTCAATAACAGCCATTGAAATTTCAACACCCAATATCTCCTCTGCATGACACTGACCCAATATCAATATACGGGGTTCATCTTCCTTTACATCTGCATTATAGGATAATTTAACTGCCCAGATTGGCAGGTTTTCATTGGTAGAATACCCAATTTCAATGAATTGGTAGATGATACCACTCTCTGGATATTGGGGAATTACATTGGGTTCGGTACCGAATTCTTCCTGCCAATCCAACAATTGTTGATGGATTTCTTCATAGGTATGATATCTTCCGTCCAATGTCTGACTAAACAGAATCGAGACACTAAATAGGAGGATGATAGTCTTCATTATTCTTCAAGGATTTGTGCTACAATCAGGACTATATCCAGGACATCAATATTCCCATCCTCATTCACATCTGCAGCACATTCCTGATTGGTATCAGGATCGATAGATTCAAGTATGATACCCACAACGAGAACTATATCCAATACATCAATGGAACCATCTGAATTTACGTCCATTAAAGTGCATCCCGTATCTCCGAGAGTGATAGATTGTCCGTATAAATTGACCAAATCCTGTTTTCCTGTGCTTCGCATATCATTCCAGAATAAAATATAGGAATCAGAGGATTCAGACAGCAGGTTTATTTGCGGATTCGTTTGGTTAAAAGTAAAATCACAGACTGCAATACCGCCAGCAGGAAAATTGAATCCATCCTGTCCAATTTCCTGATAATAAATGTCATAAATAGGTGGTTCACCAGGAATGGTCAGTCGTCCATCACGCCACAAAATCATATAAGTGCCGCCCTGGCTTGTATATACATCAGGTTCTGTCTGGCTACTAACTTCTTCAACAATACCAAAAACATCTGACAAAATTAGGTTCTCTGTATCGACAAAAGTTCCATTAATATTAAAATCTGGACTATCTTCAGTACCAACATTATTTTCCCAGACTACCAGAATTTCATTTTTGATTGAATTATATGTTAATTGAGCGTGGTATTGATCTCTATCATCAGTTGTAATTGGAATTCCATTTTCATCTTCCAAAATACTCCCGTCATAAGAGATAAACTGACCATAAAGATCAGCATTTCCAGACTGATAATCTTCCCACATTACAAATATTCCATTGCCATAATCTACAGCAATAGAATTGTTTTGGATTTGTGGAGAATCAGATAATAATTGCGGTGAAGAACTCCACCCGTCTGGTGTTTCACCATTACCGTCAAATGCCTGATAATAAATATTGAGATCCGGGATATTGGAATCTCCGCCGGTCCAGAATACAACACAGCCACCCCCTGGTAATGCAATTATTTCATTGATAACATCATCCCATTCTAAGGGAATTAAAATACCATCCTCACCCCATTGTGGATTACCGTATTCATCAAATTTCTGAATTGCTACATCATAACTGACCCAGTCTCTCATATCTCTGTATGCAACATACAGATATCCATCGTTTGTAGCTAATACCGGATTTAACTGAGGTGTGATATTATCATATACACTGGCACCATTTTCATCATTTAATAAATTCATATTTAGATCGAATATTTGGAATTTTATATGTTCTAAATCTTCATCATTAAAAGTTTCATAAAATAGAAATATTTGTTCACCTACTTTTATTGCCTGTGGATTATATTGAAAATCGGTAGAACTTAAACTAAAGCCATTATCAAATAACTGGGGATCATAATCACCTGAGATTATTTTTCCATAAGTTTCAACACTGAATGGATTCCAACGCTTGTCCTGCCAATAAACCAGAGTTTTGTCATCTCCGAGATAAAGAGATCCCTGAAGTCCTTTATCTACATCACCGTCAATATCAAAATACAATTCTAATCCGTCTGTTTCCAATGTCACGCCAGACCCTGGGTTTATGTGCTGAACAGTTATTCCAACACTGCCGGTTCTCCAATCGCCCCAGATTGCAAATGCGCCGCCATTTCCATCTTTTCTAACCAACGGCAATTCTTGTTTATAGGATGCTTCTGACGCAGCTAACCCATTCATATCAAATGATTCTACATTGTCTGCATTAAGATGCTGCACATACACTTCTACTTCAGGAAAATTTTCATGTCGTTCATCTGACCAGATAAAATACACACCACCTTCACCATCTGTCGTTAACCGGGAACCATATTGATTCCGGAATTCTGTACAGATTGGATGTCCGTCATTTGTCCAGAGTATTGAACCATCTGTCCCTATTTTCTGAGCATATATGTCACTGTGTAGCGGGTGATTTCGTTTATCCTCCCAAACCACATAGGCATAATTATTATCGGCTTTTACACGGGGTAAAAATTGGGGTCCAGAGGCAGCAGTTATAACCACACCATCTTCTTCAAGAAGTGAATTTCCGTTTCCATCAATGAATTGCAGAAATACATCACCATTTTGTGCATCCAGACGAAAATCTTCCCACACCATAACAGAGATGTCATTGTTAACATAGGTTATCCTGGGATGTCTGGTTAAATCCTGAGCATCTCCAATTTCACATACCAAGACACCACCTTCGTCCGCCCCTGACCAGAGTGTATTACAATTCTGATCTATCCGTTGTGCATAAATTTTGTAGAACCCACCTGCATCTCTGTCATCTGCCCAGCCTAACACCGCGTGACCGCTGCCACCGGTTTCCAGGCTGATTCCTGATCTTCCTGCCTGGTGGTTCATGATCAACACCCCGATTCCGGGCTCTAATATGGTTCCGTCCGCAGAAATATGAGTTGCGAATATTTCTCCCTGGGTTAATTCTGAGCGGTCGTCCCAGATGACATACGCTCCTCCTTCACCATCTTTACAAATATTAGGAGATAATTGTTTTCCCGGGACCGTACTCAATGCAATACCACGAGGATCCCATGCTATGCTACCATCTGCTAAAATATGCTGTGCATAAATATCACCTATTTCCGGCTCAGCATCGTAATCAACCCAAACTATGTAGGCACCGCCATTATCATCAGAAACGGTAATTGGGTCCTCCTGCCTTCCCGACGCTAAAACGACTGGGCTGCCAAATTCATCCCAAAGTAGATTTCCATTAACATCCACTTTCTGGGCAAAAATATCCCTCACACCATAACGCGTATCAGACCATACAAAGATCATTTCTCCTTCATTTCCAACAGCTCCTGAACGCTGCCATTCAATATGACCTCCCTGACGGATCGGTAATCCGTTTTCAATCCAATCAAATTGTGTGTATACAATTGAAATTGTGAGAATTAATAAAATTGTTAATCTATTTTTCATTTTCTAATCCTTGAAATTAATTATTTGAATACCTTCTCTGGTTCCTGCTATCACTGTATTTCTATCGTAAATTTCTACAGAATATGCATATTCAGAATCCAATTTACCTAAAGCAGAAAAATTTGTTCCTCCAGCCCATTCATACAATAGAATTCCATCATTACCACAAGCAAATGCAACCACCCCAAAATTTATATTAATATCCTTAACTGAGTACCCTTCTGCTATCTGTAAATTACTGCTTACCAGCCCATTCTGGTCAAGTAACGCAATGTAACATCCCTGGTCGTTTCCGAGACCCGCAAATACGGTATATTCATTTGAATTAACCGTTTCTACAGTTCCGGGTGTGTCAAATGACGAAAAATATACCAAACTGTCATTTTCATTTTCTCTATAAACCAATACACCCAATTGATCATTGCTAATGGCTAATAAGGGATTAGAAAATGACATTTTCATTAGGTAATTACTCAAATCATTAATAACTGCTGTTGGAGTACAATCAAGGATATAATCAGGTTCATATACATATTCCAGACATTTTTGTGTGACAATGGATGTAGAATATGGCTGGTATGATGCATTAGTATCGGCTTCAATATGTTTTATTAATGAATATAAAATAACTGGATGGGTATTTGAGCTGCTGATTGCTAAACTCCTATATAGGTTCCAGCTTGAATATAGTGGGACTGTCTGATCAGGTAAATTCAAATTAGAATTTACGGTTGCTATGGAAATTTGATCAAGTGGATCTAAAATAAATAATACATTCCCTTCATCGGAAAAATCAACTTCTGCAGAGAGATCATCACCGGCAAACGGGTTTGTATCATTTTCATGATTAATAGTATCCATATCTGTAATTAATCCATTTCCATTGGTATTTATTCTGTAAATAAAATACCCATTCTGATCTGCTGCCGCTGCCAGTGTGGAATCCGACAAGGCTAAATCCCTGCAGTATCCCCCAGTATCATACGTGAGAATGCTGTTTACAGTCAAACCAATTGGATCAGATGGCGAGTTGCATTGCTGAATTAGGATTAGTGTAGAGATACCAATAATTGTTTTTAATATTTTTTTCATTTTTTTCTTTTTAATAAATATAATCATAAAATTTGTCCGTTAGATTTATGGTAAACCGGACACCCATTATGTGTTGATTGTAGCTTTTCAGGTTTTCCACCCATTCAAAATTAGAATTAGTGGATCTTTTAACAAATCGATAATACAGGGATACTGTAATTACATCAGAGATTTTTTTGACTGTTTTTTGTGTAATTATAATCTGATTATGGGTTCTGTTTTCATGCAAATGATCTTCTATATCTTCCGCAGTGTACGTCCTGTTAATCCAGATAAATGTTGTACTAAGGTTATCTGTAATTGGTGTTTGCAAATTAAAACTGATTCTGTTCCCAAAATGAAAATCATCATAGGAACGGTCTATTCCGGATGAAATCAATCCTGTTTGATAGCTGAAATTGTCATTGGTTGTGGCACTCAACCATTGTGAAGAATTAAGGCCACCAAATAATTTATGGTTAATATTAATCTCGATTTTTTCGGATTCCAAATCAAACTCGGTAAATTCCGGCGAAAAATAGGAACTTGATTTCTCATAGGTAACTCTGCCCCATATATTTGAAAATAATGGATGTGAATATGAAAATTTAATCCTTTCATAGGAAAAATTGCAGTTCACCAATGGATTACCGATTTGATCTTGATCTCGGTACAATCTGAGAAAATTATCAGGTATATATTTATACCCAATTTTAATCCAGTGATATGAACTTAGTTTTTGTGCAATATCAATCTGATAGTTGAAATACTTTTTCTCGGCAGACTGCAAGTAATTTTTTCTGCCTACACCAATTTTCAGTAATATTGGATTTCTGTGTATCATTTTTAAATTCCAATTTGAATTCACCGAAGTTTCAATTACAGGCGTATCAAAAGTGGGTGAATCACCCATTATCTGAAGTTCATTGGAAGCATCCACCATTTCATTTTCAGAAAAACGTAAAAAATTGGAATTATACCCATACCCGAATTCCAGCTTGATTTCTGACGGCAAAGGAAACAATGCTGCCCAAGCAATAGAAATATTCCAGAACAGAATTATATTTATTTTAACCAAACTACTCATAATTTCCATATTTTAGAAGCCTCAGATAGACAGAACCAGTACTTTCTACCAACTGGAATGATATATTTTGATCGGCTTCCGTAATATTAAATTGTCCAATCCGATTTTTTCTTCTGGAGTAATTGGTATTATCAGCAAATTCCACTATGATGATGCTTGGTTTTCCGTTTTTCCAGACCTGAATCTGGTAACTTCCCAAATCACCGGAATTTGCATCAAATCCAAATCTCCCATACACAGACAATTTTCCCGGTCTATTTAATTCAGCACCAAGTGGATTCTTCTGGGTAAGGACGGTATATTTTCTGGTTTTGTTCCCAATTAAAAGATCCTTTGTTTCACTGGATCCAATTGGAGTTACATACTCTGATTTACCGGTCACCCTGGGATAAAATTTTTCAATAACACGGACCAAAACAGGTTTTCCCTTTTTTTCAGGTGAAATTGTCAATGTGTGTGTACCTGCAGGAATGGTAACAATGCAGCTCCCGGAATACGTATAGCCATGCCCCGGGTGATTGTCAGAGCTTATTGCTTCAAATTTGCGTTTTGAATGGTGTATTAATACTGATTGGCTTTCCATTTGTAATTGATATCCAAAATCATATCTTCTTCTGGATGTTTTAGGGATTGCCCTTCTGGAAATTATTTCTAATCTTACCGGACCTTCAACAGTATAATGCAAAGGTTTGTTATACACCAGAAAATAATCCCGGGAATTCTCATGTATGTGCAATACTTCTTTAAGTTCATTTTCTTCAGGAATCAAAACATCACAAAATATAAAATTGGATACAACAATTGAACCAAAAACTGTTATTAATAATAATTTACAGCAGAGATTCCGGGTCATGAGTTGACATCCTGACTTTTATCTGATTATGGGTAATGATACTGACTGTGATAATTAATCCCAAGGTAAAAGTAAGAGCTAACGAAGCAGTTTTCAAATTATAGCGCATTTCAAAATACAATGGTCCCACACCAATTGGATGTAATTCCTCTGGATAAACCGGTAACTGATGTTTAATGGCAAGATCAATGATACTGTAGATATGTATGATTGAAGTTTCATTTTCTACAAAACTCTTCACAACACTTGGCCCAATGAGCTCACCTACTTCTGAAAAGGTTGAAACACCATTGGGAATTAGCCTTGCATTCACGGATTGACCTATACTGGATGCTCCGCCTCCGACATTTAAATATGCTTTGTAATGTGAAATGGGCAAAATTGCATTGTAATATTCTACTTTCTTTTCAATACTTTGGCTTAATCGTGGTGCTTCAATCAATTGAATATTATTTCTGTAGATTGTTTCCCAAAGAAGATCTCTGCCTTCTGATTTTAATCCCTTTCCTCGATCTGCTCTGCCTCCAAGAGAAGCAGCATTAGAAATTGTGGATATCAACCCAGATTTGTTTAATAATGCCTCTATATCCAGCCAGGTGAATTCGGGATCAGTTGCGCCCCATCTGGAAGATCCTACAGAAGCAATTATCACCGGATGAATTTTCATTACTTCACAAGCTGATAATACTGCAAGATTAACAGCGGGGAATGACCCTGTGTATCCTACCGCAATTGTATCTCCCTTGCTCAAATTTGCTTCCATCAATAAATCAACAACCAACGCTGCGAGATTGGGATTTACGGAGGTTTGCTTGCTTCTCAAATTTGCAAGGGAAGTGGTAATTAATGTTGTTGCTGGTCCAATGATACCGGATTCAAAGGGATCATCCTCAATGTCAAATTCAAAATCATTTCTATTTTTCTGGTAATCAGTAATTACTTCCATAGCCTGATCCATCAAGTTTGCAGCTTCCAGCTTTAATTCATATCCCCTGGTAAAGTTTGGATTATGAAATCCTGATGCCCAATAAAAAATCAGGGTATTTAAAATTGCTATCCCAACCAATATAGGTACTCTCTGGTTAACAGGTCTATACATTGAAAATTTTTCCCTGTGTAATAACCATAATTAATAACTGAACAACCGGAGCAGTTATCAAAATAACTGAAATTGTGCGGATTACCCCCTGTCGATTCATCCAATTGGCGATCATACCGGGAATAATAAAACCAATACTGTAAATTTCGGATGTCATATTTATTGCAGTTAAAGATTCACTGAAATATCGATTAAAAATCAATCCAAAAATAAACCCCAAGAGCAGTGAAATTACCAATCTGCGTTTTCCGTAAATAAAAATAAATTTTGATAGAAATTGGATAATAATATAAACCAACCATGCAATCAGAAAAGTAACCGTCACACTCATCGGATTATGTAAATGCAAGGCAATCCATCCGGGGACAATTATACCACCGGCGGTCAATCCTATAATTTCGGACATTAACAGACTGAAAATCATTCCCAGCCCTATAGAAAGTGCTATGAGAAAATCACCCATAATTTTTTAATTCTTTCATAAATTGATCACCCCATCCCACGATATTTCCTATTCCCATAACGAAATGATTATCCAATTTCTTAAAACTGTTTATAATTTCATTCTGTGTGGATGACAGGGGAAAAACTCTGGTATCAATATTTTTGTGAATTTTTTCCGAAATTAACGAATCTATATTATCACCTCGGATAATTAAATGTGCCGGTTTTAGATGTTGATAACATAATTCCAGCAGTTGTTTGGTACGGTATCTTCTGTCCTCTCTTGTATTTAGGAAAATGCACGCTTCCCGATTGGAAACCCTTTCTGCAAGCATTTCCCAAACAACCATTGTTGAGTGCGGATCATTTGCAGCAAAAGCATTAATAAAATGAATATGATTACCACCAATTGTGAGTTCTAAAATCTGTAATGCTCCAGGGTCAGGTGTAGTATGCACCATTCCATCTAAAGCAGTTTGTTGATTAACTCCGGCTAATTCACACACTTTCAGTGCCAGTGCAACATTTTCAGAATGTTCTAAAAATGGGAATTTGTTCATATATTCTTTTGTAACACTAGAATGATTAGTTTGTATAAACTTTGAATTTCTATTTTCTGCTACTTCTTCTAATGGTGCGATATTTTTTTCTTCACCGGTTACAAATACAGCATCTTTTGGTATAGTATTACTCATAGAATATGCAATGCTGGTCAAATCATGTCCCATTTCATCCAAGTGATCCGGCCGGACATTGGTTAATACCCCGATTGTTGATTTCATCATTTTCTGTTCCGTAACCCATTGGTATTCAGGTTGAACAGCCATACATTCAATAACAACTGCTTTTGGGGTTTCTTTTGCGAACATTCGGAGAAGTTTTTTCTGTTCTCCTATGGATGCAGACCGCAGCCGGTGGATTATGTGATCTTTCCCTTTCTCATCAATGATCCGTGGAGCTGAACCTGTAGTTTTTGCAAATGTTTTAATACTCCCTGCACGGAGTCCAGCTGCGATCAACCTTGTTACACTGGATTTCCCCCGTGAACCGTTCACATGTATCCTAATAGGAATTCCACTGACAACTGCTTGATGCCGGGAATATTCCACAGCACCGGTAATTACAAAAATAATTAATAATCCAAATAAAACAAATAATTCCATTGATTAGAATCTAATTTAAACGGTAGGATATTGCCATACATAAAAAACCCCAATTTCTGATCATCGAAATTGGGGCTTTTTTTAGTTTTAATTGTATTTAATCTTCCAGTATGACTATAATCAGATTGATTACATCCAGAATATTGATCATACCATCATCATTCAAATCAGCCATATATTGCTGTAATGGATCCAGTAATTCAAAATTGATAATGTGATTGACGATTTTAATCACATCCAATATATTTAGTGTACCATCCTGGTTTACATCACCCATCAAAATGGGTTGTCCGGAATCTGTTGTAATCAACAGAGCATCTCCATCATGCAGGGTCATTGCTGCCTCAGGATATACATTGTTGAACGTGTACTGCAAACCATCATCACCATATTGGTTTTCTATACCAACCGTAGTGTACGCACCGTGAGTGGGGGTATAACTGCTGTAATCCCCGGAAGATGTATTATTGAATTCCTTATATTGAATTTTAATTTCACCGTCACCGTAAGGAGGTACTCCATTATCATATAAAATTATCTGGAAACTCTCTACAGAATTTGCATAATATGTTCTCATATCGGACCATTCAATTATAAATACTCCATCTGCTGGATCATAATACTTATAAGCCTGCCCTCCTGAGCTTGTTTTTAAATCATCCCAAAAAGCTGCAACCATATTAACCGGACCTCCTGCACCAGGAATAGGATAATTTCTAAAGGATTCAAGATTTGATGTACCAAACGCAATCCAACCATTGCTGCAAACAGTTAATTCATTATACACTTCTCCATAAAAAATAAAATCGAATGGCAAGGTAACATCTTCTCTGGAATCTGAATAATTTCCATCACCGCTGTCATTAAATCCAAGACTGGTTCCTGAACCGCCATAGTCGGGATCAATTTCAATCCAATCATAAAATGGTGCTTGATTATAGTCGAGGTCACCGGAATCAAATATATAATAACCGTGTTTATCCGGTCCTAATGGGTCAGTCTCAGATACGTCCCCCACCTGTATATGTAAAGGTTCAGTCCGGTCATATCCGTCATCAGTATTTAAGGTTAATTCAATAGTCAAATTACTGCCGTTTATTATTGAATTATCTGCAGTTATTGTGAAGTAATTGTATGCGATAGCAGATTCACCGGCATCAATATTGCCCCAATTACCCATATCATCAATTATATCGAAACTTGCGCCTTCAAAATACAGACTTCCGGAAATATCAGAAATACCCTTTGATCCAGTATTCATCAGTGTTAACAGAACATCGCCGGTTTCTCCCGGTTCCAATTTGTTGTTATTGTTATCATCATTTATTACTGAAATATTTTCTATTATCAGTCTTGCACCATATATTTCCATTGGTACCATTCCCTGCCATATATTTCCAGAACCATCTTCGATCTGTAGTTTCAATTCCACCTCTTCAAGTTCAATCGCAGAAGGATCTACAATCAAGGTATAGTTACTGCTTTCCACAGTTGACCCTGGAGTAATTGTTCCATAAGAAACTGTGCTGGAAATAATTGAAATATTATCAGTTTCAGCAATTAATTCCGCCTGAATACCGTATATTGTACTAGAACCAAAATTTTTCAGTGGAATGTTCAATTCAATTGTTTCTCCTGGATTGACTGTTCCATCATTGTCACCTGTAATTTCATCAAATATAATCTCATCAAGATCAATATTCACAGCATCAACATCACCTGACACGGAGAAATTACCCTGATGGGGAATAAAATCCTGTTTTGTCACCGTAAGTGTTACATTTCCATTAGATACATAACTTAAATCAAAAGTAAATTCGCCGGATTCATCTGTCAGTTTGGAAACAAATAATGATTCATCATTATTGATCAATGTAACACGAGCACCTTCCACAGGCATACCGGTTAAATCTGAAACATCAACTGTAATAAAATTCGTTCCCATAGGAAGTATTGATGGATAATCAACATCCAACTCCTGTGGTATATCTTTCCATAAATGAGTTGGTGCATCACCCATCAGATTATTCCAGTGAGTAAAAATACTCACCCTGTTATTTGGATTACTGGGGTACGTTAAATACAAATGAAGTTTACCATAATGTAACCCTTCACCAGCAGTCTCACTTCCTCTTTGAAATAAACCCCAATAAACGCCCATATCTACTGCATTGTTAAAGGCTGTATGCGTTCCTATGGTCGCAGTACCAATTGCAGCAATGCCGCCTTTTGGCGTGGACACAGTACCGGCACGGAAAAAATATTCAGAAAGACTGGCGTTGTCATCAGCAAAACTCCCAGTACCACATGTAATTATAGTAGCATAGGGTAGTTTCCAGCCGTTATTGGCACCCTCAATTTCACTGGATCCAAAACCACTGACTCCCCAATATCCTCTGTAATTAAAATAAGATACACCATTAGAAAGTTGGTTTTGCATCCAGGATGACCAACTTCCGCCAGAGTATTTTTCATTAACATCCTCAAAACCATAAGCATTGAGAATTTCAGCTGCATATTCATTAGTGATAACTGTAGAAATTCCTGAACTTGATGGGTCACCAATCAATGCTGCGGACTCATACCAATCATCGCCGGTTGAACTAATATAGGTTGCTTTTTCATAATTTATAATTTTATTACAAACAGTATTCAAAGTGCTGGTATTTCGAACAGACATTCTCCCAATAAACACATCACCCATAAGATCTCCACCATCTAACTGAGTGTAGGGATGATCTCCTTCACCATTATACCCTGACAAATTTTCAAAATAAGTTGGTATATCGCTGTACGAACCACCATCATCTCCTATAAGTGTTACAAAATCCGGCTTTGGTTCCCAGGAGTTATATGCATTTTGTATATAATTCTTTATGCTGCTTGTACTGCCGCCGGTTTCACTTGTTGATGCCGTATAAACTACATATCCTCTTTGTTTTCTCCATTCCACCAAATCCTGAAAATAACTGTTTTCTAATGCAGAATTGGAACCGATATACAAAACTGCCGGCTGTTGATATTCTACTTCTTCATCTCTTTCATAATTGATAAGGAAACTTTCATATACTTTTTCGAATGCTTGAGAAATGGGTGGAGAATTCTGCGGTAAAGGATCTCCGGATTCGTTGATCACAATCTCTACCTGGTCAAATACCTCTAATTGCTGTAAATGTGGATAATATCTGAAAGGAATTACACTGACCTGTAAAAATTTTACATCCCGCATGGTTATTTTATCTGAAACCAATAGGTTTTTAATTGGATAAATTTCTTCAGAAGAATAAAAATCCGTATTTTTTATTATATCCGAATCATTAAGTATTTCTTTATTCTCAGGCTGAGTTGGATATAAATGAATATTATCAAGTATATGGGATTGGTGTACAACATAATCAATGTCATATTCAATACCGTCTTTAACCTGATAAAAAGTAGAATATACCGGTATTTCCGGCATTCCTTCTTCCATCAAAGTGCCGTTATTAGGATTTGTTATTCTTGTAAATTCTGCTACATTTTCAAGGGTAAACTCACCTAAATTGAACACTAGGCTACCCTCTGAATTTGCCTGTTGAGTTAATTCAAATTGCCCTGCAATTAAAGACATGGCAAACATGCAAAAAATAAGTGTTATGAATTTGCTTTGTTTCATTTTATGGTTCTTCCTCATTAAAATTACAAATTAAATTAAGGCAAAAGATAACGAAAACAGAGTGAATGGTTCTAATTTTACTTTGTATCAATTTGTAATTCAATTGAAAAATACCTACTCATTTACTTTTAGAAGATACAACTTGAAACAATTTCAATTGTAAATAATGATACTATTTCATCCTAAATTAGGGGTTGCCTGGTTAATTTAATTGTTCCCTGTAAAGTAATTTGTGAAATATTATTTAATAGAAGGAGAAATAAGTTGAAATCATTTGTAAGAAAATTACAGGAGGGATTTACCCTGATAGAGATTCTGATTGTGGTTATAATAATTGGAATTCTGGCTGCTATTGCGGTGCCTACATACCTTGATTATGTAAAAAGAGGATATGCATCTGATGCAAAGGTAGCAATATCTGCAATAGTTAATGGATCGGAAGTATATTTTAACGAACAGGGAGAAATACCTCCGGGAACCGATGAGCTGAAACAAGCTGGATATCTAGACTTGAAAAGGTCTACTGAAAGAAATTGGGAATTTGAACTCAATTTATCTGAAGATGCTGTTTACGGTCTTGCCGGAGAAGTTACAGGAACAAGCACAGAATCTATGAAAGGTGGCGCAGGTAACTCTATTATTTATAATTTGGAAACCGGAAGATTTTCCGGATACGGAGAAAGTGAAAAGCAATAAATGAAAGCGTCTATTACAGACTTGTTAAAATATTCACTGGATTCTGGTGCTTCTGATCTGCATCTGAGTGTAGGATCTATTCCTATGGTCCGAATTAATGGTGAAATGAAAAAATTGCAGATGGATGCCATGAAATTGGATAATCTGAAGAATATTGCTTCAGAAGTAATGAACCCTGATCAAATGAATGTCTTTAATGACCGATTGGAAATTGATTTTTCAACTGCATTGGATGGTCAGGGTAGATTCCGTGTGAACTTTTTCCATAATATTAACGGTATTGCAGGAGTATTCAGGACAATACCCGATTCCATAAAAAATACAGACGAGCTTGACTTACCACCGATTCTAAATCAATTGGCATTGAAAAACAAAGGATTGATATTGCTGACTGGTCCCACCGGCTGTGGTAAATCTACAACACTGGCAGCTATGATCGACCACATCAATGAACTGAAATCCTGCCATATAATTACCATTGAAGATCCTGTTGAGTATTATCATGATTCTAATAACTCTTTAATCAACCAGAGAGAATTGGGACATTCAACTCATAGTTTTGCAAATGCACTCAGATCAGCATTACGTGAAGATCCAGATGTGATTTTAGTTGGTGAAATGCGAGATATGGAAACAATACAATTAGCTCTTACTGCAGCAGAAACTGGTCATCTGGTACTGTCAACTCTTCATACAAACAGTACTGCGAAAACAATTGACCGAATAATTGATGTATTTCCAGCTGGACAAAAAGATCAAATTCGGTCAATGCTGTCTGAAAGTCTTGTTGCTGTGATTGCACAACGATTGATGCAGACAAAAGACCGGAATGGACGGATCCCGGCTTCTGAAATATTGATTGCCACATCCGCAATTCGTAATTTGATCCGGGAGGATAAAATTTATCAAATTCAGACTGTACTTCAGTCTGGTGGTACTGAAGGTATGCAGTCGATGGATCAGGATTTGTTACGTTTGGTACAGCAGGGAAAAGTCAGCAGAGGTGATGCAGTTTTGGTTGCTGATAATCCGGAAATGTTTGAAAAGGGAATTTTTTGATTCCATTTAATAAATATTATTCTGGTATTACATTAGTTGAGGTAACTCTGACAGCTATTTTTATTATGGTAGCATCTCTTGGAATTATGAAAGGGATTACATTTGCTCATTCTCAATTACTTGCCATGAAAATAGAAGAAAATGCTTTTGAGATTTTAAAACAAAACACAGAATATCTCCGGGCAAGGATTGCAGCAAATGAGATTCCTAATTCATTGGAAGAATATAATACAGAATCTGTCTGTTTATTTACCAACGACTTAGATAATTGTATTTTGAATGGTGATGAATGGTATAAAATTTATCAAGATCCAGATTATGTATCAGGATCTATTGCTCGATCCTGGGTGATTGAAACAAAAATTATCTGGGAAGACCATTTAGTTGATAATGATGTAGGACAACCAAAAGAGCTTGGCTTTTTCCTTAAGCAAATAGATTTCTCAACAACTTTATAAAATGAAACAATTTTTTAAATGTTATTTGAATGGTTTTACAATTATTGAATTGATGGCTACAATTACAATAACAACAAGTATTTTTTTGGGTATGTCTTATATATTTATTGAATCAGGTAAATTTTATAAACGTCAATTTGTATTTGAGGATATTAATCGTTATGCAAATAACACGTTAGATATAATCCTGGATGACATTAAAACATCTACAGCTACATTACCATTTGGTCAGAATAACGGGTATTGTCAAATTGTTACAAATACTGTAGATGAAGATAATAATCCAATCCTGCATACTTATTTTGTAGATGAAGAAAGAGGTATAATGTTAAATAATCTGGATGAACCAATTTTAAAATTTTATCCAGGTACAGATCAAAATTATGCTCTTACAATTGCTTCATTTGATTGTAATATAATTAATGACCCTGGTCTTTCAACTGAGTTGTCCGGGTCTATTTATGATTTTGAATTAATTTTAAAATATCAATACAACCTTCGGGAGGAAGAAAAAGTCAAATTTTTGTCTTACACCAGAAAATTATTTTCGAGTACGGATTTTATATTCTCTAAACAAAATTAATATGAAATTTAATATGCATTTCAGAGGATCAATTTTACCGGGAGCAATAGTATTCTCCTTTGTTGGAATTGCAGTTGTGTTTGCATATTTTAGTTGGCTTGAACATAGATGGGTACAACTGCGTCTCCGTGTTGCAGAAGCTACAGCAGAATTTAATGCACAAACTGGACTTGCAGAGGGCGGTTACCCTAATTTGGTTAAATCCTATTTTCCATCAGATTCTTTAACTAATTCCAATGAAATCGAAATGTTGGAAGATTATTTAACCGAAACAGGACACAAAGGTGATAGTTTGTATAAACGTCTTGGGGGGACTTTCGGGACATCCGCAGAAAGAGTTGCAGAAGCAACTGGTTATGCAAATATCAGAAATGCGTTTGGTGAGGATGTCCAAATCCAGAAAAAAGCAATGATGGCAGTCCAAGAGGAAACTCTGGCCAAATACATGTATCTCACTGACTCAGAATTTGCTGGCGGTGGTCCATATGTTTTTGATAACCCTACACAGAGGAGAGATGTAAACTTCTCAAGTAATGAAGTGATAGATGGTTGGATTCAGACAAATGGTACTGACGGTGGAACTATGCAAATCAGTTCTTTTGGTTGTCCTGATTTTTCAAATGCTCACCTAATTATGACTTATGAAACAAACCTTGAATTAGGTGCTTGTAATAATTGGTGGACATTATTTCAGGGGGAACCGGATACAACCAGTGCACCAAAAGTGAATTTACCACCAAAAGATCAAGGTCTTGTTAATTATGCTGATTATACATTTGATGCCGGTATAATGTTACATCCCAATGATGGTTATGCACGTGATACATTAATTATGACAGATATAGAATTTCTTGAAATTGGGGCTTTTATAGTTAAACAATGGTGGTTTTTAAATCCACCACATTTAACTCCGAATGCCCTGCCGGTCTATTTCGCATCAGTACCGGGGGATGTATTGAATGGGATTGGCGATGCAGGTTTAGACCCAGTTGATTATTGTTCAAATTCTTCTGATCTAAATACGTGTATGCAATATGTAGATTCACTTGAAAGTTATCATGGGAAAACAATTGTTGATGATGTTGAAACGTATTTAGAATCTACAGTAAGTGGCCCTCATGGACTACATCATTTCGATTATGAACCTATAGATGGAAATGGAAATGTTAATTATAATATTTCTAATTATGTTTTAAATCAGGAATATTATGCAAATGGACCGACTGTAATTCATGTAAAAAATGGTCCTGTGAGGGTCCACGGGAAATATAATGGTCAATATACAATTGTTACACATCCAGAAAATACTACTTACAGAAGGCATACACGTTCCGTATTACAAAATTCCAGTCTACCACCTGATACAATTTGGAATGATATTTGGATAATTGATGATATAATGAAATCAGACTCACCACTTGATGGAGATTTATCTGATCTACAGCCAGGTGAAAATTGTTCAATGGTCTCACCGAACATTCTTGGTCTTGTCTCATATGCAAATATAATAATTGCAAATACAAAAGAAAATGGTGCTAAAAATTCTGCAGCATTTGGTGGTAATCCCGACGTAATAATACATGCAGCAATGGTTGCATATAATGAATCATTTGTTACACAATATTGGCAAAATACAATTACAGGTGCAAATGGATATGTATCAAATCCACCATACGGAGATGGACGAGGGGTAGGAAAATATGGTGGTTCAGGAGGTAATGATTATCGTGGAGAAATTCATTTATGGGGTTCAGTAGTTCAAAAGTACCGTGGGTATGTTGTCAGAAACAATCCAGGTCCATATCCAACTGGTGACATTGGATATGATAAAGATTACCATTATGATGATAATTTAGGATGTATAGAACCACCACACTATCCAGTTATTGAATATGATAATGATTTAAATGAAATTTCAGTTAAAATAAGTTTAAATAAATATATAAAATAATAAATAAATGGCACTTGGTATAGATTACGGATATACACAGGTTAAGGCAATTGATCTGGAAAAAACCGGCGGGGAAATAAAAATACTAAAAACCGGAACAGAACCGCTAAAATTAGACAGTAGTCAATTTGATCCGGAAAACGTCAGTAATTCTCACTGGATTGCAGCAATCCAGGAACTAATGGCAAGTATGAAATTGAATCCGAAACGCATTAAATCCACTGTTTCTGGTATATCCGGAAATCATGTGAATATCAAACAGTTAACAACATTGGAAATGGCTGATGAAGAACTGACTACTTCATTGGAATTTGAAGCAAAAAAACATATTCCACTGGATGGGACTGAAGCGGTGATGGATTATCATATACTTGGGCAGAATGCAAAAGAATTGGATAAAATTGATGTATTGCTGTTTGCTACTACCAAAAATCTGATCAATCAGCACAACGGAATTTTGAAGGACTGCGGATTTAAAACAGGTATATTTGATACTGATCCGGTTGCGTTGGTGAATATGTATTTATTCAATCGGGATTTACCTGAGGACGGTGCTGATGTAATTCTGAATATTGGCAGTCAGAACACAACTTTAGTTGTCTGGGGACAAAACAACCCATTCTTTACCCGAGAAATTCATACATCCGGTTACCAATTTACAAAAGCAATTATGGATACACATAATATTGGATATCCGGAAGCAGAACAAATGAAATTTGAATTAGGAACATCTGCTATAAAGTCCGAAGAAAAAGCACCAGAGAGCGGTTCTGATTCTCCGTTTTCCATACAGGTAGCGGAGAAAACAATCTTCACCAATTTAACTGAAGAAATTCGAAAATCACTCAGATATTACATGAAATCAAATCCACAGGCATTCTTTAATAATTTTTATTTGTGTGGAGGTTCTGCACCCTTGGCTGGATTATCTGAGTTCATAGCAGAACAGCTAAAGGTGAAGGTTTCACTACTGAATCCATTGGGTAAATTCCCGGAATGTTCAGATATTGAAAATCCCTATAAATATGGAATCTCATTTGGATTAGCATTAAGAGGAGTTGAGAACAATTAATAAACCTTATATATTTATAAATCTGAATCAGTCTGTCAGTCGTACTGCTCAATTGGAAATAAAACGTGAGAAAAATCGATGGATTTTATTTGGCGGTATAGTAACCGTATTTATTGCTGTATATAGCTGGATGTTTTACATCAACCAGAATATGGATCATTTGATATCATTAAGAGAATCCAGAATTGATGATGTGATTGCTCAGACTGAAAGTCTGCAAAAGGCAGGTATCAATCTCTCCAAAAAGGATATTGAATCTCTATTTGACATTGAATCAATGAGGATTCTCTGGGCGAAAAAACTACAATCTCTGTCCCAGACTACTCCTAATGATATGGCAATTACTGAACTAACTTACCGAAATAATAGATTGGTCATTTCTGCTATTTCCAAAATTCATGGGAATGAAAAAGAATTCTCAGTTGTGGATAAATTCATTCAAAAACTAAACAATACAGAAGAGTTTTCCGAGGATTTTAAAACCATAAAATTTTTAAGTTCAGAGCGGCTGGTGGTAAGGAATCAGGACATCCTCACATTTAAAATTGAGGCACAGTTAGAATCTGGAGGATTAAATGGATAACTCTATGAAAAGAAACATCATTCTCGGTGGAATTTTCTGTGTATTCAGTATTGTCTTCTGGATTGGTAAAAGTATGTCCTTTAATTCAAAACCCGATGTGATATTTGATCTTGAGGATGAACAGGTAATTGTTAACGAAAAACTCATCACAGCACAAATTTTATCTGAAAGTCTGGATAGAGTGTATAAAGTTTTTGAAAATAATCTGGCTATTTCAGGTAAAGATTTGGTTGATGAAGAATCATCCATGAATTTTCTGGATAATTTGACAGATCTGTTGAATAAATTTGAAATAAAGATATTGCACTTGAAACCAACAGCCCATAAAAAAAAAGGTGTCTACACCTTTATCCCCTATGAATTGATAATTCAATGTAATTACGAAAAATTCGGTAAATTCATAACAGAACTGGAAAGTAGTGACAGATTGATAAAAATAGAAGAATTTTCTATGAAGAACGGAATTGAAAAATTGTCTCAGGCAAAAACTCCTGAAAAACTATTTAACCAGACAATAGAAATGGTTATATCAACTGTAACAGTAAAAAAACACCGCGGTTAAAATACAATGACACTCAAAACAAAATTTATATGGAATATTATAATTACACTCTCATTGATTGTAATTGTATATACGGGATATCTAACTTTTAAAATGGAACAGGAACGACGGGCGTTTTGGAATACGTATAATTCAGAAACCATAGGGTCAGATGAATTATTAAAAGATCAAGTTTCATCTATGGAGTATAGTTTTGCTGAGCGTGCAGCCTATAAGTTTAAAATCAGGGAAAATCCAACCACACTACTAAATGTAATCGAAATGGATGTGTCTAATTTTGGATATTTTCAGGATTTAAATAAGATTCGAGTAACTGCCATTATCAGTGCGTCAGAACCCCGTGCAATAATCAAATACCAGAATAAAAATTTCTTAGTATTTAAGGGCGATGAAATTGGTGGTGGAAAAATTCTATCCATTACCAAAACAGAAGTGATCTTCAGAAAAGAAGGAGAAGATTATCATTTTTCACTCTCCCCTGAGGTAAATAACTGATTTAAAATATTTGACAATAATTAATTAGCAGGAGCGATTCAATAATCATGACAAAGCGACTATTCTTTTTCGTAGCTTATTTAAATATAATAATTCTATTTGGTCAACAGGATACTGCCAGTGTAGTTACCCAAATTCAAGATGTTTTGGTAACAGTGCATGCAGAAGATACAAATCTATCGACAATTCTGGCTATTTTAGCTGATGAAAGTGGCTATAATATTGTCACCGGCCCAACTGTGAACCGGGAAGATAAATTAACAATTCATTTAGAAAAGACACCAGCAGATCAGGCAATTAATCTGGTCGTCAGAGCTGCAGGACTCAGTTATGAGATTGTCGGAAACTCTATCTTGGTTGCAAGTAAATCAAAACTGACTGAAGAAGTGGGAATCACCTCTCATGTCATCACTCTGGATTATGCAGATGCTGCTGAAGTTAAAGAATTACTTGTGAATTTGACCGAGCAGATAGAAGTTGACAAATCCGGTAATAAATTGCTGATTAATGCCAGTCCAAAAACAATCGCAGAAATTGAAAATATCATAGGAAAGATTGATATTCCTGCACTACAGATTATGCTGGAAGCAAGACTGATTGAGGTGGCAGTATCAGATGAAGAAGAATTGGGGATTGATTGGAATCGCCTTGCAAAACTGACAACAATCCTTGCAGAAACCGGAGTACCAAACTTCGAGGGTGCAGGATCATTATTACCAGGATCAACTCAAACAGAAAATGCGGATGGTAGTGTTGAGGAAGAATTTAAAGCACTTCCATTCCAACAGATTCCCGATGCAATGTATTTCCAAAGGTTAGATCCCCAGAGTGGTGTTAGCTTTAGCCGCCAATTAACTGCATTTGATGTGACTCTGGATTTACTATTGAAGAACAACAAAGCAGAAGTATTGGCTAATTCACAGGTGGTTACTCTCAATGGTAGAGAAGCAACTATATCCATGGTGGATATTGTACCCTATATTCTCTCTTCTGGCGGTGTAGGCGGTCAGGTGCAGGTACAGCGTGAAGAAGTTGGCATAAAATTGAAAATACTGCCCACAATAAATACAGACGGATATATCACCACAAAAATCACTCCTGAGGTTAGTTCTATTTTTGATTTCATTGGCCCAGACAGAAATATTCCCTGGGTGAAAAAACGGATATCTACTACAACCATCCGTGTAAAAGATGATGAAACCATCATCATTGCTGGTTTATTGGCTGCTGATAAAAAATTTACAGAAAATAAATTCCCTCTCCTGTGGAGAATACCATGGTTAGGTAAAAAATTATTTACCCATACAATTGAAAGTGAAGCCAAAACAGATTTGATCATCCAGATCACTCCAAAAATTGTACATGATAATTATTCACAAATTTTTAAACACCATCACCACAAGTCCGCAGAGTCAATGATTCCATCTCTGGATACTGAATTTATAACACCCTCTGATGAGGAAAAAAATGAAGAGGACTAAAACCATGAAGAATAAATTTTATAATACAATATTTAATACTTTAATCACGTTATCTGTGATGCTCCTTCTGACTTGTGATACAAAAAAACCCAGTACCGAACCGGATATACCGGTAATAGTTTATGATCTTACTTTGGCATATGAAGTGCAGACCCCTGATCTTTCTGGCACTTACCAAACCGTTGAGGATGAAATTTCCTATGCAGATTATGGAATTACAAGAGTAAAACTGACTGCACAATTAAAAGATGAAGGAGGAATTTTTGTAAGTGGTCAGGAATTGATAGTCACTTTTGATAATCTAAATGCTGAGATAGAAGCAGGAAATATTGAACTCGTTGATCAATCAACAGATGATGGTGGCAAATTTAGGTTTATCTATAATGATGAAGGTCAATCCGGAGATATTCAAATGAATGTTACCTATAAGGATGAATATGAAAATACTGCAACGGCTTCTGTTACGTTTACTGTACTTCCATTAGAATCCGTAGTAAAGACACTTACTTTAACAACGGATGAAACTATTGTGCTCCTAAATGATGAGTCGGAAGGAGCAATTTATACCACATTATTCAACGCTATGGTAAAAGATTCCTCCAGTATTCCTGTTGAAAATCTTACAGTGAATTTTACAAATTTAGGATCAATTGGTGCCCTATTGAATTCTTCAGCCATCACTGATTCTATTGGACAATGTTCAGTTGAATTATTAACCAATGGTACTGAAACTGGAGCTACAACAATAAAAACATTTATTACTATTGAAGAATTAGAAAGAATTTCCAGTGAGTCAAATGGCGAAATTTATTTCCCTGAACTGGAAGAATTAGCCAGATCCGGTGAAACTGAAATATCTGACACTTTAACGGTATTGTTTCAATCTCAACTTGAATTTTATATAGATCAGATTCACAGTATAGAAGCATGGGCTGGAAGCCCCACAATCAATATTTTAGAATATCAGGAATATAATGATAGTCTATATGCCAGGGTATCTGATATATTTGGCGGACCAATCCCAAATATTCCCATCACTTTTCAGAATAATACACCTGAACTGGGAGGTTTGAGTAATACAGTAACAAATACAAATGAATTGGGTAAGGCTGCAGTGAATTTCACAACACAACCGGGAGTTGATGAAGGATTGGTTGAACTCTCCGTATTTATTAATAATGAACTTGCAGTAGGATTGGATTCAGCTTCAATCAGTATTTTACTCACATCTGAAATTACTCCTCCTGAAGAAGAAGTGGATACTCTCTTTATTGATGCAAGTCCCGATACTACAATAATCCTTGACGCATATCCGGACAGTACATATACTGTAACCATTACCGGAATAGTAAAGGATGAATTTGGAGTTGCTGTTGAAGATGTACCTGTATATTTCCAGAATTTGAATCCTGCAATTGGCACCCTCAGTAATTTCCTCGTATTTACGGATAGTTTGGGACGTGGCGTGGTCACACTTAGCACAAACCCCGAGAATATTGGTGAGACAACTATAAAGTCATTTATATTAAATAGTACAGTTTCTCCGCCGGATACAATCACTCAAAATTCAGAAGATGTACTCTTTCTTACAGAACAGCAGTTCAGGCAATTGAGTGTTCAAAATATATATCTGATTAATGATGAAATGGAATTTACAGTTTCGGATTTGACCACGGAAAACTGTGATACACTTTATGCGGTCGCACAGGATGGAAATGGAGCTGGTGTAGATAGAGTGGATGTTCAATTCAGTTTAGATAATGCTGATTTGGGTTATTTAAG
This sequence comes from uncultured bacterium, assembly GCA_964345035.1. Lineage (GTDB taxonomy): Bacteria > Fidelibacterota > Marinisomatia > SCGC-AAA003-L08 > CAYFPO01. The sequence goes on from CAYFPO010000014.1 coordinate 34,373, forward strand.
TATCGGACTCTCAGAAACTGATTCAACCGGAAAAGCACAATCTACATTCTGTGCCAATCCTGGAAACTTAAACCAAACAACTATAACCGTTTCTGTACCTGAGTCTGAAGTTGATAATAAATCAATAACCATTAATTTTATTGATAATTTACCAACCTGTAGCGGGTATCCTGTTGGTCTCAATTTGACAAGTGAATTCAACTCACTCCCTGATCCTGACACAGAAGTGTCTTCGGCGGTGATTACAGCAACCTTAACGGATACCTCTGGATATTGTGTAGAAGATAATACGGAAATCGAATTTGATGCATATACTGATTCCTCCGGTGTATTAATACCTTTTGGTTCAATGGTTCCGCCAATCAGCTTTTTCCAGGATGGAGTTGCTACTGCAGAATTCATTATAGGAAGTGATGCAGGCCTGGCGACCATAATTGGTAAAACAAATTCAAGCAGTGAGTCAGATACCGTATATGTTAATGTTAATTCAACAAATGCAAATTATATAGAAATCCTACCAATCTATCCAAGTGAAATATCATTACTTGGCGGAGGTGGTACTGAAGCAACTCAGATCACTGCAGAAATCAGGGACAGTAATGGAAGTTTGGTGACAGATTCTTATAATGTTGCTTTTGTGGTAGAATGTGATTATCCAATTGATGGCGAGGGATTATGTCCAGTTGGTGATGCGGATGCTTCTAATGATGTTTCTATTAATGGAATTAATCGCCAAACTGAAATGGATACCTTTATGGGAGACCTGGATAATTGGTCGAAAATTTGGCCTCAGGATACGGTTGAATCTGTTAATGGAAGTGCTACTGTTACACTGAATAGCGGTAACAGACCCGGTTCAGTTAGAGTGACAGCAACATTATTTGATATAACTGATTCCACATTTATAGATCCACTTTCAAGCGCTGAAACAATTCCTTTGACTATTTTAACCGGAGCACCTGCATTTGGACAAATTAATTATTCATTTATTGATACGGATACAATTGGTGCCGGATTATTTCAGCTTCCCATTTCCATTAGTTTATGGGATCAATGGACAAACCCAGTTTCAGATTGTACCAATGTCTATATATGGTTAGATCCGGATAGTACTGCATTTGTAGATGGAGAAGCAAAAATTGGTGAAGTTGGTCCAAATGGTAACGCATATCCCGGTGTAGCCTGGACTCATGCACGGTACAGCTCTGCAGCGTTGTTCGCACAAGGAACTATTTTTGCACAAACTTATGATGATGATGGGAACACCTTTATAATTTCCAGTGATGATAATCCAGTCGGGTATGAAAATACATGTGCATTTTGTTCAATTGATATGGTAGCATCTCCAACGGGGATTGACTTTCCTTGTACACCCGATGGCAGTACTTCTGATATAACAGTTACTGCCACCTTATGGGATCCATATATGGTTCCCGTTCCGGACGGTACTTTACAATTGATTGTTGAAGGATTTGATTGTTTTAATGTAGCAGAAAACCCATTGGTCACCGATGAAAACGGAGTAGCCGAATTTACACTTACGGTGGATGATAGTTGCTGTAATGTTAATGATCCTGAAGCAGACCCACTGTCTTATACTTGCGAAGACCTCAGTATCTATGTGATTTTATTAAATCCTACAGGTGCTGTCAGTGATGTTCAAAGTATAGACCTTGAACGGCATTGCCCATAATTATTTAATAACCCTCGAAAGGATAGAATAATGTCAGAATTTAATCCCCAGTTTGAAAAGATTGGAAATATACTTTTATTTGAAAATGTAATCAGTGAATCCCAATTGGAATCTGCATTAAGCGAGCAGAAAACTTCAAAAGATAAATTAGGACATATACTGATCAAACAGGGATATATTACTGAAAATGAACTGATAAAAGCCTATGCCAATCAATTGGGGCACCGCCACATTGTGGAAGACGACTTGCTCAAGGCTCCGGAAGAAGTGGTTAAATTGATTCCGGAAGATTTTGCGGTGGAAAACAATGTATTGCCTCTGAATAAATCTGATTCGACCTTACTGGTAGCAATGGAAGATCCTGAGGATCTGGTTACATTGGATGCAATCCGAAAACTTACAAAACTCAACCCAGAAATTGTAATTGCCGGTCGTACAGCAATAACCAGTGCTATTGAAAACATTTATGGCATTATCCGTCAGACCGGTGAGGTAGAAGATATCATTTCGAACATCAGTATTGTCAGTGGTGATGATGATGATCAGGAAGAAGTAGACCTTTCTACTGAAGAAGTTTCTGCTGAAGAAGCGCCATTTGTTAAACTGGTTAACCTTATACTCATAGAAGCTATTAAAGAAGGATCCACTGATATCCATATTGAACCGGGTATGAATGAAGTAACAGTGAGAATCCGTATTGATGGAGTGTTGGTCAAAATTATGTCCCCGCCAATGACCTCACTGAATGGGATGGTCACGAGAATAAAAATCCTTTCAAAACTGAATATCGCCGAGAAAAGACTCCCACAGGATGGCAGAATGAAATTAAAATCAGGTGATACTGAAATTGATGTCAGGGTATCAATCCTGCCCACTGTCCACGGAGAAAAGGTCGTGCTGCGGTTATTGGGCTCTGGCAATGTCAATCTTGATCTTACTGGATTGGGATTCCCCTCTCAAAAGCTACAGGTTTTCAGAAAGTGGATCAACCAGCCCTATGGTATGGTTTTGATTTCCGGTCCTACAGGAAGTGGAAAATCTACTACACTTTATGCTTCTCTTACTGAGCTCAAATCTGAAGGGACTAATATCACAACCGTAGAAGATCCTGTTGAATACCAAATTGACGGAATTAACCAGATCCATGTCAAGGAAGAAATCGGTTTGACATTTGCAAGTTCTCTGCGGTCAATTTTAAGACAGGATCCGGATATATTACTCATTGGTGAGATACGGGATTCAGAAACTGCAGATATTGCAGTTAAATTTTCATTAACCGGTCACCTGGTATTCAGCACTGTTCATGCGAATGATGCACCATCCACAGTTACACGTTTATTGGATATTGGAATTCCTCCATTTTTATTGGGATCCTGCCTGAACTTGGTGATGGCTCAACGTTTGGTGCGGACAATTTGTAAAGATTGCAAAGAACCCTACACACCAAACTCTGAGGAATTGGATATATTTTCAATTTCGAAAGATCAATTAAAAAATGCCAATATTTCTCAGGGTAAGGGATGTAAAAATTGCAGAGGTACTGGTTACAAAGGTAGAACCGCAATACACGAAATTCTCGAAGTAAATAAAGATATCCGTGCACTTATTTTTCAAAACGAAAGCGAAACGGTAATACAGGAAAAAGCTGTAGAAACCGGGATGACTCAATTACGCGTTGCAGGGATTGAAAAAATTCTAACTGGTGAAACTTCCTTTTTTGAAGTGCAAAGATCAACTGTTGAAGACTTCTAATTTGGATAATTTAATCTAATATGGCAACTTTTACCTATGTAGCACGAACTCACGATGGATTTCGAAAAGAAGGTCAGATCGATGCTGCCAATAGAAATGAAGCCGTAGATATATTAACCAAAGATGAGTTAATTGTTGTTAAACTTACACATAAAGATCTATCATTTGATTTTATTGAGCCATTTATTCAACGATTTAACCTTGCAATCACCCGATTAAAAAACCGCATTCCTCTCAATACTCTGGTATTCTTTACACGGCAGCTTGCAACTATGTTTTCGGCTGGACTCACAATTGAAAAATCCCTTCATTTTTTAGCGGTTGAGGAAAAACATAAAAAATTCCGGTCCATTTTAAAAAAAATTGAAGATAATATTAAAAAGGGATTGTTACTATCTGATGCATTGAGCAGACATCCCGGTGTATTTTCAAATCTTTATGTATCTTTAGTAAGAGCTGGTGAAGTCAGCGGTAAATTATCGGCTACATTGGATGAACTCGCTGGTTATATGGAAGCATTAGAAGATACTCAGAGAAAAGTGAAATCTGCAATGTATTATCCGGTGTTTATTATCATGTTTCTATTCGTTATGCTGATTTTAATATTTACGGTTATTATTCCTCAATTTTCTTCTGTGTACGAGACCCTCGGAGCAGATCTTCCATTCTATACAGTTATGATGGTAAATACGGGAGAATGGGTGCAAAATAACCTTTTCTTTTTAACATTCACAAGTATTGTATCCCTGACAGGTCTCTGGCTGTTGACATTAACAGATTCCGGAAGACTAACCAGGGATAGATTCTTACTTCGACTGCCGGTTTTTGGAAATTTATTGGAACAGAGCATTCTAAGCAAATTTTGTAAAACTTTTGGTATTCTGGTAGAAGCAGGTGTAACAATTCTGGAATCATTCCACCTTATAAAGCGTGTGGTTGATAATCGAGTGTTTGAGTTAGCCATCAATTCTGCTTCAAAAGATATTGAAAATGGTGTTAATATTTCACGGGCTTTAAAAGATACCAATGTATATCCCCCAATTTTAATCCAGTTAATGGCAACGGGTGAAGAAACTGGTGAAATAGATCAACTAAGCTTGAAGGCAGCGGATTACTATACAAAACAGGTCAATGCAATCGTTGATAGGCTAACATCGATCATAGAACCGGCATTGATCATTCTGGTTGGTGGTATTGTTGGTTTGATTGTTGTTGTTACCTATCTTCCAATTTTCCATTTCGGCTCTGCACTGGCACAATAATCCAATTTATTTCCTCTTGATTGGGATTTTTTCACTTGCAGTTGGCAGTTTTCTCAATGTTCTCATTTACAGAATCCCCAGGAGTAGATCTATTATAAAACCGGGCTCTCGCTGTCCAAAATGTAATTCTTCCATTCCCTTCTATCGTAATATTCCAATTGTCAGCTTTGTACTCCAGAAAGGCAGATGTCATTCCTGTAATGAGAAAATCTCAATACAATATCCCATAATTGAGTTATTAACTACTGTAATATGGTTGTCAGGAGCATTCCTCCTCGATTTCAATACTCAATTATTGTTCTTCTGGTTGAGTTCTATTCTTATTGCAATTTCCGCGATTGACTACTTCCATAAAATTATTCCTGTAAATTTAATTTTTGCTGCTTTTGTTGGATTATTGGTAAATGCTGTAATAACCAGAGATTTTTTTCAACCTGTGGCTGGATTGGTTTTTGGGTTGGCTTATTTGGGTGGAATATCTCTAATTACATCAATGGTTTTCAAAAAAAAGACAATGGGAGTTGGAGACTTATTTTTAATTACAATTCTGGGTGCCTGGCTAGGTGTAATTCAGGTTGGATTGACAATATTTCTGGGATCGCTTTTTGCAGTTATCGGATGGTCGGTTGTTTCTTGGCAAAAAGGTGTAGATCGCAATCGCAGGTTACCTTTTGCACCATATTTATCCTTTTCTGCAATTTTATGTGCTTTACTTCAATGGCATCCATTTAATAATTTATTTTAAACAGAATCTGAAGAATCTGAGTTATTAGGGACAATCGTCTCAATACAATCCAAATAACACATTACTTATTTACCAGATTCTATTTGGCGATTTCTTTCAAAAAGGATAGCGCTAACTGCAGCAGTAACATTCAATGAATTTAGTTTTCCCTGCATTGGGATAGTTGCAAAGAAATCGCAGGATTTTAGAACAAGAGGCCTGATTCCTTTCCCCTCACTCCCTAAAACTATAATAACTTTATCTGTGAATTCAGCTTCATACCACAATTTTGCTTCTATGCTGTTTTCAACACCTATAGCCCAGAATCCCTGATCTTTAAGATTCAAAATGGTTTGATGAACATTCCCACATTGATATATCGGTTGAGACACAAATGCTCCCTGGCTGACTTGAAGTACGGTATCAGTTATGCCTGCACTGCGTCTGTCAGGAATGATTAAACCATCTACCCCGGCACATTCACAGGTTCTGATTATTTGGCCAAGATTTTGTGGATCTGATATCTGGTCCAATAACACAAGACAAATATTCCCTGATATTCCACCAAAATCAGGTAATTTTCTTAACAGTTTGCCTGAAAATTGAATTACAATTCCCTGAGTTCGTTTCTCATCAAACTGCTGGATGAATTCTGATTTCTGCAATAAATTGGCATTGAATGATTTCTTTTTTAAGAAGGATTGTATCTTTTCAGATTTCCAGGCAATTGAATCTTTCATGATTGTCACAGTAGAAATCATATAATTTTCTGAATTTAACAACGCAAGGGAATTATTCATTCCCCAAACAGTATGTAAATTACCCCTATCTCTTTTTGAATATTTAGGTGATTTGTGTTTAATCTTCATTGTGTTCCTGTGTAAAAATAAAAATTCTACATAACAGAATCAAAAAATTAAGTTTAACAATTGAATAAAGTTAGAATTGACAAATGGCTTTGGGCTGTACGAATTTATAAAACTCGTTCCGTAGCCACCACCGCCTGTAATGGGGGTAAGGTAAAAATTGATGGTCAAACTGTAAAACCTTCAAGAGTTATTCAAATTGGAGAAACGATCTCTGTTCGAAAACGGTTCATTTCATCCACATTTGTTGTATTGGGACTCCTGGAAAAACGGGTGTCAGCAAAACTTGCCGTTGAATATGTTCAGGATGTTACACCACAGGAAGAGAAAATGAAAGTAAAGGTAAATGCAGCAATTCCGGTTCACACGCGGGAGAAAGGAGCAGGGAGGCCAACAAAAAAAGACAGAAGGAAATTAGATAAAACTAGAGAAAAATTAGGATATTAGCAGTTCATGGGCAACACAAACAGTAAACAGATAATCGTAGTTTTATTATTGATACTCAATGGATGCGCATATTTTTCATCCCATGGGAGAGCGTATAAAAGAGCAGAGAAATCAGCATCAAGTGGAAACTATGACCTTGCATTTACTGATTGTGCAGCTTCCCTGAAAAAAAATAAATCCTACGAACCGGCATTAGATTTAATGGCTGGAGTATTTCCTGCAGTAATTAAATTCCATCATTCTGAGATTAATAACCATAAAAACTCATCCGACCTATTTTATTGGGATTCAGTTATATCTGAATTGGAAATTTTGATTTCGATTGTGAATACATTAAAATCACTTGGATTAAATCAGGCTGAGGTCTGGATGTTTAAAGCGGAAGTCAGGGATTATCAAATTGAATTGAATGATGCAAAACTCATGGCAGCAGAATCCCACTATCAAGCGGGAATTGAATTTATGGTAGTAAATGACCGGGAAAATCTCCGGTCTGCTGCAATTGAATTCAAAACCGCACTGTTATTTTCAGAAAATTTTAAAGACAGTGCAGCTCTCTATAAACAATGCAGAGAAAATGCTTCACTTAAAATGGCAATACTGTCGTTTGAAAATGAAAGCGGCAAGAAAAAATATGGTGGTATCGGCAATACGCTGACCAATGAAGTTATTACAAAACTGCTTCAGGACCACTCTCTGATGGAATTTGTAGATATTATTAACCGTGATCAACTTGACTTAATTATCGAAGAGCAAAAGCTATCTCACTCAGGTCTTACAAATTCTGAAAATTCCATCGAACTGGGGAAAATAGCTGGGGTACACAGACTATTGACTGGAGAAGTAACACAGATTTTATCACCAAAAGCAAAAAAAACGGTCGATAAAAAAAGGGTTTCAAAAAAGGTAGTGGTTGATACTGAAACGTACGAGGATTCAGAAGGTAAAACCAGAAAACGGAATATTTATGGAGATGTGTATGCAACGGTTAAAATACACAGAATTTCTGCTGAAGCAACAATCATAGCTGGTTACCAGATGCTGGATGTGACAACTGCAGCAGTACTAAATTCAGGTAATTTAACAGGTTCATCAGATTACAATTATGAGTGGGTGACTTTCTCGGGGGATAAACGTGCTCTGGATTGGCAGTTGAAATCATTATCAAATAAAAAAGCAGAAGCACCACCTGCTCAGGAACAAATGGTGCTTCTAGCCTTGGAAGATCTAACTGGTCAAATGGTCACAGCCATAAAATCCGCTGTGGATTAATCCTGTTATTGATTATATCGTTTTCTGTATTTTTCAACCTTTTTCTCCATTTCTTCGAACAATTCTGTCGACCGCATCATCGTATATAATTGTTCATCTTCTTTAATTTTCTGGAGTAATCGTTTATGTGCCGCTCCTTCATCCCATTCCACCAACACAAATGCTCTATATATCTTTCCTTTATCGCTTTTTTCTTCCTGAACATCTTTATTCACAACTTTCCAATCATTTAGGCTGGTCGTAATTACTTGCTCTTGTGTCTGTGAAAATTGATCAATAATATGGGAGTCAGGGCCAAGTCCTGTTTCTTCCTGTGCACGTTTAACAAGTCCATTCATTTCAGATCCGACTTCACCGGCAAGTGTCTGGGCAGCATCCAGTCGCGCCTTATTGATAGCCAATTGCATATCCTGACTTGTAGATGTTGATGCAACATATCTATATCCTTCCTTTATCGGAGTATCTAAAAACCAATCAGGTGTATTTTTCAGTGTCTTTCGGTTTGCATCTGGTGAAAGGTCTGGACCCTTCTTGTTTCCTGCGCAGTTGAAAGCTATAAAAATACTGATCAACCATATTATTGAATTACTTGCATATTTATTATTCATGGGTTTCCTTTCAATTTACACTTAGATTTTGGATTACATTATTAATAATTAAGTTAACAATTAAATTAATGTACTTTAGTTCCATATATATTATTCAGGAACTTCAGTAATTTAGTGTTCAAATTCCTGGTGTTACAATCTATTACACGCTTTTTTCAAATACAAATCAACTTAGTTACTAATTTATATACAGCAAAATATGGAAATTGTTGAGATATATACATAAATTATTAATATTCAGTGCTGGAATTATTTGGTTTTCTTTTTCCCAATCACCCTGTCCCGCACAGAATCTTTCAATTGGGATTGAAGACGGATCGGAGTTCATTGATCTGCATTGGGATGCCCCTGTGGAAAACTGTGATTTCGGTTTTTTTTCACTTTCCGTGGGAGGTGGTTCTTGGGACAGTGAAATCAGTTGGGAGCTGGAATTTGAAGGAACAGTTATCGAAAGTGGAACGGCAGGTTCATACGAATTTGAATTGGATTATGGTGATTATATCATGCATATGTATGACAGCTATGGTGATGGATGGAATGGTGCAAGTTTTACTTTTGCCGATGAATCCGGTTCGACTGTTGCTTCAGGAACACTGAACTCAGGCAGCTATGGAAATATCAATTTTACCCTCAGTCCCCCGGTGGGAGTCTCAAGAGATTTATTGGGATATAACATCCACAAATCTCTTGGATATTCAGGAACAATCATTTTTACTGAAAATACACAATACCAGGATTATGAAATCGTTTATTATTCTGAATATTGCTATTTTATTGTTGCTGTATTTCAAAATGGAGAGGCTGAACCAACTGAAGTATTATGTGGATTTGTCAATGACCCTGCAGAATATGCAGTAATAAGTATGGAAAATGGGATTATTCCTTCGGGAAGTCAGAACAGTTTTGATATTGATTTAAATAATTCTTATGGTATTGTTGGATTTCAGTTAGAGTTGGTAGATTCACCTAATTATTTGTCAGTAGTAGATGTATTAACCACAAGTAGAACTGAAACATTTGAGATTTTTTCAAATGAATATGGTGGTTCATTATTTGTTGCCGGATATCAGCCTGAACTTCTGGAAATGGAACCGGGAACTGGGCCAATTCTGGAAATCATATTCTCTGCAAATGAAATTGAAGAAGATCAAATAATAAATATGGATTTTCAGAATGTTATTCTTAGTGATTCTAATGCACAGGAAGTCATATCATACGGCACTGACTGTCAAATTACCATTTCTACCAGTTTGATGCCGGGAGATTTGAACAGCGATAGTGTATTAAATATTCTTGACATTGTTATTTTAATCAATATTATTTTGGATGTTATTGAACCAACACCCTATCAGGTTGCCGTGGGAGACATTAATGCAGATGGAGAGATCAACGTGGTAGATATTGTTCTTCTTGTGAATTTAATATTGGATGACTGATCCATTAATCTATTAAATAAAAAAAGCCACGATTTTTTTCGTGGCTTTTTTTATAATTTAAGACTCTAAATCAATAATTTCCTTTTTGAATCTCTGTTAGGATAAGTGTTAATCCGTTTAGTATTGCAAAATATTCAGATCGGTATAGCTTCTGTTTCTGTTTGAGAACTGCAAATTGGTATTTATTTTTAAATTTCATCTGTTTAAACTGGAGAAATTCTTTTTCAAGCTTTCTCCAGGATTTAGAAATATTATGAGCCTTTTCCTGTAAATTGCTGACTTTTTCCGAATAATTCTGTTTAATTTGATCCGGAAGCTTCGGATAATATGTATTCAGTTTTTCTTTTAATACAATTAATTTTGCATGTAAAATATGATAGTCTTTAACCTTTCGAATATCTTTGGTCAATTTAAAGAACGAAAGAAATCTGATCGCCCATTTTCCAGGATCAAAATCAAACCAGCGTACTCCATTTCTATAATCCCATTGAAATTTATGATGAAAATTATGAAATCCTTCACCAAATGTGAAAAATGCCATCAGCCAGGAATCCCTTGCAGATGTGGTCCCATAAGTTTGTTTTCCTACAAAATGACATAAAGAATTAATAAAAAACGTAAAATGATGTACCAAACTGACTCTAAGAAATCCTCCCCAAAGTAGTCCTCCAATAGGTCGGCCGTACACTAATCCGATCAGAAAGGGTACCATAAATGCCATACCAATTGAAATTATCCAGTAATATTTATGTTGAAACCGGACTACAGGATTTTCCTGTAAGTCCTTAACTCCTTCAATTTTTGATGGAGAGTTTTCTAAAATCCACCCAATATGTGCATGAAAAAATCCTTTTGTGATGCTATAGGGATCTTCCTGGGTATCTAATTTTCTATGATGTCTGCGATGATCAGAAGCCCATTTAAGGATTGAGTTCTGAAGAGCAGCAGATCCAAAGATCATAGCAACCCATTGTACAGCTGGATGTGCTTTGAAACTTCTATGAGCAAACAACCGATGGTATCCAAAAGTAATTCCCATTCCGCTTATCCAGCATCCAACAATTAATTGAACCGGTTCCTGCCAGATTACACCATACAAATACATATACACTGCAGTTCCAATAATACCAACCAACGGTATTACTGATAATGCGGTTATCATTGAATAATTATATTTTCTTTTAGTCATATTCCCTCAAAATAATCAGTGTATAATTTAGAAGTATATCTCAATATAAATTAAGATTGTAACAAATTTACATAACTTTGTGGATTTTCAACATATTTGTAGTTCCACTTATGCCAACCGGAACACCCGCTGTAATGATAAAACTGTCTCCCATATTCAGTATTTTTTTTTCTTTTAATATTTTGCTTGAAGCTTGGATTATTTCATCAGTAGAAATAAATTCCTGTACTAAAATAGGTGTCACACACCAAATCAATGCCAATTGTGCAATTACTGTTTGGTCAGGACTGAGTGCAAATATGTTTGCATTTGGCCTATATTGTGCCATTGTTCGGGCAGTGCTCCCCGTTTCTGTCATAATTACAATATTCTGAATTTTCAAATCGTTGGAAATTGTCAAAGCTGCATGACAAATGGACTCACGCATATCTTTTGTTTCTATTTTGTATTTTTCGATGAGTCTGTTGAAGTTTTCTGCAACAAAGTCATTTTCAACAGATAGAATTATATCAGACATCATTTTCACAGTTTCTGACGGATATTTGCCAATTGCCGTCTCTCCCGATAACATAACTGCGTCAGCACAATCATATATTGCATTTGCTACATCATTCACTTCCGCCCGTGTAGGATTTGGTTGTTTAATCATGGATTCCAGCATTTGGGTGGCTATGATCACCGGCTTTTTCAATTTCAGGCATTTATTGACTATCCGTTTCTGGAGTATGGGCAATTCCCTCAGTGGCATTTCCACACCCAGATCTCCCCGTGCAACAAGTACACCATCAAAAGTTTTAACGATATCATCAAGATTTTTGATGGCTTCCGGTTTTTCAATCTTGGCGATCAACGGTATGGATTTGCATTGTTCCCGGAGGATGTCTTTCACAAACCGGGCATCGTCGGCCGAGCGAACAAATGACATGGCAATCCAGTCTGCTCCCAGGTCTATTGCCAATTGGAGGTCAATTTTATCTTTCTCTGTTATGGCAGGGATCCCCAATTCCACACCCGGAAAATTGATTCCCTTTCCTGGGAAGATCTCACCGGAATTCAATGCTTTTAATTTCAAGCTAACTTTTTTATTCTCCACCACCTCGAATGAAATTCTGCCATCATCTATCTTTACAGCACCATTACCCAAGACCGTATCAAATTGGAGCGGTTGGTTCAGTGGTATCTCAGCATCACCGGAGCCTAATTCATAAGACTTGCCCTCTTGGATAGTAATGGAGGACTTATGAGTAAACTGCCTGACCCGGACCTTTGGTCCGGACAAATCAAAGAGAATGGAAACCGATCGACCCACATAACCAGCTTCTTCTCTAACAGTCTCAACAATTCCCTTAAGTTCTTCAGGATTAAAGTGGTGTGACATATTCAAGCGGGCAACATTCATACCGGCTCCGATTATATTCCGAATGATTTCTGCAGAATTGGATGAAGGTCCCAGTGTGGCTATAATTTTAGTATTTCTCATTTTCATTCCTATGTACATTATAATGGCTAA
>CAYFPO010000015.1:0-35904 GCA_964345035.1 uncultured bacterium
GGATATAATGCCAGCTTGGAGTATTCTGAACTCGTGAAGGACCAAACCAATCTTTAGCTAAAGCAATAGATGCCCAGGATTCGCCAGGCGCTAATTTTTCCTGACCTACATAATGGGCGAGACCACCACCATTTTTTCCTATACATCCGGTAAACATCAATGCGTGAATAGCTGCACGATACATGAGATTTGCATGATACCAATGGTTGATACCGGCACCAATAATAACCGTGCATTTCCCTCCTGTTTTTTCTGCTGTATTTGCCCATTCACGAGCAAAGCGAGTTAACGTATCTGAAGAAATACCTGTATATTTTTCTGCCCAAGTCGGTGTAAAGTTTGCATCTTCTTCATAAGTTTCGGGGTATCCTTCCAGTCCGCGACCGACTCCATATTGAGCCATGAGTAAATCATATACCGTTGCAACAGGAACTTTTTCATCTGCTGTTTTAATCATTTTAACTGGGACTTTTCGATTAATTGTTTGGCCTTCGGAAAAGTCATCCAATTCAACAGATAAAACATTATCTGATTCATTTAAAAATGAGAGCTTTGGATTGATTTTGGAACCATCCACTGCATCTTCCAATTTCAAATTCCACTTTCCTTTATTTACTGTCGCCCAACGATATCCCATGGAACCTTGAGGAACTTTCGTTTTATTTTCAATTTCGTCCCACATTAAAAATTGCCAATCGCCATTTTCCATCTCTTGATGCTCTTGCAAACGGTTTGCCCGTAATAATTGTCCGGCTTTGTAAGAATCGCCATCTTTTGTTAACTCAACCAGAAATGGAGAATCAGTGTATTGTTTAGAATAATCCAAAAATGATTTTTCTTGTTTTTCGTGGTGGAATTCTTTCAATATAACATGATTGACTGCCATCCAAAATGCACCGTCCTGACCTGCATTGATGGGTATCCATTCATCTGAGAATTTTGATACTTGTGAAAAGTCCGGTGAAAAAACAACCATTTTGGTACCGTTGTGTCGGGCTTCAGCAGCAAAATGTACATCGGGAGTACGGGTCATATTCAGATTTGCACCCATTACAGCCAGCATTTTCGCATTGTACCAATCAGCAGATTCCTGAACATCCGTTTGTTCACCCCAGGTTTCCGGGGAGGCATTTGGTAGGTCACAATACCAATCATAAAAAGAAAGAGACACCCCCCCCATGAGCTGCATTAATCTGGCGCCGGCAGCATAAGAAATCATTGACATAGCAGGAATTGGTGAGAACCCGGCGATTCGGTCAGGTCCATGCTTCTTAATGGTATGAGCCATAGATGCTGCAATGATTTCCTTTACTGTATCCCAACTTGTTCGGCGAAAACCACCTTTTCCACGAGCCCGCTGCCAACGTTTCCGTTTTTCAGTGTCATTCACCATTGAGGTCCACGCTTCAACAGGGTCATCATATTCATTTTTTGCTTCCAACCATAAATCAAGCAATGCGCCTCGAATGGTTGGATATTTAACACGTAACGGACTATACAAATACCACGAAAATGAAATACCCCGTTGACATCCACGTGGTTCGTAAGGCGGAATACCATTTTCCAATTTGGGATAATCTAATCCCTGCATTTCCCAAGTGACAATACCGTCTTTTACATGAATTTGCCATGTGCAGGAACCGGTACAATTCACTCCATGAGTACTGCGGACTACCTTATCAAACTGCCAACGGTTACGGTAGAATTCTTCCCATTTGCGGTTTTGCGGAACAACTTCATCTCTGATCCACGAAAGTTTTTTATTGCTCATAATTCTTCTCCTTCAACCATGGGTTTACGAACACTACGAAAACGATTACCCCAAATCAAATCAAATAAAATCAAAATCACAGATAGACCGATAAACCCAAAGATCAAAAAATTAAAATCGTGAGCATCGCTAACCATTTCATGTCCCTCTGCTTTACTTTTGAGTAATGCAACCAGGGGTAACACTTCATCTTCATCTATAGGATGTTTTTTATAAATGGGTGACATCGTTTCCGATGACGGGTTAGATAGCCAAGCGGCTGTTGCAATTTTACCACCAAGACGGCCGTATGCTTCTGTTAAATCAGGACCTAATAATCCACCACCAAGCAATCCTTCCCCTGAAATTTCATGACAACTTATACAAGAAGGACCTTTATTTTTTAACCGCTTTGTACCTAAAAACAGTGCATTCCCTATCATATAATCCTCATCGGTTAATGGTCTATCTGCCAACATAGAACCGGCAAAACGAGACTTATCTTTACCGGATTCTTCCTTAATTAAGGTGAGAATAGATTCCACAATGAAAGGAGTTAACCCTCCTATTTTAGGCATGATAATCCCTCTTGCTTCATCTAAGATCTGCCGAGCATAAGGATCGCCTGAATTAATAATTGCTTGTGGATCTGAAATAAATTTTTTGATCCAGTCATCACTCTTTCGTAAATGTACGTCCTTCAAATCAGGACCGGTGAGACGCCCACCACCTATGGTATGACAGTTGGCACAATTTTGTTTAAAAAAATATGCTGTATCTTCCTGTGCCTGTAAAAGAAAAATAAACATCAACATGCAGATAAGGGATGAAAATATAGGATTTGGTTTATGCATCATATTCTCCGGGATTTGACAAATCTTCAAGTTTGGGTTCTAATTTGCCACTGAGTTGTTGAATCTGTTTGCGTTTTAAAAATGCTATGATCAATTCTTTCATTTGTTTCCATTCCTTATGTACAGGACAGGGATTTTCATCGCTGCAATTTGGAAACCCCACTACACATCCTTCTAAAAAGTTTTCTCCATCAACGATTTCCGTAATTTTATGCAAGGTGAGTTCTTCTGCGGGATGACAGAGAGTAAATCCACCAGACTTCCCTCTTTGTGAATGAACAATATCATGTTTTGCTAACTGTTGTAGGATTTTTCCTAAAAAGTGGTTGGGTATATTCAATGCTACTGCAATATCTCTTTGCAGCACGGGCGTATTTTCCGATTGCGTTGCCAGAAACATAATTGCACGAATTGCATATTGGCATGATTTGGTTAATAATAATGACATAATTAGCTATATAAGGATATCAAGACCTTATTGTCTTATAATAAATTAGAGCTATTTTTATATCCCTATTAAACAAGTTTTAGTAAAATATAGTATTAGTATTGCTTATGGGTTAAATAGGACAATGCACTCTTCTTTAGAGGATATTATAGAGAAGGAAATAAAAGAGGTATTTAATTTATTTCATATTTAGTTAGAAATTCTCCAAAATTGATGTAGCTTATTATATTAGCAAATCTAATATTTATGGAAGGTACACGAATTTATATTGATATATTTAAAGTGTTCTGTATTGCTGCTGAGATAAAGAGTTTTTCCAGGTTGGCAGAAATAAATTTCACAATCTGCAGTAAGCCAACTGATTGATTTTATTGAACGATTATTCGATAAAAAAATGATCCTAAGAGGCAAAGGGAGGTTTGCTTTGACGAATGGGGGTCGTGTCTTTTTAAATGGATGTTTAAGAATATTGGATATATATCAAAAAACATTAGGTAATATTCAACTCGATGTGGGTGAAATCACTCAAACAATTAATATTCAGACTGTATATTCATTGGGTTTCTATCACCTTCCGCTGAAACCATGGTAGCACCCTAAGGGGATTTGGGAGTTCAGGATGTGCCAAAAGCATGACATTCATTAGGGCACTTGTGACCAATGAGTACTTCACCACTGATGCAATCCGCAGATACATCAACCATGGTATCAACCGAATTTTAATTCCGCATCATACTTGGCATATTTTTCTGTGAGTTCCCAACCACTTCTGGGAAACCTCACTATCTTTTATGACAGGACCGATAAGTTTATACTTTTCACTTTTTATAAGGGTGAATATCTCATCATCCATGTGAATTGGTAAACTTTTCATACCAATTATTCCCTTTTTAATCCGTGCAAATTTCAGGGTGAAAAACATACAAGCAAAGAAATTTTGACCTTTAAATCCTATTTTATTTCACTTTAAATTTACTCAAGAGAAAATGATGGATTTTTGTAAATGAGAAACTTTGATATGAAGGAAAAAAATAATCAGAAAATTCCCTTTCCGGGCATCCCGTCATCTGCTGATGGTTCTGAAGCTGTCGTTTGGGTTGATACCCATATTACGCAAGGAGCCTGTGCTTATCCCATTACCCCTTCCACCCCAATGGGTACGGGCTATGAGCATTTTGTAGCCAACGGAGCTAAGAATGTTTGGGGAGAAACACTACAGTTTTGTGAGTTAGAGTCAGAACACAGCTCTGCTTCTTCCTGCGAAGGGTTTGCAGCAGCTGGGGGCAGAGTATCAAACTTCACTTCAGGGCAGGGGCTGGTATTAATGAAAGAAGTTTTATACACCATATCAGGAAAGCGGCTTCCCTGTGTTTTTCATATTGGTGCCAGAGCACTCACCTCTCAAAGTCTAAATGTCCATGCTGGGCATGATGATGTTATGGCAGTGTCAGATTGCGGCTGGGGAATGCTCTTTGCCCGAAATGCCCAGGAAGCTGGAGATTTAGCCCTCATTTCCCGAAAAACGGCTGAACTCTCCCTAACTCCTTTTCTGAATATTCAGGATGGATTTCTAACCACCCATACTATTCAGAACATTCTCCTGCCTGAACCGGAATTTATGGAAAAATATATTGGTGACCCCAGTGAAATACTGGTAAATCTTATTGATCCCAATAATCCTGTACAGTCAGGAACGGTACAAAATCAGGATGCCTATATGAAGGGCAAAATTGCCCAGCGATTTTTTACTGACCCTATAAAAGGACATCTCCAATCCTGCATGGATTCATTTTACAAACAGACAGGCAGACAATATGAACTGGTTTCCTCCTACAAAATGGAAGACGCTGAATGGGCTGTTGTGGGCATGGGTACAATGATAGAATCTACTGAAGAAGTTGTGGATTATTTACGCCGTACACGAAATCTGAAAGTTGGCTGCGTACATATTACCTCCTTCCGTCCGTTCCCTTCAATGGAAATCGTGAAAACTCTACAGCATGTGAAGGGATTTTCTGTTCTGGAACGTATGGATAATCCATTAGCTGAAAGCAATCCCCTAACGATGGAAATTAAAGCAGCCTTTGCAGATTATTCCTCTCATAATGAAAAGGATAGGATCCGTATACCAAAGATTTACTCCGGTTCTGCGGGACTGGGCTCCAGGGATGTGAGACCATCCGATTTAATTGCCGTCTATGAAAATATGACAGGGGATGACAAACGAATTTTTACTGTAGGAATTAAACATCCTTTGGCAGTCATCCCAAAAACAAACCCGGATATCAGACCGGAAGGGATGTTTTCAATGCGTGGGCATTCAGTTGGGGGGTATGGTTCAGTAACCACCAATAAAATCATCGCCACCATAGTAGCAGATTTATTCGGCCTGCATGTTCAGGCATATCCAAAATACGGCTCCGATAAGAAAGGACTCCCCACAACATATTTCATGACCGCAGGAGATAGGCAGATTCGTACCCATTCTGAACTTGAATTTGTTGAATTTGTGGCTCTGAATGATGTGAATGCCTTTAATGTTTCTAACCCTTTAAATGGTCTCACTGAAGGGGGAATTCTATTTATTCAAACAGTTCTCACTGACAAAGAAAAAATTGCCGCATCTATCCCTGATAAATCACTCTCGGTTATTGAGGAAAAGAAAATCAACCTCTATGCTCTGGATACATTAGCCATTGCTCGCGAAGTATCTTCCAGACCAGATCTTATCCAGAGAATGCAGGGGATTGTATTATTGGGAGTCTTTCTCAAAACTGCTCCCTTAGCAGACCGGTTAAATATGGAAAAATCTACACTTATGAAAGGAGTTGAAAAGTCCATTCGAAAATACTTTGGTAAAAAAGGAGAAAGGGTGGTGCAGGATAATTTGAGTGCGGTTTCTCTGGGGTATGATAAGGTCATAGCCGTAGGTGAGTCCATCTCGAAAGGAGTATTAGTATAAATAAAAATACAGTTCAATCTATTATAGATATACAGGATTTTAATAATAGGATTCTGGAAAGTTATAATGAAGGAAGTGCTGAATACGGGCTGGAAGCGGATGAATCTGTTGCCCGCAGTCTTGTCCCTGCAGGAACAGGTGCAGCGCGGGATTTCAGTCATATCGCTCCGGAAATACCAGTCTTTGATGCCGATAAATGTGTTGGTTGTATGGAATGCGTCACCGAATGCCCTGATACTGCCATTTTGGGGAAAGCCATTCCCAAAACTGAATTAGAAGACCAATTGAACAACCTGAATGGAAATCCTTTTTCCCATTGGATTGGAGAGCAATGGGCAGCCAATAAGAAATTCTATGACACTCCAAGAAAACAGAATAAAGCTCCGGCAAAATTCGGAATATTTGTTGACCCTGAAAAATGTAAGGGTTGCGGTGAATGCGTTCTCGTTTGTGGAGATCATGATGCACTGAAAATGGTTGTGAAAGAAAAAGATACTATTCCAAAATTCAAGGCAGGGATGGAATTTTTCAGAAAACTGGGACCAACACCTGAAGACTATATTAATGAACGGGTGTTAGCAGACATGATGTTGGCTGAGGAAGCACTTCTTTTTACAGGAGGAGTCGGTTCCTGTATGGGTTGCGGAGAAGCCACTGCACTGCGAATGATGCTGGCGGCAACTGGTTTTGTCTATGGCAAGGAAAGTATTGGGCTTGCTGCTGCCACAGGCTGCAATACCGTCTACGGTGCTACCTATCCTTATAATCCCTTTCTGGTTCCCTGGAGTAATTCTCTATTCGAAAATGTAGCTGCCTATGCAATGGGTATCCGAATGCGTTGGGACCAAAAGGGCTGGCAGAATAAAAAAATCTGGGCGATCGGGGGCGATGGTGCCATGCTGGATATTGGGTTTCAGTCCATGTCTCGCCTGTTTATTTCCGGTATGGATATCAATATACTCATTTTAGATACACAGGTCTATTCCAACACAGGAGGACAGGCATCCACAGGAAGTTTCAGAGGTCAGACTGCACAAATGTCATCCTACGGGAAAGCACGGCGGGGAAAAGCTGAACCTCGTAAAGAAATTGCAAATATTGCCATGGCACACCCGGATGTATTTGTAGCACAAACTACGGCTGCCCATCCAAATCATTTTTATAAGTCAGTAATGGCTGCCAATGCTTTCCCGGGACCCTCAGTGATAAATGTATATACTTCATGCCAGCCGGAACACGGCATTGCTGACGACAGATCCTATCATCAGGCAAAACTGGCGGTGGACTGCAGAGTTTTTCCTGTATTTCATTATGACCCCCAAAAAGGGGAACGCATTTCAGAACGATTATCTCTCCAGGGAAATCCCGCCAAAAAAGAAGATTGGTACTCTAACTCAAAAACTGGAGAGGATTACAATTTTATAAAATTTGCAAGGACAGAAAACCGGTTTGCCCGCAATTTCAACAAGGATGGCGAACCACATCCCATACTTTTGGAAACTCAAAAGGAACGATTGCGAAATTGGAATTTCCTACAGGAATTAGCAGGAATTATTTAAATTTATCAGTCAAAATATTCTGAAAATAAAATATAGTAATATCGCTGTAGGTAGTCTTATTTACGAGTAGTCCCCCATAGGGAACGGGTAAATACAGCAAACCCCGCAGTGACCTGCAGGGTTTGGTTAATCTGAACTCGATTATTTTAAGTGGTACACCCAGGAGGACTCGAACCCCCAACCTTCTGGTCCGTAGCCAGACGCTCTATCCAATTGAGCTATGGGTGCATTAGTAATTAATCTTCAAATAATAATTATCAATTGTCAATCAAAACAACAGATTTTTTATTGATAATTAAATATTGTTGGGGGACAGGGATTCGAACCCCAATACTCAGAGTCAGAGTCTGATGTCCTGCCGTTAGACGATCCCCCAGAAATTGGGGCAAATTTACGGCTTTATTAAAAGGGTGAACAAAGAAAAAGGGAGCATAAATGCTCCCAATTTTCTCAACTCCTAAACAACAAGGTTTTAATCAATTATTATTTCAATAATACTGTTTTTGTGGTTTGAACACGGTTTCCCTGATTCAAATGAATGTAATACACTCCGCTTGATATTCCGACTGCATTCCAATGAACATTATGACTTCCTGCAGGAAGATAACCATCAAAAATCCGTGCTACTTCCTGTCCTGTAATATTAAATACAATTACATTAACAATACCATCATTGTTCAATGAAAATTCAATTTCTGTTGTTGAATTAAAAGGATTTGGAAACACCGGGTACAATACAAATTCAGCGGGGATATCCACTGTTGTGGTATTGAGATCAATAAAAAATAATTCATTCGATTGCCATTCTGGAATGTACCCAGTGAGAGATACTGAATGTTTACCATTGTTTATTTGCAATTTAAAATTGGGTGTTTCACCGGGCTCACAATATCCGGCAGTTTCCGGAGAGCCATCATCACCCATCGCAGGAATGTCGGTATATGGTCCTGTCCATTCTCTTGCCCCAACCAGACTTTCGCCACAATATGCCAGCAGCCAGAAGCTACCAGCTTGCAGCCCATCCATTTGAACGTCCTCAACAAAATAAAATGCCTGTTCAGTAGACTGATTATATTTCCAAGGACTGGTATGGTGTGATGCTGTGTTTAAATTATCATTTTTTCTGATGAATTCATCCGGGAGGTTAAAGTTAAAAGTAATTGCCTCATGTAAAGTCACCCAATACCCATCTGCACCATGCCAGTTCTGCAGGCTGCCCACCCAGAAAAAGGGAGTAACCTGGGAAGCTGCAATTCCTTCACCAATAACACTCATAAATATTGGTTCGAATTCATCGGGTATCCCCTCACTGATGCCAATTTGACCGGGATCAGGAAAGGAAATCAGATTTGGACCATCATGGAGATCATAAATCAGATTGCTCCTTCGTGATCCAATATGGGTCATACTGCAATTCTCCTCTGTTTTCACCCAGTAACCTGAATAATACGAAATTTGTGAAAGACTCCCAATCCAGGTCCCGTCATCCTGTAATATCGCAGCTATCCCTTCTCCAATTACTCCAACTACACAATCCTCAATACTTGCCATTACTGAGCTGATGGATGTATCCTCTGGTAATGCCCAGAAACTGATGAGATTTTGTCCCTCATACAAATCCCGGGAATATTGATACACACAGCTCCCGTCATCTATACTTGAATCCGGATCATAATTTTCAGCATCACTTTCTGTACAGCCGGAACAGATGCAGCCGCTTTCCTCATTTGTGCAATCATAATTACCTCCACCGCATACATCACATTCATCCAATACAGAATCACCATTGCAAACTCCAGTACAATCATAACCACCACCAAAATCTGATTCATCATTATAATAGGAGCAAGGATTACCGGTTGTCCCACCGCAGCAGATACCGCATTCATCTACTACTGCCTCACCATTAATTACACCGGCACAATCCGTGATAATTGCATACATAGAATCAATCTGATAAAACCCAAAATTGGTCCAGCCTCCTTCGGGATCAATATTTTCAGTAGCCATAGTATAATATACAGAATCAGAATGGTCATACATTCTGAAAATAACTTCATCCCCATTGTTGCAAAATCCCGGGAAACTCCCGTCATCACCAAAGGCCGGAACTGTCACCGGGGGATCGGATACATCCAAGTACCACCACTTATTCCCCACACATACCGTATCACAAAAGGCACCAATCCAATCATTGCCTTCCAATGGAATTCCGTCAATGGTTGCAGCATACAGAAAATAAAATGCCTGAGATGTGGATTGTTCTGTATAAAATTCTTCCGGTGGAGTAAACACCACATTTACAGTTACCAATGATCCTGGATTTGTATAAGGAACACCTAAGGAATCTACCGTCTGTATATCCAGTATTACCGTTCGGGGATTGAACAGATTAGAGCCTACACTGACTGCGGGAACAGTAAAATTATTACCAATAAAATATTCATTTATCAATGAGCCATCTGCTCTGACTACAAATTGATCACCCGAATTAATATCCGTCTCCAGATATATTTCTACACTTGCGGAAATGAGGGTATCCCCTTCCACCGGCGATAACAGAGTTATGAAAGATTCATATTCACAGCAGTTTTCACAGGGAATTATGCAGTAATCACAATAATTTACCGCGTCTGGTTCCAAACAACCGGTGCAGGTGGAATTGTCACCATCACAAACACCGCAATCATCGATCTGAGTGTCACCACCGCAAATACCGGAACAATCCAACTCGCAAATACAATCATCAAAACAATTCCAGCATTCCTCGGGGTAGTCACAACTACCGTCTTCATCGGTGGCTTCCGGATTATAGTTGCAGGCAGAAACATCGGTGCATCCTCCAATTTCCAGCTCATCACACACGGTATCTCCATCAGTATCATTGATACAATTTCCTGCACAGTCATAAAAATCTTCAGGACCTTCACAGCTCCCATCGTCATCGGTTGCATCAGGATTGTAATTGCAGGCTGATTCATCAGTGCATCCGGCAATTTCAAATTCATCGCAGACTGAATCCCCGTCTACGTCATTTAAACAATTCCCGTCACAGTCATAAAAATCTTCAGGGCCTTCACAGCTCCCATCGTCATCGGTGGCTTCCGGATCGTAATTGCAGGCTGATTCATCGGTGCATCCAAAAATGACCAGGTCAAGTGGATAACAATCACCTACGGTGAATTCGAGGCTGATCCCATCGGGACCACCAAATACGTTGGTTAAATCAGGATTGATACATGTTTCATTTTCAACTACCTCACTGAATAATACATTTACCAGCAAGGTATTTTCCCCTGGTGGAATCCCCTCATCAAATCCAAAACCGGTGACTACATTCTCACCATTTATATTCAGGATGAGACCATTTTCCTCCGCACTTCCGCCAGATGCACTTGTGAGTATAATTCCTGTCAACTGAATTCCGAAACTGGAAACATTGGTGGTATTGCTCATATAAATTTCCATTGACCCTGAATCTTGTTCAATTGTGCCGAAATACAATGATACATCCTGTGCATACAATTGGGAAAATAATAGCAATGCAGACAGAAAAATCTTATATAGTCTGATAGTCAATCCAAAATTGTACAATAATTTTACCACTGAATTATTCAAATTAAATTTGTGACCTGACGGGGAATCGAACCCCTTGACCAAAATGAGAGACTTTCTTTTTCCGATAATCAATTTTAAATGATTATTCAGGTCTATCTGGGTCTGTGTATTGTTTTTATACCTACAAAATGAAAAGATTGCACCAATAATAAGGAATAAAATTGGAATTCCGGTTGTTTTATATCACTCCTTCTTGAAATAAATTTACATCCATATCCAAAGGATGAACAAAGAAAAAGGGAGCAAAATTGCTCCCTTTTTCTTTAACTCCCGAACAACATGAACAACAAAATTTATTTCATTAACATTGCTTTTGTGGTTTGAATATGTCCTCCCTGTCTGAGCTGAACATAATACACACCACTAGGCAGGTCAGAGGCATTCCAGGTATAACTGTGGTAACCCATACTCTGGTGTCCACTGAATATAGTTGATACTTTCTGGCCCATCACATTATATGCTGATAATTCTACAAAACCGTCTGAAGGTATGCTGAATTCAACTTCCGTTGCAGGATTAAATGGATTGGGTGTCAGTTCCTTCAATTCAAATATATATGGACCATATTGAATGATTTCGTCCTGTACAGAATAGGAAATTTCCAATCCTTCGCCGGATGGTGAACCAACCACTGCGTGAAATGCTTCCGGATCAACTGAACTTCCACTGATTGTAAACTCTGCACTTTGGCTGTCAAAGGAAGTATTCATAATAGAATATGCTACCATTCTTGTGACATTGTCATAGGTTGCATAATCAACTGATATATGTGAATTGTCCTTCAAGGTGATCTCTGTATTACCATCACTGATGAATGCAAATTCCACTCCGGTAAATGGGATATCGGATGTAATATGAACTGTCACGTCATTTCCGGTATATTCCAAATTTACATCGGCAGTTCCGGTAAGCTCAGCAATTCTGGAATCCAGTATGTAGTTGATGATTCCGATGATATCCAGAACATTGATGGTATCATCATTATTGAAATCCCCATCAGTCTTTTCACAATCAGAGAAATCGGGGGAGTTCCATCCGCCGGTAAGAATAATATTCACCTCAGTAACAATATCCAAGATGTCTATGGACAAATCATCATTCAAATCACCGGACATATTATGGCAGTCATCACATACATCACCGATTTCATCTCCGTCATTATCTTCTTGCCCGGGGTTGGAATCATCAGGACAATTATCCTCATCATTTTCTATACCGTCACCATCCATATCTACATTGCCGCATAGTCCGGCATCAGTGCAGTCATCCAGCATTTCCTGGATTTTATTATTGCCTACATAGGTATTCAAATTATTCATTTTGTAATACACAGTCATAGTGTGATCTATCCATACATTGCTGGGCACTGCATTGGAGCTGTTAAACCAGTTCCACATATGGTTGCCAAAGCCGTTGCCGTCGTCTGTAATAACTGGTAATCCATTGATGCCAAAATTACCCCATTGAGCACAACTATATGGCTGATTGAGGTCCATTAATGCAACCATTCCAAATACATCTTCTTCATCTGACCAATCGTCTATTAACCCGTCAACTACGGGAATATCATCGAAACAGGGACTTCACCAAGTGGCAGCCATATTGATGAATAAAACAGAATAGTCACCGCCATTCAGATTTCCGTTTAAATCAGCTAAACTCAAATCATCATCAGGATAATCCCCATAACAAACGGGAAAAGAGGTATTCTGATGACTGTTGCTTACCTGGTCGCCTACATTATAAATGGATGCAGATGCAGTTCCTATCAGTAAGCTCAGTACTATGATTGATAATCTTTTCATTGGGTTTCCTCTCTTTATTAAATTTCTATTTGTAAATATTACGATATAATTTAAATATTATCCTAAAAATAAAAAAAATGTCAATTTGTAACAATTAGAAAATAGTTTTTAAACTGACTTTGAAACCATCTTCAAATGCCGGCTGATATGCACAAACACCATTAGCACACCGTAATCCTCCCCGTTCTGAGCCATAAAACAGGGTAAACTGGTTCTGGTCATTAACATCCATTGTGAAATCTACACCATACCATTCATTATCACTGAATGGATTATCATTCTGACTTTTCTGTTCTCGGTCATAAATAAAAGTGAAAGACCAGCGTTCAGAACTTCTGTATGAAATCGTAAAGTAATTATTTTTTATCTCTTCAATTAAGGAATTTGAATCATCTGTAAATGTAACATATTCGATTTCCCTGTTAAATGTATTTTTAATATTTTGATGCTCAATATAAGTAGTAATAGACGATCCGTCACCAAAACTATATGAAAACTGGGTGGGGATTGTATAAGCACGCTGGTCCTCAAAATTATAGGTTCCCATCAATAGTGAATCAGATTTCTCTATTGAACTTTGGATTTTCCCTTCCACAGAATCATCATAGATGATAGTAAATTGATTATGGGCATTTACCGAGTCTAAACCATATTGAGGAAAATAATTCTCCTCCCATTTACCCCACCAATAATCAGTCGCAATTGTCTCAATATCTGTACCTATTTCATAAACTTCTGGAGGCTCATAATTAATGATCTCATTTTTCAGGTCAATTCCCAGTTTATAATACAAATTTCCTTCAAATGCATATCCAAATAGCGCTGTGTATAATTGCCGAAAAGGCCAGAATGAAAATGCATTAACATCTGATTTGTAGGATATCATATCTGAAATGGATAATGGCTCATTTTCAATGGTAATTATACTTTGGGAATCGACTACCCATGCTGGGTTTAAATAATCATCAGAATCGTCTAATATATGGTTTAAAGATATTAAATCATAATGCCCGGAATTCCGATTTGCAACAGAAATATTAAAAACGATATCCATATCATTTCCGATTTTTCGAACCAATTCGAACTGATACCCCTGCTCATCATTAAAATTAATGATATGGGAATTTCTTCCAATCAGAGGTGAAGATGATTCTAAATACAATATGGGTGGATTGGAAATTGAAAAATCATAATCCGGCACGTTATAATTTTTATACTCCAAGGTTAATCCAAATCCGGCAACATTGGTATTGAATGCTCCATACTTCATCGTTCCTGTGGAGTTAATTTCATTCCCTTCATTATCATATAATGGATTGTATTCATCATTCCATTCCATTTCTTTGTGTTCCAGATAAAGATCACCAAGTAAAAAACTACCTGAATATGAAAAATCATTCATATCAACAATTAGTGACCGTTCATTTATTCCAGAATTCTCGTCCTCAGGGAAAATTGAATTTTGGTTAATATTCAAAAACTGAAATTCACCCGGAATATAAGGAATACTGAAACCAATCCCTAATGCATATAAACTGTTATCTATGAGTAAGTCATTAAATCTTCCTGTTGCATTCACGGGAGATTTGTACCAATATTCACCCCTGCCTGATAATCCAAACAATCTGAACCCACGTTCTTCATCGGAATAATCGAATTCAACTCCACGAACACTGTTATCAAAATCAATAGTTTGATCCTGAAACAAATTTATTCCAAGTCCACGTCCATATAATGTATAAATATCGCCCAGTACCAATCGTAAATTGTCTCCTTGATGCTCAAGAAATCCTTTATTCAGTTTCCTGTTTGGAATTCCAAATTGTGGCGGGTCACTATATTCCCATTGGGTAAATAATGTAACCGAATTATAATACAAATTAATATCAAGCAGATTCTCAAAATAACCGTAGGATGTAGGTCCGCCAATGTTACTTTGAGCCATTCCATCCCCGTACTTCAATTCATTAGAAATAGTATAACTCACCTGAGAATTGAGAAATGTACAGGCGAGAAACAGGATGCTGTTAATTTTCATCAGGTGTTGGTTCTTCTTCATTTAATCCCAGAATTTCTATGATTTCCTGCTCAAGCTGTTTTTCATCACCGGGGTTGTATCCAATATGCCTTTTTACAACTTCACCATCAGAATTCACCATAATGAGAAACGGCATCACTTTGCCACCCAACTTCCGGAATACTGCACTTTTAGGGTCTGATAAAACATCAAAACTGTATTTCTGGGATATTACATAAGATTTTACTTTGGACAGACTTCTGGGATTATCCATATTAATACTCACAACCTCAAAATTATTGTCCTTATATTTGGTGTTGAACAAACTTAAATGCTTCATTTCCTTCTTACATGGCTCACACGCAAGTGTCCAGAAATTGATCACAATGGGACCATCATTGTAGTATTCACTAATGTCCACTTTTTTCTTGTCCAAACCTTTCAGCTTTATTGTAGGGAGCTTTGTCCCTTCAGCTGATAATATCACTCCGGTTAAAACTATACCTATTAAACAAATAATTATTTTCTTCATTTCGTTCCTATTTATCAATTAAATGAGTCTAAAATTTAACCCCTATAGTAATTTTTCATATTGGGAAATTACGTATTGTTACAAGGGCAGGTTTATCTGACGAGGGAAAAGAAAATTTTACCGATATGCTTCCAGAGTGGTCTCCAGGTATTCGTCTAATTGACTTTCATGGACAAATTTAACAGTCATTTTGGAGTAATCCCCTAACTCGCCGCCGGGTATGGAAAACTCATATATGCTGCTGTGGATCTCCGGATCAATATTCACCTGAATATTATCATACCCCGGAGTAATTGCAAGTTGTGGTTTGAATACATTCCTGTGTATTAATTTTACGCTCTTCACTTCGATATCTCTGTATTTATCCTTCCAGGAATCTAAAATGATCAATTTCAATCCACCGGTGTCATCAGTAAAATAAATAACGGGGGTAACCTCATATTTGATGTGGGATAAATATTCCATTAATCCATCGGTGAATAAATAATTTTCTCTGGAGAACTCCAAAATGATAACGCCATTATCCTTTACTTCTCTGCTATGGGGTAGATTTGCTAGCATTTCCTGTATGAGATTACTTTTTACGGAATAATCCACGGGTACTTCAACACGGATAATGCCCCCCCGGGCATTGGTAAAATCCACTTC
Organism: uncultured bacterium; assembly: GCA_964345035.1. Classification (GTDB taxonomy): domain Bacteria; phylum Fidelibacterota; class Marinisomatia; order SCGC-AAA003-L08; genus CAYFPO01. The sequence goes on from CAYFPO010000015.1 coordinate 16,194, forward strand.
CATATCCCCGATCACCACATTGTATGGATTTTCCAATATATTATCCATCAACTTTAATAATTCTTCTGTGTTTCTTTCATATCCAAGGGCTTGCTTGTTGACTTCCCGGAGATCAAATTCCCGATAATAGCGGGTTCCAAACTGACCTCTATCCAGCTCCACTTTTCGCAATTTATGGAATGCATCATAATAAAACTCCAATTCATCCAACGCAGTGATCACATTTTTTTCAACAAAATTCACCGGTCCGTCCCTATCCATTGTAGTGGCAGTTCCACTCTCACCGTTAATTACGGATTGGATTTCCTCATCCACATCCGGGGAATCTTCAGGAAAAAATGCTGTTTCGGGTATAAAGGGTCGTAAAATATCTTTTATCCTGTTTTTAAATCCATGCTGTAGAAAACCTAAATCTTTAATTGGAACTGTAAGATGGTCAGAGGATATCTGCATCCAGTTTTCCAAATCGACCAGTTGATAGAATACTGTTACTTCTTCATCTTTAACCGCATAACTTCCCATCAAAAGAAGGTTGAGGTCATCAGACAGTGCCAATGGATCATATTCAGTATTCAGATGTGGTTTGATGGTACCTGCATACTTTACAGTAACTCCTTCAATTCCCGTGAATTCTTCTTTCACTTGATTGGGTAACTCCCTTGCCAGAGAATTATGACGTAAACTCTGATTCAGGTTATCAAACTCCATCAAGTGGATATTCACCTGCCGTGGAGCTGAAAATGTCACACTAAAAATCAGGGAGACAATAAATCGTTTAATTATATGCCTTGACATAGGTGGGAATGTATTATGATTTTCCTATTTTATCCAGTGAAGTTTTTATACGATTGCAAATTTTTTCTTTTCCCATAATTTCCAGAATTTCAAACATACCCGGACTTATTCCTGTGCCGGTGACAGCAATCCGAAGCGGATGGATAATTTCCCCGGGGGTTACACTTTTCTCGTCGGCAAGATTCCGAAGTGCAATCTCCAGGGATTCTGCTGTGAATGGCATATTGCAACTTTCAATCAGCGATAAATATTCTGACACCAGCTCGTGTGAGTTTTCCTTCCATCTTTTTTGCAATGATTTACTGTCAAAATCTTCCGGGTTGTTAAAGAAAAATGAACTGTATTCCATAAATTCGTTTCCGGAGCTGACCCGCCCCTTCATGATATCAATCACATTCAACAGATAATCTCTCTCAATACCTTGTAGCTGAGGAAATAACTGTAGCATCCAATCCCTGATTTCTCCATTTCCTAATTCCCCAAAATGTTTCCTCCCAAGCCAGGTAAGTTTTTTCTCATCCCACACTGCACCTTTTTTGGAAATATGTTCACTATCGAATATTTCAATTAACCGATCCAATGAGAAAACTTCCTCATCATTGGGGGCAGTCCATCCCAGTTGACCCAGATACAGCATCACCCCTTCCGGATGATAGTTTTTCTGCCGGAAATCCGACACACTGGGAGCATTGTGGCGTTTGCTTAGTTTCTTTTTGTCAGAACCGAGAATGAGCGGTAAATGGGTAAATTCCGGGATTTGTGCCTGGATCGCTGTGTAGATCAGGATCTGCTTTGCAGTATTGGTGAGATGATCCTCTCCTCTGATGATATGGGTGATCCCCATTTCCAGATCGTCACTCACAACTGCCAACATATATGTGGGAGTGCCATCCATCCGCAGAATGATAAAATCATCAATCTGGGAATTTTCAATTTGGATATCTCCATATACACCGTCTTTCCATGATGTAATACCCGTAGGTATTTTTAATCGAATACAATAGGGAATATTCTGTTCTTTATTCTGTAGAAATTCCAATTCTGATAAATTTCGGCATTTCCCGGAATACCGGTAGGATGGCAGACGGGCTACCTGTGATGCTTTTCGCTCCGCAGCCAATTCATCAGGAGTGCAGAAACAGGGGAATGCACTATTTTCTTCCAATAATTGCACGGCAAGTGCTTGGTGCCGGTTTATCTTTTTAGACTGATACACCGGCTCTTCATCAGATTCAATGCCTAACCATTTTAAGCTGGAGAGAATTTGATCTGTGTATTCCGGTTTGGAGCGTTTCTGGTCAGTATCCTCTATTCTCAGAAGAAACTGCCCACCCATTTTCTGTGCCAGAAGCCAATTGAAAATTGCAGTTCTTGCTCCCCCTAAATGCAGTTCACCTGTGGGGCTGGGTGCAAAACGGAGTTTAATGGGTGATTTTTCCATTTAGAAAATTAATATAAAAAGAGGTGGTAGCTGAAAGGCTGAAGATATATTTTTTACTTCAACAACACCACTTTCTGTGTCTGTGTGAAATCTCCAGCAGTCATTTTTACAAAATATACTCCCGATGCTGTATTCACTGCATTCCAATGGATGGTATGATACCCGGCAGTGAGTTCACTATCAACCAGTTCAGACACCTTTCTGCCCAATAGATCATACACGTTCAGTGAAACCGGATGATCCATAGGAAGCTCAAAATGAATTGTCGCTACCGGATTAAATGGATTGGGATAGGGCTGTCCCAGAGAAAATGATTTAGGAAGCTCCACCACATTTGTAAGTGAAGTGATGAAGAATACTTCATTTGTTCCCCAAGGTTGGATATTCTCTGCTGTCATATCAAAAAATTGCCCGGTCTTAGAGATATATGCCCTGAATACCGGTATCTCACCAATTTGACAATAATCACTGGTATTTTCAAATGAGTCGTCTCCCATTGCAGGTACATCGGTATAGCTTCCGGTCCATTCACGAGAACCAACAATCACATTTTCCCCGCAATACGCAATGATCCAATCACCGATTTCCAACTCTTCACCATGTATTGCTGCATTCTCCATAAAGTAAAATGCCTGTTCAGTGGATTGCCCAAAAGAAAATTCTTCCGGTGGAGTTGTGGTTCCAACGGAAATAAATTCTTCCGGTGGCGGTTCGGTCACCCAACTGAAGAAAAACCATTCATCGTCAATTAATGGTGTATTTTCTGCCAATTCAACCCAATATCCTTTTTTTCTGATTAAACCCTCCTCCGCAAGACTCCCAACCCATTGACAATATCCGGGACCTTCGAAATCATCCCCACAGTTATTCAGGTTTGAAGCAGCAATACTCAATCCTTCAGCATTAACGCTAATAATATTATGGAAATACGGTTCTGCATCATCGGGAATTGCATGAGATACACTGGAAGTATCATATCCAATATAGGAAATTAAATTTTTACCATTGTGTATTTTGTATTCAAAATTTGGGGCAAGTGGGTATGATAGTGGGGTTGTAAAAGTATGATAAGAATTTGAAGGAATATCTAAAAATAGCCAATATCCTGACATTTGAGTCAATCCCTCCAATGCAAGACTGCCAACCCAATGATCTGGTCCTATTCTGGATGCTGCTACACCTTCACCAATCATTTTATATGCTATTAAATCAAGATCTTCAAGTACATTCTCAATGGAATTGTCTCCGTCATACGGTAATCCGTAAAAACTCATTAGATTACCTCCTTCTCTGAGAGTATAACTCTGCTGTGCCATAAATACTACAGTCACAGAGATATCAATGGAATCCCGGGCAACTCTGCGGAATTCAAGCTCTTCTTCGGGACCATCATAAGCGAATAGTACAAAATTAATCAATGTGTCAGTCTCAAATTGGGGAGTCCAGGAAATCAGCCCTGTAGATCCGAATGGATTTATAGTCATATCATTGGGTTCATCATGTAACTCAAAATAAAAAGTATCATCATCCGGGTCGGTCAGCTCAATCGAATAGTTCCATTCAATCCCCGTTTCTGCTTCAGAAATATGGTCAGAAATAATCATAGGAGGATCATTGACTTCATCCACGATAATCTCAAATTGAGTTGTATCCGGTGAAACATTGTCTTCACCTCCGTCAGCCACTTCAATGGATACCAAACCAGAAGTCAATTCCCAATCTTCCTCAAGACCATCATTCCCTAAAGGAGTCCAGGAAATATTTCCCACATCTGACAAAACCATCGACTCGGGACCGGTGAGTAATGTAAATTCCCAGTTGTCATCATCCGGATCATCCACAATCAGTTGATATGTCCATTCGATATCTTCAAGCGCTGTCAGGATTTCCAAAGGAATTTCCTGAATCACCGGTGGGTCATTTATCGGAATTACCAAAATCTCAAATTCTATGACTGCAGGTTCGACGTCATTTTCCAATCCGTCTGCAACTGTGACGGTTACTAAACCGGATGTGAGTATTCCTTCCAATGGAAGCCAACTGATTAATCCGCTTATTGAAATTTCCATATCCTCCGGAGCATTTGTCATTGTAAAAGTAAATGTGGTATCATCAGGGTCTTCAACCAATAATTGATACATCCATTCAATATCTTCAAATGCTGATAGGATTTCTATCGGAATCTCTTGAACAATTGGCGGATCATTCACCGGTGTAACTGTAATCACGAAAGATTGCTGACCCGGTTCTGCTTCATCCTCACCGCCGTCTTCCACACTCACAAGAACAGTATCAGATGATAAAACCCCTTCTGCCGGTGTCCAGGAAATGAGTCCTGTCTCTGAAATTGTCATATCTTCCGGAGCATAGGTCAAAGTAAAATTAAATTCTTCATCATCCGGATCTAACACATGAATTTGATAAAAATATTCAGTCTCCTCCACAGCCAAAGTTGGCGGGACACTGATAATTACCGGCGGGTCATTCACTGGTGTTACATTAATCTCAAACTGCTGGGAAGCAGGTGGAGCAAGATCTTCACCCCCATCCGAGACTTGGACCAACACCATGCCCGAAGTGAGTATGCCTTCTATAGGTGTCCAGGTAATTATGCCAGTGTTGGAAATCAACATCCCCAATGGTTCATCGAAGATGGTGAAGGTATATTCATTATCATCGGGATCTTCAATAACTAATTGATACTCATACAGAATATCCTCAGTTGCCGTAGTAACTGCCTCAGATGTAATTATGGGGGGATCATTCACCGGGGTAACTGAAATTTCGAATTCCTGAAGTACAGGTTCTACTCCGTCTTCTCCACCATCTCCAACTGCAATAGTAACGGTTCCGGAAGTGAGTATTCCCTCCAATGGTGTCCAGGTAATAAGTCCGCTATCGGTGACATCCATGCTGTCCGGGTAATTTAAAAGCTCAAATGTAAATTCACTATCATCCGGGTCAGTAGCCATAATTTGATAGGAGTACTGTAAATCTTCTGTTGCTGACAGCCCCGGAGTGGATGTAATCACAGGAGCGTCATTGACCGGAGTAACCAAAATTACAAATTCCTGCTCATCTGACAGGCCGTCCTCAATTCTGTCAGTTACATTCAAGGTAATCACGCCCGATGTAATAATTCCTTCCGTAGGTGTCCAGGTAATTGAGCCGGTGGTATTGATGCTCATTCCGGCTGGTTCATTTTCCAAATTAAAGATAAAGTCCAGGTCATCCGGGTCTTCAACTACTACCTGATAGGAAAATTCAACATCTTCAATTGCAGTAAATGGCGGTGTTGAAATAATTACCGGTGGATCATTCACCTGCAGAACAATCACACTGAAATCTTCAAAATCCATTAAATAATCACCCGTGAGCCCATCTGTAACAGTCACAGTGATAAACATATCTGAATCCACAACACCTTCCCGGGGTATCCAGGTGATCAATCCTGTCTCTGAAATATTCATATCCTCCGGATTATTTTCCAGAGTATAGTAAAACTCATCACTGTCAATATCAGTTACCAGGATTTGGTAGGAATACAGAGAATCTTCAATTGCAATTTCAGGTGCTGTTGAAATAATATCAGGTGGGTCATTCACTTGTAATACTTCAACAGTAATGGGCAATGTGTTTTCGTCAATTCCGTCACTGACGGTAATCATTAATTCTTCGGTTCCATTAAAATTTTCCTCAGCAGTGAATAACACAATATTATCTGAAATATCCGTATGGATATTTTCCCCGGAAGAAATATTATACACCACAGAATCCCCTTCAATATCACTTGCCTGTAATACATACAAAATTTCTTTATCTTCTTCAAAAGAAATTACACCCGGATCAATAATATTTGGGGCATCATTCACTGATTCCACGGTAACCTGTATCTGTTTGTTTACTGCTGGAGATAGTCCATCAGTTATGAGGATGATAACCGATCCGGTTCCAAAAGCATTTTCACCGGGCTGGATGTACATTGTTCTTTCAACTCCAGACGGTGCATCGGCTGGTATTACCTCAATATTCCCGGCGGGTATAATGTCTGTATTTAGGGTTAATGTGGTTACCAGAAGATCATCTCCGTCTACATCCTCTGGTGTAAATTGAACCACAACAGGTCCATCGTCCTCCAATACTGGTAGAGGATCTGCTATTGCATCAACCACAGGAGCATCATTCACATTCTGCACATTAACATCAAATGTTATAGGAGTGGATGTATCCATCCCATCTGATGCAAATATGGAAATTGTAGAACTGCCATAGGCATCAGAACTCGGAATGAATGTAATTGTATCATTCAGAATCTCAACCGCGAGTAAATCGGGATTATCCAGAATTTCCGCTGTGAATGTAATGTCTTCATCACCATCCACATCATTGGCATTGACAATGATGGATGCTGTTTCTCCCTCTGTCATCACCACATTGGAAATGGGTACCATTACCGGTGCATCATTCACAGGGTTGACCGTTACATTAAATTCTTCGGTAACCGGGGATGCAATTATACCATCCGTCAACTGCACAGTAACATTCACTGTTCCGGAATAATCTTCAACCGGGATGACTAACAGATCAGCCGAATTTATTGTATCACCCGGAGTGTCAACGGAAAATACGAAATTCTCCATATCTGTAGCAGTAAACGTAATATATTCAGACAACAGCCAGCTGTCCGGGTCATAAAATTCTAACGGTATCAGGAGATCGCCATCTTCATCCATTGTCTGGTTACTGATTGGTGTAATTTCCGGTGGGTCATTCACACCAAAGATAGTGATGTTCACATCGCCGGTATTTGACCATTCCCCAGATGTCGGATTATAAATCTGGTAGCTGATTTGATCTTCTGCAGTTAAATCCCTGCCCACGCCAATACCAGTACCAATAAAACTGCTGGAGAAATCTGCAATAGCACCTTCAATTCCCTGATCCTGGGATATATCCAGGTTGATATTGGTTGTATCAAAGTCACCTGCATCCGGAAACGATGTAATACTAAAATTCACACCTTCACCATTCAATGGAAAAGGAGAAATGATATCAAACCCGATCATAGAAATATCTGTTGGCGTTTCTTCTGTTACATTCACATTTTGAGTTACTGCTGTCGTAGTAGATCGTTCACTGACTTCCCTGCCGCCCGGTATCTCAAAAGAAATTATATTGGATCCGGATTCTGATACATCATCCTTGACTTTGTAGAGAATATAATCGTATTCCTGTGGATCATCATTTACATAACGGAAAGTATAATCCCGGAAGGATGTAATTGTCCCACCGAGGAATGCAGCACCATCTCCGGTTTCTGATTCCGGTATAAAATCTATTTCCAATTCAATATCATCAATATCACTGAAAAATGGACTTAGATCAAAATCAAATCCTGTTGGATCAACTCCGGTAAATTCAGACGGATTTGACAGCGGGGCATCATTCACCGGATTCATTGTAACTGTAATAGTTGCAGGGTTTGAAAATAAAGAAAGTTCGTCTTCAATATGATAGGTGAATAAATCAGCACCATCATAATTCTCGTTTGGTGTATACGTAATATATGGCGGAGTTCCACTCAGATTACCAAATAATGGATCATCAACAACACTGAATGTGAGCGCATGATCCTCAGGATCTGTTCCAATAAGTTCAATGCTCAGGGAGTCATCTTCATTCAACAAATATTCCGCACTATAGGCTACTGGAGCATCATTGACCTCAGTTATTACAATCGTAATCCCTGCAGGTGATGAAGTAAAAGAATCCGGAGTTGAAGATTCAACCGCCTGGAAAATGACCTCATCCTGTCCGACGTAATTTTCATTTGGTGTATAGATAAAGATGGTGTCACTGATCTCAAGCATACCATTAAATGGTCCGTCAATGATCTGCAAATCTATATTATCCCCATCAATATCACCAAAATCGACTGCAAATGACAAGGGTGTATCCTCTGGAGTAATAAACCATTCCGGAGTGACGAAGGGTGGATCATTTACAGGAGTCACCTCCAAAGTGACCACGGAATTAGTTGAATACAATTCACCATCCGTAACACGATAGGAAAACTGGTCGTATCCGTAATAATTATCATTAGGCATGTACTCCACAATTCCCAACGCACGCAAAATATCACTTAACTCACCATGTTCTGGGTATTCTGTGATTTCGAAATCCATATCATCCGATTCAATATCTGAACCAACCAATGTGATAGCAATCTCTTCATCCTCCTGCGTAGTGATATCAATGGATACTGAAACCGGTGAGTCATTTATTTCTATAATTTCAATATCCACCTTCGTTGGTTCAGAATAAAACAGACCGTCAAATGCAATGTAGTAAAAATTATCAAATCCCGAAAAATTTTCAATTGGTGTATATGTAGCGGTTATGCCGTCAAAACTCACAACCCCATGATTCGGTTCCAAGGTCAATTCCACTGTTAATGGATCATCAGTGGGATCGGTTACATCTAATCCAAAAGATAGGGGAATATCTTCAAAAGTAGATACATCCTGATTATTCGCAATGGGAGAATTACAGGTTGAATTATCACCGTCACAGACTCCGCATTCATCATAGACTGCCTCACCAAAACATACACCCAGACAATCCTGATCTGCATTTTCTCCTGCACAAACTCCACATTCATCTGTATCATTTGTTGCACAGTATGGTTCCAGATCATCGTCATTATCTACCCATCCTTCCGGGACTGCATTTGGGCAATGTTCAAATGCAGCTCCATAACCGAGCCCGTCATCATCTGCATCAAAATAAAATATAGTTGGTGGTAGTTCAAAACAACCGCATCCCTGATCATCCGCTCCGGGATCAACACCTGAATCACCACCGCTGCAAACCTCGCAATGATCAAAATCTGCATCACCATAGCAGGTGCCAAAACAGTCCTGATCTATATTTGCTGTATGCCCGGTGGTTCCTTCTGAGCAAATTCCACATTCGTCAAAAAATGCTGCTCCAAAACAAATGCCGGTACAATCTGCATCGGGTCCAACAATAAAATCTTCAATGGATTCATAATTTTCACCAAAACATACTCCACAGGCATCTTTGTCAGAATTGGGTAAATGTCCGGAAGTTCCTTCTGAACAGACATCACAATCGTCCAGGTATGCCGCACCAAAACAAACGCCTGCACAATCAGCGTTAGAACCAATAATAAATCCCTCTTCAATCTCTACATTATCTCCAAAGCAAATATTGCAGTCATCCAGATTTTCATTATATTCGTTACCTGTAGTGCCTCCGGAACACACATTGCACCAGTCTATTACTGCCTCACCAAAACATATACCTTCACAATCAAGATCGGCATTTTCCTCATGTCCGGAGTAGCCTCCGGAACACACACCACAATCATCCAGATATGCCTCGCCATAGCAGAGTCCGGTGCAGTCTGCTTCTGGACCGGTTACAAATCCATCATCATCCGCCGTATTTTCTCCAAAACAAACTCCACAAGGGTCTCTGTCGCTTTCTGCTATATGACCCGTAGTACCTCCGGAACAAACCTCACACAGATCTAAAAATGCTTCACCAAAACATACTCCTGCACAATCGGCATCGGGACCACTGACGAATCCGGTATCATCTGCTGTGTTGTCTCCAAAACAGATACCACAGGCATCCTTGTCGGAATTTTCCTCATGACCGGAGATTCCACCTGAGCAGACAGCACAATCATCCAAAAATGCAGTTCCATCACATACACCTGTACAGTCAGAAATTGATAAATTATCACTGTCATCACCACAAGTTACAAAGCCGTCTATATCAATACAGTCGCCATAACAATTCCCGCATGCATCCATATCAGAATTTTCTTCATGTCCTGTAGTTCCACCTGAACATTCACTACAGTCATCTAAAAATGCCCCACTGTAACAAACACAGTCACAGCCAACATCCGGACCCTCACACAGGGCAGTATCGTTGATTTCCAGTCCTGTATCACCACCGGAACAAACAGAACAATCATCAATCAACGCACCACCGAAACAAACAGCATTACAGTCCATTGCCCAATTTTCGATCATGCCCGTATTGCCGCCGACACACTCACCGCAATCGTCAATATATGCTGAACCGCCAATATCTCCATTACAATCATCCAGACATTCTTCATTACCCGTATTGCCGCCAACACAGACACCACAGTTGTCAATGTATGCATCACCAAAACAATCTCCATTACAGTCTATATCTGAATTATTTTCGTGTCCCGAATTTCCACCGGAGCATACATTACAGTCATCTTCCAAAGCACCGCATCCGGGAATATCAAGAGGTGTGCCAAAACAGCATTCACAATTACAATCCAGATCAGGTCCTTCACAGGATTCTACATTATTGGTTTGTAAATTGGTGGTGCCGCCGGCACAGATGCCACAGTCATCAATAATTGCTTCCCCATTACAGACCCCAACACAATCATATACCCCGCCGAAATCTGATTCGTCAATATAGTAGGAACATTCCGCTCCTGTCAAGCCATCGCAACAGGCACCACATTCATCAAATTCTGCTGATCCGCTGCAGTCACCATTACAGTCGTAGGCACCGCCAAAATCTGATTCATCAAAATAATAAGAACAAACCTGTCCGGTTCCACCTCCACAGCAGAGTCCGCATTCATCATAATCGGCTTCTCCAAAACAGAGTCCCCCACAATCCATCGCCCAATTTTCATTACATTCACCTGATCCGTTATCATAGTAATGGCAGTTTCCTGCCCATCCCTCCGGGGGATCATTGATATCAGTGGATTCGTTGGTGCCATCCCCAACACATTGCCCGCAGTCATCCAAAAATGCAGGTCCAAAAGGAATATCATTACAATCCAGTTCAGTAAAGAGTAATTCCATGTTGAAGAAAGTATTGTTCTGCCAGCCTTCATATTCCCCGCCAAAAGCAGGTACTATCTCAGTTGGAAATGCCGGGTAGTAATCATCCTCTGAGGTATCATAAAATTGAAATGTGGGAAAATCACCTGTTTGACAATAGCCATCTGTCCAGGGGAATTCATCAAATCCCATTGCTGGAACTTCCGTCCATTCGCCATCCCATTGTTTACCGCCAACACAGATTTCATTGCAGAATACACCGATCCAGTCATCAGGAGCTAATTCCAGACTGTCACCATTGCCTGTCTCTATGATTTCAGCAAAATGGACAAAGTAAAAAGCTTGTTTGGTGGATTGGTTAAATTCAAATGGAGAATCTTCAGAGAATACATACATCCCACCGGAATCCACTGGATTCTGTGTAAAACCGACTGCCACCAGCCACATCCCCATACATATGTGATACAATTTATTCATTCAGTCTTGAGCAATTCTTGATAATTTATTGCTTTCCGTAGTGAACTTTTGTTAAGAAAATCACAGGTATCTCGATAGAAATCCCTAAATATTGAGCCCATTAGCCTGTGAAGTTAAGAATTCACAGCGATTAAAACAAAAAAAAGAATGACAGAAGTAGATATGAGTGATTCTCATCACTTTTTTCCAAATTGGCTGAGATTTCGACTGAATATTTAATGGAATTTTTTAATTAAGATACGATTATTTCAGTAAAACAATTTTAGATGTTTGTTGGAATTCTTGTGTTGTTAAAGAGATAAAATACAATCCACTGGCTGCATTTTCCGGTTTCCATTGAATATTATGCCACCCGGCATCCATATTCCCATTCAATAATTCAGCAATTATTCTACCCTGAATATCGTAAATCTGCAGAGATACCGTATGTTGAGTTTCCCTGACGGGCAACCCGAATCCGATATTGGTCACCGGATTAAAGGGATTGGGATATGCCGGTTTCAATACAAATTCAACAGGGATATCAACTGTAGTTCCTGTGAGTGTTATGAAAAATATTCCATTTTCTTCCCAGGATGGGATGTGTTCTGCATTGGCTTTAAGCTTCAATCCATCGGTGGTAACCAATTCAAAACTGGGGATTTCACCTGTTTTGCAATACTCTGTTGTTTCTTCAAATCCATCTTCACCCATCGCCGGTACATCCGTATATGGACCGGTCCATTCTCTTGTGCCTACCAGTGTTTCGCCACAATATGCCAGCAGCCAGAATCCAGCAGTTTGCATACCATCCATTTGAACGTCTTCTACAAAATAAAATGCCTGTTTTGTGGACTGTGCATAGTCCTGCACACCCTTGGTAAGGAGGGTTGTATTAGTATAATTTGAATTCCTAGCTAATCCATCTGCTCCAAAACTGAAGCTGACATCCGTTGTGGTTTTAACCCAGTATCCCTTCAGGTGATTCCAGACAGATAAACTGCCGATCCAAACCCCATCGCCCAAATGGGATGCTGCAACTCCTTCACCAATTGCAGAGAGAAAATATTCTTCAACAGAATCAGGGATTCCATCCGTTATCAAAGTTCCATCCTCACCCACAAATGATATTAGATTCTGGCCTTCATGCAATTCGTATACCATCCCCGGATCCGTTGGAACTGCTTCCAATGTAAAATCAGTACCTGATCCCAGTATGAGCCAATACCCGTCATCAGGTGCAATTTGAGAGAGACTGCCGACCCAAGTACCGCCGCCAAGATGGCTGGCTGCCACCCCTTCGCCTATCAATCCGGTGGCGTTATCGCCCAGACCCGACAGCACAGAACTTACGGATGCATCCTCCGGGATACCCAAGAAACTGATAAGGTTGTTCCCATCGTGCAGCTCAAAATTCATGACCACTGTCGAACTGGCAACTTCAATGCTGAACTCCTGTGTGTCAGAAAGTGCATCTTCAGTCAGTCCGTCAATTACAATAATGGTGGTAGGTCCCACAGTCACACCCTCTTCAACAGGGGTCCAGGTGATCAATTGGGAATCATCCATTACCATACCTACAGGTTCACCCTCAATTGTAAAAAATAAATCCGCATTTTCCGGATCTTCTGCTATCACCTGATAACTGTATTCTACATCGATCTCTGCATCCAATAACGGTGTAGAAGTGATTTCCGGAGGGTCATTTACGGGTAACACGGTCACCGTAAAAGTCTGCATTCCGGATAATGGCTCCTCTCCATCATCTGTAACCGTGAGTGTAATAATATCCGTGTTTACTTCTCCTTCTTCTGGAGTCCACGTAATATTGCCATCCTCTGATACAGTCATTCCGCTTGGATGGTCTGCGAGTGCATAGGTAAAATTGTCGTTGTCGGGATCTGAAACTTCCACAGAATATAAATATGTTTCATCTTCTGTTCCTGATGCAGGAGGAGTTGAAGTTATTTCCGGTGCATCGTTCACCGGTGAAATGATGACAGAAATCGATATACTGGTTTCATCTGTACCATCACTTGCGGTGAGAGTAAATTCTTCACTTCCCGAAAAATTTGCATCAGGAGTAAATGTAATAGTTGTGCTGTCCAAGCTTGTCTGAATATTTACTCCTGGAGATATGGTAAAACTAACTGCATCACCTTCCACATCACTGGATTGAAAATTGACGACTCCCGATTGATCCTCATTTAAAATAACGGGGTCAATATCGGAGATGATTGGAGCATCGTTTACCGGAGTAATGGAGATCGAAAATTCTTGCTGTACCGGTGCAGTGCTGCCATCATACATAGTGAGAAATACGGACGCAGAACCATTGGCATTCTCATTGGGAGTGATGGTCACAGTACGCAGTTCACCAGCCGGTCCAGAAGTCTGGTCTAAGATAATATTTTCCAGTGGAATAAGATTCTCATCAGAGCTGTATTTTCCAAATATGAGGTCACCTCCATCGGCATCGGATGGTGTATAAGTGATTACCACATCTGCTTCATCTTCATTCACTGTTCCGTTGTATTCTATATCTGTAAATTCCGGTGAATCGGGTTCATTATCCACTTCCACTGTAAAACTCACCTGTTCTGAATCATCAACACCATCATTAGCAGTTACGGTGACTTCCCCTGTTCCTGATTGATTGGCAGCAGCAGTGATAGTGAGTGAATCTCCCTCAATTGTCACTGTAATTAAATCCGGATTATCAGTTACAGATGCATCAAATGTGATTTCATCATTTCCATCCACATCGAATGCCTCTAACAACAGCGATTCACTGCCATCTTCCGGAATTGTTAACTCTGATACTCCAATGGTTATTACTGGAGGATCATTTACCGGTGTCACGGTTACAGTGAATGTTTTAGAATCTGAATAGTCAGGATTACCCTCTTCTTCAAGGGAAACAGAAATATCGGATTCACCATTGAAATCTTCACCATCTTCGGATGGTAATACTAATATTTCTGCTGATGTTTCGGTAATATTATCAAGTATCACTTGAAGTTTATCACTGTTAGAGATAACTGTTGCAGAAACAGAAATTGAATCTCCTTCCGGATCCGAAAATGTAATGGGAATAATCGCATCTGTATCTTCATCCATTGAAGTGTCTGGAATCTCATCCAATACCGGCGGGTCATTTAATCCCTGTACAGTGATGATTATGGAAGTTGAGTCGGATAATTCTCCGGAATTGGGATTGTACATCTCATACACAAGGGTATCAACACAGGTGTCCAGCTCATAATCACAAGTCATGGATCTTCCCACACCAATACCGAGTCCGATAAATCCGGTTTCTACTGTGATCACTGAACCACCTCCGGAAATTTCAGTTTCATATTCGCCTGATAGATCCCCATTTTCTACATCAACCAACACATTTACGTCCACTCCTATTCCGTCTGCAGGGAATTGATTTATGGTATCCAGTCCTACAAAAGTCATTGGGAAATCATCATATTCCATTACAGTGACTTCATCATCAAAAGTGTTCACTCCGGATCTTCCATCTGCCATTGAATTTCCTTCCGGAATATTAAAGGTAATTAACTTCAACTGGGATTCTGAAAATTCATCCCGCACTTTATACAAAATAAAATCTATTATTCCCGGATCACTGTGTTCATATCGAAAATTCAGACCGGTAAGATGTGTGACAGTCCCACCGAAAAATGTTTCACCATTGCCTGGCTCCTCCGATGGTACCCACAGTATAATAATGGGGTTACCATCTGGATCGCCAACATGCCCGGACAGACTGAAATCAAATCCACTGGTGGGATCCACGTTATCAAAGTTGATTGGATTTGCCACAGGCGCATCATTCACCGGAACTACGTGAATAATGATCTCGCCGGGGGGTGATGTCAATCCTTCGGGGTCGGTGACGGTGTAAATGATCTGCTCCAGCCCAAAATAATTGGGATTGGGAACATAAAATACCTGGGATGGATCGCCATACAGCGAACCATT
This sequence comes from uncultured bacterium, assembly GCA_964345035.1. Taxonomy (GTDB): domain Bacteria; phylum Fidelibacterota; class Marinisomatia; order SCGC-AAA003-L08; genus CAYFPO01. Next base: position 31,755 of record CAYFPO010000015.1, read on the forward strand.
CTGGGGCGGCTGTACAAGGCTGGGAACCAACAACATCCCACCATCTGCATCAAACACCACTACAGGAAACTCCAATGTATCATCTTCCTGCATAAAATACTCTGCATCAAACACCATCGGTGGATCATTCACATTCAAAATATTGAACCCAAACGATCTGGGTATGGATGACAAATGTTCATCCGTTTCTGTTTCGATAGTCCACATGGAAACCTGATCCACTCCTGTATATCCCGGGGCGGGTGTATACATGAATTGTCGGGTCATCATATTCTGGGTCAGCAATCCATGAAACGGACCGTTCAGAATATCTATTGCTAAACTATCCCCTTCAACATCAAAAGTACTGACTTCAAATGCGAGCTCCGTATTTTCATCCAGAATAAAATTTTCAATTTGTATAAACGGTGCATCATTCACAGGGGCAATGGTTAGTGTGATCACACCTTCCTCAGAGTCCTGAAATCCGTCATTTACAACATAAGAAAATGTATCCTCACCAAAATAATTGGGATTGGGTATATACAGGACACCCATAAATTCCAATTCTTCCAGTTCCAAGGATTCCAGTGAACCGTGAGCGGGCATATTGGTGATACTGTAACTAATCTCAGAGCCTTCAGGATCGGATGCAAACAAGGTAATAGGAACTTCCTGATCTTCTAATATATCTAAATCAATGTTCTGTACAATCGGTCGGTCATTAACAGGCTGGACTAAAATATGGACAAATGCAAAATTAGATTGATATTCACCATCGGTTACATAATACTGAAATCCATCCTCACCCGTATAATTGGGGTTGGGTATATACAGCACTCCGGGACCTTCACCGGAAAGAGTGCCATGAAATGGTCCCATGGATAAATGATATGTTAGAGGGTCGTCATTGGGATCAACCGCTTCAACAAAAATCACTGTGGATTCATCTTCATCGGTAATCACATTCTGGTTGAATGCCTGGGGAGCATTACAGGATGCACCGTTCCCGTCGCAGATTCCACATTCATCCTCAACTGCACCACCGAAGCATTCGCCAAAGCAGTCCATTGCTGCATTACCACCTCCGCAGACATCACAGTCATCGGTATCATTAGTAGGACAAAGTGGTTCTGAATCTTCATTATTTGCCACCCAGTTGAAGGGAATGGATCCGAAACAGAAGTCCACCGGATCACCGGCTCCCAAACCGTCACCATCCGCATCAAAATAGAATGTTCCCGGTGGCGGCTCAAAACACCCGCAGCCCTGATCGTCAGAATTGGGAATATGTCCGGACTCACCATCGGAACATGCGCCACAGTCATCCAAAAAAGCGCCATATTCCATACCGCTGTCTTCCTGTACATCGCCAATTGGGGTTCCCGGTGCGCAGGTGCCGGCACAGTCCATATCGGCATTGGGTTCCAAACCGGTGGAACCACCGGCACAGACCCCACAGTCGTCAAATTCTGCTTCTCCTCCGTATTCGCCATTGCAGTCCGGTGTAAATGCTGCCAGATGGGGAATATTATACAATTCATTGGGGATGAAGGGCGGAGTCTCCATGCCCACAAATTCAGCAGGCAGCACCAACTCGGTGGAAGCATCGTAAATGTAAAAATCCGGAGCTACGCCGGGGGACAAATATCCTTCTGTCCAGTCAGAGCCGTCATCACCCATGGTTGGCACGGTGGTGTATGGTCCCTCCCATATCCACGAACCTACACAGATATCCCCATTAAATGCACCAATCCAATCATTATCTGAAAGGACAATCTCATCCACAGTGGCTGTCTGGAAAAAATAAAAACACTGCATTGTGGACTGCTCGAACTCAAATCCGGGAGGCGGATCAAAAAAACTGATACCGTCGTCTAAATCTGCACCTGGATTATTAGGAATATCTACCCAATCATCAACTCCATCAAACTCCATTGAGTAGTTCTGAGAATTAGTTAATGTGAAAAATGAAAAGTGAAGAATTACAACCAGTCTGAACCACAGTTTACTCAAAGATAAGGATTTTTCTGATTTTCTATGTAATGTATTAAAATTGTTCATAAAAGGTATCTCCAAAATTGGTTTTATGAGTAGTAATCATAGACGAAAGTTACGGATTATGTGGAAATTATACAAGTGATGGGGGACAACTAAAAATCCGTTAATGGCGAGTGGTTATGGGTGATTTTTTAAGTAGATGTTACTGAACTTTTTTCCTTTAATATCTTAAAAAAACGAGGTTAATAAAAAACCCTGCGTCGTCAACCCGGAAATCGGGATAAGTGTAGACTCCGCAGGGTTCGAAATTTCTATTTTATCAGTAGGAGTTTTTGATTGAGAACATTGTGTCCATCTACACCCAATTTTACAAAATACACCCCAGTCGAAAACGGTTCTGCATTCCACACTACAGAATGTTGTCCTGCTGGTTGCAAACTGCCACTTGACACCAGTTCGGTTACCATTCGTCCATGTATGTCATATACCATTACAGATACCTTACTATCAATCGGCAGTTCATAAGAAATGGTCGTCTGCGGATTGAACGGGTTTGGATATGCCGGATGGAGTGTATATTGACTTGGAATTTCCTGTGTAACACTTAAACTATTTACCGTAAAGAGTGCATTACTTTCCCATTCCTGTATGTCACCTGTTAAAGCTATTGACTGCTCGCCATTAGCTGAGAACAGTTTAAAGATTGGGATCTCTCCAATTTCACAGTAGCCGGCTGTTTCCGGAGAACCATCATCACCCATCGCAGGAATGTCCGTATATGGTCCTGTCCATTCTCTTGCCCCAACCAGACTTTCACCACAATATGCCAACAGCCAGAAGCTGCCAGCTTGCAGCCCATCCATTTGAACGTCCTCAACAAAATAAAATGCCTGTTCTGTGGATTGTGCATAGGATAAATTTCCGGGTAATTGGGACTCTGAAACCGTCTCATCTGAATTCCTCACCAAACCGCCCAATTCAAAACTGAATGACAAGGGTTCATCAACTTTTGCCCAATATCCATCCAGTCCCTCCCAATACGCCAGACTACCAACCCAATTAAATGGACTGATCTGCTGTGCTGCAACACCTTCACCAATTATTCCGTCAAATAATGGTTCCACATCATCAGGAATTCCTGCACTCAGTTCCACCGACCCCGCTGATGGGAACGATATCAAATTAGCACCGGTATGGAGTTCATATACAATATTCGGATCAGTGGGTATTCCTGTACCCTCCAATACATCCGGACTGTCCATTTTTACCCAGTATCCGGAAGTAGCTTCAATGAATTCCAGACTTCCAACCCAAACACCGGGGGAAATCTGTTGTGCTGCAATTCCTTCTCCGATCACACCGGTTATATTCATACCCAGATCTGAAAATACATTCGTCAGGGTAACATCTTCCGGCAATGCATAAAAACTGATAAGATTGGAACCGGTATGAAGATCAATTGCATAGGCTGCAAAAGTCATTCCTTCCAACAAATCAATGGTGAAAAATTCATTATTCGCCCAAGGATATTCCTGTGATGGAAGTGCATTGTAAAACTCATCTTCTGAGTAATCATATACTTTAAATGATGGTATCACACCGGAAGTCATATATCCAACGGTCCAATCCGACCCATCATCACCCATGCTGGGTACGGTTGTGTATGCACCATCCCAGGGCCATGATCCTACACAGACATCACCATTAAATATGCCGATCCAGTCTTCCATTTCTACCAAAGGAGTTTCATCCAATGTGGCTTCAACGATAAAATGAAATGCCTGCATAGTGGATTGCTCAAATTCAAATTCTGTCGGAGTATATATACATGATCCATCATCAATACCGGCATCCGGGTTTCCATTTGGACATTCGGGGCAATTCCAAGCGGATTCATCGGTACATCCAAAACAGAAGTCTTCTTCTAATCCGGTTCCACCGCCCACACAGCCGCAGTCACTTTCAAAAGATTCGCCAAAACAGTCACCGTTACAGTCCATTGCCCAATTCTCTTCCTGACCCGTGTTACCGCCTACACATTCTTCACAATCATCTGTAAATGCGTCACCAAAACAGTCACCGTTACAGTCCATTGCCCAATTCTCTTCCTGACCCGTGTTACCGCCTACACATTCTTCACAATCATCTGTAAATGCGTCACCAAAACAGT
>CAYFPO010000015.1:36004-38844 GCA_964345035.1 uncultured bacterium
CACAATCATCTGTAAATGCGTCACCAAAACAGTCACCGTTACAGTCCATTGCCCAGTTCTCTTCCTGACCTGTGTTACCGCCTACACATTCTTCACAATCATCTGTGTATGCAATGCCGCCCGGATCACCGTTACAATCTGAGTACACATTGACTTCCAAATTAAAGAGACCATTGTTTACCCATTCAAATTCTTCAGATGCTACTGCATCATAAATTTCTCCTGTGGATGAATCAAAAACTTTGAAAGAGGGAATATCTCCCAATTGGAAATACCCTTCTGTATAATCGTCGCCGTCATCCCCCATTGCAGGTACAGTTGTATACGGACCTTCCCAATACCAGGCACCCGCAGATACATCTCCATTATATGCAGCGATCCAGTCTCCCCATTCCAAAGTTTCACCATCTATAGTAGACACAGTTACAAAATAAAATGCCTGTAATGTTGATTGCTCAAATTCAAATGCTTCCGGAATATACAGACAACTTCCGTCATCCAGAATAGCATCAGCATCATAATTGAATGCATCAGGATCCATACATCCGGAACAGGTTGAACCGTCGCCTCCGCATTCACCACATAAGTCGGTATCATTGGTGGCACAATCCGGTTCAGGGTCATCGGGATTATCCACGTAACCAAATGGCTGGTCACAGGATTCAATAGATACATCTGGATCTCCCAATCCATCACCATCTACATCAGCATACCAGGTTAGTGGACCGGGACCATCACATACACCGCATTCATCATATTCTGCATCACCATCGGGAATTCCGAGACAATCCACCTCATATCCCACACCGTAAAAGCTGAAATGATCCACTTCAAATGTGGCGAGACCATCCTCGAATGTGCCGCCTTCCAGAGCTTCCCAATCTGTGTCCTCATCATTTTCCAATGTCAGGATAGTCAATGATTCTGCGTCATCATCATAGGGAATGGTAATAGTAACCGGTTCTGCAAATTCTTGACCATGAGGGGTAAATGCAAATACAGTTCCATTCAATTCCATTTCTTCCGGTGCTTCCGGTATATCATTCTCATCGGTTTCTTCCACACCGACTTCCACATCTTCATCCAGCGCTCCCGGCGGTATATCTACACTGCCGTCACCATCTTCAACGGTTCCGCCTTCATCACCGATGGTTCCGGAACCTTCATAGGTACAGGATCCGTCATCTACCGTTGCATCAGGATTAAAATTTATTGCTTCAGGGTCGGTACAGCCAAATACCGACTCATCACCAATTGTTAATTCTGAAACTGCCAATAGTATATCCCCAAATGAACCGCTACCTGCAGAATATTCTGCCGTCGCTGAGTATTCCATTCCTTCGGATGCTTTCCACACTTTGATAACAACTGAATTACCGTCAACCCAGCCGGGAAGCTGAGTACCGCCAAATCCACAATTGTCTATGGAGCCGATAGCAACCAGATTCAATTGTTCTCCTGTCCATTCACCGGCACCTACGAGAAGCTCGCCAAATTCACTTGAACAGTCACCATTAGATAATAGTCCGGTTGCATCAAACACTCCAATTTCATCACCTGCTTCCATACTGGTTATTGATTCCTGGAAAATCACCAATTGGTTTACACCGGTTGGATCAATATCCACAACAAAATGAGGTTCATCATCACCACCAAATGTGATGGGATCACCAATTTCCACTTCCAGGGGTGTACCGTTTTCACTGGCTAAAATAACATTTTCCAGTGCAGCAGTAGTTTCTCCGTTATATTCAAAGTCTATGTTCAACAGCACTCCTTCTCCGGGAGGGATTGAAATACCCAAGAGTGAAAACCCTAATATTGTATTTCCACTGAATGTTACCATATAATCCAAGTCTCCAGCAATTCCTCCATATACATCCACTAATGTAATACCGGTAACATCAAACTGAAATCCCGCAACTGCTTCGGTATTTTCAAGGTAGATTTCTATAGAATTTCCATCCAGATCCAGGTTTCCAAATCTCAAAATTGCATCTGCACCTATCGGTGGTGGATATTCGCAAGAACCATCATCAATAGTTGCATCGGGATCATAATTAATTGCTTCAGGATCGGTACAACCATAACAAAAATCCTCTTCATTCCCTGTTGAACCGCCAACGCATCCACATTCATTTTCAAAGGCTTCACCACCGCATTCACCGGCACAATCCTCAGCATGCCCATCACAATCACACCAGCCTTCATCTTCCGGATGCCAGCAGGAACCGTCATCCATCGTTGCATCAGGATCAAAGTTACATGCAGATTCATCTGTGCATCCATAGATATCTTCCGGTGGTGTAGAATTCGGTGCTCCCGGAGTTCCTCCGGGGATTTCAAAACTTGCCTGCCAACTTTCCGCAAGGGAATTGTCCAATTCCGGACTTAATAACTCAAGTGTGGAACCACCTGCATCCGGTTCCGTGGGCCACGGTGGATCATCATCATACTGTACAAAATCCACATCCATGCCATAACTGTCTTTCAGATCTAAAAAGTCAGTATTATTTTCCAAACGACCACCTGTCCATTGAATACTGCCGGGATAGGTATCAGAATTCCTGGCAATCACAAGATATCCACCGTGGGAAATTACTACATCACCACCAATAACAAAATCAACATTCTGTGATGTGAGATGAAATCCGCCTAAATTAACAGATTCATCAGAGTTGTTGTAAAGCTCAATAAATTCATAATTAAAATCACTGTGGCCATAGGATTGTGCAGGATTATAATTAATTTCATTAATGACGATTATGCCTTCAAAACTATCAGGATATTCACAAGACCCATCATCTATGGTTGCATCCGGGTCATAATTAATGGCATCA